>CAJQPA010000019.1 GCA_905480145.1 uncultured Flavobacteriales bacterium | reverse complement strand
AATATATTTTTAGATTCAATCTCGTTTTAAAGTTTTCAGAGTTTTCTAGGTATTCAATAGTTCCTTCAGAGAGTGAATACCTTTGATCGCTCGTTGTATCAAAACGCTTATAAACAAAAGAACTAATAATGTTAATCAGAATTAAACTAACAATTATAATTCCAAGTAGCACCCAATTGTACAATCCTTTGATAAGTTGTTTCTTTTCAGCCATGTTTTACTTTTTTAAAGATTTAACAACTGTTAATGCAGCGTATATGAATACTGCATTGACCGATAAGAAGTAGATAACATTCTTGCTATCAATCACTCCTTTTTGAATGGCGCTGTAATGGTAACTCATTCCAAAATATTGAATTACTGAATCGAAGGACCCCATCAAGTTGTATGAGCCAAGAAGAGCAATCCCTCCGATATCTGGCATTAATATCCAGCAAAAGAAAAGGGCTAGGATAAATGCAACTATCTGACTGCTAGTTAATGAAGATGTAAAAATTCCGATAGCAACAAAACTAGACCCAATTAAAATTAACCCTAAATATGAAGTTATCGTTGCTCCATGGTCAAATGTATCTGGTTCTTGAGATAAACTTATCATTGAATAGTAGTAAATGAAGGTAGGTAGAATCGCAATTAACATTAACGTAACACTAGCGAAATATTTTGCTAATAATATTTTTACATCCGATATGGGTCTTGTAAATAACAGCTCCATTGTTCCTGTTCTTCTTTCTTCGGCAATAGAACGCATGGTAATTGCCGGAATTAGAATGAGAAAAATGATAGGAGAAGAATTAAAAAAAGGAATAAGATCTGCCTCTGTTCCTTCTAATAAATTTGCATCTGTTGATGCTACCCAATGCATAATTCCAGAAGTTATCAAATAAATGAGTATGAAAACATACCCGATTATTGAACTTAAAAAGCTTCGAATTTCTTTAAAATATAATGCTCTCATTGAATGTGTTGCTGTATAGAATCAATTAATGTTCAAAAATAAGATTTCATTTGAAAAGAACAACGGTAAATGGATGAAGTAGTTACTTCTTTTAGTAAACGTTATGACTTATTTAAGAAACCGTTGATTCAGCTATTTAGAATCAAACCCATCAAAGTATGTTGAAACACTCCAAGCTTCTGGTTTATTAGCAAACCATGGTTTGATTTTGGGCCAAACTTGACCAAAAGTTTCTGACTCTCTATACTTGTCTAAACTATCTTGAGAATCCCAATTACTATAGGTCATTACTATATTTGGGTTGCCCAGATCTCGATGAAGACGCATCCCATTGCAACCTGGAAAAGAGTTGACTTTGTTTTTTATCGTATCGAAGAAAATAATAAACTGTTCGGTCTTACTTTCTTCAAACTCCAATTTTACAATCCGTGTAATCATGAGAATAAATCTTCAATAGTTTCTTTAGAGCCTTTGGGAGTAAATTCTACTCGAACCACATCGTTTTTATTGAGTCCAAATAATTGCTGAGCACCACCATTGGTTTTACTAGCACCGCGATTAATGGCAATTTCTAATAAATCGTTTGAGTTAAATACAGCAACTTTTTCTCCTGGAGGAACCTCATTGTATGATATTGAAATAAAATCAATGAAGTAGTCACTTTTCTTAAAGCGAATGATAAAAGGAATGTCCTTCCCATATCGATCAAATAAACTTTTATGAATGTTGGTGATTGCATTTCCATAACTGTCGCAATGCACTACATGCCCCTTGATCAAATTAGTTTCTGAAGTAGCGACATAAGCCAATGCATTTCGGAAACTTTCTTGAGGAGATGCTATTTCGTTTAACGGAGTCCCATTAATAATTGAGGTCACAGCGCCAACAAGCATGTTTTTTGTTGGGAATTTGAATAGTTTTGGATTGGATAAAACATCATCGATTCTCCAAAATGATTGTGCTTTATTCTGTTGAAGAAAAACACCAAAAAAGCCATTGTCATTGCAAACAAAATATTGGTTGTGAAACTCTAAAATGGAAGGGAAACATCCGTCCGATCCACCAAAGTTCACAACTGGCTCACTGTCTACTCCAATTAAGTGAACGGTTCCATCTGGAAAGTCTTTATAACAAGAACTGACATGATAAGCAGCTTCAGCCGTATCAAAAGGTCTGACTTCGTGCGTAACATCAATAATGTGAGGGTTCTCAATGGCTTTGAGAATAGCACCTTTTAAAGATGCTACATAGTGATCATTTGATCCCATGTCTGTTGTTAATGTTATTATTGCCATTGTGAATAAAATCAGCTATCTTATACCTACGAAAATATCTAAATAGTTCTATTTTTGTATCAAAAATAAGGTTAATTCACTGATATTTTGAATTCCCTAAATAAAAAAGACAATTGTTGGAAAAGAAGATTGTAATCAAGGGGCTAAATCCCGCTGAGTTATTCGGAGTTCAAAATGTGAAATTGGACTATATAAAATCATTTTTCCCAAAATTGAAGATCATTGCAAGGGGCAATATTGTGACCGTCAGTGGAGAGGGGAGTGAAACAAAATCTTTCACAGATAAGTTTGATTTAATTCTTCGTCATTTCCATAAGTTCAATAAGTTGACAGAAAATAATATTGAAAATTTAATGACGGATGGTGGTCATAATTTGCTTAATACCGAAAATGCTTCGGAAATTATTCTGCACGGTAATCATGGAACAAAAATTAGCGCCCGCACTGCGAATCAACAGAAATTGGTGAACTTAGTCAATGAAAAAGACATGGTTTTCGCAGTGGGTCCTGCAGGAAGCGGCAAAACATATACTGCTGTGGCTTTAGCGGTTCGCGCATTAAAAGCAAAAGAAGTAAAACGTATAATTCTTACTAGGCCTGCTGTTGAATCTGGAGAAAATCTCGGTTTTTTACCTGGAGATTTAAAAGAAAAACTAGATCCTTACATGATGCCTTTATACGATGCATTGAGAGATATGATTCCAGCTGAGAAATTAGCAGACATGATAGAATTTGGTATCATAGAGATTGCACCATTAGCATTTATGAGGGGGCGAACATTAGATAAGGCATTTGTTATTTTGGATGAGGCTCAAAATACGACAACAATGCAGATGAAAATGTTTTTGACTCGTATGGGGATGACTGCAAAATTTATTATTACTGGTGATATGTCACAAATAGATTTGCCGCATCGACAAAAGTCAGGGTTACCATATGCGATTGATGCTTTGAAAGATATAGATGATATTGGAATAGTGAGAATGATGACATCTGATGTTATTCGTCATAGTCTAGTGAAGAAAGTTATTGATGCTTTTAGTGAAGTTGAAAAGAAAGAGTCTGGAAACGGAAAATCATAATATTAAAAATTACACACGAGAACATGAAAGCAATTATAGATAGCAAATTTCATTTTGAAGGTCAAATCAATGAATACAATGGTAAAGTTCGAGATGTATATACTCTAGAGAATGACCAATTGGTAATGGTGGCATCTGATAGGATTTCTGCTTTTGATCATATCTTGCCAAAAGGTATTCCATTCAAAGGACAAGTTTTGAATCAGGTGGCAACGATGTTTTTAAGAGCAACTGAAGATATTGTTCCAAATTGGTTAATTGCAACTCCAGATCCTTCTGTTGCTGTAGGCATTGCTTGTGAGCCTATCCGTGTGGAAATGGTCATCCGCGGTTACATGTCAGGACATGCAGCAAGAGAATACAAGGCTGGGAAGCGCGAACTTTGTGGTGTGCCAATGCCCGAGGGTATGGTTGAAAATGATAAGTTTCCAGTACCGATTATTACACCAGCAACAAAAGCGGAAGAAGGGCATGATGAAGATATTTCTCGTGAAGATATTATAGCTCAAGGAATTGTGCCAGAAGATATTTATATTCAATTGGAAGAATATACCAGAGCATTATTTCAAAGAGGAACTGAGATGGCTGCTGAGCAAGGATTAATTCTTGTGGATACGAAATATGAGTTTGGAATGAAAGATGGAAAAGTTATTCTCATCGATGAGATTCACACCCCAGATTCTTCTCGATACTTTTATAAAGATGGATATGAAGAACGTCAGAAAGCTGGAGAGGAGCAAAAACAATTATCCAAAGAGTTTGTTCGTCAATGGTTAATTGAAAATGGGTTTCAAGGTCTAGAAGGGCAGGTTATGCCCGTTATGCCGGATGATTTTGTGCAGGTTGTAACCGATAGATACATTGAGTTGTATGAAAAGATAACGGGGCGTACATTTGAGAAATCGGATACTTCAAATATTACTGAAAGAATTCAAAGTAACGTTGATGCCTATTTGGCCAAAGTGAATTAGTGTTTTTTAGATATTGAAACAAAAAAAAGCCCATGAGAGTTTTCTCATGGGCTTTTTTCTTAAAATACTTTCTTTAGTTGATGTTAGTGTTTCTTGCTTTCTCCATAACTAAATCAGCTTTTTTCTGAGCTTCCTTCTCCAATTTTACTGCATTGTTTTCGGCTGATTTTTTAATTTGCTTTGCGCTTTCTTGAGCCAATCTCTTTTTAATTGGATTTGAACCCGCTTGCTTAATTAATTCCGCAGCCTGTTTGTCTCCTTCTGCACGAACCAGATCGGCCGCTTTTTTACCTTCAGCGATTATTTTATCAGCTTCTTTTTGTGCATCCTCCAGAAGTTTTTGTCGCTGCTTTTCAAGTTCTTCTTTGCCATCTTCAACTTGATTATTAATAATAGATGTTACCGAATCCTTAACTGTTTCTGTTACCGATTCTATGAGGTTGTCTTTAATACTTCCTGTAGCTTTTAATAATGCTTCTTTAAAATCTGTCGTAATTTTAGGGCTTTTAATGTCACCAATCATTTTAACTTTTACTGGAATGAAATCGGGAAGGCTCGCAACATTTAGGTTTGGGACAAGTGAATTCAATTTACTCATCGCTTTCTCTACTTCTTTAATCATGGCAGCAGGAATTTCTTCTTTTGGAACATTCATTTTCATGTCATAGTCCATTTTCTGATCTAAAGATGTGAAGCCAGACATTTCCGTGTCAATTTTCCCTAATTTCAAGTCAAAAGGTGAAGTGTGAAGTTTTCCATCCTCAATTTTAAAAGCAGTTTTGAAATTCTTGATCGTTTGCGCAGATAAACTTTTGAGCTTAGTAACACTTCCAAGTTTGTCTAAAATCTTGACACCTTCAAGCGATAAACTATTCGAATTAACATTTCCAATACTCGATAACGAAGTCAATATAGGCTCAAATCCAGCGGTTAAATCCGTTGCCATTTCAAAATCAGAAGTGATTCTTCCTCGAGCATATTTAGTGATTGGGGCCATTTTTTCTACGGTAATGAAATTCGTTGATAGTTCGTGAATGTCAACATCCTTTAAGGTATATCCAAAATTCATTTTTGGCTGGCTATGGTTTTGAGTGTTATAATTTCCTTTTATCCCAACTTCTCCGCCCATCGTATTCATGGTAATATTTTCAAGAGTTGCCACCTCGTCTTTCATGACTACAATTCCTTTGACATTTTTAATAGAAAGACCATCATATTTCACATCGTTAATTGAAGATGTTAATCTGAAATCAATGTTTTTTGGAATTAATACAGGCTCTGATTCTCCTGTTGTTTCTGTAACTGTTGTTTCCGTAGCAGGTTCTGAACTTACCTCGGAAGCCGGCATTAATTCGTCTAAATCTAAAGTGTTACTAGAGAAATCAAAATCACCCTTTAATACTTCATCACGAAGCATGTATCCGAGATAATTGTCAATTTTACCATTCATTGCAAAATCAGATTTCCCCATCGTCGCCTTCATTTCATTCATTTGAAGATTACTTGGGGAGAATGTAAATTTTATTTTCTCAATGTTCACTGGCGCCGGAACGTCGGTAGATTCATAAATCATATCAGATAGCGCTAATTCTCCTTCTGCTGTGAATTTCTCAAAGTCATTCTTGTCCAAATCACTCATTTTTCCTTTAATGATAACGTCGGCATCTAGCAGTCCAGAATAAGATTCTCCTTCTGCCATTGGAATGTAATCTTTTAAAGTCGCAAGGTTCAAGTTTGCGATGATTTTAGAGTCAATCAAAGGGTCTGACATAATTTGACGCATTGCTAATTTTACATCTATTGTATTTTCAGACAAGTTCGCATGAAATTTAGGAATGTTCAAAGTCATTAAATCTAAATTTGATCCTCCAGGGAACTTAGATCCTGCAATCAATTGAACATTTGTAATTTTACCTGGTAAATCTGGATAGTTGATTGATGCATTAGCTACTTTAAGGTTTGCATCCCAAGCTGGTAAGTTTGTTTCGTCGATTCGTCCTTTAGTCATTGCAGCAATAGATAATGAACCATTTGAAATCATTTTTTCGTAACCAGATTTATAAAAGGTTGGGATTAATGATAATAAATCTTTGAAAGAAGTTTTCTGAGCATCTAGTTTAAAATCAATTTCATCATGATCTTCAAGCATTTGGTAAAAACCATTGAAAGATAGTTTTACAGCATTCAAGTTAATTTCATTCTCTTTCAATGTGAATTTAGAATCGTTCTCTTTGAATTCCATCAACAAATTAATTAACATATCTGTTTTGACTTTATTAAAATAAGATACTCCACCCATATCATAGCTCAATTCATCCATGGATGTCTTTGTTTTAAAGTCAATAATATCTGCTGTCATATCTCCAGAACCATTATGGTTAAGATTGACAATTTTCGCATGCATATTTCCAGGCTCATCTTGATAAGTAACTTGGCCATTAGATATACTGTATTCATCTAGGGATAACTTAAAGTTTGACTCTTCAATTGGTTCATTGTTAGCCAATTTTTCTTCTTCCGATTTGGCGATATCAAAATTAGCCTTTCCATTTTGAAGAACTCGCACATCAAATTTTGGTTCATTGATATGAATTTCATCGATTTTTATTTCGCCACCAGAAACTAAGCCCCAAAAACCTACATGGGCTTGCAGTAATTTAATGTCTGCCAAAGTTACACCTTCAAACTCTTCGACTCCCTGTAATTTAACTTCTCCTAATTCTAAAGTAAGATTTGGGAAGGTGCTAAAGAAGGTCAAATCAAAATCTCCCAAACTTAATTCTGCATTTAAAGAATTATTCACCTCATCAATGACCATATCTTTGACGTCATTTTTGAAGAAGTATAACGTAATGAAAATTGCTAAGACGGATAAAAGAATAGCTATTCCTGCCCATTTTAGAATTTTTACGGGTGCTTTTTTGACAATATTTAAGGCTTTGTTCATATTAGTGGGATTCAGTTTATTTCTTTTCAAAGATACAATTATCGCATCAAAAGAACTTTAATAGAAGTTGTTTTAATGCTTTTTTAACAAGTTATTTTAATCTTAACCTTATCAAGTAATTATACTAACTATCTTTGTGACAACTTTATTTAAATATTATGGAAAAATTTGCTCGTTCATTTTTTTCAATGCGAATGATGGCGTTGAGTATGATAGTGTTTCTAATGGCTATCGCTATTGCTACCTTTCTTGAGTCAGCATATGACATAGATACGGCAAGAATAATCGTTTATAATGCTCTTTGGTTTGAGTTGTTATTGGTGTATTTAGGAATAAATTTAATCGCGAATATCATTCGATATAAAATGTGGGGTAGAGAGAAAATCGCCATGTTTATGTTTCATATATCTTTCATTGTAATTCTTTTGGGTGCCGGAATAACACGATACTTTAGCTTTGAGGGGATGATGCTTATACGGGAAGGAGAAAGTTCTGATGTTATTTTTTCTGCTGAAGCTAACCTTTGGTATAAAGTGAATGATGGTAAATTACAGTACACTGATTACCACGCCATGATGATGACAGATCATTCATTGGTTAGCAATGATTTTGAAAAGAATTTTGCATTTCCAGAGCATGATAATCAAATTTCAATTTCTTACGTTGATTATAAAAAGAATATGATCGATTCCTTGGTTACCAATGATTCTATATCGCAAGTCTCTCTGGAGATTGTGGCTGGGGGAATGAAATCTCAATATTTGACAGAGGGTGAGTTTTTAATGTTAGGTGACATTGCAATGTCGTTTGAAAAAGAAAATTCAATGCCAGGAATTGATGTTTTTCGTAAAGGGAATAAAGTTATGTTAAAGACGCAGCATCCGATGCGCTATCTGCCAATGTCACAAATGACTAAAGAGAATAGACAAACAGGAGTTGCTGATTCATTGTATCAAGTTATTCCAATGGATACGCTTGTAGCGTTTCAAACAGGAATGCTTTATCAGGTTGGAGAACAGCAATTTGTTTTCAAAAGTGTAAAAAAACACACCAAAAAAGTTAGATTACAAGCAGAAAAGAAAAATACAGGAAGCACCTATCTTACTGTAAAATTGACAGATGGAGAAAAAAGTAAAATTGTTGAGCTAGAAGGCGGACAAGGTGTGATTCCTAATCACGTTGTTTTTAATTTTGCGGGACTTACTTATGAAATGGAGTATGGAGCTCGAAGAATGAAAGTTCCTTTTTCAATTGAATGTAGAGATTTTCAATTGGATAAATACCCAGGCTCTGATATGGCATCTTCTTTTGCAAGCGAGGTAACGATAATTGATGAGGAAAACAACTTGAGAAAAGAGCAAAGAATCTTCATGAATAATGTATTAGATTATGGTGGTTATAGATTTTTTCAATCTAGTTATGATCCTGATGAGAAAGGAACAAGATTGAGTGTTAATCATGATTGGTGGGGGACAAACATCACATATTTGGGATATTTGATAATGGCAATAGGGATGGTTTTCTCTCTGTTCTCTGCAAATGGAAGATTTAGAGATTTGGCTAGAATGCTAACAAAAATATCAGATAAGAAAATGAAGTATTACAGTATATTCATCGGGTTTGCTTTTCTTTCTTTTGGCGTTAGTGCTCAGCATGACCATTCAGATCATGACGGACACGATCATTCTTCTCATGAAACTAATACTGAGGTTCAGGATCTAGCTTCTGAAAAGAAAAAAGAGATCACTTTTGAAATAATGTCTAAAGAGCATTCTGAAGAAGTTGAAAGTTTGCTAGTGCAAGATATCAAAGGGAGAATTATTCCTTTACATTCCTTGGCGGACCAATTACTGCGGAAACTAAATCGTTCAAAAATCTACGAAGGAAACAATGCTGTTCAAACTATAATGAGCATGCACATGTATCAAGAACATTGGGCAAATCAAAAGGTTATTTATGTTTCTTATAAATCAGAATTACGAGAAAAACTAGGAATGGATGGGAAGTACATTTCATATAATGATTTAATAGACGAGAATGATAATTTTAAATTGACAGATGACTATGAAATAGCGCATCAAAGGAAGGACGTAGATAGAGGTGAATATGATAAGAAGTTGATTAAGCTCGTCGAGCGTTTTCAAGTAATTCAACAGATATTTAACTGGAATTATATGCGAATCATTCCTGTTAAAAATGACCCCAATAATACATGGGTGGATCCTATGATGATGGCCTTTAAAGGAAATGATTCTGTGGCAACCATGAAAGGCTTGAATTATTTACAAAATTTATCGAATGCCTCAAAAACTGGACAATATGAGAAAGCGGAATTTTATTTGAAAGAGCTAAAAGAGTTTCAAAGAGAGGTCAGTAAGGAGGTTGTTCCTTCTGAAGGGGATGTTGAAAGGGAGATTAAATTCACGGAGAATGATATATTCGGTACTGCCAAAAATGTATACTTATATGGTGGGTGTTTATTGCTATTGACCTTCTTCATAAAAATATTTGTTAATGCAAAATCAAAAGTTCAGAGCGGTATTAAATTGCTCGTTAAAGTATTGATTGGTTTCATTGCTCTTGGTTTTATTTATCACGGGTATGGAGTTTATTTGAGAGCGATGATTTCGGGCCACGCCCCATGGAGTAATGGTTATGAGGCTGTGATTTTTATTGCTTGGGTTTCAATGCTTTTTGGATTGTTATTCTCCCCAAAGAATGCTGTGATAGTTGCAGGTGCGGCAATTCTAGCTTTTCTAATGATTTTCGTAACGGAAATGAATTTAATGGATCCCGAAATTACACCGCTGCAGCCAGTACTTAAGTCATATTGGTTGATGATTCATGTTGCAATCATAACAGGAAGTTATGGGCCATTGGGTATTTCATTTATTCTTGGGATGTTAAATCTGGTTCTGTATATTTTCAGAAATAAGAACAATGGTAAAATTGTTAGTTTAAACATTAGTGAGTTGCGTTATGTTTCTGAAATGTCAATGACAATAGGATTGTTTATGCTGACTATCGGGACTTTTCTTGGAGGTATTTGGGCGAATGAATCGTGGGGTCGGTATTGGGGATGGGACCCGAAAGAAACTTGGGCCCTAGTTGCTGTATTGGTGTATGCAGTCATATTGCATCTTAGGTATATCCCAGCGTTGAAGGGTAAGTTTTTATTCAGTGTAGTTTCGATGTGGGGGTATGTTTCAATATTGTTTACATTCTTTGGCGTTAATTTCTGGTTGACTGGATTACATTCTTATGCTCAGGGAGAAGGTTTAAAGAGATTACCGATGTGGGTTATTTATACTATCTTAGTCTTTGTTGTTTTTACCGTTATTGCTGCGATTAGAAACGCACAATACAAAAGAATGATGAATAATGAATTGATGGAGTAATGATAGAACAAGTAGATATATTAGTTTTTGCGGCCCACCCAGATGATGCAGAATTATCGTGCTCAGGTACCATAATGAAACATATTGAAGCTGGATCAAAAGTTGCTATTATTGATTTAACGCAAGGTGAACTGGGTTCTCGAGGCACAAAAGAGACAAGATATACTGAAGCAGCGGATGCATCTAAAATAATGGGACTTCACTTTAGAGAAAATCTTAAAATGAGAGATGGGTGGTTTCAAGGTGATGAAGAAAATAAGCGCTTGGTCATTGAGCAAATAAGACGTTTTCGTCCAAAAGTTGTTTTGGCAAATGCAATTAATGATCGTCATCCTGATCATGGAAAAGGAAGTCAGTTGGTTTCTGAAGCATGCTTTTTATCTGGTTTGCGTAAGATTGAAACTGAATGGAATAATATTCCACAGGACCATCATCGACCAGAAGCCGTTTATCATTATATTCAAGATTATTATATCAAGCCTGACTTTGTTGTAGATGTGACGCCTTTCTTAGATAGAAAAATAGCAGCAATTCAAGCATTTAAAACGCAATTCTATAACCCAGATTCAAAAGAACCAATAACACCTATTTCTGGAGAAGATTTTATAACTTTTATCAAAGCACGAATGATGGAAATGGGACGTCCAGCTGGAATGAAATTCGCAGAAGGTTTTACCGCAGAGCGATTTGTAGGGGTGGAAAACCTTTTGGAATTGAAGTGATTTATATAATCGAATTGATTTTTATACTGAGACATTCTATTCGCAATTAGTAGAATAAAAACATCACAGAATTTGAAAAAGGTTTTCAACTAAGTAACAAAATGCAATGCAACAGATTCTAACTCTTATTATTTTGATCTTGTTTTTGGCCAGTTGTGGCATGTCTAGAAAAATACCGAACATAAATCTTTTAGAGATTCCACTCGCGCAACCATATGATGCAATAATTGTCCCTGGTATTCCTTTTGACGGAGATACATGGAGTAGTAAAATGAGTTTGCGTGTTTATTGGTCGGTTTATTTATACAAAAACGGCTATGCAAAAAACATTATCTATTCCGGATCCTCTGTTTATTCTAAATTTGTAGAAGCTAAAATTATGGCCCTTTATGCTATTGAATTGGGAGTTCCTAGTGAAAATATTTTTCTAGAAACGATGGCTGAACATAGTGTTGAAAACGTCTACAATTCTTATCGCATTGCTAAACAAAATGAATTCAAAAAAATCGCGCTCACCACAGATGAATTTCAAAGTAAATCAATGAAAAAATTTGTGTTGGTACATGAGCTGCCAATTGATTTTTTACCAGCGGTTTTTGATTCTGTAGAAACGCAAAATAAAGTTGATCCAACAATCATATCTAGTTCAGCCATTAGTTTACATTTTGAATCTATAAAAGAAAGGGAAGGCTTTTTTAAGAGACTTTCGGGGACATTCGGAAAAAATATAATTTGGTATGAAGATGATTTACCCAATCAAAAACTAATATCGAAATATGAAAAAAGGGAACAATTAATAAGAGATTCTTCTCAAGAAATTGATTCAACACCCCAATAATTAATTAAAGTATTGTAATTGTCTCTCTCTTAAGTATATATTAATCGTTTAATTCACCAATCATTTTGACCTCATTTTTTATCGTATTAAAATTGGGAGAATGCTTCATTACTCTTTCCATTAAAGTGTTGTACTGCTCTTGAGTTCCACTCCCTTTTACATTGAAAATAAAGTTTAACTCTGGGAATCCCGAATCGATGTCTTTGTCGATTCCTAAAAAGCCTCTTAAATCTAATTCGCCATCAATTTCTAACTGTAATTGATCAATTTCAATATTCATCAAAGTAGCGCCTGCCATAAATGTAACCGCCATACATCCAGCTAATCCTCCTAGCATATATTCCGCAGGATTTGGAGCACAATTAACCCCCAAAAGTTGAGCAGGTTCATCTATTGTAAACTCAAAATCTCTGACCAGTTTATGATTTCCTAGAATCATATTCTTTGTTTTTACTTTTGTTTTGGTTCCACTGATCCAATCTAAAACGACTCCATAAGAAGCTTTTCCTTCTATGTTGTTTTCTTTTACTTCGTTAGCGTATTCGCTCAATCCAGCAATGTTGATATTGTTTAACATTTTATTTTGGTTTAAAAAATTTGTTCTATAGCTTGTTTAAAATCTCTTATTAAATCTTCAATGTCTTCAATACCGACAGATAATCTAATAAGCCCTTCATTAATGCCAATCTTTTCTTGTTGTTTTTTTGTTAATGAAGCTTGGGAAGTGTTATAGGGTAATGAGATGAGGCTTTCAACCCCACCAAGACTTGTGGCTTCAATAGCGAGTTTTAAATGCTCCATTAAGGCATGTGCTTTTTCGTCACCTCCTTCAATCTCAAAACTAATCATACCGGAGTTTTTACCTTTTAACTGAGTTTTAGCAAGCTCGTGTTGTTTATGGGATTTTAAACCTGGATAGTATACTTTTTTTATTCGTGGATGATGCTCTAAATAATTCGCTAAATCTAAAGCATTAGCGTTATGTGCCCTCATTCGCAAAGCGAACGTCTTTAAACTTCTTTCTAACAAAAAACATGCATGGGGATCCATTGAACCTCCATTTTTTAATAATTGCGGCCAGATTCTGTCAATTAATTTCCTTGATCCTGATACTGTTCCGCCAATTAAATCCGAATGCCCATTTAAGTATTTTGTGGCAGAATTGACTACCAAATCTACTCCCAAATCTAGTGGTTTACAATTATATGGTGTCAAAAAGGTGTTGTCTATTATTACTCTTAAATTGTATTTCGCTCCTAGTTTAACTATTTCTTCAATGTCGATAAGTTTTAACAAAGGATTCGTTAAAGCTTCAAAATATAAAACTGCGGTGTTCTCCTGAATTGCGGCCTCTATGCTTTCAATATCTGTTGGTGATGCGAATGATACAGACATTCCATAACGATCTAAATCTTCGTATAAAAAGTTGTAGGTCCCGCCATAAATATCCCGTGAAGAAACTACATGACTGCCTTTGTCTAAGATGGCCAATAAAGTAGAAGAAATTGCCGCCATTCCAGATGAAAATACAATTGAACTTTCTGCATTTTCAAGGGAAGATAATTTTTCTTGGACACTCCATTGGGATGGATTACCATATCGAGTGTATATAAATTCATCTCTCCCTCGACCTTCTGAGATTGCTTGGTATTTATCTTCACTTAAAGAAAAAGTTGAGCATTGAAAAATAGGGGTTCCTAAAGCGTTCGTGGTGGGGTCATTATATTGTCCCGCATGAACAGACTTGGTTGATTCACTGAATCCAGTATATCGTTTGGAAGATAGAAATGGTCCTTCATTTCTTTTTCTCTTCAACTGATCTAGCCAAAATTCACCAGACTCTCTTTTTTTCTCTATCCCTTTAAATACTTTTTTCATAGCAATCACTTTTAAATCACTTCATTTCTATTTCATTTTAAACTTTTCGTCTTTTGAAAAAATCGTTTAAATATTTAGCATCTTTTTTTACGCCGCCTAATGTCGCAGAACCCCTAGTATATAACCATGGCAACCCTAAAAAGTAGAGTCCTTCAATATCACTCACTCCTCTATAGTTTTTAGGGTAATTGTCTTCATCCAATTTTAGGTTCTCTATCCAATTGAAATTTGGCTTAAAACCCGTAGCCCAAAGAATGTTCTTGATTGATGAAATTTCTTTCTTTTCAAACACTATTTTTTCTTGATTTGCATCTAAGGACCGCCCAACGCATTCTACGTTTGGCATTTTGAAGAGTGATTTTACATCTGTTCCAATAATGGGTTGTCCGCTTGAACTTAGTTTTTTTCCTATCCAAGAGTATTTGTTTACAGATAAAAAACCAATTTTAGAAAACCACCACCAAAGTGTTTTACCTAATATTTCTTGAGGTATCGATTTTATATTTGTATTTCCTGAGAAGTAAACCTTTTTTCCTGTCCCGGCGATTTCATCAAGAATTTGAACTCCTGAATCTCCTGCTCCAACCACCAATGTATCTCCATCTTGCAATTGATTAGGGCTCTTGTAGTTTTCGCTATGAATTTGGATTACATCGGAAGCTATTTTTTGATGAAATTTTGGTGTGAATGGGGTATGAAAAGGACCGGTAGCTATTATTACATTCTTCGCCTTGTATGTTTTGTTTTCACTTTCTAAAATGAAATAATCATCCACTTTTTTTAATCCTTTTATTTTCTGGTCAAAATCAATCGGAATGCTAAACTTATCAACGTAGGCTTTTAAATAATTGGCGACATCGTGCTTGTTGGCATAGTAGCCTTTGGGATGAGGGAAATCTAGTCCTGGTAGGTGATTATATTCTGTAGCCGTAAATAACTTTAAAGAATCCCACCTTTTTAGCCAGGGTGCTCCAATTTCTTTATTGGCATCAACCACCAAAAAATCACTTTCATTTTTAGATAAATAATAGGAAATTGACATTCCAGCTTGACCTGCACCTATTACTATATAATCCTTCATCCTTCAATTTATTTAGCTGTAAATATACAGCCGAACAATTGTTATATGGTAAATTTTGGATTAAAATAGATGATAAAACTGTATTTTAAATTATGTAAAGATTTTATATCTTTACAGAGTGCTCACGAAAGCCAATTTTAGATTTTTTTACTGATAATTATGAATTTAGACCCTCTTGATAAAAAGATATTAATGCTTTTACAGCACGATTCTTCCCTGAAAACAAAGGAAATAGCGGCAAACATAGGTTTGTCAATTACTCCTACGTATGATCGGATCAAACGACTTGAGAAAAATGGAGTTATCGAAAAGTATGTTGCTATTTTAAATCAAGAAGTAGTCAATAAATCTGTAACTGTAATTTGCCACATAACTTTGCAAACCCATGAACAAAGTTTATTGTCTAAATTTGAAAATGACATTCTTCAAGTAGAAGAAATAATAGAGTGTTTTCACATTGCAGGTAATTATGACTATATTCTAAAGGTAATTGTACCTAGTTTGGATGCTTATAGTGATTTTATTAAAAATACTATTTCGACAATAAAAAATGTAAGTAATGTTCATAGTTCATTTGTGATGAGTAAGGTTAAAAATGAAACGGCTCTTTTCATTTAAGTGGAAAAGATTAGAACATGTATTAAATTCAACATAAATGGTATGATTATTCAAACGCTAAAATTTTTTATTCTCTTCTCTTTGTTATTGAGTTGCAGTAATCCGCAAGTAATAGAAGCAGACACTCCTATGGATAATATAGTGGAATTTGTTTCAGTTCCTGAACCAACAGACTCCATTATTATTGAAAATGCTTTGGAGGTTTCAGATTCTCTTATTGAATTTACTTTTGAAGAAAATAGGCTAGAATTGCAATTTGTTACATTTGAATTGATGGTAGACTCCATCGATATATGGAACGATGAGGTTGATTTGAATAAGCAGAATAGCGATACAATAATTGTATATCTTGATTTAAGCTCGTCCATAGAAGGGAAGAAAATTAGAATTAAGCAATTGTTGGATGGTGGGATAAGAGTATTTCAAAGTTATGAGAATAGTATCACGATTATGAACGAAGGTCCACACTGTGACATGATTGAATGGAAACATTACAATTCTGACTGGACTGAAATAGAAATATTTAATGATACAATAGAAACAAATTCATATTCTGAAGAAGAGAGGAATCAATTTATTGATGTGAATATTTCAGAATTAATTAAAGCGGTAGAAATTCATTGCGGTGAGAGGTGGGCCGATCATGTTAAGGAAGTAAAGTCACCTAATGAATATCCACTGGGGATTGGAATGAATCGTATCTATTTTAAAATAGAATATTTAAATGATACAACTGGAGCGGTCTCGACTAAAATAATTGTCTTTGAAATTCCAATGGGTTGCTGATGAAATAAATAAGGCGCACTATAAGTTTAATTCACTGCGTCTGTTTTATTCATTTGTATATGGGTTTGATTATTTTCTGTATGTCTGAATAAATCATAATTCGATGAAATAAATTCGTTAACTTGTTCCTTTAATATTATGAAAGAATGAAACACCTTATTGATTCTCAACGTGTCTTTTTTAACTCTAATAAAACCAAAGATGTTTCATTTAGAATCGCTCAATTAAAAAAACTTAAGAATATTATCAAAGCAAATGAAGATAATTTTCATGAGGCTATTTTTAAGGATTTTAAGAAATCAAAATTTGAAAATTATACCGCTGAATTAATGCTGGTGATTCATGATATTGATGAGTCGATCAAGAAAATTAAGAAATGGTCGAGAGATAAAAAGGTGAGAACTAATTTGATAAATTTCCCTGCAAAAAGCGTCATTGTATCGGAACCATACGGGAATACATTAATTATTGGTGCATGGAACTACCCATATTTGACTTCTTTGGCACCCACCGTTGCGGCTATGGCAGCAGGGAATACTGTTGTATTAAAGCCAAGTGAACTTGTTAATGAAACAAGTCAATTAATGGCTCGTTTACTTAATGATAATTTTGATTCAAATTATTTAGTAGTAATTGAGGGTGGAATTCCTGAAACAACAGAGTTGTTGTCATTTAAATTCGATAAAATATTCTTCACAGGTAGCACTGCGGTTGGGAAGATTATCTACCAATCGGCTAGTAAGTTTTTGACCCCAGTTACACTTGAGATGGGGGGTAAAAACCCAGTTATTGTAACGAATACGGCTAATTTGAAAATGGCAGCAAAGCGTTTGGTTTGGGCGAAATATCTGAATTCGGGTCAAACTTGCGTAGCTCCTGATTATATGTTGGTGCATTCATCTAAGAAGGAAGAGTTACTCGAGTATATTAAAACTGAAATCAGCTCCGCAAATTATGCTTTTGAAAATGAAAATTTTGTACAAATTATTGACGAAAAGAATATGATACGTCTTATTGAGTTAATGGACAAAAGTAAAGTGTGTGTTGGAGGTTCGTATGATGTTGAGCAACGATATTTTGAGCCCACAGTCATTGAAAATGTCGCGTTTGATGATGCAATAATGCAAGAAGAAATATTTGGACCAATTCTTCCTATAATTGAATATGATAATTTTGATAAAATCCTTCAAAAAATTAAATCTTTACCTAAGCCGCTGGCGTGCTATTTGTTTTCAGAAGAGAAAATTGAAAAAGATAAGGTGCTACGTGAACTGACTTTTGGGGGTGGTTGCATAAATGATTGTATTATGCAAATTACAAATACTAACGCACCTTTTGGTGGAATAGGAGAAAGCGGAATAGGGTCTTACCATGGCAAGTTTGGCTTTGATACTTTTTCCCACAAAAAGAGTGTTATTATCAAGAAAAATTGGTTTGAGCTTAATTTAAAATACTCTCCTTACAGCGCGTTCAAGCTAAATTTAATAAAGCGTTTTTTTGGAAATTAAGAAATTGATTCGATTAGAATTTCTTCTGCCATTTTGATTTGATCACCAACTTTGCAATTTTTCATTTTTTGCCCAAGTGGAGAAGTGAGTGTTAAACAAAATATATTTTGATTTTCTACAGAAATTTTCCCCAGTCCTATTGAAAAGAAATAAATGCCATTAGATGAATGGACTAAACTTCCAAATTTTACAGAATTATGACTTTCAAGAGGGTTGATTTTAGCAAAAGCTTCTTTCAATTGATTTAGTTTGATCAATTGTTGCGATAACTTCTCTTGTTCCAAATGAACCATGGCTCTTCCTGTTTCATGTTTGTCACCAGCAGTGCTTTTTGAATCGTCGGAAACTGCGGAGTTTAAATCGTCAAAAGCGTATTGAATTCTTTTTTCACGTTTGGCTAACTCAGCTCCAAGCGCATTGCATATTGCTAATTTATCTAACATTTGCTTCAATTAATTTCATCCATTTTGAAAGCACTTTTTCTTCAGAATATTGCATTGCAAACTCTCTTAATGCATTTGGACTATAAGTGAATCCAGTTTTGATAAACTGCCCCATTGCTTTGGTAAGGTCATTATTTGTTTTAACGATCACTCCATGTTTACTTTCTAGATTATGTGCGATCCCAACCTTAGTGGTAATAACAGGTGTACCGGTCATTAAGGCTTCCAGTAAAACAATGGAAAATGTTTCATAATCAGAGAATAACAGGAATGCATCTGCTTGGTGGTAGTAGTTAATGGTTTCTTCCCATTCAATTGGTCCTTTAAATTGAATGACTTTTTCAAGTCCCAATTCATGAACTTTATTTTTCCAAATAGAATAATCGGCATCACAAACGATGGTCAAATTAAATTCTAATCCTTGATTAAAAAGCGCAAGGCATGAATCAAGAATTCCCAGGGGGTTTTTCGTTGCGGGATCTAATGTGGAGATGTGTAAAAACTGAGTGATAACATTCTTTTTTTTCTCTTGTAATGAGAACAAATTCTTGTCGACATGATTTCCAATCACTTCAATTTCAGAATTGCAATAAGACATCATATCTTTCTTTAATACTTCAGATACAGCTACGATTTTATCGCTATTTTTTAATAAAGCTTTAAAGAGAAATCTATTAAAAATACTCCAATTACTCTTTTTTTCTTTCCTAAAGTAAGAGCCATGTTCAATGTATATCAACGGACAGTTGAAATGCTTTTTAGCTCGAATAAACTGCCGTCCTTTCGATAGAGCAATATTACCGATTACAAGGTCAACGTGGTTAATCATATTCAACCCTTTTCTTAATGCGACTCGTCCTTGTTTTTTTCTGATTAAGGGAGAACTACTTTTTGGGTGAATGACTGTTATTTCTTCGAAGTCAGAAGAAGTTCCTTCATTGACTATATAACCATTGCAATTAGAATCCGCAATCGTGTTCAGAACTGTAATGCGATATTTGTTTGACAATAACGCTGCGTGCCGTTGAACGAAATTTCCTAAATGTGGATTTTCTGGACTCGGGTACCAAGAACTAAGAATTAAGATGTGCACTTTTTTTGCCATTCGTTTGACAAAATAGTTAAAATTGGAGAGGTGAGATACTGTTAAGCCAACGTCTTTTCGTAAACGACCTTAACTTGTTGGATTGCAAAGTCAATTTCCTCCATTGTTGTATAGCGCGAAAAAGAAAAACGGGCATTTGGTCTAGTCATATCCGCGTTTATTCCACGCAAGACATGAGAGCCAACTGAAGCTCCTGAAGTACAGGCAGAGCCTCCTGATACCGCTATACCTTTTAAATCAAGTGTAAATAGTAACATGCTTGATTTATCCGTTTTTGGAAAGCAAACATTGATCACTGTGTACAAGGATTTTTCAGCAGAAGTTTCTCCATGAAATTGTACATCTGAAAAATATGCTTTCAACTCATTGATAAGGTGTGTTTTTAAACCTTGAATATGTTTTTGGTGACCTTCCAAATCTTCATGGGCTAAATCCATTGCCTTTGCTAAACCTACTATTCCATAGATGTTTTCAGTTCCTCCTCGAAATCCTCTCTCTTGTGAGCCTCCATGGATTAATGGTTCAACTCTTACTTTATTGTTCACATACAAGAATCCAATCCCTTTTGGACCATGAATTTTGTGTGCAGAACAAGTAACATAGTCAATATCCAAATCTTGCATATCGAATTGATAATGGCCCATTGTCTGGACCGTATCAGAATGGAATAGGGCATTGTATTTTCTACAAAGTGCACTAACTTTTTTAAGTGGCAACAAAGTAGCAATCTCATTGTTTGCGTGCATCAAACTCACGATTGTCTTGACATTCGTTTGAAGCATTGTTTCCAATTTATTTAGGTCTACATTACCCTTGTTGTCAACGTCAACAATTTCAACTTGCACACCAAATTGTTTTGCGGCAGCTGATGCTGTATGACCAACGGCATGATGTTCAAGCGATGTTGTTATAATTCGGTTAACTCCCATAGAGCTAACAGCAGAATTGATGGCGATATTATCTGCTTCGGTACCTCCCGATGTGAAAATTATTTCTGAAGGATTGGCATTTATGTGCTTAGCTATAGAACGTCTAGATGTTTCTAGAATTGCTTTTGACTTCCTTCCAAATGAATGGGTCGAAGATGGGTTTCCAAATCCATCTCTTAAAACTGGAAGCATAGCCTCTATTACCTCTGGTGCAATTTTAGTCGTTGCTGCATTGTCTAAATATATAGCCATATCCTTTAATATTTATTAGAACAAAGATAAGAAGAAAAATATCTGTTTAAATTCAAATAATATAAATTATTTACAATATTAACCTATCTATAGTTGATCGATATGAATCCAATAATAAAGCTTGGAACGTAAAAGTTTAATTGAGGTATATCCACTAGGATATAAAGTATTTTTGGCTTCTTTCACGGTGTTTTTTTTAGCTTTTTGAGCAAGAATAAACTTTTTTATTTTGGAGAAGTAGCTTTGAGTCCAAGAAGCGCAGCTTTTGTATAGATACTTTTTGTTACTGAGGTTCCAAAATCATCGTCACCCAGAGATGTATTTGATTTTTGAGCTTTAATATAAGTGTTTCTTTTCTTTGCCAAAATGGCTATTTTTTCTTGGTAAATGATGCGTTGATTTTTTTTGGTTTCTAGGAGGTTATTTTTTTCTTTAATACTTTTATTTCTAAATTCTTTTGGTAAATCAGCCTCTTTCACATCTTCTAATTGAATTGTGTTGTTGTCAATAGCATCAATTAAATCCCATGAAGAATTGTTGTAAACTTTAGACTTTGATTTCACAACTGCTCTATCTGCGGCGACACTCATGGACTGATTCGACGCATTGAAGTCTTCATCCATTTGGCTTGATTTTCTTGATGTTCCTTGTTGTCCAAATCCATAATAGGTTCCATTTAAGGAATCATTGTATTGCATAATTTGATCATCGTATGGTGTGTCAATTTGAACAATTTCTTGATTCGAATCAATGTTGAAATAATCACCGGAGCTGCAATTGGCGCCTTTTTCCCAAAACAATTTTATGCCTTGAGATTTAGTACCACAGAAAATTGTATTGATAAACACGCCTTTATTTATTGCTTTTTTACATTCTTCTATATAGGGTATCGGGCCCTGAGCGAAACTCTCGTTTCCTGCGATGTATATCATTTTTAAGTCTAATGGATTGTCTGACCATGCTAAGTCAACAAGCGATTTGCCAATTACGGCGCCACAATACTCACTTCCCCCATTCGTTCTCAGTGAAAACAATTTTTGAGAAATGAGGTCCATATCTCCTGTTAGGTTTAATACCTGTTGAATAAAATGATTCGATTTCTCTAATCCATCATTACCATATTGGTAAATTGCAAATTCCATTTTTGGTGTTTGACCTTGATGTGTTAAGGAGCTAACATCGTTAATAATATTCCATATACGTGACTTTGCTTGATCTAAAAGACCATCCATACTATTGGAGGTATCAAAAAGGATAGCTACTTGTACTTTTCGTGCTCCTTGAGAAAAAGTGTAAGATGATAAAGTGGTAATGAATAGAAAAGAAAAAAGAATCTTAGTCATAGTGTTGTTTTGATTCCCGTACAACGCTACTTTAATTCCGTTCAGTTTGTTTTCTAATTAATCGAATTTATATTTTTTGAAGAATGCTTCCCAGTCCCAAACGAAGTTTTCGATTACTTCATCCATTCTTTTTAAGAATAAAGGATTTGGCGCTTGCATTCTTTTAAAATATTCATCTTGATAATTATACAAAGTATATTTATCAAAAATTGCTTTTGACATCGCATAAATCCAGTTTTTGGAGGGACTATTTAAACGAGTCATGAATGTTTGATAGTCTTTAATCAGCGATTTAAATGCATGCAATTCCATATCATAAGCAACGGCCAATTTATTAAAGATTAGGCGTTCAACTTTTTCCGCTTGGTCCGGTTCAAAAGAACTCTCTAGGAAAGATAAATTTCCAACAATAACAATTAGTGAAAACTCATAATTATTGTGACCTCGAAGATTGGGAGATTTCACAAAAGCAGGGTCTTCGTTGATGAATTCTGCAACTATTGGAAATCCATTATCAATAGAGTTAAATAATCCATTGATGAATACATTGGCTAATTTATCGTCGCTAACGCGTTTTTTTAATAATGTTCCAAACATTTCTTAGAGGTTAGTTGAAATTGTTCATTACAAAGATAAAGAGAAGCTAAGGTCTATTTCTAAGGGGGTGAATTAGGTTATCAACATTTTTTTCAACAGTTGCTAACAAAATGGAGGGGGTATTAAAATATTTTTCAAAAAAGGATGCAATTATGACCTTTCTCAATCTCCAATTGAAGTATAGCATTTATCACGAAATTTTACTATTCAACACTTAATAGTTCACTTCGTCCGATAATTGAAATTATGATTTAACTATCTGTTATTTTTGAAGAGTATTTAATAAAAATGTAAGTATGAAGTTAAGTCAATGGGTAATGTTAGGTTTTTTTATTATTCTTTCGGGTGGGATATTTTGGCGTCTCAAATCAAATCAAAAAGATGAAGTAGAGAAAACAAAAAATAAAGTTTCTGAAATCTTTGTACCTATCCGTAAAGTAAAGAATAGCATCCAATCCGTTTCTCTTACATCATACGGCCAAGTCGCTTCTAATCTAGAGTTGACTGTTTCATTTGAAGTTCAAGGAAAGCTTGAGAAAGGGGCAGTTTTTCTTAAACCTGGTTCGTCCTTTCGAAAGGGGCAAGTGCTTTACCAAGTGAACAATGAAGAGGCATTTTATACTTTGAGCGCAAGGAAGTCATCTCTTTCAAATTTAGTGTTAAATGCTATGCCAGATATCGAGTTAGATTTTCCATCCGAAAAAAATAAATGGATAGGTTTTATGAATGAAATCAATCCTGCAAAATTGCTTCCAGAACTTCCTCTGATTAATTCTTCCAAAGAAAAAATGTTTATCTCTAGCAGAAATATTTTGGTAGAATATTATAATCTAAAAAGTCTTGAGTCAAGAATGGATAAATACATTTGGCTTGCTCCATTTAATGGAACAGTCATAAGCACATTTGCAGAGCCGGGATCAATTGTCAGTCCGGGTTTTCAGGTAGCTAAAATTATAAAAACGGGTTCTTTTGAAGTGAAAGTTCCAATTGCGACTAATGATGTAGATCAATTTAAGTTAAAAGGAAAAGCTAATTTTTTAAATTCTGAAGGAAAGAAAATTGCAACGGGTAAAATATTGCGGATATCTAATGTTATTAATCAGCAGACTCAGGCCAATGATGTATATTATTCAATTGTTCCGGATAAAGACAAGAAAGTGTACAGTGGAATGTTTGTTAATGTTTCTATTGATCAATACTCCGATAAAACTACGATGATATTGCCGAGAGCTGCTGTTAAAAACAATAAAGTTTATCTTTTGAAAAACTCTAAAATTATTAGACAGGAAGTTTTAATTGCCGGCTCTAAACAAGATTCAGTTTTTGTAACCGGGTTAGATAATAACCAGTTGGTGGTACTAGAGCAAGTGGAGGCTGAAGAAGGCATTTCATATAAAGGAATTTATAGATAATACGCATGAAAAAAATTATTCAATTTTTTATCAACCGCCCGGTTTGGGGTAATGCAGCAATTGTTGTTGTGTTAATGTTTGGATTGTTTTCATTGTTTACGATGCAACGATCTTTCTTTCCAGAAATAGCACCTAATAAAATATTTGTTTCTGTTTTTTACCCTGGAGCTTCTCCATTAGAAATGGAAGACGGGGTTACGATTAAGGTTGAGCAGTCGGTAAAAGGTTTAGATGGAATCGAAGAAATAAATTCAACTTCGTCTGAAAACTTTTCTCAAGTAACTATCCAAGCTTATGTCGATGCAGACATGGATGAACTTTTGAGTGATATAGAAAACGCTGTTAATTCTATAAGTTCATTCCCAGCAGGGGCAGAACAACCTTTGGTCAATCGACAAAAGTCAAGAGGTATGGCTAGTGTTGTAGCTTTTGTTGGCGTCTCTTCTGTTAATGCAGATGCTTCAATTACTGACCTTACAGATATGGCGACAAAAGTCGAGAGAGACTTGCTCAATACGAAAGAAATAACACAGATTACAAAAAATGGTTTTCCGGAAAAAGAGATTACCGTTAATGTAAGAGAAGAGGACATGTTGCGATATGCTATCTCGATGCAGGAAATTGCTACTGCTGTTGGTTCAAATAACATTGATATTACAACAGGAATCATTAGAGGTGGAGTTGAAGAGATGAATATTCGCTCAAACAATAGGGAAACTTCTTCTGATGAAATAGAGAAAATTGTACTAAGAGCGAATAACTCTGGCGGCAGAATTACCATTGGCGATGTTGCGGATGTTAAATTGGGGTATTCCGAAAATTCTCAAGAAGGAAAGTATAATGGAAAGCCATCGGTTTCTTTTCAAATTGAAAAAACGCAAGAACAAGACATTGCTGACATTACTGCTGAGCTGCATAAATATGAAAAAGAATTCAATGAAAAGAATTCAGAATATAGGTTTAATGTTTTATTTGAATTCAATAACATGTTGAGTTCTAGAATTGACTTATTATCCAAAAATGGAGTAATGGGATTAATTCTTGTTTTGATTTTCTTGGGCTTATTTTTGAATTTAAAATTGTCGGCTTGGGTGGCATTTGGAATACCATTTTCTTTTCTTGGGATGTTTATTTTAGGAACATTTTATGGTATGTCTATTAACATGATTTCCTTGTTTGGGATGATATTAGTGGTAGGAATTTTAGTTGATGACGGAATTGTAATTGCGGAGAATATCTATACTCATTTCGAAAAAGGAAAACCTGCCCATATTGCAGCTCTTGATGGAACAATGGAAGTTTTGTCATCGGTTTTCTCTTCAGTCATTACAACAATTGTCGCTTTTTCTATTCTACTTTTTGTTGAGGGAATGGAAATGATGAGAGAAATGGCATTTGTTGTTATCGCTAGTTTAGCATTCTCATTATTTGAAGCTTTTATCATTCTCCCTGCTCATTTAGGTCACAAGGATGTATTGTCGGATGATAAAAAAATGCCTTATTCTAGTCGAGTAGGTTGGATTTATATGCTGGCAGGTTTAATTGTCATTTTTATCGGAACTCGATTTTTATCTCCAAATAATGAATTTGGAATGATGCTTTTTCCTTTTACTTTAATTATTACTGGGGCAGTTTTAATGTTCGTCGGTTTTACGAAATCTCCATTGGAAGCAAAATTGCTCGGAACTGCGGATAAGGGAATTAAACATGTTCGAAACAAATGGTTTAGTGCGGTAGTTGTAAACATTGTTGGAACAAAACGTCCTTGGTATATTTTAGGTTTTTTATTCCCAATGATTTTCCTTTTTGGAATCGTTGGATTGGTCAAAAACAACGTCATTGGGACAACATTCTTCCCAGATATACCACCAGACTTTTTTACCATTGAAGCTGTATATAAACCTGGAGACAACAAAGAAAAATCGAGGCAGTTTGTTGCGGAAGCATCGCGAATTTTATATGAGGAAAATGATAGGATTATTCAAGAGTCTGGAGATACTTTGTTGTCGTATTTTTCAAGTAATGTCGGGTTTGCCATGAACATTGGTCAATCTGGATCTCATGCGTCAATGTTACAAGTGTTTTTTGATGCTGAGAACACTAAGACACCTGCAGATACCTTGATGAATCGAATAGTACGCAGAATAAATGCTACTCCAAATGGTCAATTAGCACAAAATACATACGTAGGCGGCTTTAATAGATTTGGGAAAGAAATTGAAATTGGAATGACAGCGCCAAACGACGATATATTGGTAGAGGCAAGAAGACAGATTGGTAGAGATCTGGATGCTATACCTGGCGTATTCAATGTGAAAGATAATATGCCTCCAGGTAAAAATGAAGTATACCTTACTATGCGACCAGAGGCAGAAATTTATGGGGTTTCAAAGAATAATATTTTACAGCAGGTTAGAGCAGGTTTCTTTGGTCAGGAGGCGCAACGTGTCATTATCGGAACAGATGAGGTTAAAGTTTGGGTGAAGTACCCATTAGACGATAGAAATTCATTACTTGATTTAGAGTCAATGAAAATCAAAACTCCTCAAGGGACTGCTATTGCTTTGAAAGAAATTTGTGATTTTGAAATTGGCAGAGCACCTGAGAACCTTAGAAGAAAAGATGGGCAAAGGGTAATAAAAATTGACGCCGAATGTTCAGATCCAGATGAAGTACAGAAAATCAATAATTATATATCGGACACCGTTTTTATTAAATTAAAACAGTCCTACGCAGATGTTGATATGAAACTTTTAGGACAGGCCGAGCGAAGTGGTAAAACAAGAGCTTCTATGCAATACGTTGGTATGATAGGAGTTGCGATCATGTTTATAATATTAACACTTCATTTCAATAGTTTAAGCAGCGCATTTTTAATTATGTTGGTTATTCCAGCCGGAATTGGAGGTTCTATTTTAGGACATGGTTTGGTCGGATTACCTGTTTCAATTCTTAGTGCTTTTGGTATGATTGCATTGATTGGGGTGTTGGTCAATGATGCTATTGTTTTTCTTGATAGATATAATGATTTGTTAAAAGAAGGCAAGGATATTAAATCGGCAGCGATTGGAGCCGCAATGTCAAGGTTTAGGCCTATTGTATTAACTTCTCTTACTACTGTCGCCGGATTGTTACCTATTATTGCAGAGAAAAGTATGCAGGCTCAATTCCTGATACCGATGGCGGTTTCTATTGCGTTTGGAGTTCTTTTTGGAACGTTATTTATACTCTTTTTCTACCCTTCGGCAATCCTGTTTTGGAACGCTACAAGAAGATTAGTCAAAATGATTTGGAATGGAACATGGGATATTGATCCTAAGTCCGTTGAACCCGTCTTAAAATTAAAGGAAAATGAGCATGTTTTTGAAAAATAGTGTTTCCAAAATATCGGTAGTGTTGATGCTATTATTAGCTTCTAACATTGTTGTTGGGCAACATTCTTTGTCTGCAAAGGAAGCTGTCTTTATGGCGTTAGAAAACAATTATCAAATGAATATTGCTCAAAAGCAATTGGAGATAAGTGAGAAAAACAATAAATGGTCTGAAGCTGGATTGTTCCCAACAGTAACATTGAACGTTGCACAAAACAATGGAATACAGGATAATACGGATAACCCATTTACATTTACACCAGGTATCATTTTGAATCAAACCATTGCTCCATCATTAAACTTAAATTGGAATCTTTTCGCAGGTTTCGCCGTTAAAATTTCTAAAACAAGATTAGAACAGTTGGAGGAACAAAGTGGAAACAATGTTATTGCGGTCATGGAATCTACGATTCAAGATGTACTTAAAGCATATTATACCGCTCAACTGCAATCAGAAAGAAAGAATTTGTTTCAGTCTGTTTTGGATGCTTCTAGAAAGAAACACGCGTATTATGAATTGAAAGAAAAGTACAGTAGTTCAACTTCTTTGGAGTTACTTCAGTTTAAAAATCAATTGTTAACGGATAGTTCAAACTTATTGATGCAATCAATTTCTTACGATAATTCAATGCGTAATTTGGCTATTGTTATGAATGATACTGTTCATGTTAAAGAAGGATATGATTTAACTGATAAAATTGAAGAAGTTATTGCTGAGGTAGATTTTGAAACAGCGAATACTGAAATGATGTCGAACAATCAGAATTTAAAAAATCAATACTTAAATTTAGAATTGCAAAAATCGAACACTTCATTAAGAAGATCATTTCTATATCCAGTATTAAGCTTTAGAGCGGGAGCAACTCCAAGTTGGAGTGAGATCCGTGAAATAAAAGATAATGTGTTTGAAGCAGAAACTAAAAATCTCTCCTATTACGGAAACCTAAATTTACAGTATAATTTATTCAATAACTGGAAGAATAAGCGAGCAGTTGAGGTTTCAAAAATTCAAGAAGAAATAGCAGAACTGAACATAGAGAGCATGACACAGACACTTTCAAGCACGCTGGAAAATTTGATTGAGCTGTATAAGCTAAGACAGCAATTGGTGAATTTGTCTCAAGAAAATTTAATTTATGCTGCTAAGGCATATGAGTTAGCTGATAAGCGATTTAATATTGGAGCGATTAATTCTATTGACCTGGTCAGTTTTAAGAACAACTATCAGAATATTATGATCCAGCATTATGAGAATCAATTCAATAAAATGGACACGTATCTAGAAATTTATAAGATGACTGGTAAAATTAGTTTGGAGTATAAAAACTAATTCTTTCCGAAAATCATTGTTCTTAATTCTTCTCGCTCACGTCGAATTGTTCTCATCTTGTCTTTTTCATTGCTCATCATATACATAAAATGCGCCTTGAGAGATACATGTTTTATGTAATAGTGCGTATAATAAGCCATCAACCCAAAAACAGGGAAGGAGAAGAATAAAATGAATTTTGGCCAAAAGGTAATTGATAGATAATAATCGATTACAGAAACGATTCCCCAATAATATAAAGGGTAAAGTACCAAACTCATTAAAATTGCAATTGGAGCAAAATATTCTACACTTTGTGTCACTTTTAAAGTCATCCAATCTACAAGTTTGAATTGTATAAGATTACAGAATAATCCTATAATGTAAAATGGGAGTGCTAAGGCAATAAAGATAGCCGAGAATGCAATTTGTCGGACGAACATCCATGGTCGATAGTTCCGATCTAAAAATTCAGCTTTAATTTCTAGTTGCTGCAGCTGAAGTTTGATTCGTTCATACATTGAAAATATTTCATCCAATTTTAGAGGCTCAGAAACAATAATGTCATTAATTCTTGCATAGGTGTCCTTAACCAGATTGACATCTTTTCGAACGCCGTCTTCATCGCTCTCAATGTATTTGGATTCCAGCAATTTAGCGATTGCATCTATAGACTCTTCATACTCTGCAGTATGTGATCCCACTAACAAATTTTCCAAAGAAACTCTAAAAACTTCAGTCAATTTCTTATGAGCACTTCCCGCTCCACTGCTATATTCTTCAAGATAAGGCAGGATATCTATTCGTTCACCAACATTAACCTGAATAGAGCTTCTAAATTTTTCTGCTTGTAGATAAATTAAACCGACCGGAATAATACTTAAATCAAGCTTAGCATCGTTTCTTTTTTCTACTTCTAGAGCTATTCTAGCAGTGCCGGTTTTTAATTCTCTTAAAACACGTTCTGCAAAACTGTTTCCTTCCGGAAAAATAACCAGTGTTTTTCCTTCTTCTAAAATTCGATAGCATGCTTCAAATGAACTTAAGTTATTAACTCCTTGGGTTTTTGATTCTGTCGCGCGATTGATAGGAATAAGTCCTAAACTTCGTAAAAACCAGTTTTTTAACTTGTTATCAAAAAAAGTACCTTTTACAACAGCGTAAACACGGTCATCACTGATTTGTGCTAAAATCCAACCGTCCATCAATGTTTGGGGGTGGTTTGCAATGATAATTTTGGGTCCTTTTGTATTTAGATTTGCTAAATTATTAACGTTTATTTCTTTATAAAACAGCTTAACACCTGTCCCGATAATTAATTTTAAAAAATAATAAAGCATAGTTTGATTTTAATTAAGATTAAAGCTAAGGAATTGAAATCAATTAGATTAATTAATTTTACAATATGTACAATTACCCGATGGCGTTTCTCGATAGTAATAATGGAAGTTCAACACTTGCATTTGGAGAGGGAGAATGTTTGATTCTTGAGAGCAATGAAGGATTGGCAGACATTCAAGCTTTTGTTGATTTGCACCCAAAAGATTACATTTTCATGGCTTTGAGTTATGATTTGAAGAATGGAATTGAAAAGTTAGAATCAACAAATCAGGACTTTAGTAATTTCCCCAAAGCCATACTATGGGTTCCTAAGTATGTGATCCGAAGAGAACAAGATAAAATCATTTTCCTCAAAGGTGAACGTGATAATTTCAGTCAAAAAGTAATGAAAGAATTTTTGGAGCAGGAATCTAAGAGTGAATTTGCTCCGTTGAATGCTGATTTTAAAGCAAGAACCTCCCTAGAGGACTATATCAAACACGTTAACTTACTCAAGGAAGAAATACAATATGGCAATATTTACGAAATCAATTATTGCCAAGAATTTTATGCAGAAAACATTGTGCTTTCCAACCCTTTGGGAACTTATTTCAAATTAAATAATATTACGAAGGCACCTTATTCAAATTTCTTCCAATTCAATGAATTTTCAATTCTAAGCGGAAGCCCAGAAAGCTATCTTCAAAAGACAGGAAATGTGATTAAAACATCTCCAATAAAAGGAACAAGAAGAAGAGGAGTAAATTCAGAAGAAGATGAGCAACTTAAAGTAGAATTGCTTAATGATAAAAAAGAGCGAGCCGAAAATGTAATGATTGTTGATTTAGTTCGGAATGATTTATCCCGTATTGCCAAAAAGAGCAGTGTTAATGTGGATGAGTTTTTAGGAATTCATACTTTCGAAACGGTGCATCAAATGATATCTACTATTTCATGTGAAGTAGAGGATTCAGTGTCTTTTACCGACATTTTACAAGCAACTTTCCCAATGGGTTCGATGACTGGAGCTCCTAAATTCAGTGCGATGAACTTAATCGACGAGCATGAAGATTTTCAAAGAGGAATTTATTCAGGTTCCATTGGCTATATTGCTCCAAACGGAGATTTCGATTTGAATGTCATTATCAGAAGTTTAATCTATAATCAAAAAAAGAAATATTTGTCTTGTCCGGTAGGAGGGGCAATCACTATTTTGGCCAATGCTGAAGATGAATACGACGAATGTTTGGTAAAAGTGAAGGGGATTTTAGATCAGATGAATGTATAATATTGTTCAACATATAAAGGATAAATGGGCTAGCCTTCAATCAAAAAAAGTCTTTGTTGCAGCTAGTGGTGGACTTGACTCTTCTTGTCTCATTTACATTTTGAACTCATTGAAATTTGATATTGAAGTATTGCACGTTAATTACAACCTTAGAGGTGAAGACTCTATTTTAGATGCAAAATCATTGGCTTTGTTTTGTGCTTCACTGAATGTAAAGTTCTCACAGAAAGAAATACACCTTCAAGAACAATTGATTAACAGAGGGAATTTACAGCAAATAGCAAGAGATGTTCGGTACAATTGGTTTGAAGAAGTTTCAGCAGAGAATGTGAACGCATTGATTGCATTGGGACACCATCAGGATGATCAGGTAGAAACCTTTTTTTTAAATCTAGCGCGGAAGTCAGGTGTTATTGGAATGGCTGCAATGTTGGAAGTTAATGGAAAGTACATTCGTCCTTTATTGCCTTTTTCAAAAAGAGAATTAGAAGCCTTTGCAATTGAAAACAAGATAAATTGGAGGGAAGACGTCTCTAATAAATCAAATAAATACAGAAGAAATTTTTTTAGAAATGCGCTAATTCCATTGATGGAGAATGAAGTTCCAACGCTTTCAGAAAGTGTCATTTGTTTGGTACATCAATTTCAAAATACGCAAGTGGAATTAGAAGAAATAGTGACCCCTTTGATAAAATCATCGCTGGAGAAGTCGTCTATTCTGATTGCGGATTATCTATCATTGAGTGAGCTGCAAAAGAACGAATTCATTCGTCAACTTGGTCAAGTTCCTCACAAGCAAACAGAGCTAATCAATTTAGCTAGTGCGGAAAATAATAAACGAGTAGAGTTGAAGTCAAGTGAATACTGCACTTTTGATTCGTTAGTTAAAAGAAACGAAATGTTTGTCTTTTCTTCTAAGGATCAAGTTAAAATTCTTCCGAAATTAATTCAAAAAGAAGTAGCCAAAACCCCAAGTGTTTTTTCAAAAGATGCCATTTATTTGGATAAAAGAAAAATCAACGGAAATTTAGTACTGCGTTATCCAGAAAATGGAGATCGAATTAAATCGATTGGAATGAAAGGATCTCAATTGATTTCTGATGTTATTAAAGATGCAAAGCTATCTATTCAAGACAAAAGTAAAGTTGTTATCCTTGTGGATGACCTTGACGTTCACTGGTGTGTTGGATTGAAAGTTGGAAGAATTGCTATTGCTAACGGGGGAAGTTCAGAAATATTGATGGTTAGTATCGATTAATCAATCTTATTATAGGACGCAACAATCCCTTTGATCAAAGCAGAACTAAAGCCATTGTGTTCCATTTCATTTAAGCCTTCAATGGTGCATCCTTTTGGAGTCGTCACTTTATCTATTTCAAATTCTGGATGTTCTTTCCCTTCGATCAATAATTCTGCAGCTCCTTTCACTGTATTGGTTACAATTTCAGTTGCTGTTTTAGCGTCAAAACCAATTTGAATTCCACCTTGTATCATTCCTCTAATAAACCTTAAGACAAAAGCAATCCCGCACGCTCCAAGCACAGTTGCTGAATCCATTAAATCCTCATCAATTATAATTGAATTACCAATACTGTCAAAACATTGTTTTACCAGTAGATTATTCTTTTGATCATTCGAATTGGAGCAAATGCAAGTCATTGACGTACCAACATCAGCTGCTGTATTTGGCATCGCTCTGAAAATAGGAACGTCAGATTGCAGCGTAGTCTTAATTTGCTCAATTGATATTCCTGTAGCCAAGGACACAATTATGTGTTTTTCTGGATTGAAATACGCTTTTAATTCGCCCAAAACTTCAATGATTTTGTATGGTTTGAGCGCTACAATGATAATTTCAGAATTCTCTACAGCTTCTACGTTATCTGTTGTAATAGTTATGCCCGTCTTCTCTAAACTGCGAATAGAATCCAAGTTGCGCTTTGTTGCAACAAGGTTATTGGGAGTAATGCCCTCTTTTAAAAGTCCATTAAGAATAGAAAGTCCTAAATTTCCACAACCAACAATCGCAATCTTCTTGTTTTCCATTTCAAGTAATTTTCTGCAAATCTAATTTAAAATAGAATAGAAAAGAGAATGGATGTATCAATTGTAGTTGATAATGGGCTTGGTTTTATTAAGTTTGAGTGAATAACTCAAAATAAATGCAATACTTCCAAGAACAAACATTTCAGCTAATAGATTACTCAAAGGATACATTGGGTATTGGAGAATATGAATGTTGCACTTTTAAAAGTTGTGATTTTTCGAATGTAAATTTGTCAAATTTCAAATTTATTGAGTGTGAGTTTATTGAATGTAATCTGAGCAATGCTCGACTGGATGACACGTCATTTCAGATTGTACAATTTTCCAATTGTAAAATGATTGGACTTCAATTTGAAAGTTGTAATCAATTTGGATTGGCACTTGAGTTTTCAGATTGTTCACTCAATCATTCTTCATTCTATCAAAATAAATTAAAGAAAATACGATTTACTAATTGTCAATTACAGGAAATTGAATTCAGTGATTGCGATTTACAAGAAGCTAAATTCGATAATTGTGATTTAACAAGAGCTCTTTTTAGAAATTCTAACCTTGAAAAAGCAGATTTCAGCTCGGCTTTCAACTTTTCAATTGATCCAGAACACAACAAGATGAAGAAAGCTCTTTTCTCTCAAGGTGGCTTAATAGGCTTGTTAGGTAAGTACGATATTGAAATGTTGTAATCAAGATTCAATTATTTGTTATTTTTGAAGATAACAAAGCAATTTATTTTCTCAATGCAAAAAAAAGAGTCTAACTATGAACTGAAAGATCATCAGCTTTTTGCGGCATCAAGTTCACTTTGGAAAACACTTCAGAACGAAAATGAAATCTCTTCGAATAAAAAAAAGCTTTCAAGAAAGATTTCAATGATTGTTAGTTTGCTCTCTGTTTTCAGGTTCTTGCAGCGCCTTAAACTCAAATATAGACTTAAGAATAGCGCGTTAAAGGATGAAGCCCCGATTTTTGTCATTGGTCATTGGAGAAGTGGAACAACACATCTACATTATTTATTGTCGCAGGATAAACGATTTATTCATCTCGGAGCGTTTCAAGGCTTTTTCTTTAATATGGCGTTTACAACAAAGTGGTTTTTTAAGCCAATTCTGAAAAGGCTTATGCCAACAACGAGACCTCAAGACAATGTCAAAATAGATGTAGATGCGCCAACAGAAGATGAGCACGCATTGGTCAATATTACGAGAATGAGTGGGATGCAGGCTTTTTTCTTCCCTAAAAATAAATCATACTTCAATAAATTCAACTGCTTTGATGGTATTTCTAGTGTTGAACTTAAGGAATGGAAAGCCATCTATTCAAACATGCTAAAGCAGATTGAATTATTCAATCAACAAGATGGAAAGCTTTTATTAAAGAATCCGCACAATACTGCTAGAATTAAAGTTCTGTCTGAAATCTATCCAAAGGCGAAATTCGTATATATTCATAGAAATCCTTATGATGTTTATAATTCGACATTAACTCTATACGATAAAGCAGTTCGCAGTCAATTTTTACAAGATTTCTCGGATAAAGAGTTAACAGAATTAATTATATATAATTATGAGAAAATGATTTCAGGTTATATAAAACATCGCGAAACTTTACCTAAAGATATGTTAGTTGAGATAGCTTATAAGGATCTTGTTTTAAATCCTTTGGGTGAACTTGAAAGAGTATATAATAAATTAGATCTTGGAGAATTCAAAACTGTTAAACCAAATCTAGAAAATTACATCACTTCTCTAGGAAAATATAAAGTTAACCCATCCAAACCAATTGACTCTGTAATAGAACAAAAAATTATAGAAAGATGGGGGTTTGCCTTCGAAGAATGGGGATACGCAAAATGATTGAAACTTGGTTGATGTTTTTAAGATAAAAAACAAATGATTTCTTCAATTCTTATTTCACAAAACTCAACTTATCCAATTTTACTTTCATGCGAAGGAATCCAAAGGAAACAGTAACATTATCGCCTTTTATTTCCTCAACAACACCTGTTTGTTTTGTTGCGATCAGTTTAACACTTGATCCGACCTTTATTTTATCTCTGTGATGCGCGTCTTGAGCAGGAGTAGTTTGCTTCTTCTTTTTCTTAGATGAAACAACTCCCGACTTTTTCAATTTTTCTTTTTCTTTGACACTGACAGTTTTTGACTTTTCAACGGCAAAGTATTTCCTAACTTCTTCAAGAAGGTCATTGTTAATTGACTTTTTCCTTGTATTAATGTTGTATTTCGAAATGAAAGAAAGTAATTTTTGTCCAGCGTTAATTAATTTCTGGTTGGTATCGGCATTCTCTCTAAATGATTTTAATTTTGAATCGTAGAGCTCTTTTTTTTCAGTGTACTCAATTAATGCTTTTTGAGCAATGTCTTGCGCTTCGATGTGCTCTGCTGTGAGACGAGTCAAATAAGATTTTTCTTTCTGTAAGTCATTAAGGAGTCGATCCATTTTAACTTTGTTGTCACTCAGTCTATTCTTTGCTTCAGCGATTAATTCATCCGGAATCCCATTGATTTTTGCAACTTCAAAGGTGAAAGAACTCCCAGGTTGCCCCATAGAAAATTGATACCTAGGTTCTAAGGTTTCTGCATTGAATAACATACTGCCATTTACAGCATTCTTCAATTGATTAGCTTTAAGTTTAATGTTGTTATAGTGTGTGGTAATAACGGCATAGCTTTTCTTATTATACAGTGATTCAAATATAACCTCGGCTAATGCACCTCCTAGATCTGGATCGGAACCGGTTCCAAATTCATCGAGGAGAAAAAGCGTTTTGCGGTTAGCTACTTCTAGGAATTGATTCATTCTTTTCAACCGATAAGAATAAGTACTTAACTCATTGGCAATGGATTGATTATCTCCAATATCGCTTAATATATTTTGAAACAAACACATTCTGCTATTTGGGTTCACAGGAACCAATAAACCCGATTGCAACATCAACTGAAGTATTCCTATTGATTTTAAAGTAATACTCTTTCCTCCAGCATTTGGTCCTGATATGACCAGCATTCTGGAGAACTTATCCATTTTAATATACTGAGGAAGAGTTTCTTTATGTTGTGCTTTATTATTCTTTAAAAGTATTGGATGATATGCATCGATTAATTCGATTTCCAATTCATCTGAAAGATGAGGCAAGCAACAATCTAGTTCTATTGCGAGTTTACATTTCGCGCGAACGAAATCGAATTCAATAAGCACTTTCTGATAGTCCTTAATCAATTGAATATGACCGTGTAATTCCGTTTTGAGAACCTGAAGGATTTTAAAGATTTCTTTTCGCTCATCATCCTGGAGCATTTCATACTCGTTGTTTAAAGCGATGTTGACTTGAGGCTCTATGTACGTGAAATTACCTGTTTTACTCGACCCAATTACAGATCCTGAAATTTTACGTTTATGATTTGCCAAGACAGTTAGAACTCTTCTCTCGTCGATGAAAGTTTCTTTGGTGTCACCAAGAATGTTGTCTTTCATCAATTTTTTAACTTCTCTATCGAAATTTTTATTAATCTGTTTTTTGACAGATTTCAGTTGTGTTCTAATCGAAAAAAGAGTTTCCGAGGCGTCATCTTTAATATTACCCTTTTTGTCAAAAACCAATTGGATGCAATCAATTATTTCCTTTGTATAGAAAACATCATTTAAAATAGAGTTAAGAATCGGATACTCCTTTTCTCTTTTGTCAAAAAAAAAGAGAAGACTGTTAACTAATATCGAAGCGGTATATATTCTCATGAAACCCTCTAAATTAATAGAAGCATTCTTTATTGGGAGAAGTTTAATTTCAGAATGTAATTCTTCAAATTCGATTCTGGGAAAAGTTTCACCTTCTGTTTTTATTTCTAACAGTTCGTTTACTTTTTTTAGCTCTATCACCAAATCTTCTTTGCGTGACATTGGAGACAAGACATTCAACCTATTCTTTGCTGATTCTGAAAACGCATAGCTCTCGAGCCATTCTCTAATTGTTGAGAATTCTAAATCTTCTATGGTTTGCTGATCAAATTTCATCTTGGAACAAAGATAAACATAGAATTGATTCGATGTCTTATTTTCTGTTGGCTATTCTATAATTAATGAACTGTGTATCGGGTTGTGGTCCGAAAGTCGAGAAAGCCGCCCTTTTTTTAAAAATTTTGGACACTCAATTATTGACTTTTTGAAGCGAACTTTTTTCTTTGATTTAGAACGCCATTTTTTTAGAAGGATGAAATCAATCCATTTTGATTTTCCTTTGGTAGGATATAATTCTTGATCCGAGAAGTTGGCAGTTGCTTTGATCTCACCATTAATTTCGTCATTTACACACCCAAGCGTCAACATCATCTCTATGTATGGCTCCGTGCCATTTTCAATATTAAAATCACCTACATAGAGAGAAGTAATTGCCGTTGTATCCTCCAATGATTTAAGTTGTTTAATCTGACTTTGTCTAATGTTTTTTCTTTGCACTCCTCCGCCAGCTTGCAGGTGCGTGCCAATAATTTGAATTTTAGTATTGAAGAATTGAATGACGGCGGATATTGCGCCTTTTTTTGCCATTTTATCACTTCCTTTTGCTTTTTTAAATGACACTTGATGTTCTTCTGTAATTTTATGTTTAGAAAGAATAACAACGCCAGAAGAAACGCCAAAGAAACTGCGCTTACCAACTTTAGATCTGAATTGATAGCATGGAGCAAGTTTTTTGAACAATGATTTTCTCGCTTTTTTATGAAATACTTCTTGTAATACTAGGACATCTGCTTCCGTTGATAATAAGTATTCTGAAATGTTATCAACTCGCCCCATTTGGTTATCATTAAGAATAGCTGGGCGCAAAAAAACATTCCAAGAAACGATGTTTAAAGACTTTACCGACTGACCAAATCCATTGAATGTAAAACAAGTTAGAAATGCGATTACGCAATAGAAATGTTTCATGGTGAATACTAGTTAATGATATCAAATATAATGAATTCTCATATATGCGGCGGAAATGATTGAAGTTAAGTGGCAACTTGTTTTGATTATTCCAACCTTATCCTTACATTTAACGTTATTCTAGAACTATAATAAAACTATAATTATGAAAACTACTCTTACGTTCCTTTTTGGAATGATTTTTCTTATTTCTTTGTCAGCTGAAGCGCAAGAAGCCCCTCAAAAGGCAACACAAAATGACTTCATTAACGGCGACATGATTGTCCAATTGATTGAAAAATCTGACATGCGCGATGTTATTTCTCAAGCGCCACCAAGTTTTAATTTGACAATTGGAAGTCAACTATCGCATACAGCAAATATTTGGTTGGTCAAGTTTGATCACAATGCTGTTTCACATGAAAATTTAAAGTATTGGATGTACTCTCAAAAAAATGTTGAGATTGTTCAAAACAACTATTATTTGGAGTTGCGATCAACTCTTCCTGGTGACCCATCATTTACGTCACAATGGCATCATAATAATACGGGACAAACTGGAGGTACTACTGATGCTGATATTGATTCTGATTTAGCTTGGGACGTTACTACTGGTGGAACAACAGCTTCTGGTCATGACATTGTTCTTTGCCTAATTGAAAGTGGAAATTTAGATCATCAAGATATTAGCCCAAATCGTTGGTTTAATGCTGGAGAGATTGAAAATAATGGTATTGATGATGATGGAAATGGTTATGTTGATGATTACGATGGATGGAATCCGGTCGCAGGGAACGATAATCCTGGAACTGGAGCACATGGAACCAACTGCCTTGGTATGATGGGAGCAAAAGGAGATAACGGATTAAATGTTGTTGGAGCAAATTGGGACGTTAAACTAATGGTCGTTGGTGGATACAATATTAATACGGATGCTAACGCAATTGCCGCATATCAATATCCTTATGACATGAGAGTTTTATGGAATACATCAGGTGGAACAGAAGGAGCCTTTGTTGTTGCGACAAGTTCTTCTTGGGGAATTGATGCTGAAGACCAAAATAATCACCCAATATGGTGTAATTTTTACACAACTATGGGTGAAGCTGGTATTTTGAATGTAGGGGCTACAACGAATTCAAATTTAGATGTAGATGTAGTTGGAGATATGCCTACAGGATGTGCAACTCAATATATGATTGGTGTTGGTAGAACTGATCATAACGATAATACTCAAGGAGGTTATGGGGACCAAACAATCGCTTTTGGTGCACCAGGTGTTAATGTTGTAACGACTGCTGGAACTAATGGAATTACGACGACAACAGGAACTTCATTTTCATGTCCTTTAACAGCTGGGGTTATTGGTCTGGCTTATTCTATACCTTGTCCAAACTTTATGGATTTAGTTATTGCTGACCCGCAAAACGGGGCTGACTTAGTTCTGCAAGCGATGCTTGATGGTGTGGATGTAAAAGCACAATTGGCCAATAAGTTTATGACAGGTGGTCGTTTAAATTCATTTAACACAATAGATAATTTAATGGCTGAAACTTGTGTCATTGAAATTTGTGGAATGACAACGGTAAGTACTGTGGTTGAGCCAAGTTGTGCTGGAATCGATGATGGTAGTATATCAGTTGTGGTTACTGGAGGAACTCCAGGTTACACATACGATTGGGGTGTTGCTGGAGGTGACGTAGATAATATCACAACATTAGGTGATGGGCTTTATGAACTAGTTATTAGTGATGGTGCTTCTTGTGATACGACTATCAGCTATACGTTGACTTATAATACAGAGATAACAGGAAGTATTAATTCCAATGATATTTCATGTAACGGTTTAACAGACGGAGATGCTACTGCAAGTGCTACTGGAGGAACATCATATACTTATCAATGGGTTGATGGTCCAGCGGGAGATGCATACACTAACTTAGGTGCCGGTGATTACACTGTAAATATTACTGATGTTCCAACTGGATGTTCAGTGCAAGAAGTTGTTACAATTGTAGAGCCGGGATTACCAACGATTAATTTCTCGTGGAGTTCAGCTTTCTTAGATGTAACGTTTAATCCAACGTTGACTGGAGGTACTTATTCTTGGGATTTCGGAGATTCAAACAGTAGTAATGAGCAGAGTCCTTCTCATTCATATGCTACAGGAGGAACGTATACGGTTTGTTTGGATTATACGACAGATTGTGGAACTTATCAAAAGTGTCGAGATCTTGTTGTTATCATGCAAGATAATTCTTCAATTACAGAGAATGCTGCAGATTATGTTTCAGTATATCCAAACCCTGCAAACAGCATTGTGAACTTTAAAGTTACAAGCGCAAACATGGTTGAATTAGAGATTGTAGATGTTGTAGGGAAAGTAATTGTTTCTAAAAGAATAGATTCTGAGACAACTACGATTGATGTTGAAAACTTCGATGGAGGGACATACTTCTATAAGATTCTAGGTAGTGATGGTAATACGTTATTAACAAATAAAATTATCGTTGCGAAGTAGGTTTGATAGAAATCAAATTAATATAGTTTATTAGTGAAAAGAGCTCCGTTAATTCGGGGCTTTTTTTTATGTTTGAAATAGAATATCGAACCAACAAATTGTGAGTATGAAAATAATTTCATTTAATGTGAACGGAGTAAGGGCAATTTCAAAAAAAACATTTTTTGAAGATATGAAAGGATTGAATCCCGATATCATTTGTCTTCAGGAAACGAAAGCTTCTGTGGATCAGGTAAAAGATACTGTTTCAGATATGTTATCAGATTATGTGATATATGCAAATCAAGCTGTTAAGAAAGGATATTCGGGAACCGCAATTTTCTCTAAAATTGAACCCTTAAATGTGACTTACGACATGGGGATTAAAGAGCATGATCAAGAAGGTAGAATAATCTGCGCTGAATACACTGATTATTTCTTAGTGACTGTTTACACGCCTAATTCGGGAAACGACTTAAGGAGGTTAGATTATCGGCAAAAATGGGATGCTGACTTTTTAGAGTACATTCAAAAATTAGAAAAGAATAAACCCGTTTTAGTTTGTGGAGACTTAAATGTCGCACATAAAGATATTGATTTGGCCCGTCCGAAACCCAATTACAATAAGTCTGCTGGTTATATGCAGCAAGAGATAGACGGAATAAATAATTATACGAACAATGGTTTTGTTGATACGTTCAGAGAAAAAAATAGCGAAGAAGTCAAATACTCATGGTGGAGTTATAGAGGAGGAGCGAGAGACAGAAATGTAGGCTGGAGAATTGATTACTTTTTAGCTTCTTCCGTATTATTGGATAAAATTTCTGACGCCTATATTCTTAATGATATTAAAGGGTCTGATCACTGCCCAGTGGGAATAAATATTGAGTAGGATCAAAGTTTTACTTGATAGTCTTACGACTTTTCTCATAAACCGTAATAGTTAATAGTAACATGAGGAGATTGTAGATAAAATCCTCAATTGGAATAGTCCCAATTCTAAAGTTGGTAATATGATTATTGCTGTACCAAACAATTTCATTATCAATAAAGCTTCCTGTTAAGACACCGTTTACCATAAAGAAGGGGATAAGAACAATAACATAAGCTCTGAAAAATTGAGGCAAGAACGTTACTTTTAAGACATGCTGTAGCATCAAAATAAATAGTCCGCATAAAATGAAGGTGAAAGATGTGTATGATTTATCTAAATACAATAAACCAAATCCAATTAAAATAATTGAAAATATCGTTAGAGTTGTTTTACCGGCAACTTTAATTTTTTTAGGGAAATAAGCCTCTAAGCATGCGTAAATAAAGACTGAGGCAAAAGGCACCGTAAGAAAAAACAAACACTCTTCAATGGGAAGATTAAAGAAATAAATACCGGAAAGATAACTGGGATTGAACCCCCATATCCCTGCTTTTGTAAACAATATGTCCCAAGGAATAAATATCATTGACATGATAATAATACCTCGAAAAAGTCTTCCCCAACTTTTGTAGAATGCTACTTTTTTGTCAAAACTTAAAGCCAACGGGAACAAGATTGTAAATAAATTTATGTAAAGGTATAGGTGAGTCATATTAATTATTTATCAGAGAATTTCTAGTTTCATTTATGGGCTTCATTGGTGCTAAAACAATCATGAAAGAAAATTTAATGTCACAAAAAAAACGGTCATTGTTATTAATAAATATGGCCAGAATTTATTTGATGATTTTCGAAGGTCAGACACTAGAAGACTGTTCAGAATTATTGCAAATACGAACCATGCTATATAATTTTGAATTGGAATTGAATTTGGTGTTTCTAGGCCATGTTCAAACCACATCCAAAAGTCATATCTGACAGCAACAGGCTCTATTAAAAGATCAAGCGCCGTCATGATCGCACTAGCAAAAATAACACTAACTGCATTGCTTTTAAAGAGGTAAATACCGAATTTTAATGTAATATAACTGAGAATAACCCAGTTTAATGCCATTACAAGAGGCACCTCAAAAACTTTAAAGCCTAAAGCATTTCCGTATGTGTATTCTCCAAATAAAACTCCTGTATGAACTCCAATGACCTCAAGTGTATATCCAAATAGCCCAACAAGAATTAAATTCAATATTATTCGGGCGTTCCATGATTTGTGATTGGTAAATAAGACCAGAGTCGATATTATTAAGTTGAGATAGCTAAGCCGCATGATTGACTCATTTCCAATGAGAACATTGACTAACCCAACACCGTAAAAAATCAGAAGTAAGATTACTGAAATCGGTAATATGTTTTCCTTTAATTTAATCATTGATATTTTTTATCATGTGATCTACTATTTTCGCCGAGTTCAAACAAATCGGCATTCCTCCTCCAGGATGAACACTACCGCCTACAAAATAAAGATTTTTAAATTGTTTAGATGAGTTTGGGTGCCTTCTAAAAATGGCCAAGTTGGAATTTGATGCGGCTCCATAAATTGAACCTCTATGCGATGAAGTTTTGTTCTCAATGCTTATTGGGTCTAATATTTCTTCAACTTCAATGTATTGGTCAATGTCAACATTGAGTATTCGATTAATTTTCGCTTTAATAATTTTTCTAAATTTTGGAATTAGCGCGTTCCAATCTTGATTAAAGTTCGAAGGTGCATTAATCATAATAAACCAATTTTCACACCCATTTGGTGCTTGGCCTAATTCTTTTTTTGATGTGATATTAATATAAATTGTGGGATCGATATAAATATCTTTCTGATTAAAAATATGGTTGAATTCCTCCGTGTATTTATCACTAAATAAGATGTTATGGACCCCTAAATTCTCAAAGGATTTTGAAATACCCCAATAAAAGACAAGAGCCGAGCTTGATCGTTCGATTTCCAATGATTTGGTTGGTTTTGCCGCACCTTCAATCATACGGTACAGTGATACTACGTCTACATTAGAAACAAATACATCAGCGGTTATAGAGGTATCATCTACCGTGATACTCGTAATTTCTTTATTCCGCACTTGAATTTTTTGAATTTTTTTGTTGAAATGGTAGTTGACACCAATGTCTATACCCAGTTGATGCAGTGATTGAGTTATCGAGTGTGTTCCTCCTTTCGGTAAAAACACGCCTGAATTGTTCTCTAGATTAGAAATTACACTCATAACACCAGGAGCGGTATATGGATTTGAACCATTATAGCTAGCGTATCGATCCCACATTTGAATTAGTTTAGGGTGGGAGAATCTTTTTTTATTGTGATTGTGAAGTGAAGTGAAGAGATTGAATTTCCGAATGTTAACAATCGCTAGGACGGTTTCTTTATTAAGAAAAGAAGAAAGTTTATTTAATGGTTTTTCGACAAAAACAGGATATGATAATTTAAATAATCTTTCTACTTCCGATAAGTATTTATCGACCTCTTTGCCATTGGCGTTTAGCTTACTTTCGATTTCTGAAATTAATTTATCACGATCTGCATATGCGGTTAGTTTGGTGCCATCTTCCCAAAAGTATCGGGCACTCACATCTAATTTTTGATATTGAAAGTAATCTTTAGGGTTTTTACCCGCCAATTCGAATAATTCATCAACGAGATGTGGCAATGTAAAAATAGATGGACCGGCGTCAAAATGGTAACCACCTTTTTCTATCGTTGTTAATTTCCCTCCTGGGTAGGAATTCTTTTCATATACATCTACATCATATCCCTTACACTTAAGTCGGATAGCTGAAGCTAATCCTCCGATTCCTGATCCTATTACAATAGCTTTTTTCACAAAAGTTTAATTAGTAAATGTTATAAATTTTGAATAATACTGACCCGGTTTCTCTTTCCATAGACTTTCAATTTCGTCTAAAGTAAATTTAATTTATTGCGAAAGTATGACGTTAACAATATAAGAAGTTTTAGAGAGTTAGAAACTCTAATTCTACTTTGAATCAATTGTTTTGCAGGTGTTTTTTTTATTTTCTTAAAAAGTTTGAAGTAGTATTTATATGCTACGTAAACTCCGAATCGAGATGATTTAGGAAGTCTTTTAATACCACTAAAGCCATCTTGAAAGTCAATCAAAATGTCTTCTTCTAGTTTCCGTTTTGTCGTGTCATTAAATGTTTCATAATCAACGTCAGGGAAATATGTCCTGCCCATAATTTTGTAGTCATCTTTTAAATCGCGTAAAAAATTAATTTTCTGAAAAGCTGAGCCTAATTTCATTGCGGAAGGCTTAAGAGATGCATAATTGTTTTCATCACCTCGAACAAATACCTTTAAGCACATTAAACCAACAACTTCAGCCGATCCTAGGATGTAATCATCAAGCGATACGTTGTCGTGATTTACCATTTCGAGATCCATTTCCATACTTTTTAAAAAGAGTTCAATAAGTTCTAACGGTATTTTGTATTTATTGACCACCCATTGAAAACTGTTTAATATAGGATTAAGGCTTATTTTTTCTTCAATAGCTTTATAAGTATCGTCCTTAAATTCTTTGAGTAGGTCTTTTTTTTTGTATTGATGGAAAGTATCAACAATTTCGTCTGCGAATCGGACAAATCCATAAATCGCGTAAATAGGGTTTTTGAACTCCTTGTCAAGAAAATAAATACCCGTCGAGAAAGAAGTGCTGTAGGCTCTAGTTACAACCTTACTGCATTGTAGAGAAGCTTTGTCAAATAATTCTTTCATAATTTTTAACGTACTTTATGAATTTGATTTGAAAATATTTTAGCCATTTGATTACCCTAAAAAGAATAGCGTGCGTTTAGACTTTTGAAAAAGAAATTAGTGTATAATTAAAAACGCCCAATTTGACTATCAAAATGGACGTTTTTAATTATTAAAAGAATATTATTTCTTTTTACAACAAGAAGCTGTCTTTGGCGCTGATTTTTCAGCAGAACACTTTGCTGCACAAGATTTTTTACTTGATTTCTTTTTCTTCTTCTTCTTTTTCTTGTCATCATTATTTCTGAATTCAATTTGAGTATCAGTTGAAGCTGCAAATGCAGTTGCTCCAAAAGATCCAACAAACATGAATAATGAAAATGCTAATATTACCTTTTTCATAATCTAAAATTTAATTTAGCCTAAAGATAAGAATTATTTAAGGAATTTTCATTCATCAAAACTGGAAAAAATAATTCTAAAAAAAGAAATTGTAAAATGCGATCCAAGCCATGAAAAATGGCACCGTGAACAGAGCGGCATCAAAACGATCTAAAACACCTCCATGTCCTGGCATTATTGATCCAGAATCTTTTACACCTGCATTTCTTTTGAATAAAGATTCAAGTAAGTCACCTAAGCCAGAACAAGGTCCTATGAATAGTGCTGAGATGACCCAGAACCATAAGTTTTCTGGATCCATTATCGATCCAATTAGAAATCCTCCAAGAATAGACATTGCAATTCCGCCTATTGTTCCTTCCCATGTCTTATTTGGTGATATGCGCTCGATCAACTTAGTTTTACCAAAGAATTTCCCGAATAAGAAAGCGAAAGTATCATTGGTCCAGATTAGGATGAACATTCCAACCAAATTGGGGAAAGTATTCATTTCTTCTTGAAGAATAAAGCACATTAAAAAAAATGGAAGGACCACATAAATGTAACCTAGAGTTTGAATTCCAAGATTTAAAAGTGGATTCTTTTTTTTTCGCCACAATTCAACAATCAATGAGATAAAAATCACCGGGGCGATTAAGAATAATGCGATATAAGGTAGGATACCTATTAGTACTGAAGTGATAATACCATATAAGAACACTCCGAAGGCAGATGAAATTCTCCAGTCAATATCAATCTGATCACTTTGATCAAACAGACGATAGAATTCCATGAGTCCAATTAACATAAATCCTGAAAGAATAGCGATAGCTAGCTCTGTGGAATAGAACATTGGAATCAATACCAAAGCAACAAAAACAGCTCCGGATAAACTTCTGACCAGTATATTATTCATTGGTTGAATTAATTATTTCTTCTGCTCTTTCCTTATTTTCCTTTAAGACTCTCAGGTATACATAGCCAAAAGCATTATAAGAAGAGTCGCGGTCGTCAGTAAAGGATACTTCAATTCCATAGCTTTCTAGTTTCGTTTTAAGAATTCTAGCGGAAAATTCATCAGTGCCTTTATAGACTATAACAATATTAGATTCAGGCGTTATCGTCGCCATCAGCTTTTTCCAAACCTTCTTTATCATCTTTTTCTAATGTTGTGCTATCCTCGCTCTCTGAAGCTAAAGTATCGTCTTTAACTTCTTCAGTATCTGTAGTCTCTTTTTCAGCAACTTGAGCTTCTTCAACGATTATCTTTTCATCCCAAGTTCTTTCGCCAAAAATGGCAATTAAATCTTCTTTGAAAATAACTTCTTTTTCTAATAGTTTTTCAGCTAGCAGTGCTAATTTGTCTTGGTTTTCTGTTAAGATTTCAATCGCACGAGCATATTGCTTTTCAATTAATATGCTTACCTCAGCATCAATGATTCTAGCAGTCTCGTCTGAATATGGTTTGGTGAATTGACTTCCCTGAGGATCATAATAAGAAATGTTTCCAATCTTATTGTTTAATCCATAAACGGATACCATAGCATATGCTTGCTTTGTTACTTTTTCCAGGTCGCTCAAGGCACCTGTACTTATTTTTCCAAAAGTAATTAGTTCTGCAGCACGGCCACCTAGAGCACTACAAATGTCATCTAAAATTTGCTCTGTAGTTGTTATACTTCTCTCTTCTGGCAGATACCACGCGGCACCAAGAGATCTTCCTCTAGGGACGATAGTTACTTTTACTAAAGGGTTTGCGTGTTCTAAGATCCATGAAATCGTCGCGTGACCAGCTTCATGATATGCAATGGATTTTTTCTCTTGTGGTGTGATTATTTTATTTTTCTTTTCAAGCCCACCAACTATTCTATCAACAGCATCTAAGAAATCTTGTTTTTCAACGTGCTTTTTATTTTTTCTTGCGGCAATAAGAGCTGCTTCATTACATAAGTTGGCAATGTCTGCTCCAGAAAAACCGGGTGTTTGTTTAGCTAAAAACTCAATATCAATATTTTCTTCAAGTTTCAATGGCTTCAAATGAACTGCGAAAATTTCTCTTCTTTCATTTAAGTCAGGCATATCTACATATATCTGTCTGTCAAAACGTCCTGCTCTTGTTAACGCACTATCCAATACGTCAGCTCTATTTGTAGCTGCTAGGATAATTACCCCGGAGTTGGTTCCGAAACCATCCATTTCTGTTAACAATTGATTCAGTGTATTTTCTCTTTCATCATTAGATCCAAGGCCATTATTCTTGCCTCTAGCTCTACCAATAGCATCTATTTCATCAATAAAAATAATAGACGGTGCTTTTTCTTTTGCTTGTTTGAATAAATCTCGCACTCGCGATGCACCAACTCCAACAAACATCTCAACGAAATCAGAACCCGCAAGAGAGAAAAAAGGAACCTTTGCTTCACCCGCGACCGCTTTTGCTAATAATGTTTTACCAGTTCCTGGAGGTCCCACAAGTAATGCTCCCTTAGGAATTTTTGCTCCAAGGTCCGTATATTTTTTAGAATTCTTTAAGAATTCAACTATCTCTTCGACTTCTTCCTTAGCGCCTTCAAGTCCGGCAACATCGTCAAAAGTGATGTTTGTTGTTTTACCGTTTTCATATAATTTTGCTTTGGATTTACCAATGTTAAAGATTTGCCCTCCAGCACCTCCTCCAGCACCTCCAGACATCTTTCGCATTACAAACATGAAGATTGCAATTAAGATAATGATCGGCAAAAAGAAACGTAAAATCTCTCCAAAGTAGTCGTGTTCGACGTCCTTTTTTAATGCAAAAGGCTTTTTCCCTTCAGCTTTTAATTCAGCGTTTAATTGTCTCGCCTGCAAATTAAAATCACCTTTGTCAATGATTTCAACAGAGAATTTTTTCGAGCTTCCCATTCTATTGTTACTAGATTTCAGAGATTCGTTCATTTCCCTGAATCTTTCTTCTCCAGATGTTTCAATGAATTTCATTCCATCCTCGTTCAAAACAAAATCAACTCTGATGCCGTTAATTAGAGTAACATCTGTTACAAATTCTTGTTTAGCCAATTCAAAGAATGTAGACTCAAGTTCGACTTTATTGCTCCCCGAAGAAGACATGAAAAATTGAAATCCGATAATTGCTATTGCTATAAATCCATAGATCCAATAAATTGAAAAAGGACTTTTTTTAGGTGTTTTGTTTTCTGACATTATATTTAGTTCAAGTTAGGGATATCTTTTCGTATTGCATCTGCCCACAAATCTTCTAGGTTATAGAAATCTCTTGTCTCTCTGTAAAAGACATGAGCAACAACACTTACATAATCAATTAATACCCATTCACTGTTGTTTTGACCTTCAATTTTCCAAGGTTTTTCAGCAATATTTTCACGAGTATATCGTGTTACAGATGATCCAATTCCATCAACTTGTGTAGAAGAATCTCCAGAACAAATAACGAAAAAGTCGCAAACAGCGTTTTCAATTTCTCTTAAATCCAAGACAACAATATCATTTGCTTTGTTCTCTTGCATTCCTTCTACAATTGTGTCACATAGAATTTGTGATTCACTCTTTATATTTTTTTTACTCATATGGTGTTTTTCGCTTGTACAAAGCTAATGTTATAATTTAAATAAAAGCGTAATTTTACGCATGTCAAACGTTAAAAATTATCAATGAAAATCGGACAAAAAATTATTCGTTTAGACGTTGTTGACTCAACGAACAATTATATTGCCAATCTCATAAAACACGGGAGTATTGACTCGGGAACAGTTATAATGGCAGACGAACAATTTGCCGGTAAAGGACAGAGGAATGCTCAATGGCAGTCCAGTGCTGGTGAGAACCTAACTTTCTCCTTCTTTTTGGATGACGTCAATTTGTCAGTAAGCCGACAATTTAATTTAAGCCAAGTCGTTGCCTTGTCGATATACAATTTTTTGAATAACCTGGGTTTGGATGCAACAATTAAATGGCCGAATGATATTTACGTTAAAGGAAGAAAAATTGCTGGTGTCTTAATTGAAAATCAGTTAAAAGGAAGTTTGATTAAAAGTGTAATTGTTGGTGTTGGACTAAATGTAAACCAAACTGAATTTATAGGTTTCAGTGCAACTAGCACAAGATTAGAAACTGGTCGGAGTAAATTGCCTCATGATCTTTTATTTAGTTTTATCAGTGCATTCAACGAACAAATGAACGAATTGAGCCAGGACAAACTTCATCAAAAGTACTTAGACAAATTATATCAATTCAATGTTTTAGCTCCCTATGAGGATGCCAATGGAAGGTTCGAAGGACAAATAATTGATGTGTTAGCCAACGGAAAACTGGTCATCTTAAAAGATGGCCAAGAAGTTTTTTATGATCTGAAAGAAATTACTTTTCTTTGAAACAATTCTTGTGCGTCTATTGGGGCGGTACTTTAAGTTTTTTTTGACTTAAGAAAAAGCATCGCTTTTGAGAACCAAGTGTTAACGCGGATTCAATTGCTTGCCCTAGACATCCTTCTTAAAGTGCGCTTTAAGTTTTTTTGACATGTAATTAAATAAGTTGCCCAATGGCTTTTCAACCATCATTTTTAAGAACATATTTACTTCACCATCAAAGTGAATATCACCTTCTGTCCCTTCTTTGGATTCGGATAAATTGATAGTCAGACGGAAAGGAAAAGGAGATTTTTCTCCAGATTTTAAAAAGACTTTATTATTACCTTCTGCTCCATCTTGTATCAAAGAAATAGTAATTCCACCTTGCACTTTAAACGAACAATCGTCCTCGGTAGATTTGAAATCAGATATGTTATCTTGAGGTAATAAGTGAATCAAATTATTTGCGTCCTTCAAAAAAGCACAGATATTCTCCGCGGTCTCTTTTACTATTACTTTTTCACTATCTAACGTCATAATTTTATTTTTTCCACTCTTTTGGACTGGATCTCCATTCTTCTAAAGATTTTAATTCATCTTTCGAGATCAAGCTATTTTTTAAAGCTGATTTTAACATTGTTGGATAATCAGTTAACGTCATGTATGGACATTCTGCTTCAGCAAAATTAGAATGCGCTACGTCGAATCCATATGTGAAAATTGCAATTAATCCACGCACATCAAGTTTTGCTTCACGCAAAGCATCAATAGCCTTTAGGCTGCTCCCACCGGTTGAAATCAAATCTTCAATGACAACAACTTTTTGTCCTTCTTCGTAATACCCTTCAATTTGATTACCCATTCCGTGAGCTTTTGCTTCACTGCGAACATAAATAAAAGGGAGACCTAACTCTTGCGCCACCAAAGCACCTTGAGCAATTCCTCCAGTTGCAACACCAGCAATAACATCTGGCCTGCCAAAATGTTCTAGAACACTTTCTGCATAACCTTGTCTAATAAATGTTCTGATCTGCGGGTAAGAGAGTGTAACACGGTTATCGCAGTAAATAGGCGAATTAATTCCAGAGGCCCATGTGAAAGGCTTATTAGGACTTAATTTGATTGCTTTAATTTGAAGCAAATATTCTGCTACTTTTAAAGCCTTATCTTCGTTTAAAATCATGGGTGTAAATGTACAAAGTTTTTATTGATCATAAACCGATTCTTTTTGTAAATGAATCAGAAGCATTGCCAAATTTATTTTCGGTTCGGATAGTTGCGATGAAGAATTTCTTGACTGATATAAAACCCTTTATGCCAAAAATTACAATCGATAACCCTTTGGTTGTTATTTGTAAGGATAAGGTAGAGAGTTTTAATACGGTTTTTAAAGGTTTTCAATTGATTGAGGCGTCTGGTGGCATAGTCCGCCGCAACGATAAAATATTGATGATTTTTAGAAACGGATTGTGGGATATTCCCAAAGGAAAGGTTGAAACAGGAGAGGATTATGAAACAGCTGGAATAAGGGAAGTTGAAGAGGAGTGTGGTATAGTTAATCCAATTATTGAAACATTTCTCTGTGAAACTTATCATACTTATGTTTTCAAAGGAACTAATGTTCTAAAAAAAACGATGTGGTATGTCATGAATTATTCTGGTCCAAAAGTTTTGGTTCCTCAAACAGAAGAAGGTATCACTAATGTAAAATGGTTTAGCAAGGAAGAGTTCTTCGAAGTCAGAGGTAATACCTATGGTTCAATTAACGAAGTTATTGATCGATACAGGACTTCTTTTTTAGAAAGTTAGGAGGTGATATTAGTATCATTGAAATCATTACAATTCCATAATAAACGGGTATTCTATACCTAACGATTGCTCCTGAAATAGGAGTTACCCATCCAATGATAATACTAAGTGTAATTATAAACACCACCAAAACTGAAATTATTTTACGTTGGTTAAAGTCTATTTTTCTTCGCCGAGATACTGCGATAAGCAAAAATAGAAAGACTAAAAATGTTTCAATCACGGCAGGGTATTTTAGTAAGCTTCCAGTATCTGTAATGAATGGTCTAAATAAAGTATTAATTATTGCTTCAGGAATATTTAGAATTAGCTGAGAGAATGAATCGTTAATTAAGCTCACTTCAAAATAGCCTAAACTTCTTTCTCGGTTGTCAAAAATATACCATTTTTTTTGTGAAGGCTCAAGAACAATAGGTACCGGAATATCCATTCGTCCTTGTCGTAATCTCCAAGCATTCGTTTGTTCTTTTACCCAAACAGAGTCTCCTTCAATAGCTAATAACTGAACTTGTTCTGGTTTTACGTAAAAGTAACTTGTGTCAATCATTGCATGAAGGCCACCTTTCCCCATGTTGTTGAAGTCGAATTGTTTTCTTGAAATTAAATGGGTAGTACCGGCTCTTTGGGAAGGGAATAATAGTAGCACAATGGTTGTTATGGTAATTAGCATTATGAGTCCTCCAATAAGTTTTCTTCTCGGCAGATATTTAATACATATAACGTATAAGGTTGCAGGAATAATTGAGAATAGCACAAACGGCTTGAAAAGAAAAAGTACGAGAATTCCGGAGGTAAATAGAAACAGTTTCTTATTTACTTTTATTTGTGATAATAAACTTCTAGAAATTAAGCCAATACCAAGAATTAAGAATGGTTCTTTTAATATTCCTGAACTCCAAAAAAAAGCACTTGGAAGAAGAACAAGTATAGCAATTGTAATCTGTTTTTTTAATAGTGAATGTTGTGCTAAACCTAAAAATAACTGCTTAACCCCAATTGAAGAGATAAAGACCATGATGAGCATGTGAACTCCCGCTTGGTTCTTACTGAAAAAATGAATCAAACTCTGAACCCTAAGCATGTTCCTATTGTCAGAAGTGAATCCCATTGGTCCAGCGTCCCAATTGAATGTGTCCTGTAAATAATAATCTACGATTTCTCTTTGGTCTCCAATGTTAAAAAATAACTTAAAGTAATCATAAGGCGATTTCCAAAAAACATCATTAATGATTTTACTTTCACGCATAAAAACTCCGGCATCCTCACTCAAATTTCCGTCTCCATATATATATGTATAAGTATAAATGAATAATAGTCCGGTGATTGTTTTTAAGGTAAAGATGATTGGCATCGCCCAAGGGTTCAGTTCTTTTATCTTCAACGCAGAAACATAACGAAACGCTAAAAAAATAATAATGAATAAAATTAGAGAGTAAACCAAGAGTCTTTTTTTTTGTAAAAGTAATGATTTCTATATGTAGAATGCCACAATGTCTAATTTCTAGGACACTTTGTCATAAAATTACCAGTGGCATAATGATTGACTTCATCACTGAAAATAATTTAAAAGCAAAAAAATGAAAACAGGTTCAATTAATGTGCAAACGGAGAATATATTTCCAATCATTAAAAAATTCTTGTATTCTGACCACGAAATATTCTTAAGAGAATTGGTGTCAAATGCAGTCGATGCTTCTCAGAAATTAAAATTCTTCGCAAGTAATGGAGAATTTAAGGGAACATTAGGAGATTTAAAAGTAGAAGTGATTCTTGATACAACAGAAAAAACATTAACGATTCGTGATAACGGTATCGGAATGACGGAGGATGAGATTGATAAATACATCAATCAAATTGCCTTCTCTGGAGCTGAAGAATTCGTTCAAAAATATAAAGGTAAAGAAGGAGCTGAGCAAATTATCGGTCATTTTGGGTTAGGGTTTTATTCCTCTTTTATGGTTTCGGATAAGGTTCAAATTAAATCTTTATCTCACAAAGAAGGTTCTAAAGCTATTCAATGGGAGAGTACTGGTTCTCCGGAATTTACAATTGCTGAAATTGAAAAAACAGAAATTGGAACTGATATCGTTTTATTCATTTCTGATGAATCTGCTGAGTTTTTGAAAAAAGATCGGATTCAGGGAATGTTAGATAAATATTGTAAATTCTTATCAATTCCAGTATTCTTTGGTAACAAAACAGAATACATCGATGATCCGAAAGGAGAAAAAGATGAGAACGATAAAGTTAAGCGTGTTGCCGTTGAGGTTGAAAACCAAGTCAACAATGTTGCTCCAGCTTGGACGAAGAAGCCTTCTGATTTAACTACGGAACAATACAATGATTTCTATAGAGAATTGTATCCAACAACGATGGAATCTCCATTGTTTCACATTCATTTGAATGTAGATTACCCATTTAATTTGACAGGAGTTCTTTACTTCCCTAAATTACAGGAGAATATTGAAGTTCAGAAGAATAAAATTAATCTTTACTCCAATCAAGTATTTATTACAGATAATGTTGAGCAAATTGTTCCAGAATTTTTGACGTTACTTCATGGTGTAATTGATTCTCCAGATATTCCATTGAATGTTTCTAGATCTTATCTTCAAGCTGATGGGAACGTAAAAAAAATCTCTTCTCATATCACGAAGAAAGTAGCTGATAAGCTAGCTTCAATGTATAAAAATGATCGTAAAGATTTTGAATCTAAATGGGAAGACTTAAAGATTTTTGTGCAGTACGGTTCTCTTTCGGATGAGAAGTTTGGTGAAAAAGCAAAGAATTTCTCTTTGGTTAAGAATACGGATGGTAGCTATTTTTCAGTTGAAGAATTTAAGGATAAGGTAGCAGCAGTTCAAACAGATAAAAATGATAAAGTTGTTTTCTTGTATACAAATGATCCAATAGAACAATATGGTTTTGTGAAGAAGGCGAAGGATAGAGGATACGATGTTTTACATATAGATGGACCTATTGCACCGCATTGGATAGCGAAATTGGAACAGACGTATGAGAACATAACTTTTGCTAGAGTGGATGCTGATACATTGGATAAATTGATTCAGAAAGATGAAGAAATTCCTTCTAAATTATCAAAAGAAGATGAGGAGTTATTGAAGCCTTTATTTGAAGGAGCAGTGAACAAAGAAAAATTCACAGTTCAATTTGAAAGCATGAATTCAGATGATGCACCAATTATTATTACGCAGCCAGAATTTATAAGAAGAATGATGGAGCAACAAAAAATGGGCGGCGGCGGCTTTATGGGTGCCTTTCCGGATATGCATAATTTAATGGTCAATGGGAACCATGATAAAATTCAATCGATTTTATCAGAAAGTTCTGATGACTTAAAAACGGCAAAAATCAAGCAATTGACAGATATAGCATTATTATCTCAAGGGCTTTTAAAAGGTGCCGCTTTGAATGAGTTCATTGAAAGAAGTATAGAAAAAGTATAAATATCATAATCCCCTTCCAAATTTGGGAGGGGATTTTTTAACATTAAGTATTTTGATTAAATGGATTTTTGCAGCAGCCGGTTTTTTTCTTTTTAGAAGAAGTTTTTCAGGCGCTATTTTAGGATTTGTTATTGGTTCATTTGTTGAGAATTATCAGCAAGTGATGAATAAGGCGCGGGCTCAAGCCGGCGGAAGTGGGAGAAATTTTTCTACCGAAGATCTATTCAAATACTATCAACAACAATCCTCAACAAGTGATGTTCCTACAATGCTAATGGCATTGTCTGCAGCTGTAATGAAAGCAGATGGTAAAGTTCTAAAGTCGGAATTGAATTACGTCAAAGCTTTTTTTAATCAACAATTCGGCGCACAATATTCTACGCGTCATTTACAGACATTGAAGCAGTTTTTAAATTCAGATAATATTCCTTTACAAAAAATATGCGGTGACATTCAGATGAGAATGCAGCCAGCTGTCAGAGCGCAGTTGCTTCATTATCTTTTTGGTATTGCAAAAGCTGATGGTGATGTTTCTCCAGATGAAATTTCGGTAATTCAAAATATTTCGAGGATGCTAGGGATTTCAAATGTTGATTTCGAGAGTGTTAAGAACATGTTCTACAGAAATGTTGATTCTGACTATTCTGTTCTTGGAATAGAGGCTACTGCAACTGATGATGAAGTAAAGAAAGCTTACCGCAAGATGGCTGTTAAGTTTCATCCAGATAAGGTGGCTCAAATGGGAGAGGAATACGAAAAAGGAGCCAAAGAAAAATTCCAACAAATAAATGACTCTTACGAAGCTATTAAGAAGCGTCGTGGAATGAAATAAGATCTACTGCACTACTGTTCCAATAGAGAATATAGCAGGTTTCTTAGATAAATCATATGCCTTTTCCCTCCAGTTTTTTACCGACATCGTTCTGATATCTTGTGATGGCAATGTAATATTACTAGCAATTGAAACCATCGTTGGATCAGATAGAACGTTCAATAAATCATCTAAAACATTCATGTTTCGAAAAGGAGTATCCATAAATAGATGCGTAATTCTAGTCTTTCTTGTATCGGCCTCTAATTTTTTTAAAACGGCAATTCTGGCTTTTCGCTCTTTAGGCAAATACCCATGAAATGTAAATTGCTGTCCTGAAAATCCTGAGCCCATTAATGCAAGTAATATAGAAGAAGGGCCAACAAATGGGTGCACTCTAATTCCTTTGTCATGTGCAATATTAACAATTGCAGCGCCTGGATCTGCAACACCTGGGCAACCTGCATCTGACATAACTCCTAAATCATGACCTTTCATTGCGGGCAAGACATAATGATAAAAATCTAACTCCTCATTTCTTTTGTTAAGGATAGAAAATTCACAATCATCAATCGGGAATTCACGATCAATTTTCCTTAAGAACTGTCTAGCAGATTTGAGGTTCTCGACAACAAAATGGCGCAGTTTTATAATTTCTTTTTGAACATCCTGAGGTATTATGTTGTTTACGCTTTCTCCGCCTAGCGTAGTTGGGATCATATAAATAGTGCCTTTTTTCATTCTTATTTTAATTTCTTTATTATACAATCTGTCGCTTTATCTAACAAGCGATAAACATTCTCGAATCCTTGCTCTCCGCCATAATATGGGTCTGGAACCTCCATTTTTTCTCCTGGATGTGATTCATCTAAAATCATTTTTACTTTATCAATATCAGAGGATGATTGAGCCAAGGCGATAATATTTTGATAATTACTTTTGTCCATCGCGTAAATCAGGTCAAAATTTTCAAAATCAATCGCTGAGAATTGTCGAGCTCTGAGGTTGCTGATGTCATGCTTATACTCTAATGCTTTTGCTGTCATTCGGTTATCTGGTGACTCACCTATGTGGTGTCCAGAAGTTCCAGCGGAATCTACAATGACATTTAACTTTAAGGTATTAATCTTATCTCTAAGAAGTCCATCCGCGAGAGGCGATCGACATATGTTCCCTAAGCATACCATTAGTATTTTCATTTTGCGAAAGTAAAGAAAAAATGATGAACAAAATTTATATGGATGATATTGATTTGTTCTAAAAAACAGTCAGTAAATATTCACGGAAAATGGTGTTATATATCTTTTCTACTGTAAACTATTCATTTTATAGACTTTTAATCAACTCTATGTCAGATATAAACGTTATATTAATAGCAGTCACCAAATTATTTTATTATGAGACAACTAAAAATCACTAAACAGGTTACCAATAGAGAGACCGCTTCATTGGACAAGTATTTACTGGAAATCGGACGTGTTGATTTGATCACCGCGGAAGAAGAGGTTGAATTGGCTCAATTAATAAGGCAGGGGGACGCAAAGGCTTTAGATAAATTAACGAAAGCAAATTTAAGATTTGTGGTTTCTGTTGCAAAACAATATCAGAATCAAGGATTGTCATTGCCAGATTTAATAAATGAGGGAAATGTAGGTCTAATTAAGGCTGCAAAAAGATTTGATGAGAGTCGTGGGTTTAAATTCATATCTTATGCGGTATGGTGGATAAGACAATCTATTTTGCAGGGGCTCGCTGAACAAGCAAGAGTTGTTCGTTTGCCGTTAAATAAAATTGGAACGATAAGTAAAATTAATCGTGCTTTTTCTGAGTTAGAGCAACGACTAGAGAGACCGCCATCGGCAAGTGAAATGGCAGATTTTTTAGATGTTAGTGTTGATGAAATTCAACAGTCTTTGCAGAATAGTGGAAGGCACGTTTCGATGGACGCTCCTTTAGTAGAAGGTGATAGTTCTTCATCTAGCATGTACGACATTCTTCCAAATGATTCTTTGCCAGGCCCTGAGAAAACGTTGGTTTTGGAGTCGTTGAGAACTGAGATCAATCGATCATTGTCAACACTAACGACAAGAGAAGGAGAGGTCGTGAAAATGTTTTTTGGATTAAATGAAAAAGCTCCAATGACTTTAGAAGAAATAGGAGATCGTTTCGAATTGACTCGAGAAAGGGTAAGACAAATTAAGGAAAAAGCAATTCGAAGATTAAGGTTGACAACTCGAAGTAAAATGCTTAAATCTTATTTGGGTTAAGCTGGATCAACATCGATTATTATTCGAATTGATTTATTTGCAGGTGTACGATAGAAATTATCAACGATGTCTTGAATGCGCTGTTTTACAAGTTTATCCCCCGCATCCTTTTCAATTTTAATGATAATTCTCTTTAAAAATTGATTGTAGATTCTCTTTACAACAGGAGATTCTGGACCGAGGACTCTTTCTTTAAATAGTTTACGGAGTTCAGTGGCTAATTCGCTAGCGCCATCGATTACTTTATTTTCGTCCCGATGTTTTAGTGTTATTTCAATTATTTTATAAAATGGCGGATAAAAGAAGTTCGACCGTTCAATTATTTCATCGTTATAGAATGAAACAAAATCGTGGTTAATTACTTTTTGAATCACCCAATGATCTGGATCACCAGTTTGTACGATTACTTTCCCTCGTTTTACTCTTCTTCCAGATCTACCTGCAACTTGTGTCATTAATTGAAAAGAACGTTCAAATGCTCTAAAATTAGCTCGGTTCAACAACATGTCGGCATCTAGAATCCCAACAAGGTTAACATTGTTAAAATCTAATCCTTTGGTGACCATTTGAGTTCCGATAAGAATATCAATTTTACCTGCGTCAAAATCATTTAAAATATTCGCATATGCGTTTTTGGAGCGCGTCGTATCTAAGTCCATCCGCTTGACAACTTTCTCTGGAAACATTATTGATAATTCATCTTCAATCTTCTCTGTACCAAAACCGAGCATATTCAATCGATTACTTCCACAAGAATCGCATGTTCCGACTGGTTTTGTCGCATAGCTGCAATAATGGCATTTAAGGCTATTGGTATGTTTATGATAGGTTAGTGATACGTCGCAGTTCTTGCAATTTGGTGTCCAGTTGCAAATCTCACACATCCAAAGTGGCGTATAACCTCTTCTATTTTGAAAGAGTATAATTTGCTCCTTTAAATCTAGCGCTTCTTTCATGTGTTCAATTAGAAATGAAGTGAAGTGAGACTTCATGCTTTTTTGCTTTCGCTCCTTTCGAACGTTGGCGCATAAGATTTCAGGTAGTTGAACATTTCCAAATCGGTCATGAAGATTTACAAGTTTGTACTTGCCGTTTTTAGCATTATGATAACTTTCTATAGATGGTGTAGCCGACCCCAATACCACATTTGCTTTATGGAGAGAACTCAATACGATTGAACAATCTCTCGCATTGTATCTGGGGGAAGGATCATACTGTTTGAAACTCGATTCATGTTCTTCATCCACTATGATAAGTCCAAGATCTTGGAATGGAAGAAAAATGGAAGATCGAGCCCCGAGAACTATGCGGTATTTGTTTGGGTCATTGTGAAGAACGTGATTCCATATTTCAACGCGCTCATTCTGATTGAATTTTGAATGATAGACACCAATTTGTTCTCCAAAATATGCGGAAAGCCTCTGAATTAATTGAGTTGTTAAAGCTATTTCCGGCAAAAGAAAAAGAATCTGTTTTCCAAGATCTAATTGCTCTTGAATTAACTGAACATATATTTCAGTTTTCCCAGACCCCGTTACACCATGCAGTAAAACAACTTTTTGCTCCTCAAACCCTTGATGAATTTCTTTTAAAGCCTGAAGTTGAGAATCAGATAACTTTTTAAATTCATATAGCTCTTCGGAATCATTTGTTAATCGTGTAATTTCTAATTTTTCTTGAGAGATAACACCATTTTTCTCAAGTGTATTTAAACTGGATTGCGATGCTCCAGATTCTAGAAGGTCTTTTCGAAGAATATAATTGGTTTTTCTTTCGGTAATAAAATGAATAAGGTTGAGAAGTGAATTGACTTGCTTCTCCTTGCCTTTCTTCAGTTCTAAATTGTTGAGAAATGCTTCTATTAACTCTGACTCTTGATATTCTTCAGTGAAAGAAACGAAAACGGCAGTTTTTGGGGTGAACTTATCATTGAGCTCTTCTAATGATAATACGGCCTTTTTTTCAATTAAACTTTTTATGATAGGTTGGATTGTCTTTATGCCTAGAACTTGAGATATTTCTTTTAAGTCAAGAGTTTCTCTTAGTTCCAATGCTTGAATGACATCTTGTTCTCTTTCGGTATAAAACTTTGGATCAAAATTAAGATCTGGATGTAAAATGATTTTTGTCTCACTTGCCAATTTAAAATTTGCAGGTAATGAAGCATTCATTACGTCTCCAATAGGAGCCATATAGTAGGATGAAATCCATTTCCAAAACTGATATTGTTTGGGAGTAATTATAGGTTCATCATCAAGAAGGTATTCGACTAGTTTTGATTGATAAGCATCCGGAACATTTTCATGAATTTGTGTAACTATTCCTGTGATTAATTTCGATTTACCAAAAGGAACAACAATTCTCGCCCCTGCAAAAATGACATCATTCATTTCAAAAGGCACACGATACGTGAATTCATTCCGAATTGGAACAGGAAGAATAACATCGACAAAAAGCGTTTTCCTTTCAGACATACGCTAAAATAGGTAAGAATTTAAGAAGAACAAGGAAGACTTAAGGGCATTTCCAAGTTTTTAAGACATCTCCTGGATGCTGACTGCAGAACAACAAGTCAAATGTTTGGGGTCCATTGCACAAGTATTCTGTAGAATTCGTTGTAATGCAGCGAATAAAATCAGTTGCTCCAACAAATGGTATAAAATTACTTACAGTTTGTTTGGAAGTAAATACTCCAACAACATTGCGACCTTTTGTTGCTTCTAGATTTGTGAATGTTGGTTTTGTTTGCGCCAAAGATCCTGAAGGTTGGTTGATTAAAATGTATTGCGCCAAATCTTCGGTTCCACCTGTTACAGTATATCCAATTCCGTTCAAGTTTCTTTTCGTAATGGCTGTGTTGTTCGTTATGTTATCTCTTATTTTTTTGTAAAATAACTCACCATTCGCTTGAAAATCTTTAGAACTATTGTTATCTACATCGAATTCACCAAGGTCCCATTGGAAAGTTATTGTATCAGAGTCACTATCTGTAAATTCTGTAAACTCAACATCCAAAGTACAATTTGCTCTGTATGCTGTACCTGTGTTTACAACAACGTAGTCGTTTAAAATTGTAGTAATATTTTGCGCAAAACTGAATGGTTGATTTGCTGGAGTCACTGATACCGTCATGTCATTCACCATGACAGTTTGCGCAGAAACTTGAAATTCACCGTTGTTTATGTCTAAATCTAATCTGTATTCT
>CAJQPA010000018.1 GCA_905480145.1 uncultured Flavobacteriales bacterium | reverse complement strand
CATAAACGTAATAAGCATCAATCTCGTTACGACTTCAAATTATTATTGAAAAAGTGCCCGGAATTGGCAAATTTTGTGGTTGAGAATAAATATGGAGATGAAACAATAGATTTCTTTAATGCAGAAGCTGTAAAGGCCTTGAATAAGGCATTATTAATGCATTATTACAATGTAGAATTTTGGGATATTCCTGCAGGCTATTTATGTCCTCCAATACCGGGTAGAGCTGATTATCTTCATCATATGGCAGATCTTCTGGCTGGCAGTAACTTTGGTAAAATTCCACAAGGAAGTAAAATTAAATGTCTTGATGTTGGTGTAGGAGCAAATTGCGTTTATCCAGTCATTGGCACAAACGAATACGGATGGTCATTCATTGGCTCGGACATTGATCCTGTAGCGCTTGAATCTGCAAAAAGAATTATTGCGGCGACTCCCAATTTATCTGAAAAAGTAGAGATTCGCAAGCAAGAAAAACCAACCGAAACATTCTTTGGCATAATTGGGAAAGAAGAGTTAATTGATTTAGCGATTTGTAATCCACCGTTTCATTCTTCAATGGAAGAAGCGACAGAGGGTAATTTAAGGAAATTGAGCAATCTCAAAAAGAAGAAAGTTACGAAAGCAGAATTGAACTTCGGAGGCACCAATAATGAACTATGGACGGAAGGTGGTGAAAAGCAATTCATTATAAAAATGATCAAACAAAGCACTCAATTTTCTAAATCATGTTGCTGGTTTTCTACCCTCGTCTCTAAGCAATCAAACCTCAAGTATATCTACGATGCTCTGGAAGAATCGGAGGTAGGTGAGTATAAGACCATTGATATGGGAACTGGGAATAAGTCCAGTCGAATTGTTGCTTGGACTTTCTTGACTGTAAAAGAAGAAAAAGAATGGGCTGAAAAAAGATGGCTAGAATAAATTGCTTGATAATACCCTGCTCGTAAAAGCCTTAGGGATTATATTTTTCTGGGATTATTGCTGTTTCTTATGATAACTTGATAATAGTCCATTCAAAAATTACTAATTTCACAAAATGATGCAACTTTTTTTTAGTAGTTGTGTCTATCTTATTTAAAACAATAGAATTATGGTGAAAAAGGTCCTTCCTTTATTGGTTTTATTAATGTCTTTTCTTAGCCATGGGCAGAATGATTATGAACTAGTTGGCGATGCGTTTGGTGTAGCCAATATAAATCAATTACTCTGTGGAGAATCAGATACTTGTTTTACATTGACGGAAGATCTCACAGGACAAGCAGGAGCTGTATGGGATCAAGAGCCAATAAATTTATTAGAGAGTTTTGATGCAATTTTCTGCCTCAATCTGGGTTCGAATGATGGTGGTGCGGATGGATTTGCTTTTGTGTTAAGAGGACTTTCTTCTGCCAATAGTGGTGTGTCTGGAGGTGGAATAGGATATGAGGGAATTTCTCCTGCATTAGCAATAGAATTTGACACATGGGATAATGGAGCGCCAAAAGATGACATTCCTGATGATCATACAGGAATGTATCATAACAATGATTGGCTTAACCCATTGGTTTCTTCAGTTAGTCTAGATCCTTCTGGTGCAAATGTCGAAGATGGAAATACGCACACAACAAGAATTGTTTGGAATGCAAATACGCAAATTATTGAAATGTATTTTGACGGAAACTTAAGAATGTCAAACAATATTGATTTAGTCAATGTTATTTTTAATGGTGAAACTGAAGCGCTATGGGGTTTTACAGCTTCTACCGGTGGAGCTACCAATTTACAGCAAATCTGTTTTCCTTCAAGAAGTATAGAATTAACCGATGTTACTGTTTGTTATCCTGATACTGCCTATTTAAATTATTATACAGAAAACATTACAAGCTATACCTGGTATACCGAAACAGGTGATACTTTATCAGATTGGAATAGTACTGATTACACTTACCCTTTTCCATTGGAAGACACAATTGTTGGAATAACTGAATCTGGGAACATAATATTAAGTATTGATTTTAATAATAATTCATATACAGATACTGCTGTTGTATTGGTTGTTGATAACCCTGTCGCTCCATTTGATTCCGATAGTATAGTATTTTGTCCATTTGAATCCGCAGTTGAGTTAGATGCAATGAATGATGCAATGTTTTATACTTGGAATCCGATAGTATCAAATGGCCAAACTGTTCAAGTTGATCCATCGGAACTTGGATGGTATAGTGTTATAATTGTAGAACCAATAAATGGATGTAACACCACAGATTCAATATACGTTTCAACATTTTGTGAGCCGATAATTGAATTTCCTAACGTCTTTACACCTAATAATGATGGAGTAAATGATTTTTATGAGCCAATTTATATTCTACCATCAGAATGGGTTAAAATAAAGAATTTTGAAATCTTTAATCGCTGGGGTAATTTACTCTACTCATATGAATATCAGATTAATGTATTCCCGAAATGGGATGGGAAATTAAATGGCAAGGATGTTCAAGAGGGAGTCTACTATTACAAAGCTTCATATTCAAACCTAAAGGATGAGAACGAAGAGTCAAAGCATGGTTATCTTCACCTCATTAATGATTAGAAATGAGCTCTCTAAAATTATTTAGAGAGCTTCCTTCCAATATTTTTCCATTAGGCGCTATTAAAATTTTAGTTGGGATTTCCGATACCCCATATAATTGCGCTATTTCTGACAACATGACAAACGAAGATTCTTCAATGATTTGATGAACCCAAGGGAAGTCAAATAATTCGGGATTGTCTAGTACGACTGAGGCATCTTTCTCGAGTGCAATCGAAACAATCGTTACTTTATCTTTTAGCTGAGAATAGAATTCAACCATTTCAGGTATTTCTTTTCGGCAAGGTGCGCACCATGATGCCCAAAAATCTAAAATAACGTATTGCCCTTTTAAATCATTTAATTCAAACGTGGTTCCATCGATTAGAATTGTTTTAAAGTTCGGAGCCTCATCTCCAGCATCAGATGCTTTCTGCTTTATCGCAATAAAGTATATGACTGCTGCAAGAGCAAATAAGCTTAATGTAATTTTGAATGTTTTTTGAATTTTCATAAAATTATTTAACTCAATTTACTTGAAAACCAAACCAGTAAACCTCTAAACGGTGTTGCATTAGCTAAAAATGACAGCACCTTATTTCTAATTCCAGGAATGACGTACATTTTATTCTTCATTAACCCCTTATATCCTGATTCAGCAACAGACTTTGGATCCATTACAAACCTATCAAAGAGCTTGGAGTCTTGAAGATTTGCCGCTTCTTCAAATCCTGTTTTAGTTGCACCAGGGCAGAGAGCCGTAACTGACACATTTGTATTTTTCAACTCGAAATGAATGGCTTCTGTTAAATGAAGAACATACGCCTTGGTTGCAGCATAAATTCCAAATTTAGCCATTGGCTGAAATGCAGCAGTTGAGGCCACATTTAATATTTTACCATCATTTCTTTTGGCCATTTTTTGAGCGTAAATATGAGTTAACTCTGTGAGACTAACCATATTTAATTGAAGCATGTCAAGACTCTTTTTTCTATCGACATCAACAAAGTTTCCATGATCTCCATAACCGGCATTATTGACGAGGACATCTACATTCAAATTCAATGAAGCAACCTTTTCAGCGAGAGTATTTCCACTATTGACTTCTGAAAGATCATGTGAAATTACGTGTACTTTTGATTTGTATTTTGTTTCGCATTCCAATGCTATTATTTCTAGAGCTTCTTTTCTTCTAGCAGTGAGAATTAATTCGTATTCATTCTTAGCAAAAAGAAATGCAAATTCTTTTCCAATTCCGCTTGAAGCACCCGTTATCAAAACTGTTTTCATACCCCAAATTTACTATTATTCTGAGTACTCTGCTATTGAATTCTATGGTATAACTAATTCAGTTGGGCCTTTTAACGATAGATAAAATTTTCTATCTTCACAATAATAATTCAACTATGCTAGAAGTTAAGAATATTAATAAGTCTTTTTACCGCAATGAGGCGCTGTCTGATTTAAATTTATCTGTCAATAAAGGAGAAATATTCGGGCTTCTTGGACCCAACGGGGCAGGTAAAACGACTTTGATTCGAATAATCAATCGAATTATTCAGCAAGACAGTGGTTCTGTGAGATTAGAAGGTAATTTAATGACAAATGATGATTTAGCCCACATCGGTTATTTGCCGGAAGAAAGAGGGTTATATAAAAGAATGACGGTTGAGAAACACGCTGTTTTTTTAGGGCGCTTAAGAGGTTTGTCCAAGAAAGACATCATGATCAAATTAGATTATTGGTTTGAAAAATTCAATGTGAATCCCTGGAGAAATAAGCGTATTGAAGAGCTTTCTAAAGGAATGGCTCAAAAAGTACAATTCATTTGTGCCGTCTTGCATGAACCAAAATTATTAATTCTAGATGAACCTTTTAGTGGGTTTGACCCAATTAATGTTGAATTGATTAAACAAGAATTGGTGGAAATGCGCGCGGCTGGAAAGACAATTATTCTATCGACGCACAATATGAAAAGTGTTGAAGAAATATGTGATCGAGCTGCATTAATTCATGAATCAAAGAAAATTGCAGAAGGCTCTATTTCAGAATTACAATCGGAATATAAAAGTGGTCTTTATTCTATTCGTTTCAGAGGAAGCATGATTGGATTTGTAAATGCTCTTTGGACGGGCTTTGAATTAGTTGATAAAGAAATATTAGGAGACGATAAATTCGTGGCAATTGTAAAAATGAGAAGAGATAATTCGTTTCAAGACCTATTAAAAGTATTAATCGGTCAAATAGAAATTGAAGCTGCATGGGAGGTGTTGCCATCAATGCAAGATGTATTCATCCGTAAAGTTTCAGGTGATAATTCGGATTTAAATTAGAGCAATGAAGAATAGTATAATTATCGCAGCAAGGGAATTTAAAGAACGAATAGGAGCAAGATCTTTTATGATTTTCTCAATTCTTGGACCTTTATTTATTTTAGGTTTAATATATCTGTTGTTCACTTTTGGTGGGAACTCAAAACAAAAATGGAACGTTCTTGTTGCAGATCATGGTGGATTGATGCAAAGTAAAATGATGCCAACTCAGGATCCTTCGGTTGTATATTCCTTTTATGAGGGAGTTATTACTGAAAATGAATTTGCAGAAGCGGAAAAATTCCAACAGTATGATGCTTTACTAGAAGTCAATCAGAAGGTTCTTTCGAATAAAGTCGGTTTTGTTTTTTACCGCGAGTCGCCTGATCTTCGAATGGAGTCAAGGATTAAGTATCATCTAGAGCGGAGGCTAGAGGAGATTTTAATTCATCGTTTCGGTAAAATTTCATTGAAAGAATACAGAAAAATAAAACAACCTTTGACCCTGAAATTTGCAAATGTTTATGACCCAAATAATCAATCTTCGGATTTAGCGGGATGGGTTGGGTTATTTTATGGAGCCCTTATATTTGCTTTTATTTTCTTGTTCGGAATGACTATTCTTCGGTCTGTCGCGAAAGAAAAAAGTAATAGAATAGTAGAAGTATTGTTAGCATCTGTTTCTCCAAAACAAATGATGTTTGGAAAATTAATTGGAATTGGATTTGTTGCCTTTGTTCAGTTTGCTTTCTGGTTAATAATAATAGGAGCAGGCTTATACTATATGAGAGAAAATATATTTCCAGACATGCTTGACGCAGCAAATTTAAATGCCGAGACGTTAACAATAAAAGCAGGTGAGCAAAGCATTGCAGAAAGTCATTTTGCAGCCAGAGAATACAATCAATTTGTGGAGCTAATTTATCAGCGTGTTCAATTCGTAAATATGACAAGCTTTTTTATGCTGTTTTTCATCATAGGTTATTTCTTTTATGGTGCTCTTTTCGCAGCGGTTGGAGCAACGACTGGTTCAGAAAGTGATGGACAACAATTTGTTCTTCCATTGATTTTCTTACTCTGTTTTGCGCTCTTTGCTGGTTATTATACATTGAATTATCCAGAAAGTTCTTTAGCAACTTTCTTCCATTTTCTTCCATTTACCTCACCTGTGGTTGTAATGGTGAAGTTAGCCCAAGGATATGGAGAAGGAGAATCCTATCAAATATACTTAGCCTTGATCATATTGCTTATTTCAGCAATAACGATGTTATTCATCGCGGCTAGGTTATATAAAAATGGTATACTTCAATTTGGACATCGTGTTGGATTTAAGCACGTTTTTAAATGGCTTAAAAAAGTATAATGAGGAAAGCGGTAATTGATTTGGGAACGAATACCTTTAACTTAATGATTGGACAGGTCATTAAGAATCAATTCACCATGATTTATACTGAAAAAGAATCTGTTTTACTTGGCATGAATGGAATCAATGATGGTATTATTTCCAATGAAGCCATGGATCGAGCAAAAAAATGTTTGACTCGATTTAAAGCGAAATGCCAAGGGAAGAACGTTTCAATAATTGAAGGAATAGGTACGTCCGCACTAAGATCATCAAAAAACAGTCAAGATTTAATTGATTTTGCAAAAAGCCAACTATCAATTGAAATAGTAGTTATTTCTGGAGACAGAGAAGCAGAATTAATACATTCTGGTGTCAGTTGGATTCATAATTTTAAAGAAGAAAGCATCATCATGGATATTGGTGGCGGCAGTACTGAATTTATTCATGGATTTGAAAACAAAATACTTAGAAAAACGAGTTTGAAAATAGGTGTGTCTAGAATCTATCAATCATTTGGTAAACCGGATGCATTCAGTAAGGAGCAAATGGCTAAAATTCGAGCGTTTCTATCAGATAATAAAGATGATTTTTTCAATGACTTACAAGTCCCTGTTTTAATAGGTTCATCTGGTAGTTTTGAAACCATATATAAATTAATTTTTTCACAAAAGTTCCCGAATGAGAATCGTCTTATTCAGCTTCCTTTAGCTGAGGTGCTTGAAATGTTGGAATGGCTTATCTACTCGACATTAGAAGAAAGAATGAATAATAAGTGGATATCTAAAATGAGAAAGCCAATGATGCCGATTACTGCTATGCAAATGAAATGGGCCATTGAAGAATTTAAAATTCAAGAAATATATGTCTCTCCTTATTCATTGAAAGAAGGAGCTTTTGCTTCTTTAAGGCGAGATTAATTATTTCATTAAAGTCTTTATAATTCCTCTGCTACTCGGCCTTTCAAAAGAAGAGCTTTTTCTTATCTTTACTCAAAAAATGATCAAATGGCCAAAATTTTAATTGTAGATGATGAAAGAGCGATCCGCAGAGCAATGCGCGAAATTCTTGAATTCGAAGAGTTTGAAGTAGATGAAGCTGAGAACGGAAAGCAAGGTCTAGAGAAAGCCAAGTCTGACAACTACGACATTATTTTCTGTGATATCAAGATGCCAGAAATGGATGGAATGGAAGTTTTAGAAGGTTTGCAGAAAGCGAAGGTGGATACTCCTGTAATCATGATTAGCGGTCACGGAAACATTGAAACTGCTGTTCAAGCGATAAAGAAAGGAGCCTTTGATTTTATTGAAAAGCCACTAGATCTGAATAGGATCTTAGTGACTATTCGCAATGCTAATGACAAAACGGTTTTAATTGAAGAAAGAAAAGTTCTTAAGAAAACGGTAAAGAAATTTAAAGGATCTTCTATTATTGGAGAAACTGAAGAAATTCATCAAATTAAAGAAATGATTGAGAAGGTTGCCCCTTCCGATGCACGAGTTTTGATTACTGGAGAAAATGGAACAGGAAAGGAGTTAGTTGCGAGGTCACTGCATGATTTGAGTGAAAGAAAGGAAAAGCCTTTCATTGAAGTTAATTGTGCGGCAATCCCTGCTGAGTTGATCGAAAGTGAATTGTTTGGACATGAAAAAGGAGCTTTTACGTCCGCTGTAAAAATGAAAAAAGGAAAATTTGAATTGGCCTCAGGTGGAACTTTATTCTTAGATGAAATTGGCGATATGTCTTCTAGTGCTCAAGCTAAAGTGCTGAGAGCTCTGCAAGAGAATCTTATTCAACGTGTGGGCGGTGAAAAGGACATAAAAGTAAATGCAAGAATTGTCGCTGCAACGAATAAAAATCTACGCAATGAAATAACGGAAGGAAATTTCAGGGAAGATTTATATCATCGTTTAGCTGTTATATTAATTCATGTTCCTTCGCTGAATGATCGTCGCGATGATATTCCATTGTTAGCCAATCATTTTATGTCAATGGTCTGCAATGAACACGGTGTGGCTAAAAAATCATTTGATGATAAGGCTTTAGAAGAATTGCAGAAAACCGATTGGACAGGAAACATACGTGAGTTAAGAAATATTGTAGAGCGTCTCATTATTCTTGGTGGAGATATTATATCCGCCGAAGAGGTGAAAATGTTTGCGAATCCCAGAAAAGAAGATTAATTAAAGTGCGTAAAGATCGCGTTGAATTTGTTCTTTAACAGTTGTATTTGTTAACTCGCTTCCTGCAAATAGGTCAATACAAGTAGTGTCTTCCATGATTGCCATCTCATAATCGCAATTAAGGTTCATGTTGTTCACAATTAAAGCTCGGTAAGAATATACACGGACTACAGGAGAGTCATGTAATAATAAGTCATTCAATTCAATTTCATTTGCTGTATACTGGAGTTCCTGAAAAATTTCGAACTGTGGAGTCAGCGAATCATTGATATTAATGTACATGTCTTTTACCGCAGAAGCCTGTGAAAGCGTAAAAACAATGCTGTCCAATCGATTCTCTAAAGCAATTGGCAAGGGTGTAGGAATGTATGGACTTTCTGGAATGGCATTGGCTAGGATTCTGAATTCATGATAGTCTTTAGCAGAGATACCCATGCTCTTGATTCCAAGTGCAATTATCACGGACAACACAGAAAGCATTCTTAATTTCATTCCTTTTTCTTAACTCAATGAATTACATTAATTTAGTTTCATTGACACTACGGTTCCAAAAATACAAAAAATGGTTTTATTCTCATAATCCAATTTATAAAATTGGACATGATTGAAGAAAAATTGACCTTATAATTTGAGGTGATTTGCTCAAATAGCAGTGTGAATGCAATGTATTCTTAAAACACAAATAGTATATTTACACGTTCAAATGAAAAAAGTTTTAATTATCACATATTATTGGCCACCGAGTGGCGGGTCAGGAGTTCAGAGGTGGTTGAAATTTGTTAAGTATTTTGAGGAATACGGAATTACACCTATTGTTTATACGGTTGATAACCCAGACTATGCAATTGTCGATGAAACTTTAAAAAGTGATATCCCTTCCGGTGTGGAGGTGTTAAAACAGCCTATTTGGGAACCATACAACATTGCTAAATTTTTATCTAGAAAGAAAAGCAACAATGCGAGTATGGGTTTTTTGAATAAAAAAAAGTCAATAGGCGCTAAAATTACGAGTTACATAAGAGCAAACTACTTCATTCCAGATGCAAGAATATATTGGGTTAAGCCTTCGGTTAAATTCTTAAAAAATTACCTTGCAAAGAATCATGTCGATGCGATTATTTCTTCAGGACCTCCTCATAGTCTTCATTTAATTGCATTGGCACTCAAAAAAGAATTAGGAATTCCTTGGTTATCAGATTTTAGAGATCCATGGACTGAGATTGATTACTTGCATCAATTACCTTTATCTAAAAAGGCGCTTAGAAAGCACGATAGGCTGGAGAAAGAAGTTCTTAATCATTCTGATGCTGTTGTAGTAGTTGGTGAAACGATGCGACAAAGTTATCTTTCTGAAAACAAGAATACACTTGTAATTACCAATGGGTATGATCAGGATTTATCCGAATCTGTCTCAAAAGTAAAAAGAGATGAAAAATTTTCAATTACCCATATTGGCTTAATGAATGAAGACCGGAATCCAATCATACTTTGGAAGGTCTTGTCTGAATTGTGTAATGAAGATAAAGAATTTGCAGACAATTTAATTATTCGCTTGATTGGGAAGGTTTCGGGATTGGTTCTTTCGGAAATAGAAAAATATGGTTTATCTGATAACTTTGAATTGATTGAATATTTGCCGCATAATGAAGTACTTGAGCACCAAAAGAGCTCTCAGTTATTACTTCTTGCATTGAATAATGTAGAGAGTGCTAAAGGAATAATTACCGGCAAAATATTTGAGTACTTAATTTCGAAACGCCCCATTGTGGCGATTGCTCCAATGGATGGTGATTTAGCTAAGATTATTCAAGAGACTCAGTCCGGTGATGTTGTTGATTTTAATGATAGGACTTCATTAGCAAAAGTTGTAAAAAAGCATTATTTATCATACACATCTAAAAGTCTAGAAGTTAACTCAGAAAATGTTTCGCAATTCCATCGAAAGCAATTGACAGAGAAAATGGCGAATGTTATAAAGGGTATAATTTAGGATGCACTCTTAATGAACAAAGGCTAGTTTAAGGCAAGCAAGAATCAAAACGAAAGCTAGCATATTTCGCAATGTTTTATTGTTCAATTTAGAACTTCCAAAGTAACCTCCAACCAAACCACCTAATAAAGCAATTGCAACATATAGCCAGGTATTTGAACTGAAAAATGCACCTTGGTGTATTTGACCAATCATGCCAGAAGCCGAATTAACCCAAATGAAAAGTGCAGATACTGCTGCAGCTTCTTTTACATTTCCCCATTTTAAAATAAGAATCAAAGGGCTTAAAATTATACCACCACCAATTCCAATAAGACCAGAAAGAAACCCAATCCCGGCACCAATAAACAAGGCTGGAATCCACTTTATTTGATTAATTTCTTCATTTTCTTTCCCGTAAATATTGAGTAATTTTAAAATAGCAAAGACCAGTAATAATGCAAGAATGATTTTGTAACAATATGGATCTACTTGCATTAATCCCCCCAAATAGGATAGGGGAATAGATCCAATCGCAAAAGCAAAAAAAAGTCTTGGATTGAAAAAACCTTTCTTCCAGAAATAATAAAACGCTATGGCCGCTACAAATAAGTTTAAGAGAAGTCCCGTTGGACGCATAACACTTTCAGGGAATGAGAACAATGCCATTAAAGCCAAGTAACCACTCGCTCCGCCATGTCCAACTGAAGCGTAAAGAAAAGCAATGATTGGTAGTACAGCGAGAAATAGCCAATGATAATCCATAATACTATCCGCCAATGGCAGTCATTGATCTATTTTTATACAAATGAATGTCATCATCAGAAAAATCAGGAAGTCCTGCACGTTCTTTGTGTTTGGCCATAATAGATTTTCTGATCAACGGTTCAATATTTTGTTTGGAACGGAAAGCACCAAGTATATCTGTTTCTGCTTCTGAGAATAGGCAATTCTTTACTTTGCCATCCGCCGTCAATCGAATACGATTGCACGTATCACAAAATGGATTCGTTACAGAGCTTATTATTCCAAAGGTACCTAAGCCATTTACCAATTGGTAATTTCGAGCAGTATCATTGGCCTGGTCTTCAATCTTACTATAGAATTTCGGTCCGATTTTAGTGTCAACTTGCTCTAAGATTTCCTTAAAAGAAACTTTTTTCTCCCAATTCCAATTGTTACCGTCAAAAGGCATAAACTCTATGAATCGAACATGAATATTGACGTTTTTAGTCCACTGAATAAAATCAATAATTTCATCTTCATTTACACCCTTTATCAAGACAACGTTTATTTTAACATGAAAATTATTGTCTAATAGCAATTGAATATTATGCATGATTTCTTTGAAGTAACTCCTTCTTGAAATCTTGTTAAATGTGTCTGCTTTTAGAGAGTCAAGGCTAACATTCACAGATTTTATACCTGCCTGTTTGAAATCATTAATAAAACGGTCTACGGTAACTGCATTGGTTGTAATGGAGAGCTCTACAGGTAATTTACCCAGTTCTCTTATGATAATACCAGCGTTCTTCTTGATTAATGGTTCACCTCCAGTTAATCGAATTTTCTTAACTCCAAGATCGACGAATGTTTTAGCAATAGCTATTGTTTCTTCAGCCGTCATGAATTCCGATTTATCCCTAAGTTGAACACCTTCTTCAGGCATACAATAAAAGCATCGTAAATTACATCTCTCAGTTAAAGAAATACGAAGATAGTCGTGAATTCTGCCGTGAGTATCTACAATATTTTTGGGGTTCTTCTCCATAGGATTGTACAAATATACTTAAGTGAAGATGAAAGAAGAATTGTTCAGGCTTTTATTCGTGTCTTGCTCCTTTTAAAATTCTAAAAATATGCAATACAGAAGGGAAAATTGCATCCATTGATTCAGAAGCTCCTTTTGTAGATCCAGGTAAGGCTAAAATTAAACTTTCATCTTTAATTCCTGCGACACTTCTTGACAACATAGAATAAGGCGTTCTTTCTTGACCATAACTTCTAACTGCTTCTGCAATCCCAGGAATCTCTCTATCCAATAAAGGAATAAGTGCTTCTGGTGTATTATCTCTTTTGGAAAGTCCTGTTCCCCCAGTAAAAATGATGAGGTCTGTCCCTTTAGCAACATGCTTTAACGCACCCGCTTGTATTTTATCAATATCATCTGGAATGACAGTATATTCAACAATGCTCACAGAAGAATTTTCCAGTTTGGAAATGATAGCTTTCCCTGCTTTATCTTCTTTCTGTCCGGCTGAAATAGTATCTGAACAAACAAATACTGCAGCTTTTAAATCTGTTCTATATTTGTCTTTGAAATCAGATTTACCGCCTTTTTTAGAAACTAATTTGATGTCTCCAATTTCTATTCCTTTGTCAATTGGTTTCAACATATCATACATGGTTAAAGCAATTACGCTTGCTCCGTGCATAGCTTCTACTTCAACTCCTGTTCTATAAATGGTGCTTACCTCAATGAGTATCGTAATCGACATCTCATTCACTTCATAATTCACATTCGTGTACTCGATAGGAAGTGGATGGCAATCTGGAATAATATCAGACGTCTTTTTTACGGCAAATAAACCTGCTGTTTTTGCCATTTCAAAAACATTCCCTTTTGGAACCAAATTATTTTGAATGGCGTGAATCGTTTCTGGTTTACTCACTTTTATGACTGCTTGTGCAATCGCCGTTCGCAAGGTTGTATTCTTATGTGTAATCTCTACCATTCTTATTTATTTTCTTTCCAGACAAAAGACTCGTCTTCTAAAATCTCTTTGCCAAAAATAGGAACTTTTACTTTGATCTCTTCTACCAAGAATTCTATTGCTTTTTGGGCTTCTTTTCGATGTTTCGAGGAGGCAAAAACAAACAGACAAATCTCACCTGTTTTAACCAATCCTTTGCTATGATATATGTGCATGCACGTCAGGTCAAATTTCTCAAACGTTATTTCACGAATGTCATGAAACGACTTGTTGGCCATTTCTTCATGCGCAGAGTAATCGATTGCTGCTACAAATTTTTCTTCAATTTGGTCTTTTCTTACTTGACCTAAGAATATCTGATGTGCCCCAATGTTAGTTTTAACTTGGTGCTTAGCGATAGCATCACCAATAAAGCTGGATGCTATCGGGCCTTCTCTGAAACAGTTTTTCATTTTTGTTTTATGTTATCCTCCCGCAAATGGAGGTAAAATTGCAATTTCTTCAATCGTGTCATCAATGATAACTTTCTCTTTGAATTCTTGATTAACAGCTACCGAGTAATTCAAGTTTTCCAATTCCTTATGATGAGAATTAAAAAAGGATTTAAGATTAATTTCCTTTGAAGAATTATCGAATGAAATTTCTTCCTCTGTCTTACCCAAGGCATCCGCAATCATTCCAAAATAAAGCACTTTAACCATCATTTTTGATACTTTAATAACTCTTGTTGAGTGTTAATATTACTGAATATTATTGGGTCAATAGCTTCATCAGTTGAAGAAAATGGAATTATTTGATGTCGTACCTTTTCGATGGTGCTCATCAGTTTGAACTCGTTGTTGTCTATTTGTTGTTTTAGGGTTGGCGTAATACTTTGGTTATAAATTCCTATTGTTGGGTGAACGCGACCATTATAGGAAGAGATAGTTACTTCTTGAGCACATGAATGTGCTAAGAGTTTATTTATAAAAGAAGTAGTCATAAAAGGGGAGTCACAACTAATTACAATGTTTACTTCAGTATTAGATTTAACAAGTCCAGTATAAATACCTCCAATTGGTCCTTTGTTTGGAATTATATCTGAATAAACAGGCAAACCAAATTGCTGATATGCTTCGTTATTAGAAACAATAAGGATATCATCCGCAATATCCTTTAATGTATTAATCACGTGACCAATCATTGGAGATCCATTAAGTTCCAATAGACCTTTGTCTTCGCCCATTCTTGAACTATTACCACCGGCTAATATAATTGCAGCAACTTGCATTAGTCTAATCTAATTACTTGGATCGTATCGCCGGTATTCCATGCTTCTTGTTCCCCAGGAAAACAAGCTAGGCAATTTGCAGCTGCAAAAGAGCTTAGCATCGCAGAACTTTGTGCGTTAAGAAGAGTGATTTTGTTGTTTTTCACTTGTGCTTTTAGAAAATGAGTAAAGCTTCCTTTACGAGCGTATGGACTTGTTAATGTTGCGGTTTCTATCAGATCAAAAGAATCAGTATGTCCCATCATTTTTTTTATGGTCGGCATTACGTAAACGTAAAAACAACTTAATGCGGATGCTGGATTTCCAGGTAGTCCAAACAATGTTGTTTCATTTTTCTTTCCAAAGAACAATGGCTTGCCTGGTTTCTGCTGTACTTTATAGAAGTGTTCTTTTACTCCAACTTCTTGGAAGGCCTCACCCACAAAGTCATAATCTCCTACAGATATCCCACCAGATGTTAAGACCAAATCATTATTTTCAAGGGCCTGTTTAATAGCATCACGTGTAATTTCATAATTGTCTTTGACAGAAATAATACTTGCTTCAACTCCCAATGTTTCAATAGCTGCTTTTAAAGCAAACGAATTGGACTCATATATTTGTCCTAGCGTTAATTTCTGTCCTGGAGAAACCAGTTCACTTCCGGTTGCAATAATGGCTACTTTCGGTGAAGAGTAGACACTGACTTTGTCTATTCCTATGCCATATAAAAAACCAATGGTGGCAGGTGTTATTAATGTTCCTTTTTCTAAAGCCAATTGACCTTCTATAATTTGTTCTCCTTTTGGTCGAATGTTTTTATGCTCAATTAATGTGGCTGTCAATTTAATTGAGTCATCAATGCGCGCTACAATTTCTTGCTGAGCAATAGCAATAGCTCCATTAGGAACGACTGCGCCTGTAAATATGCGAATGGCTTGTCCTTTGGATAAAGTAAGATCTTTCGGATTGTCTCCTGCTTTTATTTCTCCAATAACTTGGTAGGATTCACTCGCAATGTCTCCCAGTGCATAACCATCCATAGCTGATTGATCGAAAGGAGGCATATTAATAGGAGAAATAATATCTTCGGATATTATTTTATTCAAACCATCTGAAAGATTAATCTCAATTGACTTCAAGGTTTTTGTTGCTTGATTAATTCTTTCTTTTGCCTGTATTACAGTAATCATTTTTGAACGGTAAGTATTGAATTCGAAAGTAATGAATTATAATAGAATTGTTGGCAATTGTAACGGTAATCCTTGAGTTAATTAAATACAATATTGAACCATTAATTAAGCTTAATTTGTCAACCTTCTCTGTCTTTTTGGCAGTTAGAATTTATTGGCTTGATATTAGACAAAAGGAACACATGGAAAAAAAGAAAAAAGTGTCCTTTTCATGGGCATTCAAAGAATATATTTGGCCAAGAAAAAAAATGTTGGCTGTTGGATTAGTTTTAATCATTATTAGGAGTGCTGCTGGACTAGTGGTTCCTGGAGCGACCCAAGTTCTTATTGATGATGTTGTGCCGTCAAAAGATATGCAAATGCTGTGGGGGCTACTTTTTGTAGTTGCAGGGTCCATATTGGTCCAAGCCATTACTTCTTTTAGTTTGACTCGCTTATTGAGTGTTCAAGCCCATCTGATGATTTCACAAATGCGTGTTGAAGTTCAAAATAAATTAATGCGTTTGCCCATAAGCTTTTTTGACAACAATAAATCTGGAGGACTAGTGTCTAGAGTAATGAGTGATGTTGAAGGCGTCAAGAATTTAGTAGGAACTGGCTTTGTTCAATTAATTGGAGGTACAATTACAGCTGTCGCAACTATTTTCATTTTGATTAGCATCGATCCAATCATGACAATTTCAGCTTTAATACCTGTAATTATTTTTGCTGTCGTAATGCTAAAAGCATTTGGTTTTGTTAGACCTATATTTAGAGATAGAGGTAAGTTGAATGCTGAGGTTAAAGGTCGTTTAACAGAAACCCTAGGAGGAGTGCGAGTAATCAAAGCATTTAATGCAGAAGATCAAGAGAACAAAAATTTTGAAAAAGGAGTAGATAGTCTTTATAGAAACGTTAAAAAAAGTTTAACGGCTACAGCACTAATTCAAAGTTCTTCGGTATTCTTAATCGGTATTGCATCAACTGGGATTATGGGAATTGGTGGTTATTTTATGATGGGTGGTTCTTTGGAGCCAGGAGAATTCATTTCATTCATCATGTATTTGGCATTTATGATTGCTCCAATTGTTCAGATGGGTAACATTGGAAGTCAATTGACTGAGGCAATGGCAGGTCTTGATAGAACTCAAGAACTATTAACGAAGGAAGAAGAAAACGATCCAACAGTAAGGAAAATTGTGATCGATAAATTAAAAGGTGATCTTGAATTTAAAGATGTTTCTTTTAGTTATGAAGATAGTAAAGAGGTTATTCATGAAATTAGTTTTATTGCACCAGCAGGAAGTGTCACTGCATTGGTCGGGTCATCAGGTTCTGGTAAATCGACTATCGCTGGTTTGGTTGCGACATTCTTAAACCCTGATAGTGGTTTGATTACTCTCGATGGAAATGACTTGACTAAGATAGATTTAAAAAGTTATCGGAAGCATCTAGGGGTTGTTTTACAAGATGATTTTTTATTCGAAGGAACCATTAGAGATAATATTTTATTTCCAAGACCAGATGCATCTGAAGCAAAACTGCTTGAGGCTGTTGAAGGGGCGTATGTTAATGAATTTACAGATCGTTTCGATGATGGTTTGGATACTTTGATTGGTGAAAGGGGTGTTAAATTGTCAGGTGGCCAAAAACAACGTATTTCAATTGCTAGAGCTTTGCTAGCGAATCCAAGTGTTATTATTTTAGATGAGGCAACATCAAACCTTGATACTGAAAGTGAATCTTTTATTCAAAAGAGTTTAAATGTTTTAATGCAAGGAAGGACAACTTTTGTTATTGCGCATAGGCTGAGTACAATTAGAAAAGCTGATCAGATTTTGGTGGTTGAAGAAGGTCGTATCTCAGAACGAGGTATACATGATGAATTATTGGAGTCCAAGGGCAGATATCACGAATTGTTCACTTATCAAAGTAGAATTTAAAGTCTAATCAGGTTTATTTTTTAATTTTAAATAAAAAAAGATGTACGTACAAAGAAGATTTCCCTTTAAAAGCGTTTTAATTTGGACTAAGCGAGAAATTATTTTCTTCACTTTGTTTGTTACTCTTGTAACTGTATTATATGAAATTTTGGATTTGAAATGGCTTCAAATTCCATTCGCTCCAATTGGGTTAATTGGTACAGCAGTTGCTTTTATGGTTGGTTTTCAGAATAATGCGGCCTATGATAGAATTTGGGAAGCTCGAAAGATTTGGGGTGGAATAGTAAATACGTCTCGAACTTTGATCATTACAGTGAAAGATAGTTTTTATATGCATCGAACAGAAGCATTAGCAGAAGAGCCAGAGGAGTTGAAAATCATCACGAATAGACACATTGCTTGGTTAACTGCATTAAGATATGCCATGAGGTCTCCAAAAGAATGGGAGTCAGTTTATCAGAAAGAGGGAAAGAAAATTCAATTTGAATATAATATACCAGAAAGAAAAACTTCCTTAGAGGAGGAGATGAAACCTTATCTTAGCAATGAAGAATTTGACTATGTAATGTCTAAAGGAAATAAGCCTAACGCTATTATCAATTTGCAATCAAAACATCTTAGAAAACTTACAAATGAGAAGAAACTATGGGATTTTAGCTTACTAAATTTGCAAAAAATACTTCAAGAGTTGACCGCATTGCAAGGTAAGTCAGAGAGAATTAAGAATTTCCCTTATCCAAAGCAATACGGAAGTATAGGTTATCACTTTGTTCATATTTTTATGTGGCTCCTTCCTTTGGCAATTATCCCTGCCTTTGAGAAAATGGGCGCAAATGTATCGGTTACTCATTCATGGATCGGAAATATCTTTGTTTGGTTTAACATCCCATTTACAGTAATTGTTATTTGGGTTTTTAATACAATGTTAAGAATTGGTTTGGCAGGAGAGAATCCTTTTGAAGGTTCTCCGAATGATGTGCCTATTTCTAATATCTCAAGAGGAATTACACGTGATATATTAGAAATCATCAATGAAGATCCAACAACTATTCCAGAGCCATTTGAGAATATCAATCACATCCAAATGTAGTGGGATTAAAGTTATAAGGTTAGTCTTAGATTAAATTCTTAGCGTTAGATAGTCCAAAGAAGAGCCTGTGATCTTATTTTTATTACTCAATGTAAAAGAATGCTTTCATCGTATTCCTAGTAAAACTAAAAGCAGACTCCGCCGTTTGATCGGGGGGAGATGGAATAATTATAGAAATATTGAAAATGTACCCGGGATGGGAGTCGAACCCACACGTCCTAAGACACACGCCCCTCAAGCGTGCACGTCTACCAATTCCGCCACCCGGGTATTATAAATTGGAATGCAAATATAATTGATTCTTGTGAATAGCCGGTATATAAATGAAACAGTAATTAAAAAGGGCCTATTTATTTGTGAAAGCAGTGAAAATTGCAATAAAAACAATTGCTGCTTTTAGTTCTGGATCAATTGAATCATCTTCTTCTAGTTCAACTTCCCATTTTTCAAAATCTCTTGAGAACACTGTTCTAATTGTTCCATCTGCATCTCCGGAAATTTCCCAACGTTCAAAATCATCGTTAAATGTTGTTCGAATAACTATTTGAACATTATTACCAGTAATTTTCCAACTGTCAAAATCATTATTGAATACTGTAGACAATTTGTAATCTTGCCCTATTTGCCAATTGTTTTGATCATTTGAAAATGTTGTTTTGATTTGAATTCCATCGTATCTCCAACGGTTTAAATCATTAGAAAAAACCGTTTGAAATGTATTTCCTTCAAAACGCCAGCGAGAGACATCATTTGAGAATGTTGTTGTGAGTCGCTGAGAGTATAGCTCTTGCGCCGATAATAATAAGATTATAGCAACTATAAATACTTTCATCATATGACTACATTGGTTTCTTTATCGAATCGTTTATATGAAATGAATACAGCAATAATTGCAAGTATCATCATAACCGAGAAGCTCAATGCTAACAAAGAATAGTCCAAAGTTCCAGCAATTAATTCTTTCGTGGCTAAAACAATGTTTACGACTGGTATACAAGCTGTCAAGGCGGTTAACTCAATTCCAGGAAAAAAACCAACCATTGCCGGTAGCACAACAATTAAATTGATTGGTGTGATTATACTTTGCGCTTCTTTGAAACTTTTAGCATAAACAGCTACAGGAATCATTATACCCGCGAAGAAAACTGTCAATGGAAGCAATAAACTAAACAACAGCACGATAAATTGAAAGTTAAGAATACCATGAACAACGTTCAGTAATTCTTCATTTTCCACGAGATTTAATACTTCAATAGAGATAAACAGACCAAATAAAGCTGCTGATGCTGCTAATAATCCTGAAAGAACTACAACTCCCATTTTCCCAAATAAAATTTGCCATCGTGCGACAGGGGTGGTCAATAGCGTTTCAATTGTTCCTCTTTCTTTTTCTCCTGTGAATAAATCAATTGCTGGATACATGCATCCCAGGAATCCAAAGGCAATAAAAATATAGGGTAGAATTCCACCCGCCAGTTTGCCAATCATCTCTTTGCTCGATGCGACATTAGAATAACTCGTTTTAATGGGTTTCAATTGTGTTTGATTCAAGTTAAGATCTAAATATCTTTCTTGCAACGCTATGTTCTCAATATAATCCACATATGCTTCACCGCGCTCCTTCATGCCAATTTCAGTGGCATTGTGAAAGACAATTAATTCTGCTGGAGTTTTTTCTGACATCATTTCATTGAAATTGTCTAATGAAAACATACCCAATTGTACTGAGTCATCTTGAACGGCTTTCTTTAAAGTTAAAGAGTCGGCATAAAATGAAATTGTCTTTTTTCCATGTATTTCTGGTAGCGACTGTAATTTTTCGAAAAAGTAGTTGTCTTTTTTCCCAACAACTCCAATTTTTAAAGTTTTGTTCGCCGCCTCTTCTTGAAATGAGGAAGAAATGGTAACGAAAATATTGAGAATAATCGGGAATATTAGTATCGGTATAACTAACATCATCATTAGCGTTCTTCTGTCTCTTAATGTATCCTTTAATTCTTTTTTGAATATTGTAAATATCATGCTGAAATAGTATTAGAGGATTTAACAATTCGAATAAATTCTTCAGTAAGGTTGTCAGTTTGCATTTGACTTTTAAAATCAGACATTTGTCCGTTAAAGAGCATTTCTCCTTTATGAATAATTGCTAAATCATCGCAAAGTAAATCTACTTCACTCATAATATGACTTGAGAATATTACTGTTTTCCCTTGTTCTTTGCAGTTTCTGATTAATTCAATAATGTTTTCAGCTGTAATTACATCTAGACCACTCGTTGGTTCGTCAAAAACAATAACCTCAGGATCATGAATCATGGTTCTGCAAATTGACACCTTTTGCTTCATTCCTGTCGATAGCTTACCAATGCGTTTACCTTGGAAGTCGTGCATGCCGAGTAGTGAGTATAAATATTCTTTTCGTTCTTGAAAATCGTCATTTGCAACACCGTATAAGTCAGCAAAATACTTGATTAACTCATTGGGTGTTAGCCTAGCATATAAGCCGGTAGATCCCGTTAAAAAGCCAATTTTTTTTCTAGCTTCTTTTGGGTTTGAAATAGCATCTATTCCTGCAATTTTTATAGTTCCTGAAGTCGGCTTGAAAATTGTTGAAATCATTCTCAATGTTGTTGTTTTACCCGCGCCGTTTGGTCCTAATAAAGAAAAAACTCTTCCAGGTTGACAATTAAAACTTACACCATTTACGGCAGTAGCGATTGTGTCAGTTGTATTTAACTCTTTCTGTTGTTGTTTGGAAAGGACAAACTCTTTCCTGAGATCGTGAATTTCTATCATTAAATTGAAATATTTATATCTAAATTAAGAATATTAATACTTGAAACTGTTATTAAATTAGGTGTGGTTGAATACTATTGATTTACGGTAAATTTTCCTTGAGAACGATTTTGACAACTTGTGATTTTACCAATCAATTAATTCACAAATGAAAGGTTCCAGAGAGACCATGAACATCACTTTTTTCAATCGGTCTTAAAAATAAACGTTCGGTATATATAGGTTGCCATATTGAAAAAGTTAAGACATAAAAAAAGGCCTTCCAATTGGAAAGCCTTGATGGTGGGAAATGTAGGATTCGAACCTACGACCCCCTGCTTGTAAGGCAGGTGCTCTAAACCAACTGAGCTAATCTCCCAATAATTTTAAGTTTGACTTGATTCGTTTATCAAATGCGTGTGCAAATATACACTTGATTTTCTTATTCACAAGAATAAATTAGAAAAAAATTAAAAAAGATCTGAAATAAGAAAGAAACTACCGATGGCTAAAATGGTATCTTCTTCACCTGATGTACTTTTGGCTAGCTGCAAAGCTTTCAGGGGAGAATCATGATAGCTCTTTGATTTAAAATCAGATTGTTTTGTAAGTGCTTTTAAATCATTTAGATGGAAGCTTCTTACATTAGAAAACTCTGTTAAATATAGTTTGCAACCGGGGGGGAATAACTTAATTATATCCTCTATGTTTTTGTCATTACTAGCTCCAAAGATAATATGTAATTGGCCAGAATTAATTTTAGAAATGGTTGATAAGGTTTTAATAATTCCATCGGTGTTATGTGAAACATCATAGATGACTTTAGGTTTCTCTTCAATTATCTGCAACCTTCCTCTGTATCCGGTATTTTTTGTTAGACTATTTAACCCGTGTTGGATGTCCTTTTTGTTTACTAAAAAGTTAAAATCTGCGAGTAATTTGAGAGCATCTAGAACTAATGCGAAGTTTTCTTTTTGATAATCCCCTAATAAAGCAAGATCAAACGATGATATTTCTGATGTTATCTCATGAAACGGAGCTTGTTTTTCTTCAGAGATCGTTCTAAATAAATTAGTCAATTTTGCAGACATCCTTCCCACAAGAACAGGGATGTTGTGCTTAATAATCCCAGCCTTTTCTTTTGCTATTAATTCTATTGTATCACCAAGAATATTTGTGTGTTCAAGACTTATGTTTGTAATTAAACTTAATAGGGGAGTGATTATATTAGTTGCGTCTAGGCGTCCGCCAAGACCTGTTTCAATGATACAGATGTCACATTCTGACTCTTTGAAATGATTCAGAGCCATCGCAAAAGTTACCTCGAAAAAAGAAGGGGAGAAATCAAAAGAATGTTTTTTGATTGTCTGGATAAAATTAACGACTGAATCTTGTGAAATAGTTTCACCATCTATTCGTATTCTTTCACTGAAATCACTGATGTGAGGAGATGTAAATAAGCCAACTTTGTATCCTGCTTCAGTGAGAATAGAGGATAACATTGAGCAAGTTGATCCTTTGCCATTTGAACCCGCAACATGAACAAACTTTAATTCTTTCTCAGGAGAATCAATTGACTGTGTAATCGATTGAATATTTTCTAGTGTAGGTTTATACGCCTTAGAACCTATTTTTTGATAGGATGGAAATTGATGAAATAGCCATTCAATTTCAGTTTGGTAAAATTTATTGAGCTTTGACTTCAATCGTCATGTATACTTTTGCAAGAGGAGAGCCAGGGTCCGCATTATACTTGGTCTGTTTCTTTGTCTCATGGATAACACGGTTAATCAAGATTTGATTAGTCGTCGTCGTTTTTGCTTTGATATTATAAGCAGCGATTACATTTCCTTGCGCATCAATCGTTAGTTTTAAATAGATTGTTGCTTTAATATTTGATTTTATATCGCTGATATTAGGATCAACTAATCGGATTCTTCCTTTTCCAGAGCCACCCCCCCCATTACCATTTGTGCCTGTTCCTGAGTCTCCTCCGAAAGTGTCACCTGAACCGGCTGTATCGCCATTCCCAGAGCCACCGGTAGCAAATGGATCATTGGATTGCTCTGTTGTACTATTTGTTTCATCAGAGTTCGGAGAGTTTGTCGTATTTGCTTCACCTGTATTTACTTCAACATCAGATTCCTCAGTTGTTATAACTTTTTCTGTCTTCGGCTTGGGAGGTTTTATTGGATCATCTGAAGGACTTCCCGAACCAGAACCACCTTCTACGCGTAAGTTTTTCAACACAATTTCTGGTATCGAAGTATCAACTTCTACTAAAACAGGTTGTGGCGGGGGATCTGCAATTTGAAAAGAAATTAAGGCAAGGTATACCATAAGTATAGCCAATCCGATAAAAGCTGCTACTGCACCTTTTCGATTATCAAATTTATCAGCTATGGGTAATTTTGCCATAATTAATTGTTATTTATCATATGCTAGTACAGGATCCCAGCCATTTGCTTGAGATAATGCTAGTACATTAAATACCGCCTCGTAACTAGCATTGCGATGACCTGCTATTTTAAGTTTCGATTTCCCTGAGTTTTCAACGACTGAGGCTGTAATCTCTCGAATATCCTCAAACTCCATTGGTTGATCAATAGAACCTCCAGGGGTTACTACATAAAGATTTGCCTCGGTAATAATAACAGTCGGAGTAACCGGGTCAGTAACAGGAGGTAAATTTTCACTTGGTTTAGGCAAGTCAATAGGAGTTTGATCCTGACTCATTAAACTCATAATGATAAAGAATATCAACAGCAAAAAGACCAAATCAGTCATGGATGCCATTCCTCCCTCAATCTTAATCTTGTTATTTGTTCCTAAATCCATAGTGTTCTATTTACCTGGTTGTTGTAGAATGTCCATGAACTCTAATGCATCATTCTCCATCTGATAAACTACATTTCCAATTCTAGCTACCAAGAAGTTGTATCCAACGTATGCTACAATACCAACAACCAGACCAGCAACTGTTGTAATCATCGCAGTCATAATTCCAGGGGCAATAACATCAATATCTAAACTTGCTGCATTTTGTAAATCAATGAAAACACCAACCATACCGACTGTTGTTCCTAAAAACCCAATCATTGGCGCTGCACCAGCTGCAGTTGCTAAGAAGCTAAGACGTTGTTCTAGTCTTAAAATTTCTAGTTTAGCCGCATTTTCAATGGAAGCAGATATAACTTCAATAGGCCTTCCTAAGCGCGATATACCTTTTTCAATCATTCTAGCGGAAGGGGCCTGAGATCGAGAACAGTAATCTTTGGCAGAATCAATTTTTCCATCCATGATATATTCCCTAATCTTTGCAATAAACCCAGCTTCTTCTTTGTTCGCTTTTCTTAAAGCTAGAAAGCGCTCCACAAAAATAAAAATAGCATAACCTAGCATTAAGCTTAAAAGGATAATAATACCCCATCCACTAATTCCAATCCCTTCGTTTCCGAATTCTTCAGAACCTTTAAGTATTTCCCAAAGACTAATGTTTGTTACACCGGTTGATTCTTCACCGATTGCCTCTATTTGTAATAAGAAAGATAAACTCATGATATATATAACGTTTTGAATATTAAAATATTATTTCATTAAAAGAAAAACAGCTGCACCTGCCATAAAACCAACGAATGCTAGCCAGCTAATTTTTTTGAAGTACCAAAAGAAAGAAATTTTCTCCATTCCCATGGCAACAACTCCGGCGGCCGAACCAATAATTAACATACTTCCACCAGTACCTGCAGAGTAGGCGATAAAGTGCCAAATTGGATCATTTAATTCTTGTTGGAACATTCCTAAACTGGCAGCAACCAATGGAACATTATCAATAACAGCAGAACCAGCACCTAAAAGTAAGACAACGACATCCGTGTTTGGGATAGTTGTATTAAGTGTATCTGCGAAATGGAATAATAGCCCTAAACTTTCTAAAGCAGCTACGGCCATTAATATACCGAAGAAGAATAAAACACTCGGCATCTCAATTTTTGATAGAGATTGATGAACTGGGTTGTGATGTCCGGCATCTTGAGAGTGATCGCTCAAGGTCGTCATTTTAAATTGTCTAGAACTAAAAACTTCGGCGAAAATAGCGACGACACCCAATGATAACATCATCCCGACATATGGCGGTAAATGTGTGATAGTTTTAAAAAATGGAACAAATAATATCATGCCTAATCCAATATACAGCATAATTGAACTGTATGTCGTATCATGAATAGATTCAGGTTTTTCATCGATTTCATTTACTAAATCACCCTTGAAAGGTTGCATGAATGAAGCAATTAATGTTGGTACAGCCATACAAACTAGCGAAGGAATTAATAAGTTCTTGATTAACATATCCGTAGATACTTTATCGCCAATCCATAACATTGTCGTTGTGACGTCACCAATTGGAGACCATGCACCACCTGCATTAGCTGCAATAATAATCATACCTGCGAACCACATTCGTGTATTTTTATCCTTTATGATTTTTTGAAGAATGGTAATCAAAACAATAGTTGCAGTAAGATTATCAATTATTGCTGAAAGGATAAACGCTAGAATAGCAAAAATCCAAAGTAGACGTCTTTTGTTTTTTGTTTTTATATAAGATTTGAAAGTTGAGAAACCATCAAAGTGATCAATAATCTCAACGATAGTCATAGCTCCTAAAAGAAAGAACAAAATCTCCGCTGTTTTACCAAGGTGATGCAGTAATGTTTCTTCGACCCAATGTAATTTTGACTCATGTCCCATTGCAGAGAAACCATCTACCAGATGATGCTCCCCAGAATCAAACCAATATTGGAACCCGTCAATCCCAAATGCTATTAATGCCCAACAAATGGCCATCATAACGAGGGCTGGTATTAACTTATCAAGTTTTATGCTATGCTCAAGAGTAATAGCTAAATAACCAAGAATAAATATAATTACAATAAAAGTTTCCATGAAGATTTAATTTATTTGTTAAAGTTTATACAAGTTGCTTTAACGCGATTTCAAACGCAGCTTTAGCAATTCCTGTTTTATTAGGGTTTATTTTATGCGTATTTTTTAATGCTTTGTAAATAGTTTCACTCGTGTCAGAGAAAATGCCTTCATCGGTTAATTCTTTCAAATCATTGCTCATCAAATAAGCAAAAACTCTCGCCATACCACAATTAGAAATAAAATCAGGGATTATAGAAATATCGTTGTCCGCTTTATCTGCAATTTCACCAAAGAAAATTTCAGGGTCTGCAAAAGGAACATTGGCTCCAGCAGATATAACCTCAATGCCGGCAGTAATCATTCTTTTAAGATGATCTGCAGTAATCATTCTTGATCCTGCACATGGAATGAAAACATCGGCTTGAACATCCCAGATTGTAGAATCTGCTTCTTCATAAGATAACATTTTATCCGCGTTCAATTCATTTCCATTCTTATTTAAGAATAAAGAAGTGATTTCTTCATAAGATATACCGTCTGTTTCAATTAGTCCACCTACACGGTCAATAATTCCAACAATTTTTGCTCCTTCTTGCGCAAGGTAGAATGCCGCAGCTGATCCTACATTCCCCCATCCTTGAACAATGACTTTTTTACCTTGAAGAGAACCTCCCCAAATATTGTAGTAATGCTTTATTGATTCAGCAACACCATAACCAGTAATCATATCCGCGACAACATACTTTCTGTTTACGTCAGGAGAAAATGATGTGTCTTCAATTGCCTTTAAAACACCTTGTCTTAATTGACCAATTCTGTTTATTTTTTGAGATTCTCTTGGCTGAAAATGACCGTTAAAAACACCTTCCTGTGGATGCCAAACGCCGCAATCTTCAGTGATTGGAATAACTTCATGAATTTCATCAACGTTCAAGTCACCACCAGTTCCATAATAATGTTTCAATAATGGAGTCACTGCAGCATACCACCTTCTTAAAACACCTTCTTTACGAGGGTCTTTTGGATCAAAGTTGATTCCAGATTTCGCTCCACCAATTGCTGGCCCTGCAACTGTGAACTTTACTTCCATTGTTTTTGCAAGAGATTCTACTTCACGCTTATCTAACCCTTTTCTCATACGAGTTCCACCTCCAGCAGCACCTCCTCTTAATGAGTTGATTACTACCCATCCTTCCGCTTCTGTTTCTGAATCTTTCCACTCAAAAACTATTTCGGGGCGTTTATTTTCAAACTTTTTTAATAATGTCAGCATAATTTGAATCTTTTAGAAGTCAGCAAAGTTAAAAAAAGAATGGATAGATTAAGTATTTAATTATTGTGATTTATCAATGGTATATTGTGCGTCAATTAAGGGAGGTGAAGAACCCCTCCAATTGTCTCCTTGGAGGCGCCTGTGACACTAGATATTGTGTTCGGAACCCCAGCCAAATAGAGTGAGCCTAGAAAGCCAAATACGATGGCTTCTTTAAAATCAACTATTTGTGCTGGCGGGATTATGATTTGACCTTTGAAATGATGCTTAATACGATTTATTAAAAAAGTATTCATTGCTCCGCCTCCCGTCACATAAATTGACTTTGATTCAGAAAGGCTTCTAGTAATTTGAATCGAAATATGTTCAACAATTGTTCTTAATCTATCATTTGGATTCTTTATCTTCTTGATAATAGGGGTAAAGTGTTCTTTGAGCCACTCTGTGCCCAATGATTTCGGTGGTAATTGAGAGTAGTAATCAAGTTCATTTAATTCATCCAATATATCTTGTATTAATTTTCCGGTGGAAGCTAAATTACCGTTAATATCAAAATCGAAACCTAATTCTTGGACAATCTCATTCATTGGTAAATTTGCTGGTGAAATGTCAAAAGCAATTACTTCATCATATATTTTACAGCAATTAGCAAAACCACCTAGATTAAGAAAAGTTGAAGATTCTCTAGAGAATAGTAATAGATCTCCGATTGGAACCAATGGAGCTCCTTGGCCGCCAGCAACAACATCCTTTTGGCGAAAATCATTGATCACTTTTAATCCTGTATTGAACGCTATTGTATCGCCACAACCGATTTGATAAGTGTATCCTTTTTCAGGTTGATGAAAAATAGTATGTCCATGTGAGGCAATTGCATCGATGTCTTTTTTGTCAATTTTATATTTGTGAATAAACTCATTGACGAATTGTCCGTATAATTTTCCAAGAATTTTATCTAATTCCAACAATTGATTGGAATTAAGTGATGTTGACTTTTTAATTAAGTTTAGAATATCAATCGGATATTCGATAGTTTTTGTCTGAATTACAGTATGTTCCCATATATTTTCAGCTGTAGAATTATAGGAGCAGTATGATATATCCACTCCATCCATTGAGGTTCCGGACATTAATCCTATAAGGTTGTATGAATTACGCACAGAATAAAGGTAAAAATTTAAAGTAAAATGAGTAAATTTGTGAGCGCAAGAATTAATTTAAACCCAATTATATGAATTTTGATTTATCCGAAGAGCACAAGGCTGTAAGAGATGCTGCTAGAGATTTTGCTCAACAAGTATTAAAACCAGGTGTTATTGATCGTGATGAGGAACAACGATTCCCTGCTGAAGAGATTAAGCAATTAGGAGAATTAGGGTTCATGGGAATGATGGTTGATCCTAAATACGGAGGTTCAGGAATGGATACACTTTCGTATGCTTTGGCTATAGAAGAGATTTCTAAAGTTGATGCCTCAACATCTGTATGCCTTTCAGTTAATAATTCATTAGTTTGCTGGGGCTTAGAGAAATTTGGCAGCGAAGCTCAGAAAGAAAAATATCTTATCCCTTTAGCAAAAGGCGAAAAAATAGGAGCCTTCTGTTTGTCAGAGCCTGAAGCAGGATCTGATGCAACGTCGCAAAGCACAACAGCGATAGATAAAGGAGATCATTATTTGTTGAATGGTACAAAAAACTGGATTACAAATGGTTCTTCGGCTTCTACTTACCTTGTAATCGCTCAGACAAATGTTGAAGCTGGTCACAAAGGAATTAACGCTTTTATAATCGAAAGAGGGATGGAAGGATTTATCGTTGGGGCGAAAGAGAATAAATTAGGAATTAGGGGTTCTGATACACATACCTTATTGTTTAATGATGTTAAGGTTCCTAAGGAGAATAGAATTGGAGAAGATGGGTTTGGATTTAAGTTTGCTATGAAAGTTCTTTCAGGTGGTAGAATTGGAATTGCTGCTCAAGCGCTTGGTATAGCCGGTGGGGCATATGAATTAGCTTTGGCTTATTCGAAAGAAAGAAAAGCATTCGGAAAAGAAATTAGCAAACATCAAGCAATTGCATTTAAGTTGGCTGATATGGCGACTGAAATTGAAGCAGCTAAGATGTTAGTTTATCGTTCTGCTTTAGATAAGGACATGGGCAGAAACTATGATCAATCAGGCGCAATGGCCAAGTTGTATGCTTCTAAAGTTGCAATGGAACAAACGGTAGAGGCTATTCAGATTCACGGAGGGTACGGTTTCGTTAAAGAATATCATGTTGAACGTTTAATGCGTGACGCTAAGATTACGCAGATTTATGAAGGGACTTCAGAAATTCAAAAAATAGTTATTTCTAGAAATGTGTTGAAAGACTAATTTCTAGAAAAATTAAGATTACAAGAAGGTGAGTTATGCTCACCTTTTTTTGCTCTACACTTTAAAGTTGTGCTTCGAGAATTTCTAAGCCAATACTTCGAGAACCCTTGAGTAGAATTAAAGAATTAGTTATTGGGTTTTTAGAAATGAACTTGCTTGCTTCTTTAGATGAAATGAATTGATTCTTTAGAATAGGAGAGTTGATTTTTTTAAATTCTTCTCCGACAGTCCATGTTATAATTTTTAGATCTTCTAAGAGGGAAATTATTTTTCGATGTTCTAAGATCGATTCGTCGCCAAGTTCTTTCATGTCGCCGATTATACATAATTTGGAGTCAGAAGTAGTAGATGCGAAACTTTCAAGAGCAGACTTCATGCTTGTCGGGTTTGCATTATAGCAATCGAGTATTAAAGTGTTTTGATTTGTCTTTTTGACTTGGGAGCGACTATTGGAAGGAGTATAGTCCATTATGGCTGCCGAAATATCTGCATTTTTTACATTAAATGCTTTTCCAATACATGCCGCGGCTAGATAATTATAGAAGTTATATTTACCTACCATTTGAGTAGAAAGAATATTTGATGTATTATTCGCATCTGACCAAGTCATTTCAACGAAAGGGGAGAGGGAAACCAATTTCCCATTAGTGTCAGCTTTTTTTAACGCGCTGTAGCTGAAATGCTCTGTGTTTTCAGGAAGAATTTCGGTTAAGGTTTTATCATCGGCGTTTATGAAAATGGTTCCATTCGATTGCTCTATTGAGTCGAATAACTCTTTTTTAGTTTTTATTACTCCTTCTAAATCTTTAAACCCCTCAAGATGAGCTCTTCCAATATTTGTAATAATTCCATGGGTTGGTTCTGCAATCTGGCAAAGTTCTTGAATATCTTTGAATTTGTTTGCTCCCATTTCTATGATGGCAATGTCATGCTTTTCTGTCATTCGGAGTAATGTGAATGGAACACCTAAGTGATTATTGAGATTGCCAATTGTTGCTAGTACATTGAATTTTTTGGATAGAACAATATTCACTAACTCTTTAGTGGTTGTTTTTCCGTTACTTCCTGTAATTCCAATGACCGGGATGTTAAATTTCTTTCGATGATAGTTCGCTAAGTCTTGTATAAATTGAACGCTGTCGTTTACAAGACTCATTTTTCCATTTTCCTGAAAGAAATCTTTATTGTCAACGATTACATGTGATGCTCCTGACTCTAATGCTTTTGCAGCAAAGGTGTTTCCATCAAAAGAGTCTCCTTTAATACATACAAAGAGGCAACCTGAATTGATTTTTCGCGTATCTGTGGAAACGCCGGTAGAATTATAAAAATGTTTGAACGTTTGATTCATGAGGTGAAAATACTGAAATGTTCCATTGAATAGAGAAGAGGTTTATTGTTTTATTAACGAGTATCTGTTTGGTAAAATTAGCGCATAAAAAAAGGGAAACATTTGTTTCCCTTTTTTTATAAAATATATAGTCTTATTTTTTCTTTTTTCTTCCGTAGTTGAATCCAGTTGGAGAACCAACTCTATCCATAGCACATCTGAATCCAATATTGTCAGTCGACTTATCTTCATCTAAGAATCTTCTATTACTAGCTACTAACCAATAAGCTCTATCTTTCCAAGAACCACCCTTATAAACTCGAGATTTATCAGAGATAAGTGTTGTTGGCCATGATGTTCTTTGATCTCCACCAGGTAATACTCTTGCTCCAGTTAAGCCAAACTCTTCATGTTCATCTTGATACATTACCAAGTTCGGATCACGTGTAGCATCATTAATAGAGTTTTTACGCTCAGTATTATCATAATGAATTGAACTTTCGATATCACCATCCAAATAATCGATATAATCATCTTTACGATAATTCAATCGACCAATGTTTTCTTCTTCAGTAACGTGTCTGTACTTCAACTTACCAGGAGTATTAACAATGAATTCATTAAAACCATCTCTTAACATTGAAACAATTTCGAATGCATACTCTTCTCCATCAGGACTTGTTCTGATTTCATCAGCAAATATTCCGTCAAATAATTCATCTTGAATTAAGGCAGAAGCATCGGTATCAAAAAATTCATTCTTCAATAAAATTGCTCTATTCACGACATCGTTAATTTGTGCAAGTAATACTAATTCAATTGAATCTTTTGTTTTTCCATGAGAAATATAGAAAGGATCTGGAGCATGCCCTCTTTTTGAAGGGTTACGAGACTGAATATTTGCAGCTAACCCTCTAGGGATAATCGTATCGTTTAATGATGTGTACTCTTTACTAGAAGGATCATGTACTTCAGCAGAAATTCTTTGGTAACGAATTCTTTCAAATTCATTCAAATATTCTTTCATGCCATGAACATCATAAGAAATCTGAGGATTCTTAATGTCAATACTTCCTTCGTTGTTCAGCAGTTTAGTTTTGAATACATTCCCTCTAAATGGTCTAAATTCATCGTATTCCTCACTTGTTAAAGGACGGTAAACATCCATAACCCACTCAGAAACATTTCCAGCCATGTGATATAATCCATAATCATTTGGCCAATAAGACTCAACCGGAGCAGTAACATCAGCGCCATCATTTAAGTTGCCAGCAATACCCATATAGTCACCACGTCCTCTAACAAAATTGGCTCTAATTTGCCCAGTAAATTGTGCTTCATCCTGACGCACCCAGTGGCCACTCCAAGGATATAATTTACGATCTCTAATGTTTTCAGTACCTTCTTGATTGTTACCAATCAATCCATAAGCTGCAAATTCCCATTCTGCTTCAGTTGGGAGTCTATATCTTGGAAGAAGAATTCCATCTTCCATACGAACGATTCTTTCTCCTAGTTTTTTACCATTAAGGTGAGAAGGGTCTAAATCTTGAATGTTTTTGACTAAACCTTCTTCATATTGCCCAGCAAAGTATGCATCAGTATTGAATGTGTTCTCATCTCTTTGGTCTACATTAAATGCCAAAATACCTTCTCTTATTAAAATGTATTCGTTTACACGATCCGTTCTCCATTTACAATAATCACTAGCTTGCAACCAAGATACACCAACTACTGGATAGTCTCTGTAAGCAGGGTGACGTAAATAGTAATCAACGTACTTTTCATTAAATCCTAATTTAGATCTCCATACTAATGTGTCTGGAAGAGCATTTTTCATCACCATTGGGTAAGTTTCGTTATAAGCTCTAGATATCCAGTATAAGTATTCTAACCAGTGAAAGTTAGTGACTTCTGTCTGATCCATATAGAACGATGAAACCGTTACACGAGCAGGTCTATTATTCCACTCATACATCACATCCTGTTCTGATCTACCCATAGTGAAAGTTCCACCTTCTACTAAAAGTAATCCTGGCCCAGTTTCTTGATCAACAAAAGGAACTTTTTGAAACCCACCTGTCTTCGGATTGTTATAATCCCAACCAGTTGTGTTAGAAGCTTCTCGTGAACAAGAAGAAATGATAAAGGCACCAGCAATTGCTATCGCTACAAACTTGAAAAATCGCATATTATATGTTTTCGTTTTCATTCTAATTTAATCTAATTCTTCCTTTACAACGTTCTTTAATTCTTTAGTTACAGAATTTAAAACGAAGGACAGGATATTGTTCTAAATGATTGTGGTTTTTTCTTGCAATTAAGATTTAAACCCAATGACACTTCATGAGAACCTCCTGAAACACCATTGTTTAATTTAGATACCGTTACATCATAACTATAACCTAATTTGAATTTACCAGTATTCAATCCTATGGTTAGGATAAAGGCATCTCTATTTCTGTACCATGCTCCAAAAGTAAAGACACCATATTTAACATAAGTTCCTAAACTAAGTTCTTGAAACCCGTTTTGATATTGGTATATAATATTAGGCATAATCGATGTTGTATTATTATACTTCGATTGCTTACCTAGTTTTATTTCTGCTCCAACGTGACCGGTGAAACGCATTGGTAATTTAGAAGTACCTTCAATCATTGATTCGTTTGGCTTGTTTAAATGATGAACAGCACCACCAAAAAAGAAGTTTTTGCTGTAACCAACAAAACCAGCAGATGCATCGAAGAAATATCTACTGCCAGCTCTTGGAACATCTCCAGTTTCATAAATAAATCCTTTTCTAGGATCAATCATATCACCAAAAGTTAACTTGTCCCAGTCTAAAAACTTGTTAAACATTGCGGCTCTAGCACCAAATAACATGGTAAATTTTCTATTCACTTTTAGATGATACGAATAAATCAATCCAATCATTGAAGTGTAAATAGTTCCTTGGCCTTGTTGGTCGTGCATTCCTATAACTCCTATACCTCCAGAGATATTACTGAAATATTGATCATAAGAAGCAGAATAAGTCACATAATTCCCTGTTAAACTGGGCCATTCATTTCTGTAGTTCATTGAAAAACGAGGACATCCATGCGATCCAGCAAAAGCAGGATTAAGATAAAGAGGGTTCGCATAAAACTGAGTGAATTGAGGGTCCTGCCCAAAGGCTCCATTGGAAGTAAAGCAGATTAAACAAATCACCGCGATAACGCGTTTAAATTCTCTCATTGAATTATAGTTAAAGTCTTTCATTATAATTATAGAATAACGGTAAACTTTGTATAAGGTTACAAATATTGCGAATTGTGTATAATAATCAAAGATTTCTTTCGTTTTTTATTTGATTAATAATTTTGATATTGATATTTGCACTTATGAAAATGAAACTTCAGAAAAGAATAGCTTGTGTTATATTTATGCTTATTGGAAGTGTAAACGTTAATTATGGGCAATCTAATGAAATCATTGAAGTCCCTTGGGGTGAAGAAAAAACGTTAACTCAAGGCGATCGATCAATCATTGTGCCTCATATTGTAGGACAAGATATGGATGGGAATATTCCAAACTTTTTCATTCGGAAAAAAATTAAGGACAATACTACTCGAAATACGGAGTTTGAATTGGTTTCTACTATTCCTGCCTCTTTAAAAGAAATTGCTTATTTAAATTCTCAAAATATTGAGGTTTCGGTATTGCGATATGATTTGAAAGTTTCAAAGTCAAGAGAAGAGAGACATGTAGTTCTGAATTTGTTTCCTTTTCTTTTAGAAAATGGACAAGTAGTTAAGGTTCATAAATTTAATTTGATCGAAGGCGCTGAAATTAATGACTCTCCAAATTTGTTAAAAACATTTGTTGCGAATTCTGCTTTAAAAGAGGGCTCAGGTTCTTGGTACAAGATTTCAATTAATCAAGATGGTATATATAAATTGGACAGAAATTTTTTAGAGCAATGTAATGTCAATGTAGATAATTTAAATCCTCAACATATACATATATTCGGCAATGGAGAAGGAAGGATTCCAGAATTGAATTCGATTCCTAGAACTGATGACTTAGCTGAAGTTTCCATAATAATTGTTGATGGAGGAGACGGTTCCTTCGATGCTAATGATTATGTATTGTTTTATGGCGAAGGTCCTCATAAATGGACGGCTGTTGGAACATCAAGCTATGATCAGGATAGAAATCCTTATTCTGATTTTTCAGGATATTTTATCAATATTGATAGTTCTAAACCTCCAAAAATAGTTTCAAGCATGCCGAATGGAACAGGAATCGTTACAAATAATGTCTCTACTTATTCTTATCACGCTGTCCATGAGTTAGATGCAAATTCATTGATTAAAGCTGGTCAGCGATGGTATGGAGAGTTGTATGACGATGATACGCAAATGCAGTACAATTATTTATTTAACGTTAGTAGTATTGACAATTCAGTTCCAGTAACCTTTGATGTTTCTATTGCCAGTAACTCAACTTTCGGAGCAGGTTCTTCCCATACTTATACCGCAAATGGTGTTCAGATTGGGACCAGTCAAATGCCTTCAGGTGCCGGTGCGGGAAACTACAGGAGACAGGAAATGCAAATGGAATACCCTAATCCTAGCTCTAGTATTAATTTATTGGTGAGTATGGTGAAAAATTCTCCCGATGTTTTGACTTATATGGATAGGATACTATTGAATGCTCGCAGGAATTTGAGCATGACAAATCATCAATTTACTTTTAGTGACTTAAATTCGGTGGGGGCCGGAAATGTATCAGAATTTTCACTTACTGGGATTCCTTCTTCCGGTTTTGTTTGGAATGTGACCGATCGTCACAATGTCTCGAATGTATTAGGTATTCAGTCTGGAACGAATTTCCAGTTTGTTGCAAACACGAGCAATTTGGAAAAATGGGTTGCTTCAGATGGTGTTTCTTATCTTACACCATCTCGAGTGGGTGGAGTTGCGAATCAAAATTTACATGGTTTGAGTCAAGCCGATTATCTCATTGTTACAAATAGTTCATTTCTTTCGCAAGCGAATAGATTAGCAAACCTCCATAGAGATAATGGATTAATTGTTCATGTAGTCACAGATACACAAGTCTTTAATGAGTTCAGTTCTGGAATGAAGGATGCTTCTGCAATTCGAATGTTTGCAAAAATGTTTTATGAGAGGGGGGCGTCTGACCCAAGTACTAGACCTAAAAACTTATTACTTTTTGGCGATGGTACTTTTGATCCAAAAAATAGAGTAGCGAACAATAATAATTATATTCTTACTTATCAAGTGTTGAATTCTGAAGATCATATTGCCGCCTTGGTAACTGATGATTATTTTGGTTTATTGGACGATTCAGAATCAATTTTATCTTCGGATGAATTAGATATTGGTGTTGGCCGATTGTTAATTTCTGATGTTACAATGGCAAAACAGCAAGTTGATAAAATAGAGCATTATATGAAAAATGGATCGAGTTTGTTTTCTTCAGCAGGTAATGCAGATTGTGATGACAATGGTTACTCAAGTACATTTGGAGATTGGAGGACGAGATACGTTCAAATTGCTGATGATGAAGAAGGGGCTTATTTTTTAGATTTTGACGTAGAACCTCAGTATGATTCTGTTAAACTGAACAACCCAGAAATGAATTGTGAGAAAATTTATTTGGATGCGTATCAGCAAATATCTACTGTTGGAGGTGAGAGATACCCGGAAGCGACAAATGCAATTAACCGACAAATAGATAAAGGCTGTATCTTGATGAATTATGTGGGACATGGAGGTGAGGTTGGTGTTGCAGAGGAAAGAGCTATTTCTGTTCCACAGATTCAAGGTTGGAGTAACATAAATAAGTTACCACTAATTGTTTCTGCGACTTGTGAATTCACAAAATATGACGATCCTGATCGAGTTTCTGCGGGGGAATGGGCTTCATTAAATCCAGATGGAGCAGCAATTGCACTAATGACTACAACTAGGTCAGTATTTTTTGGTGTGAATACCAATACTGGTAAGTCTTTTTTTAAGAGTGTTTTTGAAAGAGATGAAAATTTTCAACCATTATCTTTTGGAGAGATTATTAGAAGGTCAAAAAATGGTGTGAATGGAAGTAATAACAAAAGAAGTTTTACCTTAATTGGAGATCCAGCCTTGCAAATCGCTATTCCAAGAATGAAAATTATTACGGACAGTGTTAATGGAATTTCACCTAATTTGACAGTGGATACCATTATGGCATTGAGCACCGTGACAATTAAAGGTCATGTTGAAGATTTTAACGGCAATGCGTTGAATAATTTTAACGGAACTGTCTATCCAACGATTTATGATAAGCCAAAAAATCAACAAACCTTGGGTAATGATACAGATTCTCCACTTAGAGAGTTTGAAGTTCAAACTAATAAACTTTATCGAGGTAAGGCTACTGTCACGGATGGGTATTTTGAGTTTACTTTTGTTGTGCCAAAGGATATTAACTATTCAATTGATTATGGCAAGCTAAGTTATTATGCCGAAAATGGAGAGACGGATGCAATTGGTAGTGAAACAAACGTAAAAATTGGAGGTATAGATCCAAATGGTATTTCTGATAATCAAGGCCCGGATATTGAAATGTTTTTGAATACGGAAAGTTTTGTAAACGGCGGTCTTACTGATGAGAACCCAAAGTTGATTGCGAAGCTTTTTGATCAAAATGGTATTAACACAGTAGGAAATGGAATAGGACATGACCTTGTAGCTATTATTGATGACAATTCGAGTGATCCTTTTGTTTTGAATGATTATTACGTCTCTGATATTGATTCTTATCAATCAGGTGAAATTAGATTTGATTTTCTTGATTTAGAACCAGGGGCTCATACGTTAACGTTGAAAGTTTGGGATGTTAACAATAATTCATCTGAGTCAGTAATTGATTTTGTAGTTCAGGAAAGTGCTGAATTAGAATTAGATCATGTTCTCAATTACCCTAATCCATTTACAACTTCTACCCAGTTCTTTTTTGAGCACAATCAAGTTTGTACTCAATTAGAAGTGCAGTTGCAAATCATGACTATTTCCGGAAGGCTTGTAAAGTCAATTAATAAGTACGTTACAACAGAAGGTTTTCGTTCCGAAGGAATTGAATGGGATGGGCGTGATGACTTTGGAGACCAATTGGCAAAAGGGGTTTATGTGTATAGATTGATAGTCACTTCTCCAGATGGAGTTAAAGCAGAAAAATTAGAGAAATTAGTTATTTTAAAATAACATTGCAATAAAGGGCGTTTGAAAACGTATATTTGTAGATAATCTTAATAGATTTATAAAAAATGAATAATATAATTACAAGTGCGATTGCAGTTTTCATCTCTATGAATTCATTTGCCCAGCCAACATCTGGCGGTGCTACAGATAAAAGTTTGCAATTGAATACGATCACAACAGCAGTGCCTTTCATGTCGATTACTCCGGATTCTAGAGCAGGAGGAATGGGGGATGCTGGAACAGCATTAAGCGCAAACTCAAATTCCATTTATTGGAATACAGCAATAATGAATTTTTCTGAAGCGAAAGGTGAAGTTAGTGTATCATACACACCTTGGTTGAGGCAATTAACAAACGATATTCATTTATCATATGTTTCGGCGTATACTCAATTAGGAGATCGGCATTCAATTGCTGGTGCTTTGAGATATTTTAGTCTTGGAAGTATTACTTATACAGGAACTAATGGTGACGTAATTCGCGATGGTAAGCCAAGTGAATATGAAATTACTGGAGGTTACGCATTTCAAACGTCAAAAAGAACGAGTGTCGGATTGAACGGTAAATTTGCCTATTCAAATCTAACGCAAGGATTGCCTGTTCAGGGAGTTGAATCTAAAGCAGCTATTGTTGGTGCAGCAGATATTTCTTTTGCCTTTTTTAATGATCAAGCCAAAATCGGTTCTTTGAAAGGGTCTTATACTTTTGGTGCTACAATTAATAATGTTGGAAATAAAGTGAAATACTCTGATTTAGGAGCAACGACAGGAGACTTTGCACCAATGAATTTGAAGCTGGGGAATGCATTTAAAGCGGATATAGATAAGTACAATAGTATTACGTTAGCAGTAGACCTTCAAAAACTACTAGTACCTACACCTGAACTGACTAAAACTTCTTCAGGTTATTCGGATCTTGGAGAAGATAGAGTGGGATACTCAAACGACATTGGTGTAATTGCAGGTATGATGCAGTCTTTTTATGATGCGCCAGGTCAAATTGAAAGAGATGACGCAGATAACTTAATTAAAAACGAAGATGGTTCATACCAAATCGTTAAAGGTTCAAGGTTTAAAGAAGAGATTTCCGAAATTAACATCGCTACTGGGTTAGAATATTGGTATAATAATGTATTTGCATTGAGAGCAGGTTTCTTTTATGAAAACAAAAACAAGGGCTCGAGACAATATTTCAATCTTGGTATTGGATTTAAGTACAATAAGTTCGGAGTTGACATCTCATATTTAGCAGCTTTAAAGAAAACAAATCCTCTTGCCAATACTTTGCGTTTTTCTTTACGTTTTGAGCTAGGAGATTCTAATAAACCTTCTGTCACGGAAACTCCATAATTGTAATGAGTATGCTGGAAAGTATTCGAATCGGTCAAGGCGTTGATGTTCATCGGTTGGAGTTAGGAATTCCACTATTCGTAGGTGGAGTCAAAATAGAATCTGAAATTGGTGCTGTTGGTCATTCAGACGCAGACGTTTTAATTCATGCTATATGTGATGCTCTTCTAGGAGCATTGAATCTAAGGGATATTGGCTTTCATTTTTCAGATACGAACCCTAAATATAAAGGCATTGACAGTAAAATTCTTTTAGCTGAGGTCTATAAACTAATTGAAGCAAAAGGTTATTCCGTGGTAAATATTGACAGTACGGTAATTCTTGAAACACCAAAACTCAATCCCCACATACCTAAAATGCAAAAAGAGATTGCGAACATTCTTCAGGTTGATGAAGATGTTGTTTCTATAAAAGCAACAACTCATGAAAAAGTTGATTCATTTGGGAATTCAAAAGCAATTAAGGCTTATGCCGTTTGTCTGGTGGGAAAATGATTCTGCGTTCTTGAGTAATTAATAGTATCAATAAAATTTAAAAACAACAATGGAATTTTTTAGTACTCCATGGCCATGGTATATAGCTGGTCCCTTGATAGGTTTAACAGTTCCTTTAACGTTACTTTTAATTAACAAGCCTTTCGGTATTTCAGGTACGTTGAGAGATATTTGTGCAATGGGATTTTCAAAAACGAACATTAAAATATTCCAGTACGATTGGAAAAAACAACCCTTGAATTTATTATTTGTGGTGGGACTTGTCATCGGTTCTTTCTTGGTAGTTAATTTATTTCCAAACAATGAAATAGTTGACATCTCTGAAGGCACAGTCTTAAAGCTTAAGTCATTGGGCATTGAAGATTTTTCAGGGATGATTCCAATAGAAATATTTAGTTGGAAATCTCTAAGTTCACCGATAACATTGATACTTTTATGCTTGGGTAGTTTTTTGGTCGGGTTTGGGGCACGTTACGCGGGAGGTTGTACTTCAGGTCATGCTATTATGGGACTAAGTTTGTTTAGTTTGTCCTCATTGATTGCAGTCATTGGTTTTTTCTGTGGAGGCTTGTTAATGACTTGGTTCGTGTTTCCTTACATTTTTAAATTACTCTAATGAAATATATCTACGCAACATTATTAGGAATGTTTTTTAGTGTTCCACTTGTAAAGGGAGAAGTTATTTCTTGGTTTCGAATACAGGAAATGTTTTTGTTTGAAAGTTTTCATATGTATGGTGTTATTGGATCAGCTATTTCTGTTGGTGCTTTATCAATATTCTTGATTAAGAAATATCAAATAAAAACAATTAAAGGAGAAGATGTTGTTCTAATGCCGAAGGTGTTGAGGGTTAAATCGAATATTATGGGTGGTGTTTTATTTGGTTTTGGTTGGGCTATGACTGGTGCTTGTCCGGGACCAATTTATGCACACATAGGCTATGGAAATACAATCATGCTCGTTTCTATTTTATGTGCGTTAACAGGTGCCTTTGTTTATGGTGTTTTCAAAGATAAATTGCCACATTAACTTACACCCTTTTACCAAGATAAATTATGAAATAAACAAGACGAACTTATTTTAAGTTTTTCTTTAGTCTACTTTCATTTCATTATATTTGTATCCAAATTATTAAGTAAGTAAGAATGCAAAGCTATACGACCAAAGAAGAGTTACTCGAATTATATAATAAACCATTGTTAGAATTGGTTTTTGAAGCAGCAACTGTTCATCGTCTTCATCATAACCCATTGGAGGTTCAGATGTCTTCACTTTTGTCAATTAAGACTGGAGGATGTCCAGAGGATTGTGGTTATTGCCCTCAAGCGGCAAGGTATCATACAGATGTTGATGCACAAAAAATGATGACGGTAGAATCTGTTTTGGAGCAAGCAAGAAATGCAAAAGCAAACGGTTCTTCTAGATTGTGCATGGGGGCAGCTTGGAGAGAAATTAGAGATAATAAAGATTTCGATAGTGTTGTTGAAATGGTGCAAGGGGTAAACGACCTGAACATGGAAGTTTGTTGTACCCTCGGTATGATGAACGAAAATCAAGCGAAAAGATTAAAGAATGCTGGCTTATTTGCTTACAATCACAACTTAGATACTTCAAAAGATTACTACGATGATGTAATTTCAACAAGAGAATACGAAGATCGTTTGAATACCATTGATAACGCAAGAAAGGCAGGGATTTCTGTTTGTTCGGGAGGTATTATAGGAATGGGAGAGGCTATTGAAGACCGTGTTGGTCTATTGATGAGTTATATGGAGATGGAAAACCCTCCTGAATCGATTCCAATTAATGCTTTGGTGGCAGTTGAAGGAACACCTTTGTCTGAACAAAAACCAATCGAGCAATGGGAAATGATTCGAATGGTTGCGACTACAAGAATTGCTTTTCCGAAGTCTGTTGTGAGATTGTCAGCGGGAAGAACACAAATGAATATGGAGGCACAAGCAATGTGTTTTATGGCAGGAGCCAGTTCAATTTTTGCAGGAGATAAATTATTGACGACGCCAAACCCAGATTTTAATGAGGACAAAGAAATGTTCAAAATTCTTGGTTTGACAGCAAAGGCTTCATTTGCAGATGGAGAGCAACCAGTTAGTAAGCCAGATGCTATTATTGATGCAAGAAAAGAAAAAGAAGCAAAACGCGCAGCTGAATTAAAAGCAGCACGAGAGAAACTTGAGGTAGAAGGGAAAACTGATTTTCAACCAAGAAAAGTAGTTTCTTCTTCCAACTAATTGATGAGCAGTATTGATATGGATCAAAAACTGTTAGATAAAATGAAAAAACGAGAGAAAGAGGGGACATTACGTTCCCTTTCTTGTTTTGAGGGATATATAGATTTCTTTTCAAATGATTATCTAAGTCTTTCTAAATTGAATGTATTTAATGATATTAAAGGGGGAGCATTAGCTTCTTTTGGAGCAACAGGTTCTAGATTGATTTCTGGAACATCCAATGTTGTTCTTGAATCAGAAAAGTCATTGGCTTCATTCTTTAACTCAGAAAGTGCTTTGCATTTTAATTCAGGCTTTGATGCGAATATTGGATTTTTTAGTTCAATCCCTCAACGCGGTGACACCATAATATATGACGAGTATATTCATGCAAGTGTAAGAGATGGTATTCGTTTAAGTTTTGCGAAAAGTTATTCATTTTCACATAATAATCCAGAAGATCTCGAACGTGTTTTAATCAAAGCCGAGGGGTCAGTTTATGTCGCTGTAGAAGGTTTGTATTCTATGGATGGTGACCTTGCTCCTTTGAGAAAGATAAGTGATCTGTGCGATCAGTACTCAGCGAATCTAATAGTAGATGAGGCCCACTCAGCAGGTGTATTCGGAGAAAATGGGAAAGGGTTTGTCAATGCTCTAAATATAGAAGATAAAGTATTTGCACGATTGGTTACTTTTGGAAAAGCTTATGGTGGGCATGGTGCGATTGTATTGGGCTCGAATGATTTAATTCAGTTTTTGATTAATTTTGCTAGATCTTTTATTTATACAACTGCATTGCCTGATTCTAGTATTCTGCGTAATTCAAAAATTGTAAAGGTGAATGACTTGACAGAAAGAAAGAAAAAACTTCAAGATAATCTTCAATATTTCAGAACAAATTTCAATAATGAGGGGTTGATTTCTGAATCAAACTCTCCGATTCAAATTTTGGAGTATAGTGAAATTAAGAAGACAAAAGTCGTGGCGAAAAAATTGCAAAATGCAAAGATTGCTGTGAAACCTATTTTTTCTCCTACTGTAGCTGTTGGCAAAGAGCGATTAAGGTTGTGTTTCCATTCTGGCAATACCTTTGAAGAAATTGATCAATTGATAGACGTCTTGAAAAATCATTAAATCAATTTTCATTAAGTTTACATAAAATCAACAGTATGTCTGAAAGCATGGAGGTAAAAGAACAAGAGCTTATTGAGAAAAAGACAAGGAAATCAAAAAGAAAAATGTTATTGATCATTTCTTTTATCCTTCTATCGATAGTTTCAGGTTATGTTTATTATCAATATTATTTTGTTTACAGTTCTGGAACTCGCGTTGGAATCTTATATAAATTCTCCAATAAAGGGACCTTTTTTAAAACTTTTGAAGGTGAAATGATGCTTCCTGGGGTAAGGACAAAGAACAACGCTGGTGTTTCTTCAAATATGTTTCACTTCTCTGTTGCAGATGAAGAGTTAGCAAATAAACTTATGAATTCTCAAGGAATGGAATTAGAGCTCCATTATTCAAACTATAACAATTCTTTACCTTGGAGGGGAGACAACTATTCTGAGGCTGAAGGTCAATATATAGTTGATTCATTGGTGAGAATCAAAGATGAAAATCCAAATGGGTATGGTCTTTAAGAGTCTTGCATTTTCAAGTGCATAAAAAAGCCGTTTATCATTGATAAACGGCTTTTTTAATATTGCTATTCTTGCCTCAGTTTTAACTGAGGTTGTCAATTTATTAATTTTTAGTATCTACCTCTACGGTAGCCATCTCTTCAGATTTATAATCACCAGCATCTAACTTCGATTTCACGGTAATAAAGGTATCAATTGTGTATTGTACATCTTCTAAAGTGTGAACTGCCGTTGGTATTAAACGAAGCATAATAACATCTTTAGGTACTACCGGATAAATAACGATAGAGCAGAAAATATTATAATTTTCACGCATATCAAATGTTAAGTTTGTTGCTTCAGCTAAATTCCCTTCTAGGAAGACTGGAGTAACAGCGGAGTTTGTAACACCAATGTCAAAACCAGCTTTCACCAAACCATCTTGAAGTGCAGAAGCTACTTTCCACAAGTTTTCTTTATGTTCTGGCTGATCTTTCAATAGCTCCAAACGCTTTCTTGCACCAACAACTAAAGGCATTGGTAACGATTTAGCGAATACTTGAGAACGCATATTGTAGCGTAAATATTCAACAATATGTTCTTTGGCACAGATAAATGCACCTACAGAAGCCATTGACTTCGCAAATGTTCCAAATAAAATATCTATTTCTTCATGAACTCCTTGCTCTTCTCCCGCACCTTGTCCAGTTTTTCCAACAGTACCAAATCCGTGAGCATCATCTACAAATAAACGGAAGTCATATTTTCCTGATTTTCTAAATTCTACTATGTCTTTTAAGCGACCTTGATCTCCAGCCATTCCGAAAACACCTTCCGTTATAACTAGAATACCACCGCTTGTATTTTCAACAATCTTAGTTGCTCTTGACATTTGCTTGTCAAAACTTTCCATATCATTGTGTTTAAATACAAAACGCTTACCAGCATGAAGTCGCATTCCGTCTAGTATGCAAGCATGTGATTCACTATCGTAAACAATTACGTCATTTCTATCAACCATAGAATCGATTGAAGAAACCATTCCTTGGTAACCAAAGTTCAAAAGAATTGTGTCTTCTTTCTGCATGAATTCAGAAAGCTCTGCCTCTAAAGCTTCGTGTTCACTCGTTTGACCAGTCATCATTCGAGACCCCATTGGATATGCTAACCCCCATTCTGCAGATGCATCAGCATCGGCTTTACGAACTTCTGGATGATTGGCTAATCCCAAATAGTTATTTACAGACCACACTAGGCATTCTTTTCCACGAAAAATCATTTTATTGCTAATTTCTCCTTCCAATTTTGGGAAAGTGAAATAACCGTGTACTCCTTTTGAATATTGACCTAAAGGCCCTCTGTTTTTTTTGATCTTGTCAAATATGTCTTCTGCCATACCTTGTTTTTTTTTGCTGTACCTTAAATTTTGATTGGAACAACTAATATTTAGAATGCAAAAATAGGGAGATTTTTCCCAATTACCGTCGGAAAGCACTCATTTTTATTAACAAAAGACTTGTGATTCTTTGTCAAAAAATAAAGAGTAGGAAAAAATTGATGTGGAATTAATTCTAATCTGCTAATTTTGCGGTCATGCCAAACATAGTTTACCGAAAAATAAAAGCTTCAGATAATTTTGAAATTGCTCGAGTTATTCGAGAGGTATTGACAGAACATGGTCTGGATATACCAGGAACTGTTTTTACAGATTCTACAACTGACAAGCTGTTCGAAACTTTTCAAATAGATAAGGCAGAGTATTGGGTTGTGGAAATTGATAACGCAATCGCCGGTGGGGTTGGTTTATATCCAACTAACGGATTGGACGATGATTGCACAGAATTAGTTAAACTCTATCTGTTAAATACTTCTCGAGGTTTAGGTGTCGGAAAAAAATTAATGGAAATGGTGATTGAAGAGGCAAGTGTTTTAGGTTATAGCAAAGTATATTTGGAATCATTGCCAGAATTAAGTGAGGCGATTGGCTTGTATGAACACATGGGGTTTAAAATGTTGAATCACCCATTAGGTAATTCAGGTCATTTTGCTTGTAATATTTGGATGCAAAAAGATCTAAAATGACCCACTTTTTTTATTGCATATTTATATGTTTTTTTAAGCTAAAATAATCTCAAGCAATAGAATTTTGTTTTGATTTAGTTAGTTTTGTCGCGTGAGAGTCATAATCGTTTTAGCGTTATTGATATTAAGTGTAAGTTGTCATAGAAATAAGGCAATGATTTCTGAAATTGAATTAGGAGAGAAGCTCTTTTTTGATCCCGTTTTTTCTCTAGATAGCTCTATCTCTTGCGCTAGTTGTCATCAACCACAATTCGCATATGCGGACAACATACCTTTCTCATTAGGCGTTAATGATAGCGTCGGAATCAGGAATACACCTTCTGTTATGAATATGGCGAGTAGACCATTCTTCTTTCATGATGGTCGAGCGAAAACATTAGAGGAACAAGCGATAATGCCTGTCGAGAATCCTATTGAAATGAATTTATCATTTGATAAAGCAACTCTCAGAATACAGCGAATTAAAGATTATATACAGTTATTTCATCAGGTGTATTCAGAAAAACCAGGAAGAGAAAATATTACACGTGCATTAGCTGAGTTTCAGCGAAGTTTGGAAAGTGATGGAAGTGCTCCTCATGATTTATGGATCAGTGATGTGGATATTAATGCACTTAGTGAATCTCAAAAAAGAGGGCGTGAAATATTTATCGATGACCAATTCAAATGTTTCGAATGTCATTTTAGTCCTGACTTTACAGGTGATGAATTTCGAAATATTGGATTGTACGATGGTATTGAATTAACAGATAGAGGACGGTTTGATATTACAAGAGACTCTGCAGATTTAGGAAGGTTCAAAGTGCCAGGATTAAGAAATGTTGAGTTGACTGCTCCTTACATGCATAACGGAATGTTTATTTCTTTAGAAGAGGTGATAGATTTTTACAGTAACCCCTATGACTTTGTAAAGACTCCTATCAATTTAGATACCTTAATGATTGAACCGCTTAATTTTACGGAAGAACAAAAAACAGATTTGGTTAATTTTCTTTATAGCCTAACCGATGAGAATATTCCAAATCGAAATGAAGAATAATCAACTCTTCTTAAAGAGCAAGATCAAATAAATAAAGTACAGAAGCTATCGCTGCGCAACCCAATTCCAATTCTCGTTTGTTTACATTTTCAAATACATCGCTAGGAGCATGATGAAAATCAAAATAGCGCTGAGAATCAGGTACAAAACCAACTAATGGAATTCCTTCAAATTGTTCTTTAAGTGGAGATATATCAACGCCGCCAAATCCTTTGTCAAATACATGTAATTCATATGGTCTAAAGATCTCTGAGTATGATCGAAGTATCTTAAGTTGTTCTTCAGTGCCATCAATATGGAACCCTCTAGGAGAGAATCCACCCCGGTCACTTTCTAAAGCTAAAATATGATTTTCGTGTTTCTGCCCTTTTGCCCATTCTGCATAACCTTTACCACCTCGATTTCCATTTTCCTCATTCATAAAAAAGACTAAACGCAAAGTGTTTTTAGGTTTGTAATCAAGTTCTTTCAGTATTCTCATTGCTTCAAGAGTATGCGCAATACCTGCACCATCATCATGAGCACCTTCTCCGGTATCCCAAGAATCCAAATGTCCTCCAAAAGTTATTATATTATTTGGCTTTTCTGACCCAGTCATTTCTCCAATGACATTGTAAGAAGTAACATCTGGATAATCTCTACAATCCATTTCTAAAATAAACTCAGCACTTTCATTTTTTAAAACGTTGGCTAATTTATCAGCGTCTAAAGTTGACAATGCTGCAGCCGGGATTTTTGAAACGGAATCTGCGTATGACATTGACCCCGTGTGAGGGTGTTCGTCAATGGGAAGACCCAAAGAACGAATAATAACGGCCTTGGCTCCGAGATGGCCAGCTTCAATCGCTCCATAACCTCGAATAGCATAACATCCGCCATAAGCACGAAAAGTTACAATTTGTTGCTCATCCATGTGCTGGTTAATGAAGACAATTTTCCCTTCGATTTCTTTTTTATTCGCGTTTTTTAATTCTTCCAAAGTGTTAAATCCAATAACTTCTCCTTTCATAAGACCTGATGTTCCTATAGAGCCACCTAGAGCGAGTAAATTAACTTTTATTAATTCACCATTTGTTAAACGAATCCAACCAGCTTCGGTCGTTCCTCTTTCCCAATGGGGTACTTGAATTTCTTGCAAGTAAACTTTGTCAAAACCATAGGACTCCATTTTTCGCTTACCCCATTGCACAGCCATTTCAGCTTCAGCAGAGCCTGTAACTCGTGCGCCAATATCCTTGCATAAACTTCTTAAATCTTCGTAAGCATTGCCCTTAGTTAAAGCTTCATTATATATTTTTCGTAAAAAAATAGAGTCTTCTTGTGAGAATGTAAATGTGGAAATAAGAAGGGAAAGGGAGATTAATATTATTCGCATTTTTCTTGATTTTGAATTATAAAGGTAATTATTTATTGGCAAAGGTATTCGTCTAGGATGTTTGCTCTGTTGTTTTGACCTTTCAAAAGCTATGCTTTTTCTTATCTTTGTAAGAAAAAAGAATTAATGGCATTAAAATGTGGAATCGTTGGGCTTCCGAATGTAGGTAAGTCAACATTGTTTAACTGTTTATCGAATGCGAAAGCGCAATCTGCGAATTATCCTTTTTGTACAATAGAACCTAATGTAGGAACTATTTCTGTTCCAGACGAAAGACTAGAGAAATTGGAAGAGTTGGTCAATCCAGAAAAGGTGATTCCCACAACAATGGAAATCGTTGATATTGCGGGTCTTGTGAAAGGTGCTTCAAAAGGAGAGGGGTTAGGAAATCAATTCTTAGCCAATATTCGTGAGACGGATGCAATTATTCATGTTTTAAGATGTTTTGAAGATGATAATATTATCCATGTTGATGGATCGGTAGACCCTGTTAGAGACAAGGAGGTTATAGATATTGAATTACAATTAAAAGATTTAGAAAGCATTGATAAAAGAATTAATTCTTCAGCACGAGCTGTAAAATCGGGTGATAAGGATTTAGTCAAAGAATATGAGATCGCATTAAGAATAAAGGAAACATTAGAAGCTGGTGATTCTATTCGTTCAATCGATTTTGATGAGAAAGAACTCGTTATTGTTCAAAAGATGCAATTGATTACTAGTAAGCCTGTAATGTATCTGTGCAATGTAGATGAATCTTCTGTTAAAGATGGTAACGCTCATGTTGATGCTGTTCGAGAAGCGGTAAAAAATGAGAATGCTGAAGTTTTGATCATTGGAGCGGCCATAGAATCAGATATTATGGAACTTGAGACATATGAAGAACGTCAAATGTTTCAAGAAGAGCTTGGCTTAACTGAGCCTGGCGTCAATAGATTAATTCGCTCTGCATACACTTTACTGAATTTAGATACCTACTTCACAGCAGGAGTAAAAGAAGTTCGAGCTTGGACTATTTCAAAAGGAATGACGGCACCACAGGCAGCTGGGGTGATACATACAGATTTCGAGAAAGGTTTCATCCGTGCCGAAGTAATGAAATATAATGATTTTGTTGAGTTTGGTTCTGAGACCGCAGTCAAGGATGCCGGTAAATTTAAAGTTGAAGGTAAAGAGTATATCGTTGAAGATGGTGATGTAATGCATTTCAGATTTAACGTGTAATTAAGAATTTTAAGCAAATAGATATATGAATATAGCAGCAAATAATCCAGCTTTAACTTCATGGGTAGAAGTTCCAGAAAATTCAGATTTTCCAATTCAAAATTTACCTTTTGGTATTATTCAATTGAATGGAGATTCTCCAAGAGTGGCATCAAGAATTGGTGATTTCGCCATCGATTTAAAAACATTGTTTGTTTTAGGTTATCTCGATAATACCCCTTTTACATTAGAAGATTTTGACACAAAAACGTTGAATCAAATGATGATGAAAGGAAAGACAGGTACACGTCAACTAAGAGATCGCATTTCAAAATTATTCAGTACTGAACATGATGATTTACAAAAGAATGAGCACCATGTAAGTCAAATTTTGATTCCAATGGCACAAGTGTCAATGGAGATGCCGATATATTCCAGAGATTATACAGATTTCTATTCTAGTGAGCAGCATGCTTTTAATGTAGGCTGTTTATTTAGAGATCCAGATAATGCTCTTTTGCCAAATTGGAAGCATATACCTGTTGGGTATCATGGTAGAGCTTCTTCTATCATTGTTTCAGGACAAGATATTTATCGCCCAAAAGGACAAAAAAAACCACCTTCAGCAGATGTACCTGTGTTTGGTCAATCTAATTTGTTGGATTTCGAATTGGAAACAGTTTTCTTTACTTATCAGGGTAAACCATTAGGAGACGTAATATCAACTGATGAGGCGGATGATTTTATCTTCGGAATGGCTTTGTTCAATGATTGGAGTGCAAGAGATATTCAAGGTTGGGAATACGTTCCATTAGGCCCTTTCTTAGGGAAAAGTTTTGCTTCTTGTATTTCTCCATGGATTGTTACTATTGATGCCTTAGAACCATTCAGAATCCCTGGACCTAAACAAGATGATCCAAAAATTTTACCATACCTTGAATATAAAGATGATAAGCATATCGACATTAAATTGGATGTGATCATTCAACCCGAGAATGGAGATGAAAATATTGTAGGTCAATCAAATTATAAATACATGTACTGGAATATGAACCAACAATTGGCGCATCATACAGTGAATGGTTGCAATATCAGTTGTGGTGATGCAATGGGTTCAGGAACAATTTCTGGACCAGAAGAGGGAATGTACGGTTCCATGTTAGAAATTTCTTGGAAAGGCACAAAGCCATTTAAAATGAGTGATGGTACAGAACGTAAATTCATCAATGACGGCGATACTGTTATAATGAGAGGGTTCTCAGAAAAAGACGGAGTAAGAATTGGATTTGGAGAAGTAGCTACAAAAGTATTACCAGCGAAATAAATGAGCGAGGAATTAAACATTGATTTGGAGCAAGAAAGGATTGAAATTCTCAATGCATTTCGAGGTTTACTGCGCGCTAAAAAAAATAAAACAAAAGAAGATACTCGAATTATTCGAAAAGCATTTGATGTTGCCGTTGACGCGCACAAATCTATGCGACGAAAATCAGGTGAACCATACATTTATCATCCAATTGCAGTGGCTAGAATTTGTGCGGATGAAATGGGGTTAGGCACTACAGCTATTGTTTGTGCATTATTGCATGATACTGTTGAGGATACGCACATTACCCTCGAGGATATTGAAGATCTTTTTGGAGCTGAGGTTCGCTTAATAATTGACGGGTTAACAAAAATCCCAGAAGTTTTTGACGAGTCAATTTCAATTCAAGCCGAGAATTTCAGGAAGATGGTGCTGACGATCTCTGATGATATTCGTGTTGTTTTAATCAAATTAGCTGATCGTTTGCATAATATGAGAACGCTCGCTAGTATGCGACCAGATAAGCAGTTAAAAATTGCTTCTGAAACAAAGTTTTTATATGCCCCTTTAGCCCATCGTTTGGGGATGTATTCGGTTAAGACGGACCTAGAAGACCTTGCTTTTCTTTATAGAGAACCTCAAGTGTATAAAGAAATTGAATCGAAACTGAAATCTACAAAAGATGCAAGAAATCGTTTTATTCGAAAGTTTACCCAGCCAATTAAAGATGCTTTGTTGCATGAAGGCTATATATTTGAAGTAAAAGTGCGCACAAAGGCGATTTCTTCTATTTATAGAAAAATGGTAGCAAAAGAAATTCCTTTTGAAGAAGTCTATGATATTTTCGCTATTCGTATTATTATTGATACACCTATAGAGCTAGAGAAACCAGATTGTTGGAGGATTTACTCAATGGTCACTGATTTTTACCAGCCAAGTCCTGATCGTTTAAGAGATTGGATTTCTACACCAAGGGCAAACGGTTACGAGTCGTTGCATACAACAGTGATGTCAAAGACCGGTAAATGGGTCGAGGTTCAGATCCGTTCCAAAAGAATGGATGAAATTGCAGAGAAAGGATTAGCAGCACATTACCGATACAAAGAATCCAAAGGCGGAGAAAGTAAGTTTGATAGATGGGTATCTGAAATTCGAGATTTAATGGAGAACCCAGAGACAGATGCAATGGATTTCATTAACGAATTTAAATTAAATCTTTTCACAGACGAGATTTATATTTTTACACCGAAAGGTGATTTACGTGTGTTGCCTACAGGTTCTACAATTTTAGATTTCGCCTACGATATTCACACGGATATTGGGGACTCCTGTATTGGGGCAAAAGTTAATAATCGCCTGGTTCCATTGAGTTATCAGCTCGAAAGTGGGAATCAAGTGGAAATAATTACCTCTTCTAAGCAGAAGCCCAATGAAGAGTGGTTAAAGTTTGTTGTCTCAGCGAGAGCGAAACAAAAGATAAAGTCTTCTTTGAATGAAGCTAGAAAAATCATTGCGTTAGATGGAAAGGAAATTTTAGATCGGAAATTTAAGCAGCACAATATCAGGTATACCTCTGAAAATATTAGTGTTTTGGAGAGATTTTATAAAATGCCCAATGCTACTGAATTGTATTTTAGAATTGCGAAAGGAAAAATTGACCTCCGTAAATTACGTGAAATTGACAATAAAAATGGTGTTCTTCAAATTGAAAAACGAGTTGTAAAAAGACCAAAGAAAGCAGAGGAAGAAGTTTTTTCAAAGCTCAATACAAAGAAAGATACCATATTAATCGGAGACGATTTTAAAAATATTGATTACACTTTGGCTACTTGTTGTAGTCCAATTCCTGGAGATAATATCTATGGATTTGTTACAATAAACGATGGAATTAAAATTCATAGATACAACTGCTCTAATGCGGAGAATCAACTCTCAAAAATGGCGTATCGCTGCATTAAGGCAACTTGGAAAAATACTGATTTAAAAGAAAGTTTGGCCTCAATAACGGTTCATGGTATTGATAGTTTGGGAATTGTCAATAAATTGACAAATATCATTACGAACGAGCATAATGTGAACATGCGCTCAATTTCTTTTGAAACAAACGACGGTATTTTTATTGGAAAAATGACTGTTCTTGTATTTGATACCGAGCATTTGGATGAGCTGATGCGCAAATTTGAAGAAGTAGAAGGGGTTCAAAGAGTTGTTCGAAATTTAGAGGACTAAATTTCATTTAGTATACACCAAAATAATCCCTTTCATTCGTTCAATTGAAAACAGAACAATTTCATTGTTGAATTGACCTCGAATCTCTTGCTCACCAATTTTCAATATTGTTAATTCTTCATTGATCGCCTTTACATTTCCTTTAATTGATTTGTAATAGGCTTCTTTAGCGCACCATATGGCATACAAGTTTTCATTGTTCCAATTGGTTTTCATTTCTTGATGGTTTAAAAAGTAATGCCGTCCAGGGGTTAATTGTTTCGTCATTAATTCAACATCAACTCCAACATTTTTCTCCTTAGATATATATATTGCAAAGAGATTCGCAGAATGACTGATTGAAATATTTGGCTCTTCGAATCCAACTAGAAAAGGTGAACCATTTTCGAGATGCGACAAGTCATATTCACCAATGGAATCTTCAATCATTCTAGAGATAATATGTTTTTCAAATTCTTTTTTCGTTTTGAATTGAGATTTATCAAATAAATTTTCATCACTGTCCAATAGCCAAATAGTTCCAGATTGCGATTTAATTATTTTTAAATATTTCATGCATTGCAAATGTAAAGTATAATTATCTTTATATCTTATATTAATGACCTTTCATATTTTGAATAAATTACTGCGCTTCTCAATGTCAGCTCTTAAACTATTTTGGTTTGGTTTTGAATTGGTATTGCTGTTTTTCATGTCTTTATTTCTATATATACTTTTTGTTTATTTACAATTGTCTCCACCAGAAGTGTCAGAAATTGAAGTGGGTGAGAGAGTAGAAGTGTCAAAAAACCATTATACATTAGGTCCAAACTGGTTAAGGAAAAATGAATTTGGCGTTTGGGAAATGTACATTGAGGGCAGTGCTTATGAGCGAGGTTTAGTATATGGTAAGTTAGCGAAAGAATTGTGTCAAAGACAAGAAGAAATATTTGTTGGCCAAATCAATGATTTTGTTCCAAATGAGTTTTTTCAAGAGTTTTTAAAAATATTTATAGGATACTACAACAAGGATTTGCATCGGCATATTCCGTTGGAAAATCAACAAGAAATCTATGGTATATCGAAAAGTTTTGGAGATGAATTTAATTATATCGGCCCGAAATATATTCGCCATTTGAACTATCATGCAGCCCATGATATAGGTCATGCTTTAAATGATTACAGTATAGTTGGATGCACTTCTTTTGCGTTAAAAGGAGATAGAACGTCCGATGGTAATTTATTGGTAGGGCGTAATTTTGATTTTTATCTTGGTGATGAATTTGCAGAAGATAAACTTCTGTTATTCATGAAGCCAGATAAAGGGTATGGGTTTGTATCTTATTCTTGGGCTGGATTTACAGGGGTTGTTTCTGGAATGAATGAAAAAGGATTAGGGGTAACCATAAATGCTTCAAAGTCTGATTTACCCACAGGGTCTAAAACACCAATTTCACTTTTAGCAAGAGAGATTCTTCAGTATTCATCATCCATAAAAGAAGCAATAGCTATAGCAGAAAAGAGAGAGACATTTGTTTCTGAAACAATTATGATTTCTAGTAAAATCGATGGGCGTTCAATATTGATTGAAAAATCACCTTCGAAAATGGATGTGTATGATCCAAAAGGAAAAAATGAATTGGTTTGCTCAAATCATTATCAATCCGACGCTTTTAAAAATGATAAAGTGAATCTTGATAACATTAAAGGAAGTGATTCAAAATATCGATTTGATCGAGTTGTTGAATTATTGGCAGCAAATGATACTATTACGAAAGATATTGTTGTATCTATTCTAAGAAATCAGAACGCTAGTAATGACGATACTTTGGGAATGGGGAACCCAAGGGCAGTAAATCAGTTAATTGCGCATCATAGCACACTTATGAAGCCTGAAGAATTGCTCTTCTATGTTTCTACTAGTGATTTTCAACTTGGAAAATTCATCGCATACGATTTAAACGACGTTTTTCAAAGAAATAACTTTAGCGTAATGGATACTATCCAGGCAGATCCATTTATTTATACCTCCAAATACAAAGGGTTTAAAAAATTCAAGAAGGTCAAGAATCGAATATCTAGGTATCTTATTTTTGGCGAAAAGATTAATTTGACAGAAACTGAAGTGTCAGACTTTATTCAATTGAATAGTGAGTCTTATGTCACCTATGAGATGCTTGCAAGGTATTACAAAATGAAAGGTAATCAGAAAAAGGTTGATCAATACATTGACATGGCATTGACTAAAAAAGTAGCCTCACCAAGCATGAGAGTAGAGCTTATTAATTTGAAAGGAAATTAAAATGATTACAAGTAATTCTATTTTGGAGAAGAATGCGTCATTGGAAGAAATGATCCAATATGTAATGAGTAATTCTCCGTTTTATCAAAACCATTTTAAAGATGCTAACGTAGGTGATTTTGAATCCTTACCATTTACGACAAAAGAAGATGTTGCGGCTCAAAATGAACGTTTTTGTTGTGTTGAGATGTCAAAAATTGCGGAATATGTGACTACTTCCGGAACATCTGGAGAGCCAATTACAGTTTTCCTAACAAAGAATGACTTAGAGCGTTTAGCAGAGAATGAAAGGGCTTCTTTGACTTTAATGAATGGTTCTGAGGGCGACCTTTATCAATTGTTAACGACTGTTGATAAGCAGTTTATGGCAGGAATTGCTTATTACCTGGGTGTTCAAAAAATGAATGCTGGAATAATTCGTCAAGGCCCAGGTGCTATATCTGCTCAATGGGACTCTATACTTAAGTATAAACCAACAAAGTTAATTGCTGTTCCATCGTTTATTTTACTGTTATTGGATTACGCTGATAAAAATGGTATTGATTATAATAAAACGTCTATTGATTCAATTATTTGTATAGGTGAATCAATACGGGATAATAGCTTCAACTATAATTTAATTGGTAGCAAGATTACTTCTAAATGGGATGTGAAGTTGTTTTCGACCTATGCTTCAACTGAAATGGCTACGGCATTTTCAGAATGTAAGATGCAAAATGGAGGACACTTAAATAAAGAACTTTTGCATCTGGAAGTATTGAGAGAAAATGATACACATGTCAGTAACGGTGAAGAAGGAGAAATTGTAATTACGACTTTAGGAGTTGAAGGAACTCCTCTTATTCGTTATAGAACAGGAGATATTGCTGCATTTTGGTCAGATAAATGTAAATGTGGGTCAAGTTCACCTAGGATAGGACCAATAATAGGTCGTAAAAGTCAATTGATAAAATTCAAAGGTACTAGTATTTACCCACAATCAATTTATAATGTATTAATGTCTTTTGATAAAATTGATTTATATCATATCTTAGTAGACCAAATTGATATGACTGCGATTAACTTGAAAATTCTTCTTTCAGAAAAAGAAGTTGATGCAGACTTGTTAAAAGAATTGTTATTGAAATTGAAAACAAAATTAAAAGTAGCACCAGAGTTATTGTTAGTAACAGAAAAAGAATTAAAAAAGCACATCATAAACCCCGGTAAACGTAAACCCAATTATATCACATTTTTATGAAAGTAATTATTTTAACCCTAGCCTGTACATTTAGCATATTGACTTTTGCACAGAAGACGTCAGATATTTTTAGACCAACTGATTTCGAATATACTTATATGGGAATAGATTATTCCCATGCGAAGTTTATCGGTGAATTTTCTCAATTTGAATCGGCAGGAAACGTGGGTATTTCTGCGGTCAAAGATAAATATTTTGAAGGATGGAATGGAGTCGTGAAAAACGAAAAAGAAAAATATAGCTTTAAGAATGCTTTACGAAAAGATCATGTTGCATATAATCTTTCTGACATTACTTTGATCAATAATAATACGGCAGTAGAAAACATGGAGGGAAAAGCTTTGAACTATTCTCAAGATGATATGCAAGGTTTTGTAAATAATTCTAATTATACTATAGAAAAAGGGATCGGTATTATGTTTATTGCGGAATACCTGGATAAGGAAAAGGTTGAAGCATGTTTCCATTTTGTTATGGTTAATTTGGCAACAAAAGAAATTTTAATTCATGAGAGAATGATTGGTGAACCAAGAGGTTTTGGGTTAAGGAACTATTGGATTAGTCCAGTTTACCAATGCTTGAAGATTATAGATTCGAAACTTTATAAAAAGTGGAGAAAGGAGTACCTAGTCAAATAATATTTGAATTATTAAATTGAAATAACTACATCTTTTTTAGTTTTTTGCCCTTATTGTACTGATGTTTCAGTTACAATATTGAAGATGTCTATTATTTTGCCGCTTTAATTTTGTTCACTAAGTTTTCTTGGTCAATAAAATTAAAACAAGTAACCAACGCCCCAATTGATGTTCCTAGAATCCCATGAAAAATAAGGCTTTGACCAGTTAAATATACATTAGGAATTTTAGTTTTAGCGTTAATTTGTGAAGCTAATATATTGTTAACATCTTTTCTTATTCCATACATAGATCCATCACTAGTTCCAATATAGTTTTTATAGGTTACAGGAGTTGAGCTATAAACGCCTTTGATACATTCCCTAATGTTAGGAAAACGTTCTGATAAGCGATCAATCATTTGTTGTTCTTTTTTGTGCTTAAACTCTTGGTAAGATTCACCTCGATTACCTTTTTTAGCGATCGTATTGTATGTATCTCCCCATTGACTCACTTCTTCATAGTCCATGAATGCCATGGAAGATAATGAATCAGCATATTCCGTTTGGTTTTTTTTGACTGGAGTGCATGAGAAAATAGCTTGAGGCCAGCTCTTATCATCAAAGTTGTTTTTGTAATCTGCAATATTCCAAATGTCCTCATGATCAATGAAGAAATCATAGAAATTATGGTTGAAATATGGAAATGTATTTTCTTTTAAAGAGAGATAAAGGGTAAATGATGAGACCGTATTCTTTAATTTTTTAATTCTCTTACGATATGCCGGTCTGAATTTTTTTTCTCCAAAAAGGTCAATAGTTGCAGCCGGGTGCAAATTTGAAATATAGTTTTTACCATAATACTTAGTGCCGTCCTCTGTAATCAGCGCAGTTACATTTTTTTCATCATACTCTGCATTAACTACAGTTTGATGTTTTAGAATTTCTCCACCTACACTCCTTAATTTTTTAGCTAGTAGTTTAGACATTTCTCCGCCACCATTTTTAATTCGATAAGACCCCTTAATATAGCTGTTGGTAATTAATGCAACAACGTAAAAAGGGGTGATGTGCATTTCTCCTGCATATAGAGCACCATTTCCAAGCAGTGCCGACTTTAATTCGACATTGTCGGTAAGTGAGGAGACATAAGACCATGCATCTAGCTCAAGTAATTCTGGTTTTTCTATGTAATTGTTTGGCGAATCCACTTCCAGATTATAAAGCGGAAAGTATTCACATGTTTCTATTATTTTATCGCAAAATTGATCAATTGCATCCTTTTCATTCGGGAATTCTTGATAAAAACCTTTTTTAAAATTTTCATAGCCTTGTCCCATTTTATAAGATTTCCCACTTGGAAATCTTAATACATCGAAAGATTCATCATCTAACCGTTGTAATGGTAAATCATCAAAGATTCCCATATACCTAAAAATCTTATTTAACGTTTCCCCTTCGTCTAATGATCCTATATAATGCACTCCAGTATCAAAAATACATTTGTCTCTGCTAAAGACTTGGAGGCTTCCACCAATTTGATGGTTTTTTTCAAGTATTAATACAGAGTGCCCTTCCATACCAAGTAATATCGCAGTACATAAACCTCCCATTCCTGAGCCAATAATTACAAAGTCATATTCTTTATGTTGCGTATCCATTTTCAATTTTTCCGAAGTATAAATAAAACGTTTGACGTTCTTTTAGATTGTTGAATCATCTTACAACTAGCGTTATTCTTTTTTGCAAAATTAAAAATTTCTTCAGATGAAAAAAAAGTTAGGTCGTTCGTTGTTTTGTTAAAATTAATAATTTTTGTGGAGTATTTTTCAGTCTTTTTCGTTCTGTTATGGCGACTGTTCAAATCAGTAATTCCGTCTCGAATAAAAATAATTCCATCCTCGCTTAATGCGTCAAGTGTATTTTTTAAAACAACAAATTGTTCCGCCGGTTGAAGATAATGGAGTACATCATTGAAAAAAACCACCTCCGGGTCTTCAAGCAACAAACTTCTGATGTCCCCATGTTCAAAAGATAAATTATCTGTTTTGTCATAACCATGCTCCGCCAAGGCTATTTTGTCTTGATCATAATCGATTCCTGTAATTACTCTTGAAGGGTTCCTATAGTGAAGGTAATAATCAAGATATCCAAGGCCACAGCCTATATCATAGATCTTTTTACGATTTTGAATGAGAGAATCGTAGAGCTCAAAGTTTATTTTTTCAAACCCCCATTTAATGCGAACATACCATTCTATAATTGGGTTTTTATAGAGGTAGTTATACAATACTCTATTTTTTAGTTCTGCTGTGTTATAATGCTCTTTATGTACCAATAAATTCGTTTGCCTCATCTTTTTTGCAACGGCTTTCGTAAGTAATCCAAATCGTTGCTCAAATTCAGGACTTCCAGACTTAATTCTTTCTAGCGCTGTTATTGTTATTGTTCCGGATTTAATTATGAAATCATTCTTAGGGTTTACATAATGGACACCAGAAATTAGTATTGGTTGAATGTCAAGATTCAATTCTTTCGCTAAGAAAAAAGCACCTTTATGAAAACGATGAATTAACCCATCAGCACTTCTAGTCCCTTCAGGGTATATCACGATTGAGTATCCTTCATTGATTCGTTCTTTTATGACCGCCATGTTTTGCTCATGACCCTCCTGTACAAACACGAAACCAGCGTAGCGTATAGGAGCTCCGAAAATTGGAGAATTATAGACCCAGGATTTGACCATGATAATGGTCTTGGGGTTGAGCATTAAAAGAACTAGGATGTCAAGGAAAGAAGAATGATTGGCAACAATAAGTGATGGTTTTGAAAAGTCAATTTTGTCAAAATTCACAAATTTCTTTTTTGTATGGATTCCTAAATAAATGATGAACCAGCACATTTTAGAAATGATAAAATTGATAATACTTCTTTTTTTATTTTTTTGTATTGGAATAAGTATTAATATTAGAATAGAAACATTAAGCAGAATACAGCCAGCAAGAAAGCTTGAGAAAAGTAATACACTCATTAACAATCCTAATAAGGTTATAGGGGATTGCTTTTTTGCCGTTCTTGCTGTGACAAAAAATCTAAATATTGCGGGCTGAACAAACAAGGTCACGAATAGAATACAGCTTATTCCCACAACGCTAATTACAGAGATTGAATGTATCGCAGGATGCTTTGCGAAGTAAAGGACACCGGTACCAATAATAGTGGTTATTCCGGAGAGTACGATAGCCGATTTATAAGAGTTAAGAGAGGAAGCATTCGTCTTGTATTTTTGAATCAATCCATCAGTTACAAAAATACTGAAATCATCACCTAGGCCAAAAATGAATGTCGCAACGATGATATTAATAAAGTTGAATGGGATACCTAACCAGCTTGCGATGTAAAGAATCCATATCCAACTAATTAGCATTGGAAAGAAACTAAAGAGCGCCAATTCAATTCTACCATAAATAATTAGAAGTGATAAAAGAACAATTAAAGAAGAAAACAACAATAAATAATTAAAGTCTTTCTGAACGGTTTGCATTAATACGCCAGCCATTTCTGTGAAGTCAAAAATATAGAGACCTTTCACTTCGTTCAATTCTTGTTTTAAATGATCAACTTTAGACCTTTTGACGACAACACTAGTAGTAATATTCCATTCATTATTGTTTTTGTAAATCAATTTTGATATTCCAAGTTCTTTGATGAGTTTTTCGTTTGAAGAAAGCAACGAGATATTAGTGTTTTCTATCCAGGATTTAAATGGGAAGAATGCATTTTTTGAAAAATCATGATTTGACCCCGCTTCATTTATTTTGGAATAAGTTGGGTCAATTCTGTCTTTCCAGAATTGAGACCAATCATTTTGTTTTCCATGTAAAATACTTTTAGGGATTAGGTATGAGCCAACGGAAATAATTTCTTCAAGTTCAAATTTTTCGTGATAACTGATCAACTTCTGGAACAATTTAAAGTTGCGCTCAATGGCTTCTTCCTTTGTTTTTCCTTCAATAAAAAAATGAAGTTTTTTTTCATTGATGGGATTGATTCCAGTGTAATAATCTTCTTTTTCAACCAATTCTTCTGAATGATAGCTTAAGTTGTTCAGGTTAGAATCAAATTCAACAATAGGTTTTTTGAGAATGAACATTACACCAATAATCAAGGTCAAAAAAACGGCAATTTTAGTGATCCATTTTGGGGTTTTAAATTTCTGAGAGTTTGATCTTATTTTTACTTTAAACCCAGTAATGTGAATTAAAGTTGGAAGAAAAACTAAGGTGAATATGGCAGCACTGGATAAAGTGAGAAGAGCTAAAAGACCAAAATTTTGCAGAACGACCGAGTCTGTAAATAATAATGCTAAAAAAGCAGCAATGGTCGTAAAACTGCCAACCAACATAGGAAAACTCAATTGCTGAACAGTTTTCTCAAGACTTCCGGTATGTGAGTAGTGCGTCATGAAGTGAAACGCATAATCTAAAACAATCCCCATTAAAACGGCGGATGTCGCTACTGAAATGGCCGAAATATTTGGGTCAATAAAACCTAGGATTCCCAATCCACAAAAACCTGAAAATAAAGCGGGGAGAATAAAGAAAATTGGAGTAAACAAACTTCTGTAGTAAACAATAAGAAGAAGAAGTATTAACCCTATACTAATGATAATGGTTAATGAAGTGTCTTTTTTAACTTGGACAGCGTTTTCATGTGAGATTCTAAATGTACCAAAGTAATCAAGATCAAACTCAGTAAATTTAGAGGTTAAGGAATCAAGTTTTATACTTAGTTCGTTGTTCTTTTTGTTGTCGTTAATTTCAAAATTTAAAACCGCTGTGAAGAATGCTCTGTCATGTTCTGTAGAGTAAAGTATTCCATCTTCAACAGAATAGTGCGAAGAGTCCAATTGAGGATTAATGGCTTTAAGCTTTGGCCACATTAGTCCCAGAGGGTCTTTTGCTAAGATCTTCCTTAGGAATAATGAATTAGCAGAACTTAATTGCTCGGAGACTTTAGTGATTGAGTTGGAGATGGAATCTACATTTAGATTCTCTTCTATTTTTTGATAATCGTTTGAAGTGAGGTATGCAGGAAAAAAAGTATAATAATGATTTAGAACATTTTCTTGTTGATCATCACGAAAAACAACAAAATCCGTTAAAAGATCTTTAGTTTTAGAGGTGATTTCTCCAGATACTTTATCAAGCGATTCGTAAACTTCTTCATACTCTTTTTCTGCAGTATTAATGGAAAAAATAACCTGCTTATTAAGGCTATTTTTTTTAAGTACATCATTGAATTTTTCGAATTGCTCGCCCTTAGGAAATATTCCATAAATATTTTCATCCAAATTTAAGCGGGTAACTCCTGAAAACAAGATTCCTGATATGACTGCAAGAAGACCAAAATAAAGAAGTTTGTTTCGGTTGAAGAATAGAATGATTTTGCTTAAAAAGAACCCCATTACTTCATTACGTTTACAAGTTCGTTAAAAGCTTTTGGATTCAAATCTTTTAAAACAATAAGTGAGGCATTAAAAGCAGCTTTTGTTGCAATTGGAATACCACCTCCTAACTCTGCCCAATGTCCACCGATTATTACGTTGTTGAAATGCGTTTTGTAATGTGCTACTTTATTTTGCATATTAATTTTACCGGGGCGCGTGCCCATCATTGATCCATCTTTATTATGAGAGTAGCGATGATAAGTGATAGGAGTGGCCACTTCTTGAAAAAGAATATGCTTTTTAAGGTCAGGACACATTTTTTCTGCAACTCGATCAATTACAATAGAGGCATATTCTTCCTTTATTTTGATATACTCCTCACCACGCACATATTCTCCCTTATCATTTAGTTTAGTGCCCCATTTATTCTTATAGTCCATCCAAGCCGGAACGTAAATAGTTAAAGTACCATACCCATCAGGAGCCATCGTTTTGTCTCTGGCGGTTGGAGCTAAAACACTAATAGCAGATGTGTGAGGGTCACCTGAACTATGTGCGTCTCGTGAGCTATTATCTTTACTTATAAAAACCAATTCATGTCCAAAGCCTAATTCTTCTACAGTGCAGTCCAGTGCAAGTGTAACTGTTACAGAGGAGCTGTACATTTCTGATGTTTCAAGCGTTTTAAGAATGTCATTATTTTGTTTTGCTTTTGGCAACATACTTTTATATAGCTTGCTAACATCACAGGCAGCAATGAGGTATTTACCTTTTAATTCATAAGATTTATTTCGTTTGGTGTATTTGACACTTTTGAAAGAATTATCTTCAATTACAATGTTTTTAACATCGGCACTCAGAATAACTTGAGACTCATTAGTCGTGTCAATTTTCTTATTCAACCATGCTGCAAAAACCTGACTTCCACCAATCGGAGGGTTTTGAAAATCATTATTATAGGCCCAAGCTACAGGGAATAGACAGGATAGTAAATCACGTTCAGCACAAAATAACTCAAGTAATTCAGGGTCGGTAAAATATTTGCCTAATCCTTTTTTCATTCCATCTTCTCCGCTATAAAAAATATGCTTAATCATCGGAAGTCCAATGCTTGCTCTTTTTATTCCGTATCTCACCTTCTCCCAGAAAGTCATAGTTTCTGTTGATCGAAATAGACTTGGAAACTTCAATGATATATCGGCAACTTTCTTAGCATGTTTAAAGAACTTTTCTATCCCTTTCTGATCTTTTGGGTAACATGAAATTAATTCTTTTTTTAGCAGGTCAGGCTGGTTTGATAAAACAAATTCATGGTTGTTGGTTATGTGACGTTTTATCATTTTCATGGTTTGAGGACGCGGATAATCGTCACCGATGAAATTAAATAATTTTGAAACCGTCCCATTTTCACCACATTGATTCAACCAATGAATGGCAGTGTCAAAATTGAAGTCCTTTCTTTGAAAACCTTGAATGTATCCTCCAATTAAATAATGGCGCTCTAAAACACAGACTTTTAATCCCGCTTTTGTAAGCAGCGCAGCAGAAGTTAGACCAGCAACACCGGCTCCAATGATAATTACATCATATTCTTTTTCATCTGTCATTTAAGCCAATATTTCTAATAAAAATTTGGTTTGCTAAAATAGCTAAAAACACCATATTTCCCTACTTTGTATGATAGAATAATTGGTTTTATTTTCCAGGAAAATAGTGTTTAATAGGGAATGATACATACAAATCATGGCTTTGTTATGGTTTATGAAATTGAGTTTTTCACATTGTTTTTTTTGAATTTATTATTTACGGGTAATTATCTTCTTTTTTGCAGCAAACAATGGAGCCAAAAAGCATTAAGATTAAGCGATTAAATAAAAAAAAAAAGATATTTTTGTTAATCTTAGCAACTATAGCGATATTATCATTTATTAGAAGAAGCTAATCTATATGAACGAAATACTTTTAAAAGACCTAGAGGGATATGTTTTTGACTTTAATAAGTTAGAAATTCCGGCTGGTTTGAAAACGGAAATAAGCGAATCTTTTAATTTTTTAAAAGACTTTTCAAATAATAAAATAATTTACGGAATCAATACTGGTTTTGGGCCAATGGCACAGTACAAAATTGAAGAGAATAAATTAAATGAATTACAATACAACCTAATTAGATCGCATTCTTCAGGCACTGGAAATGCGCTAGAAGAAGAGTATGTGCGTGCAGTTGTTCTCGCTAGAATTAACAACTTTTTGCAGGTTAATTCAGGAATTAGTCTAGGGGTTGTTGAGAAACTAACTCAATTTCTTAACCATAGAATTTCCCCGGAGATTTTTGAACATGGTGGAGTTGGTGCGAGCGGTGATTTGGTTCAATTAGCTCATTTAGCTTTAAGTTTAATTGGAGAAGGTTTTGTTTACAAGGACGGAGTTCGACTTAAAACTGAGGATGCCTTGAGTGATGCAGGTATTGCTCCTTTAGAAGTTAAACTGCGTGATGGCCTTGGTTTGATTAACGGAACTTCTTGTATGACAGGAATTGGGGCGGTCAATTTAATTTATGCAAAGCGATTAGTGAATTGGTCTATTGCGGCATCTTCTATAATTAATGAAGTTGTGGAGGCTTTTGACGATTCTTTCTCAGAGGGACTCAATAAAGTTAAAAGGCATACCGGTCAACAGACTGTTGCTAAGAAAATGAGATCGTTTCTTTCGGATAGTGATTTGATTAGAAAACGTGAAGAGTTATTCAAGGACGAAGATGAAATTGAGCGTGTAGAATTTAAACAGAAAATTCAAGAGTATTACTCAATTAGATGTGTGCCTCAAATTATAGGCCCAGTTCTGGATACATTGAACTACGCACAAGGTGTAATTGAAGATGAATTAAATTCGACGAATGATAATCCAATTGTCAGCAAGACAGATGGCAATGTTTTTCACGGTGGGAATTTTCACGGAGATTATATTTCCTTGGAAATGGATAAAATTAAGATTGTAATTACACGCTTAACAATGCTGGCTGAGCGCCAATTGAATTTTTTATTGAATTCTAAGTTGAATAATAAATTCCCCGCATTCTTAAATATGAAAGAATTGGGTTTCAATTTTGGAATTCAAGGAATGCAATTTGCTGCTACGTCTACTACGGCAGAAAATCAAACTTTGTCATTTCCGAATTATGTCCATAGCATACCAAATAATAATGACAATCAAGACATTGTTAGTATGGGTACAAATAGTGCTGTCATTGCAAAAGACGTAATCACAAATGGCTTTCAGGTCATGGCTATCCATATAATGGCTGTTTGCCAATCGATTGATTTATTATCAAAAGAAGAGCAAGCTAAACTTGGTTCTAAAACGAAAATGGTTTACGATTTGATTCGTTCAGAAGTTCCAGCGGTTACTGAAGATGTTCCTCAGTTTGAGAATATTAAGAAAGTGACAACTTTATTAAGAGCTAAAAATATAGAATTATGAAATGTGCATTAGTAACGGGTTCTTCTCGAGGAATTGGCAAGGCAATAGCAATTCAGTTGTCCAAAGATCATGGCCTACATGTTCTGATTAACTACTCTTCAAATACCAAAGCAGCAGAAGATACTTTAGGTTTAATAAAGGAGAATGGAGGTTCAGGAGAATTACTGCAGTTTAACGTTCAAGATTCAGAAGCAGTTAAAAATGTTCTTGGAGGCTGGCAGGAAGAAAATGCAGACAAGCACATTGAGGTGTTAGTGAACAATGCAGGAGTGACTAAAGATAATTTATTTCCTTGGATTTCAGAGGCAGATTGGGATCAAGTGTTAGATGTTTCCGTAAAGGGAATGTATAATTGCACGCAAGCTGTAGTTACAAAAATGCTAAGAAAAAGATCAGGTAGGATTATTAATATTGCTTCTCTTTCCGGTTTGAAAGGAGTGCCTGGTCAAACAAATTATTCTGCGGCTAAAGGAGCTATGATTGCTTCTACAAAGGCACTTTCTCAAGAGATCGCAAAAAGAAAAATCACAGTTAACGCAATTGCGCCTGGATTTATCAATTCTGATATGACAAGCGAATTGGATCAAGATATGTTAAAAAAGATGGTGCCGGCTAATCGTTTTGGTGATGCTGAAGAAGTCGCCCATTTAGCTAGTTTCCTTGCTTCAGATAAGGCGAGTTATATTACTGGAGAGGTCATTAATATTAACGGAGGCGTTTATTCCTAGGACATGGAAAGAAGGGTAGTAATAACAGGTATTGGGTTGTATTCTTGTATTGGTACGGGAAAAGAAGAGGTGACAGAATCACTTAGAACAGGGAAATCGGGAATTGTTTATGATGCTCCACGAAAAGATTTTGGATATCGGTCTGCTTTGACTGGAAATGTAATTGATCCAGAACTAAAGCCTTTTTTAAATAGAAGACAGCGACTTGGAATGCATCAGCCAGCTATGTACGCATACATGTCAACGCGAGAGGCTTTAGAACAAGCAAAATTGGATATCGATTTCATGGAGCAAAATGAAACCGGAATTATTTTTGGCAATGATAGTACTGCTGGAGCAGTCATTAAAACCATTGACAAAGCAAGAGCAAGAAAAGACAATACGTTAATCGGTAGTGGAGATATTTTTCAAAACATGAATTGTACCGTTAACATGAACCTTTCTACAATATTTAAATTAAAGGGAATTAACTTTACTTTGAGTGCTGCTTGTGCATCAGGCTCACATTCTATAGGTATGGGGCACCTTTTAATAAAACAAGGATTACAAGACCGCGTCATTTGTGGTGGAGCGCAAGAAGTAAATGAAGTAGCCATGGGAAGTTTTGATGGCTTAGGTGTATTTTCTCCTAGAGAGAATGAACCAACAAAGGCATCAAGACCATTTGATAAAGACAGAGATGGACTCGTTCCATCTGGAGGTGCAGCAACATTAATATTAGAATCGTTAGAATCGGCATTGAAAAGAGGAGCTCCTATTTTGGGAGAAATTATCGGTTATGGATTTTCTAGTAATGGAGATCATTTGTCAAATCCAAATTTTGATGGACAATTCAGATCATTATCGATGGCTATGAAACAAGCGAATATTAAGAAAGGGCAGGTTGACTATGTTAACGCTCACGCTACTTCAACTCCTGTAGGAGATATGATGGAAGCTCAGGCGATTCATTCCGTTTTAGGTGAAAAAGTTGCTGTAAGTTCTACAAAAAGTATGACTGGTCATGAATGTTGGATGGCTGGAGCAAGTGAAGTTGCTTATTCTTTATTGATGATGCAGAATGATTTTATTGCGCCCAATATTAATTTTGAAACACCAGATGAAGATTCAGCCAAAATTAACATCATTGCAGAAACAAAAGATCAAAAAATAGATTGCTTTCTTTCAAATTCTTTTGGCTTCGGAGGTACAAATTCTTCATTGATAATCAAAAAATATAAGTAAATTGCATTAATTATATAATGACTATGACGAGAGAGGAAATAATAGAAACAACAATTCGCTTTTTGGCAGAGGAGTTTGAAGTGGAAAAATCAATTATTCTACCTGATAGCAATTTGCAAGAAACGTTAGATTTAGATAGTTTGGATTATGTTGATTTAGTAGTGGTTATTGAGGAAAACTTAGGCTTTAAGCCAACGGCAGAAGATTTTCAAACGGTAGTTACGTTTAATGATTTTTACACTTTGGTTGAGGCAAAACTAAAGGAAGTAGCTTAGCCTCTAAGAATGAAAAAATGGGATGGTAAAACGCAGGGTTCATTAATGGGCTATAAGTTTTTCATTTTTTGCATTAATTTTCTCGGAATCAGTATATCATATTTGTTTTGCTATTTCGTTTCGTATTATTACTATCTTTTTTCCTTAAAACACCGTGAGGCCTTAATTCAATTTTATACTGTAGGATTGTCAAAAAGTAAACGAGAAGCTAAAAAGTTAGCAATCAAAAATTTTTACAATTTCGGGCAAAGTTTAATTGACCGCATTGCAATGTATACTAAGCGGAAGAATAGCTACACACATACATTCAACAATGAAAAAGTGTTAAGTGATTTAAATAAAAATAATAGAGGAGCGATATTAATTTCTGCACATTTGGGTAACTGGGAAATTGCCGGAAATTTGATTCATGAAAGAATAACCAATACGATTAACATAGTGATGTTAGATGCTGAGGTACAGAAAGTAAAGTCTTTTATTGAGATGAAAACTGGGGGAGCAAAGTATAATCTTATTCCGATTAAAGATGACATGTCTCATTTGGTGTTAATTCATCGTGCACTGAAAAAGAATGAGTTTATTGCAATTCATGCGGATAGGTGCAGTGAAGAGGGTAAAACATTCGAATTAGATTTTTTAGACAATAAAACAAATTTTCCAGCAGGACCATTTATCTTAGCTGAAAAATTTAATGTGCCTGTAGTATTTGTCTATGCTGTTAAAGGTGCTAAAACACACTATGATTTATTTGCAACCGATCCTCTTGAGAAAGGTACGAGTGCTGATTTAATTGCCAAATCATATGTAGAGAGTCTAGGTGAAATGACACGCAAATATCCTACGCAGTGGTTCAATTTTTATAAGTATTATGCTAGTTAGTAAAAAAAACATTTTAAATATTATACCTCAAAGAGCACCATTTGTTATGATTGACAAACTACTTGTGGCAAACGAGGTAGAAGGTTTTAAGACTTCATTTCAAGTGCAACAAGACAATGTTTTCATTGAAAACAACATTGTTTCTGAAGGAGCTTTAATTGAAAATGTTGCCCAGACTTGTGCAGCTGGATTTGGGTATGTCAGTCAGCAAAAAGGAAATAATGAGCCGCAACTTGGTTTTATTGGTGCAGTTTCTAAGCTGAAAGTTTTTGGCGTGGCAAAATCGAATGATGAGTTAATTACGAAAGTTTCTGTTCTGAGCACATTTGATCGTGTTTCATTAATTCAAGGTGAGGTTGAATGTGATGGCGAAATTTTATTGGAATGTCAGATGAAAATTGTAATAACGTGAAGTCACTTGAAACAACGATTGAACTTGCTGTTAGATTCAGTGAGACCGATGCAATGGGAGTTGTATGGCATGGGAATTATCTAAAATTCATGGAAGATGCTAGGGAAGAATTCGGGAGGCAATTCAAAATGGAGTATTTAGATGTATATGGTCATGGATTTTTCATTCCAATCGTTAATTCAAATATTAACCACAAAGCATCGGTTTATTATGGTCAAAAAGTCGGAATTACGGTTAAATTAGAATTTCGTGATGCGGCTAAAATTATTTTTCATTACGACATCTATAATTTAGACACTAAGGAGTTAGCAGCAGTTGGAACCACGACACAAGTATTTTTACATGAGAAAACAAGAATTTTAGAATTATCTAAACCCGAATTTTATAAAGAATGGGAAAATAAACAAAATTGGTCTGAATGAAAGAAGTGTTTATTTCATACGGATCAATAATCACACCTTTGGGAAATAGCGAGGAGCAAATTTTTCAAAAAATGGTCGCTGGTGACTCGGGTATACAAACGGCGGTGGAAGTAGGTAATAAGAATGAGAATATTCCTCTTGGAAAAATTCGAGACCTTTCAAGTGACAATCATTATATCGAATTGTTGAATAGGACTTGCGATCAATTGATTGATCTATATGGCGATATGGTAGCTGAAAAATCAACCAAAATTATCATAAGTTCTACTAAAGCTGATATTGAAGTAATACCGAATGATTCATTCGTGTCTACTCGCAAGATCATTAAGAGTAAATTGAATAATCATGGAGATCCACTTATAATTTCAAATGCATGTATTTCTGGAATTCTGGCAATCAATACGGCAGCAGATTATATTTCTCATGGATTATTTGATAACGTAATTGTTATAGGGATTGACGTGCTATCTGATTTTGTAACATTTGGTTTTCAGTCCCTTTATGCTATTAGTAATGAAGTAACAAGACCGTTTGATAAGTCAAGAAAGGGTATAAACCTTGGTGAAGCGGCAGGTGCTGTTCTACTTTCTAAAAACAATTTAGGTAAAACTTTTACTGCTAAATATCTAGGTGGCTCTTCAAGCAATGATGCAAATCATATTTCGGGCCCATCAAGAACCGGAGAAGGCTTATTTCGTTCTATCAATAAAACATTAGAACGATCAAAAGTTAATACTGAATCCATTGACTTTATCTCAGGTCACGGCACAGGTACAATATTTAACGATGAAATGGAAAGCATTGCTTTTGATCGTTTGGGTATGAATTCAATTCCATTGAATAGTATGAAAGGATTTTTTGGTCACACCCTTGGCGCAGCAGGAGTAATTGAAGTTATTTGTTCCATGAAAATGATGGAACACCAAATTTTGATTAAGAATATAGGAATTGAAGAGGTTGGTGTGAGCGGTAAAATCAACATTTTAGAAAATAATCTTAAAACCGAGGTCAGAACTATTTTGAAAACTGGATCTGGCTTTGGAGGTGGAAATGCTTCTCTAATAATTCAAAGTATAACATGATTTATAGTTGTAAAATAGAGAAAGGAGCAGTGTTCTTAAATGGAGTAAAACAGCCAATTGGTCTGTCTAACTCTGAGAATTGGACGAAAGAGTTGTATTTAGAACTTGGGTTAAATTATCCTAAGTTTTACAAAATGGATGATTTGTCTAAAATGGCAATATTATCGTTCACAATTTTAAAAGACACTGTTGATTTTGAAAAGTTTGGAGAGGATGATGTATCCTTGATATTTGCTAATTCAGGATCAAGCATCGAAACGGATAAAAAATTCTTGACGAGTTATTCTGAGAATGAAAGCCCAAGCCCATCTTTATTTGTTTATACATTACCTAACATAATGACTGGAGAGTTAGCTATTTTTAATAAATGGTTTGGAGAAAATATTTTTATTATTAACGAAAAATATTCTCCTGAACTCTATTTGGAGCAAATAAATTTTTACTTTAGTAAAGGCGCAAAGGCTTGCCTTTGCGGTTGGGTAGAGAATAAAAACAGTGAGCAAGACTGTACCATGTTTCTTATGACAAATGACGGTGCCAAAACAACAGAAAAAGAATTATTAGATATTTATAACCAATAGGAAATGACTGAATTAAAAGAAAAATTGAAAGCTCAAATAATTGAACAATTAAACTTAGAAGACCTATCGCCAGTTGATATTAAGGATGAAATGCCATTGTTTGGGGAAGATGGAATTGGATTAGACTCAATAGATGCTTTAGAATTTATTGTTTTACTAGAGCAGAATTATGGTATTACCATCAAGGATCCAAGTGAGGGAAAAGAAATTTTTCAATCAATTAACTCATTTGCTGAATATATTAGTAAGAATAAGGCGTAAATGAAAATTTTCGTAACAGGCTATGGTTTGATCTCAGCAATTGGAGAAGGTGAAGAGTCTTTAAGTGCATTTAAAGCGATGCGCACAGGAATTGCCAATGGTGATACAGAGTCTACCAAAGCTTATAAGTTGGGTGTTGTAAAAATGTCGAACGAAGAGTTACGCACTAAATATGCTTTGCATAATTCAGGTTCTAGAACAGCTATTCTAGGTATGGTTGCCGCAAAAAAAGCATTTGAAGGTCACAAAATAATAAAAGGTGTTAAAACTGGTCTTATCTCAGGAACTTCTGTGGGAGGTATGGATTTAACTGAAAAAGAGCATAAAAAGTACATTGATGGACAAATGATTAGCCCAAGTGCTTATGCAGATCATTCGAGTGGTGTTTCTTCTCATGGAATAGCCAGAGAATTGGGAATTAGTGATTTTGTCAATACGATTTCTACGGCCTGTTCGTCGGCAAACAACGCCATAATGATGGGAGCAAGAATGATTAAAAATGGAATTCTTGATCGTGTTGTAGTCGGAGGTACAGATAGCTTAACATTGTTTACAATGAACGGGTTTCGATCTTTAATGATCAATGATAGTGAATGGTGTCGACCATTTGATAATTCGCGTCAAGGACTTAATTTGGGTGAAGGAGCAGGGTTTATTGTTTTGGAATCTGAAAAGTCAATTGCAAAAACAAATAAAGATCCTATTGTTGAATTGAAAGGATGGGGGAGTACTTCGGATGCTCATCATCAAACAGCTTCTTCTGAAAATGGCTACGGAGCTCAATTAGCGATGAAAGAGGCGTTGGGCATAGCAAATTTGAAGCCAGCAGATATTGATTATATTAATGCACATGGAACAGCAACTCCGAACAATGATCTTTCGGAGTCACATGCTATAAAGGCGGTTTTTGGATCTTCGATTCCCGCATTTAGTTCAACAAAAGCATTCACGGGACATACATTGGCAGCTTCTGGAGGTATCGAAGTTGTATTTTCAATAATGGCCATTAAAAAAGGATTGCTTCTGCCTAATCTGAATTTCTCTACTCCCATTGAAGAAACAAAATTAACTCCTCAATTAACATATGAAGAAGGAAGAAAAATAAACAATGTACTTTCTAATTCATTTGGATTTGGCGGGAACTGCTCATCAATTATTTTAGGAAAATAACTTAATGTATTATATAAAAGCAATATCCACCATTTCATTTCAAGACTCCTTTGAATGCGATAATCTTTATGATTCACTTAAAGGAATAAATTCCAAATCTGAACTAATCAAGCCGAATTATAAAGAGTTCATTTCTCCTTTGGCATTGCGTAGGTTGAGTCCTATTCTTAGAATGGGGTTAACGAACTCACTCGATTGTCAAAAACAGTTAGACGAGGAAATTGATGCGGTAATTGTTGGTACTGGTTTAGGTTGTCTAAAGGATACTGAAAAGTTTCTTTTGAACTTTAACACCGCTATGAGTGACTTACTTTCACCAACATCTTTTATTCAATCAACACATAACACGATTGGTGGTCAGATATCACTAGCAATGAAGAATCACGGCTATAACATGACGCACACACAAAATAATGTTTCTTTTGAATTGTCATTGTTGGATGGAATGATGTGTTTAAAAGAAGGAAAGTCGAATGTTCTAATTGGAGCAGCAGATGAATTCATTCCTTTTTTAAATGAGTTACAACCAGAGTTAATTTCTGATAAATATCCTTTGACTTCAAGCTCTGCATTTTTCATTTTTTCCAATGATATTGTAGAATCCAGAATAGGAATTAAGAATGTTCATGTTTCATTCGATACAGAAGATATTGATGGTGAAATAAACAATTTTCTGGCGCAGAATAAACTTAATAATTCCGATATAGATTTAATATTGCACAGTGATGTCAATTCTAAATTGATCGAAGAGAATTCGAATAATTTGAACTACCTGGAATTCACAGGGATTAATTTTAGTGCATCTGCTGTAGCTACTCATATTGCTCATGATTATTTGAAAGGGAGCAATAAGAAACACGTGTTAATTGTCAATGGTATGTTGAAGAGCGGTTTAGGATTAATACTAATTGCAAAAAGTGAAGCATAAGGTCAATTCTTTCTTCTTTCTGTTAATTTTCATTTTTGAATTTTACTTTCTCAACGATTCAGAATATTTCTATCCCGTGTTAATTTGCACTTTTCTTATTCTAATATTGATCATAGGATGTGGAGTTGTATTTTTAAAATTGCGTTACTTTGTTCCTTCAATAAATAAATTGGCATCGGACAAGGTATTGTTGACATTTGATGATGGGCCAGATTCAGTAATTACTGAAAAAATACTGGAAATTCTAGAAAAGAATAATATTGGAGCTTTGTTCTTCCTTATTGGTGAAAAAGTGGAGCAGAATAGAGCAATAGCCGATAAGATTGTAAAGTGTGGCCATTTAATAGGAAATCATTCATATTCACATAATAATTTCATGGCCTTTTCTTCTACAAATGAAATCGTTAAAGAATGCAGAAAGGCAGACATTGTATTAAACAAAGTGTGTAAGGATCGACCTAGTCTTTTCAGACCTCCAATTGGGTATACCACTCCGAACTATACAAGGGCGGTTGAACGTTTGAAAACACGCTGTATTGGCTGGAGATTAAGGAGTTATGATACAATTTATAAGACTTCAGAGAAAATGGTTAAGAGATTAGTTCTTAAAACGAGAAAAGGAGATATTGTTTTGTTTCATGATACATTAAAAGTGACTTCAGATTCACTTCAAACGTATATTACTGAAGTACAAAATAATGGTATTATATTTGTTTCTAAGGAGGAAATAAAAACGCTATTCGATGAATAAAATATTAATCGTTTTACTTTTAATGTGTTCGCAATTTACTACCGCGCAGTCCTTTTCTGTGATGAATAATTCTAATGAATGTAAGATAAAACTCCATAAAAAAGCGGCCGCAACTAAAACAATAGCAGCGTCATTTAAAGAGACGGTTGTTTCTAGCATGTTCAATGCACCAAAATTTGGAAGCGGAATATTAAGGTATAAAAAAGAAAGTAAAATTCGATGGGAAAAGAAAACGCCAAATTCTGAAATCGTTTTGATTGATGGAGCTTCTGTTAAAATGATGCAAAAGGGCAAAATTGTTGAGCGTCCTGGGAGTAACCAAATTGCAAAAAAAATGCAGTCTTTAATGCTCGGACTATTGAGCCATGAATTTTTAAATCAAAAAGATTTTTCGATTCTATATTATCAATCAAAAACTCAATATAAGTTAGTGCTTGCGCCAAATAAGTCAACAATTAGAAAATATATTAGTGCAATAGAACTAGTGTTTAATAAATCTAATTTAGCTTTGGATAATATAAAAATGCTAGAAACCGAGCAGGATTATGTGACTTATAAATTTACTTCTGTAGTATTCAATCAACCAATTTCTGAATCTAAATTCACCCAATTTTAATGTTATTTCAAAATAATTTTTATACTGTAAAGAGCGAAGATCTTTCAGAGAGTACAGCAAATTTTAACATAGAGCTGAATGGCGATCATAAAATATTTGAGGGACATTTTCCTGACAATCCTATTACACCGGGGGTTGTTCAAATGGAAATAGTGAAAGAATTGATGTCAAAAGTGACGAACTCTTCGTTGAATCTTGTCACAATGGGAAATTGCAAATTTTTGGCGATTCTAAATCCTAGAGAAACAAAGGAGGTTCTTGTCGCAATCAATTATTCTCTTACAGAAGAAAATCGATACAAAGTATCTGCTCAAATTCGAACAAAAGATGTGATTTACCTTAAAATCAGTGCTTTTTATCAGCCAGCTTAACTGGTTCTTTTCTGAAAATTTTGAATAGAATATAACTGATTGAAGTAACGGTAATAAACATTGTAATGGCCAATATCACTGCGCCTATGGCATATTGAATTACGTTGTCTTTGATGTTATCAGTTGACATAGACCAAATTTGGCTATGATCAATAGCTCCTTCAATTACTTGCTGTCCTGTTAAAAAACTTCCGTAAATCACTAGAGGTATCATTGGAGGAATTGAAATGTTTGCTGCGGTAATGAAAAGAACTTTGTTTAATTTAAAAAATATAGCCAAAGGAATTCCTATCAGAAGTTGAAATCCCCAAATAGGAATTACCCCCATAAAACACCCAAATCCAAGAGAAAGTGCCTTTTTTATATTTGATTCTTGTGGTTTAATAGCCTCCTCTTTTATTGCTTTGAAGGTTTGTTTTGATACTATTCTTTTAGGATGATGGTAAAGTAATGCACATGTAAATAGAACTGTATTTAAAACACTAATTCTAAAGAAATCTCTTCCAGGTCTAAAATGTGACACCCTTTCATCGGGATCATATAAAACGCTTACTGGAACCGCCTTGAACCCAATTTTTTTCCAAGCTAGCCTTACGATAACTTCAATCTCTAATTCAAATTTTGTCGTGAAAAGTCTCATTTTTTTGATAGGGTCAAGCGGATAAATCCTAAAACCTGTCTGTGTATCGGGAAGCTTAATAAATGTTTCGGCATAAAACCAGAAATTTGAAAATCGATTGCCAAAAGAACTTTTTCCGGGCACTGTACTTTGATTCATATTTCTAGATCCCATAATTACATTTCCGGGATTTTCAGAAAGAGAATTCATCATTAACGGAATGTCTTCAGGATAATGTTGTCCATCCGAATCAATGGTTAATGCGTGCTTGTATCCAAGCTCTATAGCCTTCTCAAATCCTTTTCTAAGCGCATTGCCTTTGCCTACATTCTTTGCGTACTCAATTAGAACTACTTTGTTCTTATAAGCTTGTAGTTGCTTTTTAGTACTATCTGTTGAACCATCATTTACAACAATTATCTCTGTGTTATTCTGAATGATTTTCAACACCTTATCGATGACAACAGCAACTGTTTTTTCGTTATTATAAGTAGGGATAATAACACAGGTTTTTGTGGACTGATATGGCGAAATGTTCAAATCGTTCAAAATACAGTATTAATTTCAGGTTGTCACGAATGTATTAAAAACTGAGGGGATAATGGCAAAGGTTGGCAGTCTATTTGAAAAGAATATTGAGTATTTTATTACTCCTCTTCTTCTAAAATCGCTTCTTTCGATTGTGGTCTTAAATGTTCCATCCAGTCAAAACCGCGTATGAATTGCTCGTCCTTATTTATTTGGTCCATTGGATAGAAAACACCATCAGGTTGCTCTATATAGGTGATTCCTGAAATCTCATTGCTGTCAATGTCAATCTTTAAATCACTTGCATATACTCGATTCATGCCCATTCTCTTTTTTGTAAAGGTGGAATCGGTTTTCGTCTCATCTTCAGGGAAGAACAAAGTGATTGCATTTCCATTAACCAAAGCCTGATTTAAATCATTGTCCTCAAAATAAGCAAGGATATTTACACCCGCAATTTGGTTATAATATTCGCCTGGTTCAACTTCCATTACTATTGAAGACTTATCCTGAATAGAAACTTTATGAATCAAAGAATCTGAAATTATAATTTCAATAAACTCTCCTTTTAATTCTGCTTTATTTGCCCATACAATTGGTTTTGTATAGAGACTTATTTTTTCATCGGAAGAATTAAACGCTATGCTATCCGCTATGCATTGGACCTTTGTGCTGTATATTTTAGCGTTATTATATGCCTTCATGATTTCAATACTATCAACTTTCTCCATGAACAATGTGTCTGCGTGGACATACATTGTATCATCTTTTAAGTATTTCGTTGCCACTGCATGCCCCGTTAAAAAAGAGAAGTCTAATGAATCCGATGAGTAAGCATAGTCAGCGTTGAATTCCAACTTCTGAGTTGAATCTTTGTAGTATACATTCCCTTTACCTATGGAGTATCCTTCAATTGGATTATATAGCAATGTATCTCCTGCGATATATTCTTTTTCCTTTGAAATCCATGCATTGTTTTGAAGTGACCCTTCTTCCGTTGAGGTATTATACCAACCGGATTCACAATACATTTTAGAATCTTTTGATAAAATATCAGTTGGTCCGAAGAAGTAAACCCGTTTTTTTGAGTAGACATACTGAAGTGTATCTGTTTTCATGTATAAATCTTTTCCCTTGTATTCAACATTCTTGCTGAAGAAAAAATTCTTAGAGTCAGGATGAAAGTACCCCACTTTACTCGTGAGTATTTCTTGTGAAACAATACTTTCTACGCGACCTCCATGATGATAATGTGCTTGGCCGCTCTTTGTATCGTAATCTAATGTATCCGTTGTTAGTTTAAATTCGTTGTCTCGTGCACTAACGTTTCCCCATAATTTAGCTTTACCATTAGCTCCATTGTAGTATAAAGAATCGCAAAATAAATTTAATGTGTCATTTTTATTTATGTGTACTCGACTATACGCCCTAACAGATTTCTCTCTTTCAAAATAGTAAGCGGAATCGCAATACATAACATTACCTTGGTAAATAAAGTTGACGTTACCGAGTAGCCTGTGAATTCCCGTAATTTCATCGTACTCTAATGTTTTGGCACCTGGAAGTAGTTCCAAGACATTGTCTTGAGAAAAACTTTGGAGTGAAACCAAAAAAAGTGCGCTAATGAACAGCGCACTTTTAATATTGTTTAGAATAGCAATCAAGCTAATACTTTTTTATTATTTAGTGTTTGTGTTCTATCCGGCCCAACCGAAACGACAGTAATTGGGACTTCCAATTTTTGTTCCAAATATTCAACATATGCTTTCAATTCTGCTGGCGCATCTTGCATTGAGCTCAATTTAGTTGTGTCACAATTCCAAGCTTTAATTTCTTCGTAAACCGGAACAATCTCAACATCAGTTACATCGTATGGAAAGTAATCACAACGCACACCATCAATCATATAGTGTGTGCAAGCCATAATAGTTTCAAAATTATCCAATACATCAGCCTTCATCATTGAAAGTTCTGAGACTCCATTAATCATAATAGCATACTTCAATTGCGGAAGGTCAATCCATCCGCATCTTCTTGGTCTGCCAGTAGTCGCTCCAAATTCAGATCCTTCTTTTCTGATTTTCTCACCAACTTCGTCTTCCAATTCAGTGGGGAAAGGTCCACTTCCAACACGAGTGCAATATGCTTTGAAAATTCCAATAACATCTCCAATTTTCGTTGGGGCAACTCCTAAACCAGTGCATGTTCCTGCAGTAACAGTATTCGAAGAAGTGACAAAAGGATAGGTTCCAAAGTCAATATCTAACATCGTTCCTTGAGCACCTTCAGCCAATACTTTTTTACCAGCTTTGATTGCATTGTTGATATATTGCTCACTATCTACAGCATCCAATTCTTTCAGTTTTTCTATTGCATCCAACCAAGGTCCTTCTAATTCATCCAAATTGTATTTGAAATCAGGAAATCTCTCTAACATTGATTTGTGCTTATCAACCAAAGCATTGTAGCGCTCTTCAAATTTTGGCGAATAGATGTCACCAACACGCAGTCCATTTCTTCCGGTCTTGTCCATGTATGTTGGACCGATTCCTTTCAAGGTAGAACCAATTTTATTTTTTCCTTTAGCTGCTTCAGAGGCTGCATCTAAAATTCTATGAGTAGGAAGAATTAAATGCGCTTTCTTAGAAATAATTAATCGAGAAGGAATATCTATATTGAATGGTTTTAGCTTATCTAATTCAGCTTGAAAAATAACTGGGTCGATAACAACACCATTCCCAACCAAGTTCATTACGCCATCTCTAAAAATCCCTGAAGGAATGGTGTGAAGAACGTGCTTTTTACCTTCAAATTCAAGCGTGTGACCTGCATTAGGCCCCCCTTGAAAACGAGCGATAATATCATATTTTGGTGTTAGAACATCGACAATTTTGCCTTTTCCTTCATCTCCCCATTGTAATCCTAATAAAACGTCAACTTTCATTATACTTTTTTAAAATAATTGATTGCTTCCATTTGATTTTCGCAAATGGTATATATTTCATCTAATTTTGAAATGGAGAATATCTTTTCCACATTTCCGCTAATTCCAATTAATACTAATTCACCTCCCATGATTCTCGACTTTGTTAAAGTACGCATGAAAAAACCTATCCCTGAAGAATTGGTATGCGTTAATTTAGTCAAGTCAAAAACGATGCGGAAGTAATTTTTGTTCAAGTGTTCGAACACTTCTTTTTCTAAGCCTAAGTAATCTTGATCAGTGGTAATTTTTCCATCCAAATGATAGATGGCCACTGGGTCTTCGATTTCTATATTATAATTTAAATTCAAGCCTTGTCAGTTTTAGTTCCTTTCTTAGTTCCATAGAAGTAGAGAGAGTGATGTTGTATGTCTACGTCAAAAATTTCTTCGAGTGTAGATTTGATATTTTGTATTCTTGGATCACAAAACTCAATTAATTCTCCTGATTCCGTTAAGACAATATGGTCATGTTGAGTAGATCCATGTGATTTTTCAAACTGGGCAATATTCTTTCCAAATTGATGTTTTCTTACCAGGTTACATGCTAGTAATAAATCAATGGTATTGTACAAGGTAGCGCGAGAAACACGGTAGTTTTGATTTTTCATTTCAACATACAATTGCTCAATGTCAAAATGCCCATTGTAATTGTATATTTCTGCGAGAATAGCGAAGCGTTCAGGAGTTTTTCTGTGTTTATTTTGCTCCAAATAAGCGGAGAATATATCCTTAACCTTAGTACTTAATTCTTTTTGAATCATCTTTAATCAGGTAAGCAACAAAATTAAAGTATTTTAATCACAGATTGGTTCTTCGGCGAATAGAAAATAGAAGAGTTTTCAACAACTTATGAGCAAATTGTGAGAATTGTCCAGACCTCTTGAACGTCAGATTTCAAAAGATCTCTTTTCAGACTTTACATCACTTGATCTAGAATTTCACTTCTTATAACACCGGCTTTCGCTAGTTTTAAAACTTTAGGTTCTAATTCTTCTATCTGACTCTGTTTAAATCCTAAAGAAAGACCATATTTAATTACTAGTTTTTGTTCTTCAGGATCTACATCGCCATCAACAACTACCATTTGGATAAATAGAATGAAGCGCTCATATCTTTCTTCCTTTGATGATGGAGGCACCATTGGATATGACTCAGGGTGCTCAATGATTTCCGAAACTTGCTCGTTCGTTAAAGATAAACGCTTTGCAATTCTTGTTAATAATTTCACTTCTGCATCATCTATTGCAGCATCTACGCGCGCGAGCATAACTAAGTTGTTGAATAAACCTTTATCAGCAGCTTTCTTTCCTGATTCAAATAATTGTGCAATTGTTCCCATCTGTTGTTCTAAAATTTAGTGATGCAAAGATAATTTATTCATGCTCTTCACAGCGAATTTAATTAAATATTTTTTTCGATATAATCGATCAACGAGTGAATCACTTTTATATGAATTTCTTGCGCTCGGTCGGCAAAGTTAGAATGTGGTGCTCTAATTTCAATGTCACACAAATCAGCCATTTTCCCACCTGTTTTCCCTGTTAAGCCTACAACCTTCATTCCTTTTGATTTAGCAACTTTTATCGCGTTAATCACATTTACAGAATTTCCGGAAGTTGAAATTGCTAATAAAACATCATTTTCATTTCCCATACCTTCAATAAAACGAGAAAATATTTTATCAAAACCATAGTCATTCCCAACACAGGTAATATGGCTTGGGTCAGAAATTGAAATTGCAGCGATTGAAGGACGATCATCTCTATATCTGCCTGTTAACTCTTCGGCAAAATGCATGGCGTCCGACATAGACCCCCCATTACCACAACTTATTATTTTACCCCCATTGGAAATAGCCATAACCATTAATTCTCCAGCGCTGGCAATTGATTGGTAATTCTTTGTGGTGTTAAATTTTTGAAGAATTTCTGCTGCTTCTAAAAATTGGTCTGCTATTTGTTTATTGCTCATTGAGAATGAATTTAAATCAAAAATAAATAAAATTATGGCAGTTGATATTATTTAAATCAATTTGCTATCTTTGAAACCCGAGCTAAACCGCTCTAAAAACTAATAAATATGAAAAAAAGTTTACTTGTAATCGCCGTTTCTTTGTTAACTAGCTTGTCTTTTGGACAATGTTTTGAAAGATTAGAAAAAGCATTTCTCGAAAGAGGTTCAGAAGCAATTGTTGATGATGTGCATAAAGAAGTGATTATATCTTATTTGTTACCGGATGGAACATCTTATTGCACTGAAGGAAAGGCAAGAGTTAAAAATGGATTAATTGAATCTGTTTTTACTTTGTATGAAGATGGTACATACGAATACATGGAAGATAAATTTTATAATTTAAAAAAACAACCACCTTCTATTGTAAATGGTATTTCTGAAGTAATTAGAAATGCCAGCGGAGATCGATTTAGAATTGTTTTTATAAAGCAATTGAAACCGAAAAGAAAAGCAGCTAAAAAGGCCAATATTCCAGACGATTTATAAACTGAAATTAAATTGATATTGAATCCTGTTCATTTTTTGAGCGGGATTTTTTATTATCATTACTTTTACATTGATGCAAAATTTTAAGAATAAAGTAGCGTGGGTAGTTGGAGCTTCTTCTGGTATAGGGAAGGAGATGGCTATTCAATTGGCCAAGCATGGCGCTAAGGTCATATTGTCATCTAGAAAACAAGATGAACTAGAGTTGGTTAAGAGTGAACTCAATGATACTTCAATTCATATGATTCTGCCGTTAGATTTGGAGCATTCAGAAAATTTCAAAGAAATAACTGAACAAGTAATCCAGAAGTTCGGTCGAATAGATTTTTTATTTAACAACGGAGGTCTTTCACAAAGGTCCAATGCTGCTGAAACACCTTTAGAGGTTGACAGGAGAATCATGGAGATTAATTATTTTGGTAACATCGCATTAGCTAAGGCAGTACTGCCATTTATGCAGAAACAACAATCTGGCCACTTTGTAATTATTTCTAGTATAGCGGGAAAATTCGGATTTTTTTTAAGAAGTGCCTATAGCGCGTCAAAGCATGCTTTGCATGGGTTTTACGATAGTGTTTTGTTAGAAGAAGAGAAGAATGGAATAAATGTTACTATCGCTTGTCCTGGTAAAATCAATACTAATATATCCGTAAATGCATTAAATTCAACCGGAGAAAAGCACGGTGAAATGGATCATAATCAAGAGACCGGAATGTCGGCCGAGGAGTGTGTTCAAGAATTATTGGTTGCTGTATCCAAAAATAAAAAGGAAGTGTTAATTGGAAACAAGGAAATTAAAGCTGTTACTTTGAAACGATTATTTCCTCGATTATTCTGGAAAGTGATCAGAAAACAAAAAGCAACTTAATTAATATAAAAGCATAAAAAAAAGGGAGTTTTTAGTTCCCTTTTTTGTTTTTTATGATTGCCAAGCTTAATTCGCTACCAGGCAAATAACTTTCTTGAACCCATTAGATCATTAACTTCTTTCTTCACATTTTCAATAACCTCAGCTTTGTCAATATTGGTGATTACACGATCAATTAGTTCAACTACTTTCTCCATTTCATTCTCCTTCATCCCACGAGTTGTAATTGCAGGAGTTCCAATTCTAATTCCTGAAGTAACAAATGGAGATTCAGTGTCAAACGGAACCATGTTTTTATTTACTGTAATATCGGCTAAAACAAGTGCGTTTTCTGCATCTTTACCAGTAACTCCTTTCGAACGTAAATCAATCAGCATCGAGTGGTTGTCCGTTCCTCCAGAAATAATTGAATATCCTTTCGCTACAAATGCCTCAGCCATTTTTGCAGCATTTTTGATCACTTGATTTGTGTAAACTTTATAGTTGTCCGTAAGTGCTTCACCAAAAGCAACAGCTTTAGCAGCAATTACATGTTCTAAAGGTCCTCCCTGTGTTCCAGGAAAAACCGCTGCATCTAACAAAGCAGCCATTGATTTTGGATTTCCATTTTTCCATTTTAAACCATATGGGTTATCGAAATTCTTTCCTAACATGATTACACCACCACGCGGTCCACGAAGTGTTTTATGCGTCGTTGTTGTTACGATATGGCAATATTCCATCGGGTTATTCAAAAGACCAGTAGCAATCAAGCCTGCTGGGTGCGAAATATCTGCTAAAATCAATGCGCCCACTGAATCAGCGATTTCGCGAATTCTTTTATAATCCCAATCTCTAGAATAAGCAGATGCCCCACAAATAATTAATTTTGGCTTCTCTCTTTTGGCAACTTCCTCCATCATATCGTAATCCACTGTTCCGGTCGCTTTATTTACACCGTAGAAATGTGGTTCGTAAAGTTTTCCTGAAAAGTTCACAGGAGAGCCATGCGTTAAATGACCACCATGTGAAAGGTCGAAACCTAGTATTTTATCTCCTGGATTTAAACATGCCAATAAAACGGCAGCATTTGCTTGAGCTCCAGAGTGTGGTTGAACATTTGCCCATTCGGCATTAAAAAGCTTACACAATCTTTCAATGGCCAAAGTTTCAATTTTGTCCACTACTTCGCAACCTCCATAATAACGTTTATTCGGAAGGCCTTCTGCATATTTATTGGTCAGAATACTTCCCATAGATTGCATTACTTCTTCACTCACAAAATTCTCTGATGCGATTAATTCAAGGCCGTTTAATTGACGGTTTTTTTCTTCGTCTATTAAATTGAAAATAACTGGATCTTTTAACATAGTTTGCTAGTAATTTCTTTTGAAAATTTGTTTAAGCCCTTCTGTTAGGGTAGTATCTGGTTTATAGTTGGTTAAAGCTCTTAATTTTTTAGAGCTACCAACACGTCTTTCTACTTCGTAGTCATAACGTTTCTTTGGGGCATCTATAAATACAATCTCTGAAGAAGAGTTTGTCACCGATTTTATTTGCTCTGCAAGATCGTCAATGCACCATTCGGCTTCATTTGCAATGTTCACCGTGTGACATCCTTTTAAGTCCATTAAGCGGACACATGCTTCAACTGTGTCATCAATGTAAGTGAAGTCTCTAGTCTGTTTTCCAGAACCAAAAACTGTTATTGGTTCATTCGCCAATGCCTGCTCAAAAAATAATGGAACGACCATTCTGTTGTCTTGATTCCATCCATAAACATTAAAGAAACGCAATGCAATAACATCAATTCCTTTCTCCTCATGATGTGAAGCCAGGTAAATTTCATTGTATCGCTTTGCCATCGCGTAAGATGTTCTAGGGTCAACCAAAACCTCTTCCGTTAAAGCATTGTCAATTGCAGAATGTCCATATATGCCACTTGTAGAGGCATACATTATTTTTTTGATGTTATTGGCTTCAGCTGCATTTACAACATTTCTTGTGCCTATAACTTCAACATCCATTGTTTCTACTGGATTATCAGCAACAATATCAACACCTAAAACTGCAGCTAAATGAAATATTAGGTCACATCCTTTTGAGGCATTTAATACAAGTTCGTAATCACGAACATCTCCTTGGATAAATGTGATTTTTGAAAAAGTGTCTTTTTCCAGTTTGTTACCTCTCAATAGAGAGTCTATTACAACAACACTATGGCCATCTTCTACTAATCTTTTAGTCAGATTGCTTCCAATAAATCCTGCTCCACCTGTAATTAATACTTTCATTGACATAATTTGCTGCAAATATCACAAAATTATTCTGAAATTAAGTCAGAAATATTCATTAATAAAGCCTTTTTATACAACTAAGCTTATGTGTTAACTCTTTAGTTTTTGAGTGCAGAATTCCCTCCTTCGAAAATGGATCTTTTCGCACGTGACCAGAAGCATGGATAATGTTCCCTTGACCGTCCAGAATTCCTACATGGGTTATTTTTCCTTTTTTATTTTCAAAGAATGCCAAATCTCCAGGAGCTATTTTTTCGAAAGAAATTGTTGAGCCTAGCTGAACTTGCTGAGATGCATCACGGGGTATCTGGATTTCGTTAATAGAATATATGACTTGCGTAATTCCAGAACAGTCAATTCCATAAGGAGATTTCCCTCCCCAAAGATAAGGTGTGTTTAAATAATCGTTCGACAAAGAAAGGATGGAATGGTCAATTTCTGGCAGAATAGTATTCTTTTGAAACGCATGAGTTCCAATGTGAAATTCTTTTTTACTTACAGGAAAGAAGGACCCTCTGCAAACTCTTTGTGTTCCCTCTTCTGTAATTATTTCAGCTTCTCTATTGATTAAGTAAGAAGAGTTTTTGGTATGGTTTTTAAATTCTTCGTCACTAATTTGTTCGACATGTTTATGGTCTATGTAGCCCGAGTAGTTGTCAGAAAATGTTGTGATTTTAGCCCAAGGCTCATTAACTTCATTGATAAATACCAATTCACCGAAAAGTAATTGCGTTACAATTTCAGCTTGATCTTTTCCTTCTGCTCTAACTGGAGCAATGCTTACTTTGCAAAATGCATGAATCATTATCTATTCGGAAAGTTTTTACTCTGAATGAGATTTTTTATTTGCTGGACATGTCTTTGATTGTGATAAGTAACAAAAAGAAGTGCATCACCCAGACGAAGGCGGACAATTTTTGAAATAGAAATTGGAATTTTCACTCTTCTTAAATTTACTTCACCAGCTTTTTTAGAAATTTGAATTAAGGTCTCTTGTTGGTCTATAAAAGTCTCAATTTCACTGCCTGTTAATAGTTCTGGCGAAATTGAAGGATTATTGCTTTTTTGCGCTTTAAATTTGCGCTTAATATTATTTAGTCTACCTAGTTTCATTGATTTCCATGCAGATCGACCTAATGGGGAGCTTATGAATGCTTCTTTAGTAGAAGTGAACCTAGTGTTGCCTATTTTTTTTTCAAGAACGGGATGGTAAAAATTTCCGTATTCGTTCATGTGGGCGAGCACTTGTGCAACACTCCAAATACCAGGGTTTGGAATCCAGTTCAATTGTTTTTCGCTCAGTTTTACCGTATGTTTTTTAATATACGTGATGTTCTCTTGAGTGATTGTTTGAACAGTTAGGAGTAATTCTGATGTTGTCATTAGCGGAAAAATTCAAGTCGTAATTTCACAATACGTAAATTTATATAATTCAATTGAGAATGAAAGATTTATTAACTAGTTTTTAACCTAATTTTTTCTTTCTTTTTCGAAGAGTATTATTCATTTAGAATCATTTAATTTTTAAAGGATTTCGTTACTTTCGCGAGAACTTGAATTATTATTAAGTATGACTCCAAAAAGGCCTTTGATTTTAGTGACCAATGATGATGGAATAAGTGCCAAAGGAATTTATTCTCTGCAAAAAGCGGTTGCTTCATATGGAGATGTCGTTGTCGTAGCCCCAGATTCGCCTCAATCAGGTATGGGACATGCAATTACAATCAGTGAGCCATTGCGTTTGAAAAAAGGCGATTTCTTTGAAGGTGTAGAAGCCTACTCATGCTCTGGAACTCCTGTTGATTGCGTTAAACTAGGGATATATGAAATTTTGCATAGAAAGCCAGATTTGATTCTTTCAGGAATTAATCACGGTGCGAATACGGCTACGAACGTCCTTTATTCAGGAACAATGTCTGCAGCAGTTGAAGGTGCTATGGAAGGAATTCCTTCGGTTGGATTTTCTCTTTATGATTTTGGTTCAAACGCAGATTTTAATGATGCCATGGAAGTTGTGAAAACTATAGTCTCAGGAGTATTAACGAATGGAATGCAAAAAGGAGTTTGCTTGAATGTAAATATTCCAAAAGTACCTCCCGGAGAATTAAAAGGAATACAAATTTGTCGGCAAGCCCATGCATTTTGGGAGGATCGATTTGATAAAAGAATGGATCCATTTGACAAACCATATTATTGGCTTACAGGTAACTTTGTGGATCAGGAATCGTCAAACGATACAGATTTATATTGGATAGATAAAGGTTTTGTAAGCGTCGTGCCAACACAATTTGATATGACTGCCTATAGTGCATTAGATGATTTAAAAAAATGGAAACTATGAATTTAAGAAATTGGAGTTGGGACCATACAAAAGGATTGATACTTGGCTTTATTACCCCATTGTGTGTTGTTCCGTTGGTTGTATATATCACAGCCCTAAGTCAAAATTATTTGTTTGAACAGCTTTGGCGAAAATTTACATTTAATGATTCATTTCAGATTAAAATGATAACACTTTCGATCATTGCCAATCTTGCTTGGTTTTATCTATTCTTGAATAAGGAACGATTCAATTTTGCTATGGGCGTTATTCTTGGTTCTATGATCTATGCACCGTATATCATTTATATTAAATTTTTCTAAATGAAAGAACGCACTAAAGTTTATGTTATCACTGGGGAAGCTTCAGGTGATTTGCATGGAGCGAACATGATTTCTTCCTTATTGAAAAAAAGCAACGATATTAATATTCGATATTGGGGAGGTGATAAGATTAAGGAGGTAACAGGCAAAAAACCTGTCAAGCACATTAAAGATCTCGCATTCATGGGGTTTTTAGAAGTTATAATGAATCTAAGAACTATCCTTGGTAATATTTCTTTCTGTAAAAAAGACATAGAAGAATTTCAACCCGATATATTAGTCTTGATTGATTATCCTGGTTTTAACATGCGAATTGCAGAATGGGCGAAGGAAAGAGGGATAAAGATATTCTATTACATTTCTCCTCAAATATGGGCATGGAAACAAAATAGGGTGCATAAAATAAAGCGTATTGTTGATCATATGTGCGTCATATTACCTTTTGAAAAAGATTTTTACGCTCGATTTGATTGTAATGTTGAATATGTTGGACATCCTTTGCTAGATGAAATTAGCAAACATAATTTTTCAGACACCTCTGATTTTTTGCAGAGACATGAAATTGATAATAGGCCAATTTTGGCTATTCTGCCAGGAAGTCGAAAGCAAGAGGTTAAAAAGAAACTTCCAATAATGATGGAGGCAGTTAAGGATTTAACGAGTCATCAGATTATTATTGCTGGGGCGCCAACTTTATCGGCTGATTTTTATCAAGAATTTAATTCTGATTTGAAAATAATTCATAATGAAACATATGAATTGTTGTCCAATTCTGACTTGGCAATTGTTACGTCGGGAACTGCAACGTTGGAGACTGCTTTATACAAGGTGCCACAAGTAGTATGCTATAAGAGTTCCCGAGTTTCATATTCGATTGCTAAACGATTGATCAAAGTGAAATATATTTCGCTTGTAAACCTTATAATGGACAAAGAAGTCGTCAAAGAATTGATTCAGGCTGAATGCAATGCGAAAAGTATTCGAAACGAAATTGATTTAATTCGCGAGAATTCTGAGTATAGAAATACTCTTTTGAATAATTATAATGAGTTAGAGAAAATGTTAGGAGGGGGAGGAGCAAGTGAAAAAGTTGCACAATCCTTGCTAAACATGATTGATTAGATTTTTTCTTCCTATAAACATAAGTAAAACAAACGTGCGATTACTCCATTTTTTCTTGGTTTTGACTATCAGCTGTGCGGCTTATTCCCAACAGATGGAAATTGGTCTATTTCATAACAAGAAAATTTCTCAAGTCAAAATTGTACCAGTAAAAGGCGACTATGAATTGTATGGAGATACCACATTCTTAAGTACAATTATTCAAGGAGAAGAAATAACAATACGTAATTCTGGAAATTCTGTCTCGGCTGAATTAAAAGATTCAGCGTATAGAGGATTTGGTGAGTTGAAGTTAATTCCTAAAATCAATAATTCTTCATTGAGATATACAATCGCTGGAGCGAAAAGTCGTCTGTATAAGGATGGTGCTTTATTTAAGGCGTCTAAGTCTTTGTTAAAAATAATTAATTTGGTGACCATGAATAATTATCTTTCTGGAGTTATTGAATCGGAAGGAGGGGGAGGAAAGCATATTGAATATTACAAGGTTCAAGCTTTAATGAGCAGAACATATGCTTTGAAAAACTTAAAGAGGCATTCAAAATCAGGTTTTCAACTTTGTGATGGAGTGCATTGTCAGGCGTATCACAGCGAGTTAAGATATACACCTACAATAAATGAGGCAGTTCTTGAGACAGAGGGGAAAATATTAGTAGATTCTTCAAATAAGCTTGTCACGACTTATTTTGCCGCAAATTGTGGAGGTGAAACTTGCGATGCATCTTTTGTTTGGAATACTTCGGTCTGGTATGTTCAGCCTTTTATTGACACATTTTGTATGAGCACTCGTCAAGCTAAATGGACAAAAAAAATAAAAAAAACAGTCTGGAAAAGTTTTATAGAAAAGAAATACGGGGTCTTTGAAAAAGACTTGGGAGAGTGGTTTTATAATTTTGAACAAGAACAGAGAAAAGCATTCTATATCCATCCATCAATTGGTATTCCGTTGAGAGATTTAAGAAAAGAGTTTCGATTAAAGTCTACGTTTTTCAGCTCTAGTCTAGAGGGTGATTATGTAATATTAAGAGGGAAAGGCTTTGGACATGGGGTAGGTTTATGTCAAGAAGGAGCAATGGGAATGGCTAATAGTGGTTATAATTATGATCAAATCGCTAGATTCTATTTTAATGGAGTAAGAGTGTTAGATTATTATAAAGATGTCTTTTTTCAACAGGAATCAGAGTAATATTATTCATAGAATATTACAAATACATCCTCGTTCTCTCTTTTAAAAAGCTTTTTTTCTCTGGCGTATTTTTCTACTTCAGATTTGTATTTTAATTTACCTAACGTGTTACTTGCATTTTCTAAATTAACAACCATCTCAATTCTTTTTTCATTCAATTCCTTCAGCTTAAGTTTTTGGGATAGAATAGTGAAAATGTCATTGTTATCTAAAAAAAGAGTGTAGATAAAAAATATTGTTCCTGCCAGGATAAACTTATTTTTCAAATACGGGAGATACTTCTTCATGTTGTAAAGATAAGATTGTTACCCCTCAGATAAATCAATACACATTTTTGTTTTGCAATTAAGTCTGTTGATAAAGGTATATGAATTGATAAGCCCTTAGTTAAAAAAAAGCCTTTCATTTCTGAAAAGCTTTTGAATTATATTCATTAATGAATTTTAATGGACGATCTCATCATATTTTTCTTGCCATTCAGCGTCTTCTTCAAACCAATGAGCAGCTTTATTTAAAAGTGCTTTTGCTTTTTCGCCTTGTCTTGAATTCTTAAGAGCCATACCAGAGTTTAGCAATCCCGCTTTAAACATTTTAACATCAGCTTCGCTCCATCCTTCAATTGATTCTGTCGTTTTAAGAAGCGCATCAGCTTCTTGCCAAAGTGTTCTTGCAGTAGTTTTATCTTGATCTAAATATTTACAGGCACCCATCAAGTATTTAGCTCCTATTGTTTGGATACTCACTTTTTGGTACTTAATAGTTAATCCATAGGCTTTTCTGAAGTTGCCATCACTTAATTCGTTGTCAATTGTTTCAAATAAACTCATTTGAAATTCATCGATAAAATCTTTATGATCTTCAAGGTTAGTCCCTTCGTTATACTTTAAGTCATATTTAATTCCTTTTGATAAATACTTTATGGCATCTTTAAAGGCATTTTTAAATTTTTCATTATCCGTTCCTGATTGTGAAACTTGATAAAGTCCCTTAGCACACCATAGATATGGAATAGGGTCTTTTTTCGTTTTATCTTTTTCCGTATAACTAGAGGCCACCTTTGCAAGTTTTTCATAGTTGGCATCTGCATAAAGTATTCTCAAATCATCATAGTCTGGTGATTGAGCAAATGAAGTTGCGCTTAAAAAAATAAGGCATAAAAGAGTAAGAATATTTTTCATTGGATTGTTTTTCATCGTTAATTTCAAATACTGTGCCGAAACATACGTAATCAAAGTTATTATTTTTTCTCTATACCACAAGATAGAACATTAAGTCGATTAATCGTTATGACTTTTAATCAATAGAGATAAAATTTCTTGAGCAGCGGAAGATATTTTCGTTCCAGGTCCAAAAACACCGAAAACCCCTGCTTCGTATAAGAAATCATAATCTTGCCTAGGAATTACTCCTCCCGCAATTACCATAATATCTTCTCTCCCTAGTTCTTTCAATGCCCCAATTACTTTAGGAATAAGTGTTTTATGTCCTGCTGCAAGTGAAGATACTCCGAGAATGTGGACATCATTTTCTACAGCTTGTTTTGCAGCTTCTTCTGGAGTTTGAAATAAAGGTCCAATATCTACATCAAAGCCAATGTCTGCGAAAGAAGTGGCAATTACTTTTGCTCCTCGGTCATGTCCATCTTGCCCCATTTTAGCCACCATTATTCTTGGTCTTCTTCCTTCTAAAGCACTGAATTTATCAGCTAATTCTTTTGCTTGATTAAAATCTTTATCTTCCATTGATTCTGATGAATATACACCGTTAATAGATCTAATTGTTGCTTGATATCTTCCGTAAGTTTTTTCAAGTGCAGATGAAATTTCACCTAATGACGCCCTTTCTCTAGCACAACGAATTGCAATTTCAAGCAAGTTTCCTTCACCAGAATCGGCTGAAGCTGTTAATTCATTGAGCAGAGCGTCAACTTTCTTCTGGTTTCGATTTGCTCTCAGTTCATTTAAACCATTGATTTGTTCTATTCTGACTGCTGAATTGTCAACTTCAAGTATATCAATTTCTTCTTCTTTCTCTAATTCAAATCGATTAACACCAACTATAATGTCTTTTGCAGAATCAATTCTTGCTTGTTTTCTAGCTGATGCTTCTTCAATTCTCATTTTAGGAAGTCCCGTTTCAATGGCTTTAGCCATTCCACCTAACTCTTCAACTTCTGTTATTAATTCCCATGCTTTATCTACTAACTCAGAAGTTAATTTTTCAACGAAGTGACTTCCTCCAACAGGATCCACATGTTCCGTGACTCCTATTTCTTCCTGAAGATAAATTTGAGTGTTTCTAGCTATTCTAGCTGAAAAATCTGTGGGTAAAGCAATTGCTTCATCTAAAGCATTTGTGTGTAGAGATTGAGTTCCGCCAAGGACTGCAGCAAGCGCTTCGATACAAGTTCGAGCAACATTATTATAAGGGTCTTGTTCGGTCAAACTCCAGCCTGAAGTTTGGCAATGTGTCCTTAAGGCTAATGATTTTTCATTTTTTGGATTGAACTGCTTAACAATTTTTGACCATAGCAATCTTCCAGCCCTCATTTTGGCGATTTCAGTATAGTGATTCATTCCTATTGCCCAAAAGAAACTTAGTCTTGGAGCGAAAGTATCAATGTCCATTCCAGCTTTGACACCGGCTCGAAGATATTCTAATCCATCTGCTAAGGTATATGCTAATTCAATAGAGGCTGTTGCTCCGGCCTCTTGCATATGGTATCCGGAAATTGAAATTGAGTTATATCGAGGCATATTGCTCGATGTATATTCAAAAATATCTGAAATTATTCGCATTGAAGGAAGTGGAGGGTATATGTATGTATTTCTCACCATAAACTCTTTCAGAATATCATTCTGTATAGTTCCTGACAGTTCTTTTTTATCCACGCCTTGTTCTTCTGCAGCCACTATGTAGAAAGCTAAAATAGGAAGTACAGCTCCATTCATTGTCATCGAAACGGACATTTTATCTAAAGGAATTTGATCAAACAAAACCTTCATGTCCATAATTGAATCAATGGCTACTCCTGCTTTTCCTACATCACCTTCAACTCTCGGATGGTCTGAGTCGTATCCTCTGTGTGTGGCTAAATCAAAAGCAACTGATAGCCCTTTTTGACCGGCAGCTAGATTTCTTCTATAGAAAGCATTTGATTCTTGCGCGGTAGAGAAGCCTGCATATTGTCTAATCGTCCAAGGACGGATTGCATACATTGAGCTGTATGGACCCCTTAAGTAAGGGGCCATTCCTGATACAAATCCTATTTGTTCGCATTCTTGTGTGTCTTTTTCAGAGTAAAAAGAAGACAAAGAAATATTGTCTGCAGTTGTGAAAATAGCTTTGCTTTCTTGCTCTTTTTTCTCTGAAGCTCCATTGTAATTAGCAGATGTTAAATTAACTTTTGTATTTGTAGAAATTAAAGAGGAATACTTTTGTTCATCCGAATTAAGCACATTTTTATTCGTCTGAACTTTTTCCAATAGGAATGGTGAGAGACCAAAGTAGGCAGATGGGCCAGTCCAGTTTTGTGGTGTTGTATTTTCACTAAGGAATTTATTAATTCCTATGGAGACAATTTTTTCATCCTTAAATAATTGAGTTCTTAATTTTCTTTTATCTTGAATTAGCTCGTTCATTAATTTGATTCCATTTTCACTTAATATCCCTCCTTTTGAAAGAATATTGAGCAATAGATCCCAAGACTTTTTGCCTAAAAAATGAGTTAGGTTTTCAACTGAATAACTGCCCGCTAAAGGATCAATAACTTTGTTTAAATATGATTCCTCAGCAAGAATTGTTGAAATGTTCAAAGCCATTCTTTCTGCTTGGATGCTAGCGCCATTTTCGGAATAAAGGTCGTATGGTAAAATAACAACATTGTCAACTCCGGCATTGATGGCAGACATTGCTTCTGTAGATTGACGCAATAGATTCGTGTGCGGGTCACTTAATGACTTATTCAAATGAGTTGTAACAGCTGTTATGTGACAGTTGTATGAACAGTTGTGTTCTGGATTATATTGGCGAATTATTTTTGCCCATCCAGCTTTTAATGCTCTGAATTTTGCTGTCTCGATGAAATAATTGCTACCTATTCCAATGTTAAAAGTTATGCATGCAGAAGCTTGGTCAATCGTAAATCCTGCTTCAATTAATAAATCTAAATACGTTTTGCTTGTGCTTAAAGAAAAAGCAATTTCTTGCATTGCATTAGCTCCGGTTTGTTGAATTTTAAAACCATTGACTGCACAGAATCTAACTTGAGAAGATTTGAATTGTTCCGCAATTAAAATGAAATTTTCTTTTGACCAATCATTAGAGTGAATATCAAAATTGTATTGAATATTTGGTTCTTTCAAAAGTAATTTATGAAGAGCTTGAAACTCTTCCATTGATTGTATGTCAAATTGTACTTGGATGTATTGAAATTCAACACCTTTAATTACAACAGCCCAATTGGTGTCTTTTTTTGTTGATTTGAAGACCAATAAGTTTGCGCCAGAATTTAATTTCGCTAGAGCACTTTTATTGGATTCAACTTCTGAATTCACTAAAACATAAGCTCCGTTATTAAAAGAATTGTCAGGGAGATTCATTCCTCTCGTAAATGGGAAATTCCCAGGTAGTTCACTAGGTTTTTTATCCTCTTCGTGGTAAAAAGAACTGTATTCAATATCTTCAATAATATTGATGTGATTCAACTTCGCAGGATCTTTACCTTTCAAATCAGACACGATTTTATTTGTCCATTCCTGTTTGGAAACTTTTTTAAACTCGTTTAATATTTTACTCATTGTGCGTAAGAGTGAATTCTGTTTGTACTTTAATTTGTTTTGTGTGATGGAGGTAAACAATTGTTGAGACCATCAAAATAATTACTGGAGAAATTGGAATTCCTATATATGGAATTGCGTAAATTAACATAAACAGGGCACCTGTCAAAAGCATAGTTAGTGGCTTTCTAAAAGCAAATCCTAATGTTCCAAAGACACTAGTTTCATACCTTTCAAGTGCAAAGTCATAAAATGAAAAACCGAAGAAGAAAGCAGAGATTACCCAATATACATATTCATTAAGAAATGAAAATCCGAGTACCCAAGAAAAGAATGCGTAAACTCCCATTATTGCAAACTCTAATGCGAGCGCTATTATTACAACAAAAACCATACGGATAAAGTCATTTACGAAACGAATTAATCCTCCTTTAAACTGATTGCCTGAAAGGCGTGAATCTAATTTCTCTCCTAGATACGTATTGAAAGGAGAAAGTACGGTTAGAATAATAAAAATGTACAATTGATCAATAATGTATACCAGGATGCTTAATGATTTATTGATTCCAGTGTCTATGTAGCTAATGATAGAGTTGATCCAAGAGTAGTCGCTCACATAGCCGATGCTTCCATCGACAGAAGATGCAGAATATTCTAGCCAAATAAAAAATAATGAAATGATTAAGCCTGGAACGAAAAACAAAAGATAATTCCCTTTAACGATTAAATCAAACGTTTTTAAAATAGCTTTAAAATGATAGGAAATCGTATTCATTTGTCGTTAATGATATAGTTTGCTTTAATCTTGATTCACTTTGCGAGTGATAATTATATCAAATTCAAAGATACGTATATCCTATGACATTATCTTTGTGAAGAGGACATAAAAAATAGCGTAACTAATTATGATGTTCAGGGCTAATTGCGATGTAGCCGAATAACCTTTTCTTTTCCAATACAACCAATTGAGGGTGCCAACAATTATAGCAGGAATTAAAGGGTATATAAAAACAAGAGGCATTTATTTTTTTCCTACAAGAATATTAAGACTGTGTGGAATGACACTAATATTGAGTTCATCTTTTACATCAAATGGTTCCCCGTCATAATGTGCAAGACTATCAGTGAGTTGAATTTTGGCCTTTTTAAAAGACATAATTTCTGTAAACCGAGATTTATCTCCACTTTTGCGGAAGAATCGGTAAATGATTGATGGTGCAGACCAAATTGAGAATGGTTTAAGGATACACAATTCAATTTTCCCGTCGGTTACATCAGATTTAGGAGAAATAGTGAAACCATTCCCAAATTGAGATGAATTTGCAACTGTGCAAAGAACAACGGGTAATGTTTTTACTTTTCCATCAATATCAATGGAAACATTTATTGGATTGTATTTAAAAAACTCTCTAAATATTAGATAGATATATCCTCGTAAACCTCTTTTTGTATGCGTGTCGAATTTCTTTGCAATTACAGCATCAAATCCATATCCACCAACACCCAAAAATGTTTTGTCGTTGACAAGCACAGTGTCCATTTGAATCGCATTTTCCTTATTGATGCATTTAATTGCATCTACTAAATCCATAGGGATATTAAGGTGGCGGGCTAGTCCATTTCCAGAACCAGTTGGAAGAATAGCCAACTTGGTTTTTGTGCCGATCAATGCAGTACCTACTTCGTGCACTGAACCATCACCGCCAACTGCACAAACAATATCATAACCTTCTTCTGAAGAACGTTTAGCAATCGATTTAGCGTGGAGTTTATATTCTGTTAAGATGATATCATATTCAAATAAATCAAGATCTAAATTCTCCTCAATCAAATTAGGGATAAGGTTTTTTTTACCTATTCCAGATTTTGGGTTTATAATGAAGCGAATTTTTTTTCTCATTTAATTGTTGTTTGATTCAAGTTTAAGTCTTCACTGTATCTTTGAATCATTGCTTTGATTCTATTCTCATTACTTTCGACATCTTTCAAATAATATTGTAAAGAGTCGTTTTTTTCTGTCTCAAGAATACTAAAATCTTGCAAACTTCGTGCCTTTTCTCCAATAAAGGTAGTCATAAATTTATTCTTAAAATAATAATAACTGCCACTTATATAAACCAATGATTCTCCCTCATTATCTTCAAAATAAGAATTTCCGAATGAATAATAGCTAGTTTCTATGTTTAAAAGGTCTAAAATAGTCGGAAGGACATCTAGGTGTTGAAATACTCTTTCGCTTTTTTGAGGTTTAATTCTTCCCAAAGGATCATAAAACATTATAGGAATTTGATATAAATGTGTTCGTTGGTTATATTCTTTAGTGATAGATCCAGGAGTGTGATCAGCCATTATAATAAAAATGGTATTGTTGAACCAAGGTTGTTTTTTTGCTTTAGAGAAAAAGTTTCTCAAAGCGAAGTCACCATAATTGATTGACGCGCATATTTTTTGAGGGCCTTGTTCTACAATATTCATCATATGGTCAGGAATGAAATAAGGATGATGAGAAGAAATAGTGAATAAAGTACTGAAGAAAGGTTCCTTTAACTCTGTCATTTTCTCTGCGGCCCAAGGGTTGAAATACTCATCAAGAATGCCCCACGTTTCATCAAAATGGTCGTCGTTGTCGTATTCAAAACGGCCGAAATAGTTATCGAATCCACAAAGAGCTGCGAACCCATCAAACCTCATAGAACCATTTGTTGCTCCATGATAAAAAGCTGACTCATAGCCATGTTTTGCTAAGATATTTGGTATTGTATTGATGTTATTATCTCCATAAGGAGAAGATATGTATGGGTTGTCCATCAGAGTTGGCATCGATGCAATTATAGCGGGCACCGCTTCAATGGATTTCTTTCCGTTGGCGAATCCATACTCAAAGGATAGAGATAATTTTTGGATAGAGTCAAGAAAGGGTGTGTAAGTAACACCATTTTCTTGCTCTCCCACAAACTCTTTCCCAAAACTTTCAAGTATAATTACCATTACATTCATGTTGTCTGGCAAAATACCTTGAGGAGAAGATTCATGAATTGGATTGAAATATTTTAGAGCTTCTTCTTTTGTGAAGAAGTTGACTTTTTCGAGACTTCCTTGGTCAATGGTCTTAATCATTGTGAAAGGTGTGTTCAAAACCAAACTTGTGTTTTTTCCTTTTGTGAGCGTTGAAGCTTCAATTATTCCAATAGGACGAAGTCCGATGCTTCCTCTCCCCAATAAAATAAATACTGCGACTAATATAACGCAAGTAATTGTTTCGCGAATTACTAGAGATTTATTTATGTTTTTTGGTGCATGTGCAATTGTTTCTGCTTTTCGGTACAAATATTCACTAAAAGCGACAAGTATTATTAAAAAAAGAATTAGAAACCAAAAGTCCGAAATAAAAGTACCAACAAGCTGATCCAAGTCATTTCCAGCACTAAGAATGGAGAACAAGTCAAAAGTTGATCTTTTACTAGTGTACTTGAAATACTCAACATCCATTAAGTTTAGTGCAATGAGTAATGTGTTTGTTGTATGAAAAAGAATTTTAAATGAGCCTCGGTACCATTTGTTATAACGGTTAGGGAAAGGGAGTAGAAACAAAATATAATAAGGGACAAAAAAGAGGCAAACCGTAATTATATCGAACCATAACCCGAGTATAAAATCAAAAAATGAAACTTCTGAAAAAACACCGTGGTTGAACGCTAAGAAAATAATTCTAGTAATAAATAAAACGCTTACAGCTATACTTAACCTTTTAAGAAGAACTATAACGTGTTCTGGAATGAAATTGAGTACTTTTTGCATTTGAAACAAAAGTAAAAATTATAGGTGTAATTAATTTATCTTTGCTAAAACATTTGCTTGATTTAGCAAACTAACTTTATATAAAATTAAATAAATGACAAGGGTTTTATTAATACTTACATTGATTCTTCTTTCTAATAATACTGTTCACGCTCAAGATACATTGTCTATTTTACCCATAGAAGAAAAATCTACGACCTCTTTTTTTGCAATTTCAAATTGGTCTAATACTTTTAGGAGGCTAGAAGAAAACGACGGATTATTTGGCGACTCTATTGGTGCAAGAGGAGATGAGACGGCTTACAATCGATGGTCTTTTGGAATTGGAATCCGCAGTATGCTTTCGAAAAATTTCATGTTCGAAGGTGGAATGGCATACATGAGAAACGGAGAGCAATATTCTTTTTCAGGCGCGGATACAAGTTATACTTATACTTCTCAATATTCATACATATCGATGCCAATTAAATTGTACTATACTTTTGGAGACAAATTTAAAGTTCTCATAGGTTTAGGGTTAGTTCCTCAGCTATTTCAGGGCTATAAACAAAATATTTCTTGGGAATCAACGGATAATATAGAAGGGTCAGAAGAAGTTAAGACAAAACAGGGATTCAATACATTTGTGATAAGTACTGTTGCTAATTTAGGTGTGGAATATGAGTATTCACCAAAAATGTCAGTTCTATTAATTCCAGAATATAAAATACAACTGAATTCAAGTTTGGATAAAACGGATTCATATAAACATTTTGGAAGATCTATTGGTTTTAATATTGGGTTAACATATAAATTGTGATTATGATAATAAAGGAAATTACTAATTATTTAGAGTCAATCGCGCCAATATCAAGCCAAGAAAGTTATGATAATTGTGGGTTAATTGTGGGCGATGAAGCAAATGAATGTTCAGGCGTTTTGGTTAGTTTGGATTGTATTGAAAAAACTGTTGAAGAAGCAATAACCAAAGGTGTAAATTTAATTATTGCTCATCATCCAATAGTATTTAAAGGATTAAAAAAAATTAACGGCAAGAATTATATTGAAAGAACTGTAGTCAAAGCCATTAAAAATGACATAGCAATCTACGCACTGCATACAAATTATGACAATTACTTGAATGGAGTAAATGCTGAAATTGCTGATCGAATTGGTGTTGCAAACCCAAGAGTTTTGGAGCCTAAAAAAGATATTCTTTCTAAAATTGTAGTTTTCGTACCTGTAGATCATAAGGAAAATGTTGCAGAAGCGATGTTTAAGGCTGGAGCTGGAGAAATAGGTAATTACAGTAATGTTGGTTTTTCCATTGAAGGCATAGGAACCTTTTTGCCAATGGAGAAAGCTAATCCTTTTAAAGGTGAAAAGAATGAATTGTCCATTGAGAATGAAATTCGTTTCGAAGTTCTTGTTTCCAATCATAAGTTAAGCAATGTAATAAGTGCCCTGCTTCAAACACATCCATATGAAGAAGTTGCTTATGAAGTTTATGATATTCGGAATAGTAATCAAAATGAAGGGGCAGGTATGATTGGCGAGTTGGATGCTCCGATGGAGACGATGGCATTTTTACAAATGATTAAAGAAAGATTTAATTGTGGTGTAATAAAGCATACCGAAATTATTAAGAAGGAAATTAGCAAGGTGGCATTCTGTGGTGGAGCAGGTAGCTTCTTGATGAAGTCTGCAATGCATCAAGGTGCTGATATTTTTATTACAGGAGACTATAAGTATCACGAGTTTTTTGATGCTGAAAATAAAATAATCATAGCTGATATTGGGCATTTTGAAAGTGAACAATATACTTCTGACCGATTAGCGTGTGTTTTGATGAAAAAATTTCGTAACTTTGCGGTTCATTTAACTGAGGTAAATACAAACCCAATAAATTATTTTTAGGATGGCAAAAACTGCAACTAAAATTGAAAAGACTGTAGCTGAGAAATTGGACAGTTTATATTCGTTACAAACGATTGATTCTGAGATTGATAGAATTAAAACCCTTCGTGGAGAGCTACCTCTAGAGGTGCAAGATTTAGAAGATGAGGTAGAAGGTCTTGACAATCGTATTGAAAAAATGCAGGAAGAAGTAAAAACACTTGAAACTGAAGTTTCTGATAGAAAGAATTCAACTAAAGATGCTGAAACTGCCATTGAAAAGTACAAAAAGCAACAAAACAACGTTAGAAATAACAGAGAATATGATTCTATATCGAAAGAAATTGAATTCCAAGAATTGGAAATTCAATTGAATGAGAAAAGATCAAAAGAATTCAAATTTAAGATAACCAGTAAGAAAGAAATTTTGGATGAGGCTATTGAGAGAAAGAAAATGAGATCGGAAGATTTAGCCACAAAAAAATCTGAATTAGATGAAATTATTGCTGAAACTCAAGCTCAAGAAGAGAAGTTGAAAAAGAAATCAAATTCTGCTTTGAAAAAGTTGGATGCTCGTCTAGGAAAAGCTTATACAAGATTAAGAACAAGCGCTAAAAATGGTTTAGCCGTTGTTCAAGTTGATAGAAGCGCATGTGGTGGTTGTTATAACAAAATACCATTGCAAAGACAAATTGATATTCAAGCAAAGAAGAAAGTGATCGTTTGTGAGCACTGTGGAAGAGTGCTTGTCCCGGGTGAAGCAGAAGAGGCATAATCAAATTGCAAAACATCTTGAACCGTTCTATTCCTGTTGGAGTATGAACGGTTTTTTATTTATATAGCGTATGAAGTTTTCAGATTATAATATTTCAAGTGAAATCAAAGAGCAATTAAAAGTTCTTGGTTATAATAAGCCAACAGATATTCAGTTTAAAGCGATCAATCATATCCTAAATGGCGAGGATGTTATGGCTATTGCTCAGACGGGGACTGGAAAAACGGCTGCATTCGCTATTCCCACATTAAATGTTCTTCAAAAGAAGTCTAAATACAATACCGGTATTCGCTGCCTTGTTATGGTTCCTACCAGAGAATTGGCGAAACAAATAGCTAAAGTTTATCAGGATATCGGTAAGAAAACCGGGGTTAAGGTTTTCGGACTATATGGAGGAGTGGACCAGGAGCAACAAATTAGCACATTAAATAATGGTGTAGATGTCTTAGTTTGCACACCAGGTAGAATGTTTGATTTGATATCGCAAGGAGCTATAGATATTTCTGGAATAAAATTTTTAGTGCTTGATGAAGCTGATTTAATGCTTGATCTTGGCTTTGCAAAAGATATTAAAGATGTAATGCACCATATTCCACAGAAAAGACAAACCTTATTTTTCTCAGCTACAATTTCTAAGAAAATTAAGTCTTTGGCTTATGATGTAGTTAGAAATGCCATAAGAATTCAAATCTCACCTAAAAATCCTGTTGCAAAAACCATTACCCATACTATCATGGATGTTGAAATGGATGACAAACGTTTCTTCTTGGAGAATATCATCAAAGAAAATGAAGAGCAGAAAATGATTGTCTTTGTCCGAACTCAAGTCCGAGTAGAACGAGTGGTTGCGGCAATGGAACGTGTTGCTATATCTTCAGAAGGTTTGCATGGAGGAATAGAACAAAAAGATAGATTTGCAATCTTAGATAGATTTGCAAAAGGAGAAAATAAGGTGTTGATTACAACAGATGTTGCATGCCGTGGAATTGATATTCCAATGGTAGAAGCAGTCATTAACTATGACATTCCGGATAATCCAGAAAACTATGTACACAGATGCGGAAGAACAGGGAGAGGCAAGCACAGAGGACAAGCATTATCATTTTGCTCTGAATCAGAAAAAGAACTTGTATTAGCCATAGAAGAATACACGGGAGATGAAATTGATCGATTTGATTTGGATAAAGGAGATTACCTTGAAATCTTAGGAGGTTCAGATGATGGCTCTAACAATTGGCAGAAGTTAATCGACCAAGAGAATAAATTTAAGGATTTAGATAAAGAGTGGTAAAAAAAATAATTTCAATTAATTCAAAGAATATTCACTTCTCGTTCTAGTGTCAATCCAAATTTAGATTCAACGTCTTTAATGATTTCTGTCGAAAGATTTAATATATCTGAACCTGTACAATCTGAATAATTCACCAAAACCAAGGCTTGATTTTTATGGACGCCATAATTGTTAAATGTCTTTCCTTTCCAACCAGCTTGTTCTATTAACCATCCTGCAGCAAGTTTAACTTGACCGTTTGGGGCAGGGTAATTAGGAACAGAACTATAGTTTTTATTAATTAACTCTAAAATTGAAGAATCTACTACTGGGTTCTTGAAAAAACTTCCTGCATTTCCAATCTCTTTCGGGTTAGGAAGTTTAGAAGATCGAATTGCAATAACGGCATTGCTAATGTCTTTTATTGTCGGTTTTTCAACTCCCATTTGTTCTAATTCTGCTGTAACAGCGCCATATTTGGTGTTCAACTGATGCTTCTTTGTCAATCTAAAAGTAACAGATGTAATAATATATTGATTCTTTAAGGCACGTTTGAAAACACTTTCTCTATAGCCAAATGAACAATCACTATGCTTAAATGTTTCTACTTTTCCAGTTTCAATATGATAGGCCTCAAGTTCTTGGAAGACATCTTTTATCTCTACGCCATAAGCACCAATATTCTGCATGGGGCTGGCGCCAACGCTTCCTGGTATTAACGATAAATTCTCTATTCCGCCGAAGTTATTGTCAATACATTTTAAAACGAACTCATGCCAAACTTC
>CAJQPA010000017.1 GCA_905480145.1 uncultured Flavobacteriales bacterium | reverse complement strand
ATCCGTCAAAGTTAATTTAGGATTATTTGCATCTAAACCATCATTCGCATTGTCGCCATTTGCGTTCAAACAATAAACATCTCCGGTCGATGAATTATCATCCACATAATAATTAGTTGCATTGAGATTAAAACAAATCAGCACTAACAAAACTGCGAGAATAGTATTCTGTTTAAAAGAGAAGCATTTCATTAGCATAATAATTTTGTTTTAGACCTCTTAATTAGGTCAGTCTAATTTACAAACAAAAAAACTTTTAATAAAACAAAAGATACTGAAGGTTGGTATAAGACTCTATAGTGCTAAATTTGGGGCGAATGGTTAACTAATATTCGGGAATGGTTTTGTGAAACGCCTACCCTAAAGTAAAAAAACAATAGATATACATCTATAGTTAAAGACAACCTTCAGAAACACATCGATAGCCAACTTATTAAGATCATTTCTTTTTGTACTTTTATTCTATGAATAGAAGAACAATAAACGCGGTAATAATTCTAGGTGTATTATCTGTATTAAGCATACTTATTGTTCAAATATTTTGGATCAAGAACACCACTTCACTTCATGAAACGGCAATTTCTATTCAAGAAAAAGAGAATAGCTTGAATCAAATTCATTTTGAAGAAAAGGTACAATTGGCCCTAAGAAATGTTTTAGGTGAAATTGCCACGAATAGAGCGGATAGTTCTGACCTTTATGGTGCTGTTAAACAAATTGAACCAGACTACTTTTCGGCAGACATTAACGAAGAGCTTCACCCCTATTACTTGGAGAATCTATTGAAAAGAGAATTTTACGACCAAAACGTACACTCTAATTTTCAATACGGAATCTATGATTGTTTTACGGATTCAATTGTTTTTGGAAATCTGATACAATTCACTGCGGACAAGCAAACATTCGCAGCATCTGATACAATTAACGGAGTCACCTCTGAACAGTTGAAATGGAAAAAAGATGGGCACTATTTCACTGTGTTTTTTCCAAATATTGAACATTTAAGTGAAATTGAAATTGAAACCCAATCGATCTCGCCATATTTATACTTGAGTACCATCGTGATACTGGTGTTGTTGTTTTTTGGCTACGCTGTTGTCGTGATCTTGAAGCAAAAGCGCCTTTCAGAAGTTAAAACAGATTTTATTAATAACATGACGCATGAATTGAAAACACCAATTTCAACCATTGGTCTTTCTTCAGAAATGCTGATGCGTTCAGAAATATCAAATGAACCTGAAAAAATACACCAATATGCAGGCTTAATATTTAAAGAAAACAAACGCCTTGAAAACCAAGTAGAACGAGTCTTAAACATTGCCAAGTTAGACAAGAATGAAATTAAATTAAAAAAAGAAGATTTTGATTTACATGAATTACTGCAAGAAGCGAAGGATACACTAGAACTTGGTTTCAATGGTAAAAACGTTGTAGTCAACTTAGATTTAAATGCTTCTACTAGCACTATTCATGTCGATCCAGTTCACATAACCAATGTGATCTACAACTTGTTGGACAATGCTACAAAATATTGCAAGAAGGACCCTGTTATTTCAGTTCACACCTCCAATAATAAAAAAGGAACCTTTCTTACGATAGAAGATAATGGAATCGGAATCAAGCGAGAAGATCTCAAAATGATTTTTGATAAGTTTTACCGTGTTCCGACTGGCAACATTCATGATGTGAAGGGATTTGGTCTAGGATTATATTATGTTCAGAAAATATTACGAGAACACAACTCTAACATTGATGTAAAAAGCACCCCAGGTGAGGGTACAACATTCTCTATTTTTTTTCCTAACTAATTTGTAAGGAATTCTTTTGTTTCGCGTTCCAAAGAAAATTCATTTTTCAAAATTATGAAACTTCTCTTTATTCTATTAGTATCTCTTTTAACCTTCAAAGGACATACCCAGTCTGAAATTGACTTTTTTTCAAAAGCCCATTCATTCTTTGAAAAACACTGTCAGAATAACACCGTAGACTACCAAGCCGCAAAAAAGGACCCATTACTGAACGAATTAATCAGCCATATTTCAATACATAAAATCACAGAACATGAGGAGAAAGCATTTTTAGTCAATGCTTATAATTTAATCGTTATTTATAAAATCACTTTAAACGAACCTATTCAGTCTACTAATTCTGATACAGGATTTTTCTCAGATGCAACCACAATGATAAATGGTAAAAACACCTCCTTAAATGATCTTGAAAATAAAATGCTTCGCAAAAAATACAAAGACGCTCGACTGCACTTTGGGCTAGTTTGTGGAGCTCTGAGCTGTCCTCCTATTGCAAACTTTGCTTATACCCCAGAAAAAATAGATGAACAGCTGACACAGCGAACGAGGCAAGCATTAAGTGGAGAGTCATTTTTGTATGAACGACCAGCAGAAAAAACAATTTACATGTCTAAAATTGTTGATTGGTACCGAAATGATTTTGGGAAAAATGATCAAGAAATCATTGAATACTTGAATCAATTCAGAGCTACACCATTGAATGAATCCTTTAAAATTAGACACTTCACTTACAATTGGGCATTAAATTCTGCCAACAGAGTAGTTCCATCGATTCAACTCATTGGTCATGATGAAGCATCTCCAAACTTACAATATTTCACAGCAGGTAGTTTATTGGCGCGAGGAAAAATGGACTTTACCCTATTCAACTCTTTATACACAGAATCTAAGAACAATTGGCTCGGACAAGATTACACAGGGTACCGAACTTCTTTTTTCACTCATTTACTTCAAATTACCCTTGGAACGACCAAAAATAAAAGGGTTAATCTTGGTATTGATTTAAGTTTTAGATCTTCAGGAAGGTCGAGTAACTCAACATTTTCGGGCGTATCTCAAGCACTCGCCTATAAAAACAATGACTCTAGCCGCGTTGGATTAACTTCCGCTGGATTTCGGGTAAAGGTTCAACCTTTTAAGAATGTCAATAACTTCACTTTTCAGAGTACCCTTTCCATCCCGACCATCGAACACCCAGAGGGCCTATACACGCCAGAAAGAAGTTTATTCTGGGCTGATTGGAATCGTATTACTTTCTGGAATCAATTTTTCTACACAAAGAATTTCGGAAAATTTCAACTATTCACAGAGTTAGATTTGCTGTTCCGTTTTAAAAGTAACAAAGAGCAAATTGGAATGTTAGATCTTCCAGCAAGCGCATTTTTAAGCTATTTTCCAACTCCAAAAATAACCGTTTATGCAATGACGCAGCATGTTCATCGTTATACAAATGATATAGACCCAGGAAACTCGAACGATTGGTTAGTGCCTTCGAACTATACAGCGTCTGGCCTTGGTTTCAAATACCAAATAATGAAGAAAATGAATTTAGAATTATTGTACACCAACTTCTGGAGAGGCAGAAATTCTGGTCTTGGAAACACGTTCAATTTAGGAATCAAGTTCTTACCATAAGACATGAATAGATGGTTGATTATAGTTCTATTTTTATTATTTAACAGCTATAATTACGCCCAAACACGGTTCATCTCATCTATCACATTTTCCGGGTTAACCAAAACAAAAGAGTCTTATTTAATCAAATTATTAGAAACGAAAGAAAATCAACCCTTTGATTCAATTCAACTGGCAAAAGATATTGAGTTACTTAAAAACATGAACTTGTTCTTTGATGTATACTCAGAAACGACGATTTCTAATGAAAAAGTCGACGTGTCAATCTATGTTAAAGAAGCTTTCTACATCTATCCAATTCTATCACTCTCAGGGTTTAAAGATCAATTGAAACTGACCGCAGGGGTGAACTTCATTAATTTCCTCGGAAGAGCTCAGAATTTTGGAATCATTTATCAATATTATGCTCGACACTCATTTATACTCTTTCATTCTCAAAAAAGACACTCGAATCGATTTACGGGACATGAATTTTCCATTTCAAGAAACGCAACTATAGAACCCTTGTACGAAAGCGATACCGTCAGTTTCTTTAATTTTGACAACAACTCAATATCTCTTGGAGGCCATGCCTGGTTGGTTGACAAAATAAAATTCGGATTAGGTGGTCAATTCATGCAGGAAAAATATGAACAACTGGACCAAGGATTCTTCATTCCAACGAGCATTATTTATTTCCAAAAATATCAATTGAGGTCTAGTTTGGAATATAACACCACACAAAACACCTATGAATACATCGAAGGAACAAAAGCTCTTTTGTATGTTGAATCGATATTCACAAAAGGTTATCCAGAGAATAGTTTTACCAAATTTATTGCTCAAATCAATCAATACGCTATTCTTGGTGAACGAGGAAATATTGCGGGGAAGCTGAGCCTCGGTATTTCGACCAATAACATGAGTCCATTTTCACCTTTCGTTCTAGATGGAATATTAAACGTTCGTGGAATTGGAAACAGAATAGAGCGGGGAACTGCAGAATTTATTGGGAATATAGAATATAGAAACTCTTTTATCTCTAGAGACGCTTTTTCAATTCAAGGCGCTGTTTTCGCTGATTACGGCACTACTAGAATGCCAGGAAGAAATTTTTCATCTTTGTTTAAAAGAGAGCAACATTATTTATTCACTGGAATGGGAATCCGTTTCCATCTTAAAAAATGGTTCAAGACTTGTTTGAGATTGGATTATTCTGTCAACTCCCTAGATCTTAATCAGCAAGGATTCACTTTTGGCTTTGGTCAATTTTTCTAAATCAAAAACACTTTAATCATGCAAAGTTATGCATTCAAACACACAACTATTCAACACTTCTAAGAAGAAAAGTAAGCATTAACAACTCTCATTTCAACTTAAGATTCAGGTAAATTAAAACCCTCTTCACTAGAATATTAAGATAATGGGCTTTTTCCTTTAAGAATACTTTAAACTCATTGTATATTTGCACCATGAAATTATCAATCATTAACTTTTCTTTATTTGTCAGTGCATTACTTTTAAGCAGTTGTTCTTCTGAAAACAAGGAAGTCATCACTTTAAATGAAATCGTTAATCATATAGCCGTTTCTGCCGAACTAATAGAACTTTCTGATACAGATTATCCTGATAACCCTGACATTACAATTCGGCATGAGAAATATACGAATACAGCTATGAAGTCAATTACTTTCACCCAGGATGGACGTGCATTTAATTTAACAATTTCACCTGAAAATACTGCTGATGATACGGTTGTTATGAATGACATTCATTTGATGGAGTTTATCCCTTCGATCCCAAGATGCGCGAAAGGTGACGATTATATGACATTAATTTCAGTGGTGAATCAAGAATGGAATCGCAATCAAGTAAAATGGACCGGAAACGCTTTGACAAATGCTTTACCAAAAAACTTTACAGTTAACGGAGAACTAATAACTAGAATAGATTTAGCAAGAAATTGTCTCAGTTCATATTTGTGGGAATTATTTTTCTATTGCAACGTTAATGGCAAGGACCAGGTGTTTTACCATGGGTGGTTTGATTTTCCAAAACAGCTTTACAAAGATTTATTTGAAGAAAGAAACCATGATAAGTTTGAAAAATTTGCCCAACACATGGTGGATTGGAAAGATCCGAAAAATGAAAGCTTAAACCTTGACTTAATTCGAAAAGTGAATGAGTCACATGAAGTTAATTTTATCAATCATGATAATGAAATGTATCCGCTTCACGGAGAAAGAAAGAAGAAAGAAATTGCTATCATATATCCAACTAGGTATTCTAAGATGGCCGATTTTCATACAGACTCAGCACTTTTTGCAACTTTCTCTTCCCCTGGTTTTTATAACAGAAAGGATCCTAGAACAACAGAATTAGGGCGTTTTTATAGTTTGGAAAATGTTGAATATAGGAAAACTATTGGGACCGAATCAAAAATACACGATGAATTAAAATTGGTTTTCTCTAGAGAGAATGGCGAAGAGACACAATTCATTTTTGGAGGAATGGACTTTTCAAAGCTTCCAAAGTTAACCACTGAAGAATGTAACTCTGGAAACCCCTACCCAATGGGGATAGGAAATCATCCTTTTTATGAGGATTGCGAATCCCACGAAAAGTTGTGTAGCCTAGACAACCCTTATTTTGGCGTATTATTAAACAAAGACGGAAATTGGCTGGATAGTCACAAAATTGGAATTGACGGGCCATTGTTGCACTTGGACAAAGAGAACCCTAATGTCATACACGTATGGTTACTTTCCTTCGAAAGACATGCCTTAGTGGGTCATTATGAAATTAACTTAGCCAAAGCGTCAGAAAAAACTGCGACTCTTTAAAAATTTCAGGATAGATTGAGTTAGATGAAATTATATCTCGCGATCCATTAGGTAGCTAGCCAATTCCAATAACTTTCGTTTGTTGTTTTCTGGAACTTCTATTTCACTTAAGTTTTCTTTGGCTTGCGAATAATAAGATTGCATTCTTTCTTTGCATGACTCTTTGACCTTCAATTGGTCAAACAACTGACGTGTGCGTTTAATTTTCAACTCAATGTTCTTTTCATTATCAAGCTGCTTAAGAATCTCTCTTTGTTCTTTAGTTGCATCCGTTAATGCCGTTAAATAAAGTATTGTTTTTTTATTCGCAATCACATCGCCACCTACTTGCTTTCCAAATTTAAGTGGGTCGGCGTACAAATCTAAAATATCATCTTGTATTTGAAATGCTATTCCGATGTTTTGACCAAAAGCATAAATATTCTTTTTGTCTTTTTCTGAAGCGTTGGCAACAATCGCCCCTATTGATAAAGCTGCTCCCAAAAGAACAGATGTTTTTAAACGAATCATTTCAACATATTCAGCAATCGTCACGTCATGCCTAGATTCAAAATCCATATCCATCTGCTGACCTTCACACACCTCAACCGCGGTTTTACTAAAAACTTCTAAAGCTTCAGGTAATTTTTCCGCACTAATTTGACAGAGTAATTGATACGCCTTAATGATCATCACATCTCCAGACAGAATACCAACATTTGTATTCCATTTTTGATGAATTGTTGCTTGATTCCTTCTTAACGGAGCTTCATCCATAATATCATCATGCACCAATGTGAAATTGTGAAATACTTCTATAGACAACGCTTGTGAAATGGCTGATCCCTTATCACATCCGAATAATTCTGCGCCTAAAAGAGTAAGTATTGGACGAATTCGTTTCCCTCCAATATTCAAAAAATAACGAATAGGATCGTAAAGCTCTGAAGGCTTAGAAGGAAAATTAAGTTCGTTTAAACTCTTATCAATGTATGCGGTGTAATCTTTTAATTCAGTCATTATTAATCAATAATGTTTAAGCCTTTATTATATTTAAACTTCATCAGATTCTGAAAGAATGGTTGTTTTCACTTCTAAAGTGCCCCAATCTAAATCTGATTCTTCTGCATATGCATCAAAATATGGCTCTTCAAACGACCTTGTTGTTAATCGCCTTTCTAGTGAAAGAAGTAACGTCGGTAAAATCACCAGGTTTGTAATCATTGCAACCAATAAGGTTAATGAAACTAGCATTCCTAAAGCCTGAGTTCCTCCAAACTGAGAAAATGAAAATGTTGAAAATCCACAAAAAAGAACAATAGAAGTATAAAACATCCCCAATCCTGCTTCACGAATTGCCATGATAACACATTCTTTCAAGTCCCACTGTTTCGTTTTTAGCTCTTGTCTGTATTTAGCAAGATAATGAATGGTGTCATCCACAGATATTCCGAATGCAATACTAAATACCAATAATGTTGATGGTTTCAATGGGATTCCAAACCACCCCATAACTCCAGCTGTAAACAAAAGAGGGATGAAATTTGGCACTAAAGAAACCAGTACCATTCTCCATGATCGAAACAAAATTGCCATTAGTATAGAAATCGCCAAAATGGCAAACAACAAACTAGTAAAGAGGTTTATCACCATGTACTTCGTACCATTAGATGCTACAATTGAAGTTCCTGTTAATGTTAAATCAAAATACTCATTATTGATTGCTTCCCTAACATTCTCAATAAAACCGGCCTTGCTATAGTATGATTTAATCAAATCTGGATCGGAATCTATCTCGAATTGAAGATCTTCATTGCCCGAGCTAAGAATTTTTGACAATGAATTAAAAACCGCTGAGTTCTCATAAATAATTGTATCCAAATACTCAGTATTGTTTGAAGTCAAAAAAGAAGAATACAAAGCTTCTAATTTCGTTTTGTTGGGATTAAGGATTGAATCAATTTCAAGTTGCATGATATCCGCTTTATCCGAAATCTCATACGAACCAATATCTTTCATCTGCGACCGAACTCTAAGAACATAGTTTGATGTATCAACCAATTCATTGATCGCAATCCCAGAACCTCCAGAATTAACCTCAATCGAATTGTCAAGGTACTTTTTAAGTTTACTTAAATCTCTTGACCTTGTAACCAATCTAAATTTTGTAGAGTCATTATCATGATAAGCCATGTTCACAGCTTTCAAGAAATCTACATAAGAAATGAACTTTGCAAATAAGGTGTCTTTTTCATAATGTTTTTGAATCGCTTCAATTTTACGGAGAGTCGTTGGTTTTGCTAATCGACTCTTTTCCTTATAATTGATCATAATTTCAAAAGGAATTGAACCTCCAAAATTATCTTGAATAAAATGAAAATCCTTAGAAATCTGATGGTCTTTCGGTAAATCTCCCGTTAAGTTTCCTGTTGCTTTAATGCGCGTCATCCCAATGATACTCATCACCACCAAAGAAATTGTAGCAACATAAACCCATTTTCTATGGTTCAATGTAATTTCAACAAGGCTATTCAAAAGGCCGACCGCTAAATTTCTTTCTAAATGTTTTAAATGTTTCTTTTTCGGTTCTCCAGATAATGAAATAAAAATTGGAAGAACAGATATTGATATAACAAAAACAAGAATGATATTGATCGCAGCGCATATACCGAACTGCATTAATTTAGGAGAATTCGTTGTAACAAAAGTCAAAAACCCAAGGGCAGTTGTTAGGTTCGTTAAGAATGTTGCTGTTCCAATTTTCTTGATCACACGTGTCAATGCTTTCACTTTATTTCCGTGTTCCAAAATTTCTTGGTGAAATTTGGTGATCAGAAAAATACAATTGGGTATGCCTATTACAATCATCAATGGCGGGATCAAAGCCATTATTATTGTGATATTGAAATTCAATGCGCCAATTGTTCCCATAGACCATATTACGGCTATACTGACAATTAACATGCATATAAAGACGACTCTGAGCGATCTAAAAAACAAATAAATGAGCAATGAAGTGATCACTATTAGTAGCCCAATAAAGACATACATTTCTTTCAAAATTTGTTTTCCAATAACGACTCTTAAATGAGGAAGTCCAGCATATTTAGGGGCGCCAAAATAAGAACTATACGATTCTGCGACCGCTTCAACATCTAGGACTACTCTAGACTTTTTTTGATGCGAAATAAATTCTTCGTTAACAGAAATCATCATTAGTGAAATCTTCTCATCAGAATTATAAAGCAAGCCTTCTAACAGAGGATTATTCTTAATTTCTCTCCTGATTGAGTCTATTGATTTGTCTTGAAATCGGGTGTCCGAAAAAACAGGATGAGCGTCAAATTTTTTCTCTTCCCGATTATTAGTAATACCGTATAAAGTAGCTTCAGAAATTACAGATTCGACACCGTCGTATTGTAGAATTGAATCACCCAATTCTTGCCATTTTAAAAAACGTTCTTCAGTATACAGAGAATCTGTTTGAATAGCAATAACGAGCGTTCCACCATCTTCACCAAACATAGATTTAAACCGATCGTAATCAAGTTTAGCTTCTGCATTTTTAGGAAGAAGAATTCCATATTTATTGTCCAACTTTAAACCAGTTGCCGCATGATATGCAAAGAAAACAGTCAACAGCGCGATTATTCCAATGATGGTAAACCTATTTCGTAAAATCAAATTCGCTAATGACTGCCACATGGACTTTTCAATTCTTTATTTAAGAGACAAAAATACATTTAATTCATGAGAACAAAAACTGATTTTATATTAAGTTAAGCGAACCTATAGGAATCATTAATCAAGTCACAAAAACAGAGTGTAACACGCTCTGTTTCAGAATTAAAATTTTCGTCCTTAGAGCACATACCTTACCACATTTCGGTGTTTTACTATTCTGTAAAATCTAAATCTTTATTGTGTGTTTCTTCGATAGTTACTGTAGAATAAAATGCAAGGGAGAAGACAATCAAACCTACTACTAGTGCCGCTGTAATTACACCATCACTAGACTGAGTGAAAAAATCTTCTTTAATATAATTGTAAAGAATCACCATTAATGGCAGACTTCCACGCACCATATTTGGAATCGTAGTTGCTGCGGTAGCTCTTATATTTGTTCCAAACTGTTCTGCCCCCATTGTTGCAAACATTGCCCAATAACCTGTTCCTAATCCCAACCAAGCCATGAAAAAGTAATATCCATTGACTGTTTTAGCAAAACCTAACAACAAAAGAATGACCCCCAACAATGTAAATATTAACATCCAAAAAATTGCCTTCTTCCTTGAATTTAAAAGGTGACTAATAAATCCACTGGCAAAATCACCAGCTGAAATACCAATATATGCCCACATGATACAACTCCCAGGGTCTATTTCTCCATCTATACCCAACGGCACAGCAAACTGATTTCCAAAAAACGCAAAGATTCCAATACAAAACCATGTTGGCAGACCTATTGCAATGCATTTTATATACTTTATGAATCTCTCTTTATTTTGAAAAAAGGAAAGGAAATTTCCTTTTTTTACTGAATCATCTTGCTTAATGTGATTGAACATTCCTGACTCAACAACTCCTAGTCGAAGCAATAATAAGGCTAAACCAAGCCCTCCTCCAATAAAATAAGTAACTGTCCAATCTCCAGAAAAGCCTACCGTTAATTTTGCTACAACTGCTCCCAAAAGACCAAATCCAGCAACAAGAGAGGTTCCAATAGCACGTAATTCTTTGGGTAAAGACTCGGAAACCAATGTTATCCCGGCGCCTAATTCTCCTGCCAATCCAACTCCTGCAACGAATCTAAGAATGCAATAAAGCGTTGTTTGATCCATAAATGTGAGTTGAGGCATAAATCCACACGCTATATTTGCTAGAGAATAAACCAAAATTGATCCAAACAAAACCGTAAGCCTACCTTTTTTATCTCCAAGAACCCCCCATAGAATACCTCCTATTAGCAATCCAAACATTTGCCAATTCAAAATTAAGGACCCCACTTTCTCAGTATCCAATCCAAGTGCTTTTAGACTTTCAACGCGAACGATACCGAAAAGTGTTAGATCATAAATATCAACGAAATAACCAAGTGCGGCAACAATTACGGGAAGGCTAAACAAGTATTTAAACTTTTGAGATATTGTGAATGAGTTCATTCTGTAAATGTAATAAAAGAAGAATGAAAATTATTTAAAGCCCTATTTTTTGATGAGTACCAGGCTGTTTTCATTGCGATTGTATTGATTAAAAATCAAGACAGTATCTATTTTTTTATTGGCATCTCGCAATGGCTCCCTATAAGGGCTCATCCCTTTCTGCAGCATTGTCGCATACCAAAAGCCCATAGAAATTACTGAAGGATGCTCCCCAAATAGCTCTTTAAATGTAAACACATTTGACTCTGGAATTAATGCATCCTTAGCATAGTCATACATTTCCCTATTGGAAACATCACCATTATAACCCAACATTAAAGTGTCAATTTCTTTAGGTTCAATTTTATTCTCTGAAAGAAAACCGTTTATAAATTTCTTTATTTGATTAGGTTCGGCGGAAAGGAGTGTCGCAGCATCAATTATCTCTATGCCGTCTTCATTATTACTCAGACCAAAAAATGCTGCACCTTCCCCACAAATTGTTCCTTTGGTATTACTAGAAATGAGGTCCAACGAATTTATCTTTTCAGTTTTATAATCTCCCCTTAGTTCGTTGATTCGATAGTTATAATCCGATATTTCTTCAACAGACCCTAATAATATTTTTGCCTCCGGTTGATCATTAATAAAGAACCCAGCATCTCTCAAGCCATCTGCAAAAGAAAACGAACCATTCACATGAGTCATATTATACGCTTGATTACTTGTTGCCATAGCTATATTACCTGCAATAGCATTTGGTGTAGACTGCACAAAATTCGTTGGGGTCAAAGCTCCCTCTCCAAAAAAAACAATCTGCTTTAAGAACTTGATACAATCCTCAAGTCCTCCATTTGATGTTGTCAAAATAATAGCGTCAGAATTTTCAAACTTAGGGTGCTTTTTAATTAGTTTCAATCCAGCCCCTGTGCCTATTCGAACTGCCTTACCCATTCTCCTCAATTGATTCATTGGAATATAATCACGCCAAGACGGTTCAATCACCTCCAATGAATTCGTACTGCAGTTCCTTAGCTCAATTTCCTTATTTTCAACATCATCAATATGAGTTTCTTGCGGCGACACAATATAAGATGCAACTACTTTCATTCTTTTTTAGCGATTATTAATGAAGTACAATTGCCATTAAATCCAAAAGAATTAGACAAAGCGTATTTAACATCTTTGCTTTCCAATAAAACTTGATTCACTTGCAAGGATTTAACCTTAAGTGGCTTCTCAACATTCAGGCTAGGATATACTTGACCTTTGTTTAAACCGATCAATGAAAAAACACATTCTATTGCTCCTGCAGCTCCAAGTGTATGTCCCGTATATGATTTTGAAGAATAGATAGGAGTTCCAGGCTTGAATAATTTTGAAACCGCAGTTAATTCTGCCAAATCATTATTAACGGTTCCTGTTCCATGTGCATTAATGAACCCAATGTCATCTGTACTAATTTTCGCAATTTGTATGGCTTTATTAATACAATTCATTATACCTGATCCATCTTCATTGAGCGCTGAACTATGGAATGAATCATTAGTATTTGCCCAACCAACAATAGAACCATATTTATTTTGAGAACGAGATTGAGTTGATTTCCTCAATACTAAATATGAGGCTGCCTCTCCTAGATTAAGTCCCTCTCGATTAATATCGAAGGGTTTGCATCGATTCTTGGTAAGAATTCCTAGCGCATCAAATCCACGAATTGTAAAGCGTGAGATACAATCTACCCCTCCAACGATGGCAATGTCAACTTTGTCCTGTTCCAACATCTTTGCCCCCAACATAATAGCATTCGCAGAGGAAGAACAAGCCGTGTTGATCACTGAAGTGGGGCCAGTCATATTATAATAATTCACAATTTTATGAAGATGAACACTTGCAGAATAAGAATTAATAAACTCACTTGGAATATCATTTGTTGTAGCATCTTCATATAACTCCATGGTCCTGCTCATTCCTCCCACGGTACTAGCAGAAATAAAAGCCGTTCTTGGGCTTTTAAGTTCACTTGCGGTCAGCCCAGCATCTCTTATGGCATCTTGAAACGCAACTTTCGATAAAGCATCAGTTCTTGTCGTTCCAGTAGGATCATAACCTTCGCATTGAGCAATCAACTCTTCATTTGTAAGGTCAATTTTACCCAGTGGAAACTGAATGGTTTTATCGTTTTGATTTTTTGCAGCTCGATTAATTATACCTGTTTTACCATTTTCTAATGCATGTATATTCTCAGCAATTGTATTACCTATAGCTGTTATGACACCAATTCCAGAAACAACAATACTATTCACCTCAGCTTATACTTTTCCCTTTTCGAGAATATAATCTGCCATATGATTTATGTCGACTAAAACTTTTCGACCTTCTGCAGGGTTTTCTATTTTAATACTGTATTCTCGCTCGAGCAATACAACTAATTCCAAAGAATCAATAGAGTCTAGACCTAATTCAGAACCAAAAAATTCAGTGTCATCGGCAAAATCTTCAGGAGTAACATCCATAAGATTTAAATAACTTATAATTTGCTCTTTCAGTTGGATTTTTAATTCTTCTTTTGTCATTTTGATAAAATATTAAGTTTACGAAGTTTAAGGTATACTAATAAAAAGAACACTACGTTCATCCCAATTAACACAAGCGATGGAGATATTAAATTAGCGAATGTGCCACCTTTTAAAAATACTGAATAGAACAATTCAATACACCAATGAAGGGGAGAAATGTTGGATAAAAGCTTAAGTAAAGGAGGCATTACAAAACTCGGAACCCAAATGCCACCGATAGCTGCAAAAATAACAACACTAATTGCTCCGAAACCAGTTGCTTGCTCAACTGTCTTACTATAAACCCCAATCAGCAGAGAATATGAAACTGCTGTAGCACCAGTAAGTAAAATAATCCATCCGAAAATCAATAAATTATCTGGAAAATAAAGAGTTGGTAACCCAATAAACTGAAAAAGAAATCGACTAATTGTAAAAATTAATATTACTTGAAAAAGAGAAACAATCCAAAATAAAATCGCTTTTGACCCTATTAAATACCATACACTACTTGGCATAGTCAAAACTCGATCAAAACTTCCATTCACTTTTTCTTTAACAAAGTTTCCTGCAAGAGAAACCACCATAAAAAATACAGCAAAAATAGACCACGCCGGAACATTATGCTGACTAGCATTAGGAAAAGAACTCTCTACCTTATCCACTGATGCTTTTTGCATCAACAAATTAGATTGCTCTAGCTGTTGGTCAATATTCAAAGAGCTTGGATCAATTTCAAGTAGTTCAGAAAGTTCACTAAGAAATAAATTCGTGCTAAGCTTTTTACTTAGTGTAAATACCATCTTCTCTATCGATTGTGCATAATTACTTTGAATAATAGGACTGTAAATCAAAGTAAGCGTAATTTTATTATCAATGACATTCTTTTTTCCGCTAGATTCTTCTAACCCCATGGACTCAAGAATACTATTTGTCTTTATTTGGTTTTCTTCAATAATTGTAGCTGAAAAATTTTCAGATATGTGCAATCCAAATGGTGTGTCAGATCCGTTGATAGCATTGTTAAGTTCATCTATAGAAAAATCTTCTTCAACAATATTAAAAAGCTGACTTTGCTTCAAAGAAGCTACATAATCTTTACTCAATGCTTGTTTATCCTGATTCGATAAAATCAATTCTATTTGATTATTATTAACCAAGTTTAATGCGCTATTTTGTATGGTTGTAATTATTACTACCAATAATATTGGTAAAAAAACCATCATGCCTAACCCCACCTTATCATTTAATAATAAGAGAAATTCTTTGGCTATACCTGCTTTTAATTTCCTCATTATTGATCCAGTAAAATTGATTCTAGGTTTCTTTTATTCTGATGCAGCAACACTTCTTCTAAATTGCCTGTTATTATGTTCTTCCCATCATTTAAGAGGGTGAAGTTTTCACAAAAACTCTGACTTTCATTCATTTGATGTGAAGTATAAATAATTGTCTTACCCATTTGATGAAGTTCATTCAAATAGTTTAAAATATCATTTTTACTATGCACATCTATACCAACAATAGGCTCGTCAAGAATAATTATTTCGGGTTTATGGAGCAAGCCTAAAATCAAATTCACCTTTCTTTTCATGCCCCCAGAAAAGGAACTAATTTTTTTCTTCTGATCATTTTTTAAACCAAAAACTGAAACTAAAGAATCGTACTGTTCTTGTATCTCTATATCCGTTAGATTAAACATGGTCCCAAAGTATTTTGCGTTTTGCAACAGCGTCAACTCTTCATAAAATGCAAAATCTTGTGGGACATAGCCAATACTCTGTTTCACCTCCACTACGTCATTCAAAGAATCATCTTTTTTATTAAAAACAACCGTTCCCGAAGTAGGCGATATCACATTACAAATGATTTTTATTAAAGTTGATTTACCTGCACCATTGGAGCCAAAAATTCCATGCTTTGTTCCAGATTTAATTTTTAAAGAGAGCTCATTTATGCTTAAACGTTCAGCTCCTTTATAAGTATGAGATATGTTTTCAACGGAAATATTCATCAATCAAATTTTATAGACTTTAGTTTATTTAAGGCCATTAATTCCTGTTGCTCTATTATGCGCATTCCCTCAGCAATATGATCAAAGTCTGATTGCTCGGTAGCTCGACCTTTTAGCGTTTGCGCCATGGTCATCGCAGAATTCCTCCACATATCACCTGCCTTCGTGAAATCATTCGATATTTCTAAAAGCTGGTCATTCATAATATACTTATAAGCTTCTTCTAAAAATGCTGCATAGATATATCTAAATCCACCTCCACCAGTACCAATTTCTTCTTGCATTCTAATTATTTGACCTAAATAAAGACTAGCTTTTCTTACGCCGAGTTGGTCTCTCCATTTAGAAACTCTATTTGCCGTGTATCCAATTCCAGAAACTCCAGCTGGTTTACCTGGTATTTTTAACATATCACGGCAATTCCTTTTGATTCCCGCTTTAATGGCTTTTGGAAAATCAAGATTAGTTGTCTTTACTAATTCAGGAGAATATAAATGTCCTTTAGGGGCAAGAACTCCTTTTGCAAACCTTACAATTCTCAGGTCTTCCTCGCTGATCAAAGTCGTTTCTTCCATTGTCGGATCACTAACCAAATATTCATTTCCTTGTTTGCCGTATATGATAATGTTATGTGCGTTGAAGTGAAACCTATATTCTTTTGGAAAATAAGGTAAATTGTAGACGCCTACTTGACATCCCGTTATTTTTCCTTGATCTAATTGTCTATCCAAATATTCCATGGCCTTATCCTCAGAATTGAATTTCTTATGTGTAATGGGAATATCTAAAGCTTTACACGTTCTACTGAAAATAGCCCCGGGAAAGGTGCGAAATGAAATACTTGGCCCTCCATTGACTTTCATGAATGGAATATGAATATAAAAAAGACCTGAACCAATCCCAAAAGCCATTGGCTCTGAAACTCCTTCTATACCATTGTGGTGCAGAAGACTTGATGTCACACCATTTTCACAATGAGCACTTTGAATATGTTCAAACTCTTTCAAATTTTTATTTCTTTAAGATCTTGAATACTTATTTTAAATAAGTCTGCATAAACTTTTAACTTATTATCTTTCAATTTGTTAAAAACAGCAGGTTTCATATGTCTATTGATAGTGAATTTCCAATAACCTGAATACTGCGCTAGTAAAGAAGTGTCCATAAGGTTATTCAGCATATGAAAATACAAAGGGCTTTTTACTCCTTTATTAAACGCAATGATTGCTTTTTCTTTCTGAATCTCAATATCGTCCCAGGCTGCATCAAGGGCATCTTTTTTTACATCCCAACCTTTACTCAATACCGTCTCATAATTCCCATCAGAATTTTTTGCATAACAAACCTCTTTTGTGAAGTTTTTCAAAGCACTTTCGTCCTGTGGTATTTCGTTGGTTTTCATATGTTAAACAACTGTTAATAAGCAAAAAACGTACGAAAATCTTGAGCTCTCTGGAACAGCTAACAATATAGTTTCACCTTTCGATAACTTGTCTGATTTAAACAATTCATCTACCATGAGGTAAATAGAGCCTGAACCAACATTGCCTTTGGTTGCTAAATTAGTAAACCACTTTTCATTAGGAATAATTATGTTATTACTTCTAAGTACCTCATCTATTTTATCTTCAAAAAAATAGCTAGAAAGATGTGGGAGAAAATGATCCACAGTTGATGGGTCATAATTGTGCTTTTTACAAATGTCCGCGAGTTTATCGAAGCCTAATCGTACAATTTTTTCACCCAAAACTTTGGTGTCTTGTTTTATGCTAAAAATCGACTTTTTAATGAGGTCTTCTTGGCTATAATCTTTATAACTCAATAATTTCCCATGCTCATCAAAATCTGACCCCATATACATGCATACAGGCTGTTCGTCAGCATAAGAGATTGCTTCCATCCACTCTATTCGCAATGAATGTGAATCTTTATTCGGGGTATTATTCAGTAAAAAAGCCCCAGCACCATCAGAAAGCATCCATCTCAGAAAGTCTTTTTCAAATGCCAAAATTGGCTTCTCTTCTACCTTCGTGATTGCTTCCAATTCTTCTTGGTAGTTTTCGCTTCTTAAAGTCTTCGCAAGTCTTTCTGAACCAGTTGAAATTGCTGTCTTTTTATCTCCTGTTTTAATAGACAAGAAACTATATTTTAACGCATGCATCCCAGAGCAACAAACTCCAGAAGGTGATACCACCTCGATTGAGCCTAATTCTGGCAACTCTCCATGCACCATAACACCATGACTTGGCATTAGTTGATCGGGACTAGAAGTGCCACAAGCAAGTAGCTCAATAGGATCAATATTATTCTCTAGAAGTTTCCGAATAGCAAGACTCACCATCTCGGCATTTGAATGCGTAGAATTACCATCTTTGTCAATAGCGTAATAGCGTTCTTTTATTTTGTTATTCCTAAGAATTAAGTTTTTAGTTCTTGAAACAGTTCCATTAATAAACCCCATATACTCTTCAATAACATCATTCGTTATTGCCGTATTTGGTAAGAACGAACTTGTATTAATGATATAAACCTCTTCCATCTCGTCTTTCTTACTTTGCATCAATTAGCAAAATTAATCTTTTTTCTTGTCTTTCTGTCTTTAAAACAAATGGTCTTACAAGTATTGCGTATAAGGTTAAGATGATTGGGGAAACAATAAACAAGGCAAATATTAGATAAAACCTAAAAAAGAGCAACCAGCTTTTCCTTTTTTGTGGAGTTGTTCCTTTTTTAACAATGATGTTTGCCCAAATTTTAAATAATCTCTTCGCCTTTTTTTCAATAAAAATAATTGTCCAATGAAGATCAATCTTACCCAAAGATAGAATAGAATCTTGCAAGTTTTGTTCACCATTTTCAAAGTGATTTTTTATCACCTCACCAAACTCACCCGCCTCTCCAATGTCTTTATCAGAAATTCCTGGTTTCGGAAATATTCCCCATTTTTTTTCTTTTGTCCCTTTGAACATCCAATGCATTATGCTTACTGCACTTAATAAATTAGGTTTTCGATCAATTAAAGGAATATTACCGATGTGGATTGCACCCAGCTCTTCTATTCGAGAAGAAACTTCTTTATGAGCATTAATCCACATATTTCTTGCACCAACAACAGTAATTACCGGTGTATTTTTTATTATGCTCTGAAACTTTGCATCATTCAAAATTCCATGAGTTGGAATACTGGGACTTAAAAACCATGGTTGATAACCAAAAATGACCAAATCATATTTATCGTATTTTAAGTTAAAAGTTTCTATTGCACAACCTTTACTCAATACGCAATCAGGCATGGCTTCAAAGAAGTTAGATTTACTCCAAGGAAACGGAAAATTCGGATCTGGATAAAACCGAACGTGATCTATTGTATGATCAGTGTTTAAAAAAGGTCGTGCAAAATTTTTTAAAACCTCGGTAAGCTGACCCGTTTGAGAATAATGAATAACAAGAATTCTCATAGGTTAATTTTATATTCTGGCTGATCAATATTAAAATCCTGAATAATCTTATATAGTGACTTCCTAATCGTTTTATTTTGTGATTCTAAAAAATATTTGTCCTTATCTATTTTATCCTTATACCTAGTTATTTTTGGCGAATTACATTGGATTACATATCTTAAAAAAATCAATTCGACGTTTTTTGAGTCCAATGCTATCGCTTTTTCAATGTTACCTGCTCCTGCTTTAAACTCTTGAACTTTTTCCTTTGGGGTAGTTAAATAGGATGACTTTTTCGCCTTTAAAGCTCCAACATAGCATAATGCCAAATTCGATTTTTTTATTTTGCCTTCCAATAAATTTATTTTATTTGTTAATTGGACAGCCGTTCCTTCTTTAAGTAAAGAATATATTTCCGCATCCATTTGAGCGATGGAAAACAGCGCGTATAATTGAAAAAGAAATAGGAGATGAAATTTCATTAAACTAGACTACATTCAAGGATTGTATGATAACTGTCACCAATTAAAGGATATTCTTTGTCAACTTTGAAACCGGCATTTTTCAATATATATTCAAACGATGATTTTGAATACATTTTACTATTGCCGTTTGCTATTGCTGTAAAATAAAGAGAAGTTGCCACCAAACTGAATTTAGCTGCTGGATAGTCCTGATTATCAATAAAAGTCTCCATTATAAACACTTTTGATTCTTTCTTAGCATTTTTCTTTATTTTGAGTAAAATACTCTCGATTTCACTTTCACTAAAGCAATCCAAAAATTGACTCATCCAATATACATCAGCTCCTCCTGGAATTTCTGTTTCAGGCTTTAAAATATCAATAGGATGATACGAAATTCTATCTTTAAATGTTGTCGTATTCTCAATGTTCTTTTTCGCTAACTCAACCTGTCCGGGCAAATCAACAATTTTAACTTCAACATCCGAACTATTATTACACGACGCAATAGCCCACTTCCCAGTGTTTCCACCAATGTCAAATATTAAATTAGGATTATTATTAAATATAATTTTCAAAGCATCATCAAATGCGTCATCACTATAATAGTGATCAAACTCCAACCATGATTTTCTTAATTCTGGACTCAACTGAGACAAACCTTCGTAAATTGTTTTCCAAGGACCATACTCTTTAAGTCCTTCTGCTTTTCCGTTTTTTATAGAATCAGTAAGATTAAACAATCCTTTATAACAGTTATCATTTGTAAAACGCAGATTAACATTAGTCATCATATCGGAATGCAGATAAAAACCAATCTTCGTTAAATCAATTTGACCTTCTTCATTTAATGTTAACACCTCAGCAGCAACTGCCATTTCCACCAGAACAAGCACGCCATAATCAGAAACCCCAGTATCTTGGGATAAACTTGCAAGTGTTGCTTTCCCTCTAGCTTTTCGAATAGCTGCCATTATTCCCAAATCTTTCATCGCTATGCAAGTTTGGAAAACAAAAGGTCCAAATGCAATTTTTTGTGCTTCGTATTTTGCTTCTAACGCTTTCATCTAATTCTATTTTTCATTTTCAAGTATTCCAATTTTTCAATTCTGACATTTACATATCAAGGCTTACAAAAATATCATAAAATGGCGATTCTACGATTTTCTTTTACACTTATCCATTCAATTATCTGACCAAATTGTAAAAAAACGAATTATCTTCGTGTATGCAATCAAGTGAACGTTTCATGAAGCGATGCATCCAGCTAGCAAAATTGGGTGATGGAAAGGTGGCGCCGAACCCTTTAGTTGGTGCTGTAATAGTTCATGAAGGTAAAATTATTGGAGAGGGTTATCATCAAAAGTTTGGTGGGCCGCACGCTGAAGTTAATGCGATCAATAGCGTTCATGACCAATCAATTCTTTCAAAATCTACAATTTATGTTTCACTTGAGCCATGCGCACATATTGGAAAAACGCCCCCTTGTGCTAACTTATTAGTGAAACATAGATTTCAAAAAGTAGTAATTGGCAGTCTTGATTCGCATTCAAAAGTAGATGGTAAAGGCATACAATTATTAAAAAATGCAGGGATAGAAGTTAAACTAGGGGTTTTAGAAGATGAATGCCGTGAACTCAATAAGCATTTTTTTACATTTCATGTAAAACGAAGGCCTTATATTTTATTAAAATGGGCTGAGACGAAAAATGGGTTAATTGATTCAGGAAGTAACAATGGAGAAATCAACTGGATCTCTTCAAAAGAAACTCAATCCTATGTTCATCAGTTAAGAGCGACTTATCAATCTATTTTGGTTGGAGCCAATACAGTGGAAAATGACAATCCTTCTTTAACGGTTCGAATGGTGGAAGGTAAAAATCCAATTCGCGTAATAATTGACCCGCATTTAAGACTAGACCATTCAAACCAAGTATTTAATCAGGATGCCAAAACAATAATAATTAATCGATCTAAAAATAAGATTGAACAAAACGTTGAATGGGTAAAGGTTGTAGAATTGACCCCAAAAAACATCCTCAATGAACTTTATAAACGAATGATTAATTCCGTATTAATTGAAGGTGGAAAAATGACCTTACAATCATTTATTGACTCTAATTTATGGGATGAGACAAATCGAATTATTGGTCAATCAACATTTGAAACTGGAACATCCGCACCAATAATAAATACAGAACCAACAAATAAAGATTCTTTTTTTAAAGACGTAATTCTAACATACCACAATAAATGATTCCTCTCATACTATCCATTCTTTCAAGCACCATCATTTTTATCATTTTTAGAATGTTTAAGAGGTTTGAAGTTGACACTTTCCAGGCAATTGTTTTCAATTACTTTACTGCAGCTGGAATCGGATTCACACTCTATGGCCACACTTGGAATCCCGAAGCTTGGGTGCAAAATAGCTGGATGATTTATTCTTTAATCACAAGCTTCTTGTTCATTTCGTTGTTCTTTCTTATGGGTTTAAGCTCACAAAATAATGGTGTCGCCTCGACGTCAATAGCCGTTAAAATGAGCATGGCAATTTCATTAACTCTTTTCGTTTTTTACTATAAAGAATCGCCATCTCTACTTAAAATTACCGGAATACTACTTGCATTTATTAGTGTAATCCTTGTCTCACTGCCTAATAAGAAAAATAGATCTATCAGTAATCACAAATGGATGCTCATTGTTCTTTTCTTTGGTGGAGGAGCGCTTGACTTCGTGCTAAACTATGTTCAAGAAAGCCAATTGAATGTTTTAGAGCCTTCTTTATTTTCTGCAATTAGCTTTGGATTAGCAGGATGCATTGGAGTTCTAATCCTTAGTTTTAAATTAATGAAAGGCAGTTCTAAATTGGCCATTAAAAATATAATCGGTGGAATTACTTTGGGAATCCCAAACTTTTTTTCAATCTACTTTCTGCTACTAGCATACACAACAACAGGCTGGACAGACACAACTGTTTTGGCACTCACCAACGTTTCTGTTGTTATAGGAACTGTAATTATTGGACTAATCATTTTCAAAGAATCCAAAACTTCAAAAAAAATGATCGGATTGGCAATTGCCCTTCTGGCCATAATTACTTTGTATATTGCAGAACAATAAATAAAAATGAAAATACATCCATTAAATACCGGAAATTTTAAATTAGATGGGGGCGCTATGTTTGGTGTGGTTCCAAAATCACTGTGGCAAAGAACTAATCCAGCAGACAACAACAATTTGTGTGATTGGTCTATGCGCACAATGTTAATTGAAGATGGAAATAAGCTTATTTTAGTGGACACTGGTATTGGTGATAAGCAATCAGAAAAATTTTTCTCTCATTATCACCTTTCTGATGAAAACAGCCTCGTTCCTAATTTAAATAAGCTAGGGTACGGATTGGATGAAGTCACAGATGTGTTTTTAACTCATTTACATTTTGACCATTGTGGAGGTGCTGTTAAATGGAACAAAGATCGAACTGGACTCGACACGGTTTTTAAAAACGCACATTATTGGAGTACAGATAATCATTGGAAATGGGCAACGGAGCCAAACGCTCGGGAAAAAGCATCTTTCCTCAAGGAAAACATTATGCCTATTCAAGAAAGTGGACAACTTAAATTTATTGAAAGAAATGGCGACTATACAAAAAATGCTTTTAATAATTTCGATGTGTTATTTGTAGATGGCCATACAGAAAGCATGATGATTCCTCATGTTAAATATAAAGGAAAAACTATTGTCTTTATGGCTGATTTACTGCCCAGTATCGGCCATATACCATTGCCTTACGTGATGGGTTATGACACAAGACCTTTGCTTACCTTAAGTGAAAAAGAGAAGTTCTTAAAAATTGCGGCAAAAGAAGAATTTATTCTATTTTTAGAGCATGACTTTCACAACGAATGCTGTACACTGCAAGAAACAGATAGAGGTGTTAGAGTAAAGGAAACATTTTCTTTTAACGAGTTATTTTAACAAAACAGGAACAAATGGATAAGTATCTTTTAGAAATTCTCAAACTAGTCAATACTATTATCATTCCTAATTTAGGAGCATTAACAATTACGGATTCAGATTCTGGTGATATTATGTTTATGTCATACTTAAAGCATGATGACGGGAAATTAGCTGCACATATTGCTGAAAAAGAAGGATGGGAAGAAAACGATGCTAAGAATCTCATTTCGAAATACGTCCGCGAGATACTATCTGACCTTGATAAAGGCGAAGAATATGTGATGTATGAATTCGGTACCTTTTATAAAGATGGAGAGGATATCCAATTTAAAAACTGGAACACAAAAAAACACACGATCGTAACTCCGGAAGTTAAGGAAGTTAAGGAAAAAACGAAAATTGTTCCGATTGTAAAACCTGAAAAAGATTTAAATATTGTTGAAAAAGAAGCTAAGGCTGCTACAATTGAAAAACTAAATCAGCTTAAGAAAGACAAGGAGGAAAACGAAAAAGACAAGAAAAAAGGAGCTGGATTCTGGGTAGGAATAGCACTGCTAGTCGTTTTACTTGGCGGAGGTATTCTAGCTGCTTTGAACTTTGATTACTTAAAACAAACATTACCATTTTTAGCTGACAACAATGACGTTACCTCTAAAAAGGATAATTCTGACAATTATCAAGCAGAGAGCGAATCAACCAACTTGAATGTAGAACTAGAAGAGTCGGTTATCGATGAAACTGAAGAACAGGCTATTGAGGAAGAGAACTTTTCAGAACCCGAAGTGATAGATATCGTTAATGAAGAGCCAATAATAGAGTCATCTATTGACACACCAAAGCCATACAACATTATTGCTGGTGCTTTTTCTTCAGAGGATAATGCCATCAAATTAGTTGACAAATTAAAATCATTAGGCCATCCCGCAACCTTTAAAAAGAAGAATGGAATGCATATCGTTAGCGCCAAGTCTTTTGCAACTAAAGAAGAAGCACGAGCTGAACTAAGCGAGATAAAAAATGATGTTCCAGCAGGTTGGATTAGTAAATGGTAATGCAGTCGCTATCGCATTCTCAATTACATTCTTTTAACGAGGTCAATTAAGCGGTTTGAATAACCTGCTTCGTTATCATACCAAGCGACGACTTTAACCATTTTACCTATAACGCTTGTCAATCTAGAATCAAACACGCAACTAAAAGGTTCGCCTATTATATCTGAAGAAACTATCGGATCTTCCGTATAAGCTAATATACCCTTCATATCTCCATTTGACGCGGATCTCATCGCCTCATTAATTTTTTCAACTGTAGGTGGGGTTTTCACAACAAAAGTCAAATCAGTCATTGAGCCATCTGGAACAGGAACACGTATTCCACATCCACCAATACTACCATCCAACTCTGGAAAGATCTTAGATAATGCTTTTGCCGCTCCAGTGGTTGTTGGAACAATTGACTCTGCCGCTGCCCTAGCTCTTCTTAAATCGGTATGGGGTGCATCATGCAACCTTTGATCAGATGTATAACTATGAATGGTGCTAATATAGATGCTTTCAACATCGCAAAGTTCTTTCATGATTTTAACAACAGGAGCAGCTGAATTTGTTGTGCACGAAGCATTTGAAACAATTAAGTCAGAGTCCAACAATTTATAGTCATTAACCCCAAGTACAACCGTTCTAGTTTCATTGTCCTTGGCTGTCGCAGAAAGAATAACTTTCTGCGCACCACCCACAAAATGTTTTTTTGCCAATTCTGACGTTCTAAAAATACCTGTTGACTCTAAAACGATTTCTACCCCATAATCTACCCACTTGATATTTTCTGGATTCCGTTCGGAAACAAAAACAATTTCCTTCCCGTTTTCAAAAACAAGTTTATTTCCCTCAACAACAAACTGATGCTTTAATTTTCGATGAACGCTATCATATTTAAAAAGGTGAGCTAGGGTATTGATGTCAGCTAAATCATTAACAACTGCTACGTCAACATTATTATATTCTAAACTCATTCTAGTAAAATACCGACCAATTCTCCCAAAACCATTTACGCCAATCTTTTTCATATGCTATTATTCTTAGTCTATTAAAATACAATTAAACATTAAAAAAGGGCAATCTAAAAGACTGCCCTTTAAAATTAAATTCTTTGTATTATTTCACCACTTGAATGAAACCATGTTTCTCAACATCAACACCTCCATCTGTAACTGCATTTACACGATAGAAATAAACACCATGCTCTACTTGATTCCCTGAGAGTGTTGTTCCGTCCCATTGACAAGCTTGTGCAGAATCTGAACATTCATAAACTACATTACCCCATCTATTCGTAATTACTATGTTAATTTCTGACAGACCTTGACCATCAACATACCAAAGTGGGTTTTCAGACCCTTCTGCCAATGAAATAACGTTTGGCGCTTCTACACTACATTGCTTAAATGACAATTCGACATCTGCAGTATTTGTGTGACAAATATTCTCCATTGTTAATGTATAGGTCCCGGCTTCTGTTAAATCAACAACCTCCCCAGTTAATCCATTACTCCATGTATAGGTTGTTGGGTGTACATTCTCATTTAAAGCGACCAAATTATATGTTGTTCCTTCACACAATACTGTATCAACTATCCAAGTACCAGGGTACTCTGGGAAATCAATAATCGCACTTAATGAAATATCACATGCGTTATCGGTATAAGTTACCGTATACACACCTGGAATAGTATCTGTATAAATCTGAGGATTATCAACGTTTATATCACTAAACTGAACATCAGGATTAGATGACGACCAAACACCACCAGAAGCAGATGCAGTACCAGTGACAAACAATCCAAAGTTACAAGCAACAGTATCGGGGAAGATTGAAGGCCCAGGAGTCAATACAACTGTAAACGTAGTATCAGCAGAACATAACCCAGAAGAATCTTGTGCAGAAACCGTATAGGTCCCTGAAGCCAGTGTATTTGAAAATAACGAATCTAAACCTGGATCTGCCAATCCCCATGAAACATTAGACATTAATAAAGAGTCTGCTATCTCCACAAAAATTGTCGTATCCGAACCACAAGCCGTAAAGTTATCTCCTAAATTAAAATAAGGAGCTTGAGCTATAAAAATTTCATCATCAACGCGGACATAACATCCATTTAAACTAACTGTTACTCCATATGAACCAGAGGCCGTAGCAACTGAAGTAGCATCAGTTGAAAAATCATCCCAAAGATAACTATCATACGGGCCATTTAACGCTCCGACCACAACAGAATCACATCCAGATAGTGGTGTTAGAATAGGACTAATTGCGCCTGCCTGAGAGTCATCAATTACAATAACAAATGTAATGGTTGTGACACCTGCTGGCACAAAATCATCTGTCGCTGTAACTGTAATTGTATAAGTACCCGCATTTACTATATCTCCAATAATTCTTAAGACTAAAGCCGATGTATTACCTGGCACATTAGAAATCTCCTCCAAAGTAGTTAAACCTCCGTTATCAAAAGTAACTGAAGTTGTTTGTCCAATCTCAGGCGACAAGAAGTTAATTGAAATATCCGCGGTATCACCGTAAGAACAAACTTTAAAAGTATCACATAAAGATATTCCTTCTGGAATTGGAGGAGTGTTATCGTCACTACACACATCAAAGAAAAAACTCTTATCATCTAACCAGCTTATCCCATCAGGATTACCAAGAGCACCATCGAAATCTGCACCTGCATGATCAAATCTCGAGATTAGGAAATATGCTAAATTGTCTCCCTTATTTGCTCCTGCTGTTGCTGGTGTTCCGCCAAATCCAGCTGTACCTCCAGATGCAGAACCTGTTGTCCATTGCATATCTTGATAACAAAAAGCTACATTTCCGCCTTCCACAACTGGAGCAACACCGTCAGTTAAGATCAATTGAAAAGTATTTCTTTTATCCCCCTGAGCGCTATAATAACCAACATCTTCCCAATTGATATAAACTGCTGTAGGTGTAATTTTATAAACTACTTGACCTAATGGCGTTATCGCATCCCCGGTATCAACATCACCCCAAAATGGCGCTATAATTTTATTACCTGTAGACGGAAACGCTGTAGCACTGAACGTTGACAATGCACTCTCAAAGGTTATGTTACCGTTGTTATTTATAAAGAAACTGTTGTATGTCTGTCCATAAAAACAGATATCAAATGGTACAAATATCTCTGCACTTGACCCATCATCATTTGGAGCTAATGCTAAAGTATATGTGCCATCTGGCTCAACATAACAATCACAACCAGAAGCTTTAGTTGAATTTGGTGTGCTCACTACAATATTCTCTTCAGTTGAAAAAACAGAAGGGTTAAAAACTAAATCAACACCTTCTAACTGGTTTGTTGCTTTTAAATTCTTGTATTCTTCAGAACCCACTAATACACTTTGTCCAAATGCTGAATAGAAACTAAAAATGATTAGGCTAAGAACTAATAAATAAGATTTCATTCGTTGTTTTTTATATAAGTTTCAAATCAAAGACTCACATTGTTTATAAATAGTTGCATAATGCTGATAAAAGAGTCTCTATTCTAAAAACAAACTTAAGAATTAAAATTAATTTTGTTATTGAATTTTGACACCAATAAATCCTTTAGAATGGAAACCCAAGAATTAAATAAAATTGCATCACAAGTAAGAAGAGATATCGTAAGAATGGTTTGCGAATGTAACTCAGGTCATCCGGGTGGTTCTCTCGGTTGCACGGACTTTTTAACAACGTTGTATTTTCATGAAATGAAGCATAACCCTGCAAATTTCAGTATGAATGCAACAAACGAAGATGTGTTTTACCTTTCAAACGGACATATTTCTCCAGTGTGGTATAGCGTATTAGCTAGGTCAGGATATTTTCCAGTTTCAGAACTGAGCGGGTTCAGGAAATTGGGGTCAAGACTTCAAGGACATCCATCAACTGACAAGAATTTACCGGGCATAAGAATGGCTTCTGGATCATTGGGTCAAGGAATGTCGTGTGCAATTGGTACTGCATTAACAAAAAAACTAAACAACGACGATTCTATTGTCTATTCACTTCACGGTGATGGCGAATTACAAGAAGGTCAAATCTGGGAAGCCGCTTTATACGCTGCCGGAAATAAAGTTGACAATTTAATTTCTACAATAGATTATAATGGCCGTCAAATAGACGGAGATCTTGACGATGTGCTTCCAATGGGTAATCTTGTCCAAAAATGGCAGGCTTTTGGTTGGGAAGTACTTGAAATGGATGGTCATAACATAGATGAAATCAAAGCTACATTAGCGAAAGCAAAAAGTTTTGTTGGTAACGGAAAGCCTATCATGATCGTTATGACTACAGAAATGGGACAAGGTGTTGACTATATGATGGGGACTCATAAATGGCATGGAACTACGCCAAATGAAGAACAACTAGCTGATGCACTTGGCCAATTAGAAGAAACTTTAGGAGATTATTAATTGAAAAAAACGTTATTCATATTATTTGTATTTCTCGCGTCGTATAACTATGCGCAAGATCCACTGACGAGAATATTATTTATTCTAGATGCATCTAATAGTATGAATACTAAATGGGGGGATCAAACCAGAATAGAAGCTGCCAAAGAATTATTAGCGAAAACGGTGGATGGACTTATTGATGTTCCTAATTTAGAAATTGGACTGCGTGTCTATGGACATCAATCTCCTATTACGGCAACTTATCAAGATTGTAATGACACAAAATTAGAAGTGCCTTTTGCTACTGATAATTTTGGAGAAGTAAAATCTAGAATACGATCTATTTATGCAAAAGGAACAACGCCAATTGCAAGATCACTGGAAGCTGCTGCTGGAGATTTTCCAGATAGAAATTCTCGAAATATTATCATACTCATAACTGACGGACTTGAAGCCTGTGACAACGACCCTTGCGTAATAGCGAAAAAACTGCACGATAAAGGAGTGAAAGTAACACCTTTTGTAATTGGTTTAGGTATGGATCTTTCTTATTTAGAGAAATTTAAATGTATTGGAGAATATGCCGATGCAGAAACAAAAGGAGCATTTGAAAAAGTTTTAGAAAATGTAGTGTCAAAAGCACTTCTTAACACCACTTCTCAAATTAACCTAAACGATATCAGTGGACTACCTTCTGAAACAGACGTTACGACCTTCTTATATGAAGCAGGAACTAACAATCTGAAATACACCTTTACACACACGATCAACAAATACGGTAATCCAGATACATTAATACTCGACCCTAAATTCAAATATGATATTGAAGTCAACACAACACCTAAAGTCATCAAAGAGAATGTCGAAATATTTAAAAATATTCATAACACTATTAAGATAGACTGTCCCCAAGGATATATCAAAGCTCGTTATACCAATGCAAGTAAATCTTACTTAACGGACCTAAGGATTGTACAAACGGGAGAAAGAAAAACATTAAACCATCAAAAGGTAGGGGTTAGTGACAAATACCTTGTTGGCACCTACGATGTTGAAATACTAACCTTGCCAAGAATTTATGTGACTTTGAAAGTCAATCAAAGTTCAACATCGTATATTGACATTAAAGCACCTGGAACATTCAAATACTCTTCTGTAAACAATCTTGTTGGACAAATTTTCACCGAAAACAGCAACGGTCGATGGGACTGGGTATGTAACATTAAAGAAAAATCTCGCTCAGGTTCATGGAACCTGCAACCTGGTTCTTACAAAGTGATTTATAGACATCAAAAATTAAAATCTTCCACCTACACAATGGAAAAATTATTCAGAATAAATTCAAATAAATCGATATCGTTAAAGTTATGATTGAAACAGCAGAAATTGAAGTATTAGGAAACAAAGACACACGTTCAGGATTTGGCGAAGGGCTTCTTGAGGCAGGTAAGCAAAATGAAAATGTTGTTGCACTTTGTGCAGATTTAACAGGTTCATTGAAAATGAATGCCTTTCAAGATGAATTCAGCAATCGTTTTTTTCAAGTGGGAATCGCAGAAGCAAACATGATGAGTATGGCTGCTGGAATGACTATTGGTGGTAAGATTCCATTCACTGGAACTTTTGCCAATTTTTCTACCGCTCGTGTATATGATCAGATTAGACAATCAATCGCTTATTCGAAGAAAAATGTTAAAATATGTGCATCTCATGCTGGGTTGACATTAGGAGAAGATGGTGCAACACATCAAACTTTAGAAGATATCGGAATGATGAAAATGCTTCCGAACATGACAGTTATTGTTCCGGCTGATTTCAATCAAACAAAACAAGCTACAATAGCAATCGCAAAACATGAAGGACCCGTTTATCTCCGTTTCGGAAGACCAAAAGTTCCAATATTTGTTCAACCTGACGCAAATTTCCAAATTGGAAAGGCGGATACAATACTTAAGGGTACAGATGTAACAATCGTCGCTTGTGGTCATTTGGTATGGAAATCAATAGAAGCAGCAAAAGAATTAGCGAAGCAGGGAATCTCTGCAGAAGTAATTAATATGCATACAATTAAACCTTTGGATGCTCAAGCTGTCATAGATTCTGTAGCGAAAACAGGATGTATTGTTACTGCGGAAGAACATATGATTAACGGCGGATTGGGAGAATCAATCGCACAAGTTCTTTCTAGAAACACGCCAACTCCTCAAGAATTTGTCGCAGTAAACGATACGTTCGGAGAAAGTGGAACTCCTGATGAGTTATTAACGAAATATAACATTGATACACCTGATGTTGTTAAAGCAGCATTGGACGTAATTAAACGAAAATAGCATATGGCAAATCCCCTTGATGATAAAACAATTATTGAATTGTTCAATCAAGGGGGTGCGAATGCCGATCATGCTTTCAAAGCTATTGTCAACCAATACGGGGAACAGTTGTATGGTCAAATTCGTGGAATCGCTCGAAATCACGAATTAACCAATGACATTTTACAGAATGTCCTTATAAAAGTTTATCAAAACCTTTCAAAATTTAAAGGAGACTCTGCATTATACACATGGATGTATCGAATCACACGCAATGAGTCTATTAATTTCCTGAAAAAAGAAAAGCTGAGAACCGGAGTTGACATAGACGCGCCAATACTAGAAATTATAGCCGGACATGATGTATTAGATGGAACTACTTCAGAAATGATTTCCAATTTACTTCAAGAAGCCATTTTAACTCTACCAGAAAAGCAAGCAATTGTTTTTCATCTGAAATATTTTGAGGAAATGAAATACAAAGATATTTCACAGAAATTAAACGTGAGCGAAGGTGGGTTAAAAGCAAACTTCCATCACGCCAAGCAAAAAATTCAAGAATATATTCTATCACAGTTAAACCAATAATGGGTTAAGCAATCTAAATAAAAGATGAAAGAACAAAAAGACATATTCAACTACTTCAACAAAAAGGATTCTGACAATCCCGACGCTTCTTATTTTGAGCATATGGCGAACAATATCATCGAAAAAGAAACGAAAAAAAAGACCGTGACTCCTTTATATAAAAAACCTTCATTTTGGATCATCGCAGCGGCAGCTTCATTAGCTTTTATTTTAGTTTTAAATCTTCCAACATCTCAAGAAGACAATTTTCTAGTTGCCTTAAATGACTTCTCATCAAATGAGATCGCAGGGTATATATCTCAGAACATTACGGATTTTGATTCAGATTTGATTACAGAATATATTTCTGAGAACGATATTGAAGAACCTGTATTAGCACCAATAGAAGATTTAGAAATTATTGAAGAATCAGAATCCAATATAAGACTAGAAAACATTGACTCTCAGGAAATACTTGATTATTTCGACTCTGAAGAAATTGATATTTACGAAGAGGACTTCCAATTAGACTATGACGAATTATACATTTAAAATAAATAATATGAAAAAATCAATCACACTCAAACAATTAGGATTTACCCTAATTTCTTTGTTCATAACCACTCAGCTTTTCGCTCAACCAGGAAACAAACCTGGTAATAGTTCAAGCCAAGATAGACACGAGAAAATAGAACAACTGAAGATTACATTTATCACCCGCGAACTAAATTTAACATCATCAGAGGCACAGCAATTTTGGCCAGTTTACAATGAAATGAGCGACCAACTAAAAATCGAGAAAAAGAAACAGCGCGTCATTATTAAATCTCTAAAAACAAATTACGATTCATACTCTGAATTGGAATTTAAAACTGAACTTGATAAGCTATATGAAAGTCAAGCAAATGAAATTTCACATAAAAAAGAGTATAATGACAAAATAGCTGCTATTATTAGTTACAAAAAAGCAGCAAAACTGTTAAGTTTGGAACAGCGATTCAAAAGAGAATTGCTAAACAAAGTGAAAAGCAGACCTGCGGGTCAAAAAGGAGGAAGAAAACCTCAATAAACGAATGGCAGAAGCAACCGATTTTTTAAATTCTCAAGGACAAACAAGTCCAACTCCGTATCTAATCGAAGTAGATCGCGCTGAGGGTATATATATTTACGATAAAAGCAACAAGTCCTATATGGATATGATTGCTGGTGTTGCGGTTAACAACATTGGTCACGGTCATCCCAAAGTTGTATCTGCCCTAAAAAACCAAATTGACAAGCATCTTCACGTCATGGTATATGGCGAGTTTATACAAGATTCTCAACTTGCTTTTAGCCAAAAATTAGCTTCTCTTTTACCACCTACTCTCAATAGTGTTTACACCGTTAATTCAGGAACAGAAGCCAACGAAGCAGCTTTAAAATTAGCAAAGAGAGTTACTGGAAGATCAGAATTGATTGCGTTTCGTGGTTCTTATCATGGCAGCACGCATGGTTCTTTGAGTGTTTCTGGAAATGAAACGAAAAAACAAGCCTTTCGCCCTTTAATTCCAGATGTCCAATTTTTAGATTTTAATGCTGCAGCAGACTTACATTTAATCACGTCAAAGACAGCCTGTGTAATAATAGAACCTATCCAAGGTGATGCGGGAGTTCGAATCCCCTCAACTTCATTCATGAAAGCATTAAGAGCAAAATGCAGTGAAGTTGGTGCATTATTGATATTTGATGAAATCCAATGCGGAATTGGGAGAACAGGGAAGTTATTTGCATTTGAACATTTCGACGTTGTTCCAGATATTCTCACTTTAGGAAAAGCATTGGGTGGAGGAATGCCAATTGGAGCTCTCGTTTCTTCGAAAGAGAATCTAGATCAATTCACATACAATCCTATGCTCGGTCACATCACTACATTTGGAGGTCATCCGGTAATCTGCGCTGCGGCAAATGCCTGTTTGGAAGTAATGAAATCCGAAATAGATTACAAAGAAGTAGAACGATTAGGTGCATTATTAGAAGAGACATTAATGAAAAGTGAAGAAATCACTGACGTGAGACGTATCGGAATGATGTATGCTTTTGACATGGTATCATTTGAACGGGTTGAAAAAGTGGTGAAAAAATGTCTTGAGAAGGGATTGATTTCCTTTTGGTTTCTCTCTCATCCAAACAGTTTTAGATTGTCACCTCCGCTAACTATTTCTGAAGTAGAAATTAATAAAGCTGGACGCATTATTCTCGAAGCAATTGCAGAAACAGCAGGCTAATTTTTTCCTTCTTTCAAGAAATTTAATACTTCCCTAGTAATTTTTTGATGGTCTTGATGCGTTATACAATAAGGAGGGTTCACAAAAATTACATTCCCCAAAGGTCGCAATAATACACCTTTCTCTAAAAAGTAATCATATGCCTCGGTCTTCACATCAGAGAAATAAGTGTTACCCTCCCCTGTTTTCACTTCGAAAGCAATGATTGTTCCTTGTTGCCTTATTTTCTCAACACAATCTAAAGTCGATAACTCTTTTGCAAAATCTTCATTCCATCCTTCAATAGCATCAATATTTTCCCATGTACTTCTTTTTTCAAATAAATCAAGATTCGCGCATGCGACAGCGCATGCGATTGGATTAGCTGTAAAAGAATGCCCGTGCAATAATGCTTTACCGACATTTTCAGAGAGAAAAGCATCATATATTTTATCGGATGCAACTGTCAGGCCTAAGGCCATCACCCCAGCCGTTAATCCTTTTGATAAGGCAACAATATCCGGTTTATTTTCACAATGATCCATTGAGAATAACTTCCCTGTTCTGCCGAACCCAGTCATCACCTCATCAAAGATTACCAAAACGCCATATTGATGTGCTAAAGCTGTTAATTGATCCAAAAACTTCGCTGAATACATTCTCATACCTGCTGCTCCTTGCACTAAAGGCTCCACAATAACACCTGCAAAATTTCCTGATTCAAAAAGCGATTTAACGTGCTTTAAAATATCTTCTTCATTCTCCTGTGTTGGGAAATCAATGTAATCCACATCAAAGAAATACTGCTCGAAGGGTTTGTTGAAATAACCTCTCTGACCTAAAGACATTGCACCAAAGGTATCTCCGTGATACGAACCTTGCATGGCCAAAAAGCGATTTTTATTTTCATCTCTATTGTAAAAGTATTGAATGACCATTTTGATGGCAATCTCCACTGCTGTAGAACCGTTATCTGAGAAGAAAACCTTCTGTAAATGATCTGGAAGAACATTTGTTATCCGTTCTGCTAATTCTACGGCTTTTGGATGTGTTACACCCGCAAAGACAATATGATCAATCTTTGAAAACTGCTCAGATATTGCTTTCCCAATATGAGGATGACCATGACCATGTGTATTCACCCACCAAGATGAATTGGCATCAATGTATTTCTTCCCAGAAGCATCATATAAATTTACTCCTTCCGCCTTTACAATCTCCAAATGATCTTTTGCCGAATGATGTTGTGTAAATGGGTGCCAAACATGATCCTTGTCCTTTTGAACGGTATCTTGTTTTGGCCTAATGTTTCTTTCTGTCCTTAAGATGGCATATTCATAGTTATCAGTCCATCCTTTTCGCAATGGAAGAATCTCTCTACAAATACCCTCTCTTATCATTCCAACTTTTTCAAGTACTCGAATAGAACCAAGATTATCAATAGCACAACCTGCAGTAATTCTATGCAATTCAACCTGCTCAAAGCCAAAATCAAGGACTAAATTCAATGCTTCAGTGGCATATCCTTTTGACCAAAGTTTCGGAAGAATTTTATACCAAACTTCTCCTCTTTGCTGTTTAAGAGAACCTTGATTGAGAGCAATAAGCCCAATAAAATTACCCTCCAAAGATTCAACGGTAAAAATATGATTGGTTACTTTCTTTACGCGCATCAAATCCAACCAATTTCTAAGAATTATTTTAGTTTCATTGATGTTTTTTGGAATACCAAGTGTATTAAACTCATCGGTCTCTGGAAAAGAATGTAATTCATGAATCTGCTCTAAGTCAGTTTTTGAAATTGGTCTTAGACGTATTCGATCTGATATTAATTCAATGCTTCCCATAAACCAATGTTCTATTCAAAAGTTCCGCTTGTTCCTTAATAAAAACTTTATCTATAATGTCGACTTCTGGAATTCTAGCTAGAAATTTTAGCTCCGTTATGGACAAAATAACATCCTCTGTTGCTTTATTTTCATCACCTACGAAGATAATACCTTCAATTGTAATGTTTCTATTCTTCAGAACCTCCACTGAAAGTAAAGTGTGATTTATACTCCCTAAATAGTGCCTCGAAACAAGAATTACAGGTAAACGAAACTCCTTCATTAAATCTACAAGTAATAAACCGTTAGAATTAATAGGAACCATCATCCCACCAGCTCCTTCAACTATTAAGTTACCATTTACATTTGGTAAACGAAAATCACCAATCGTAATTTCTACTTTATCAATTTTTGCAGCAGCATGCGGCGACATTGGTTGTGAAAGTTTAACGCCCTCATCCAAGACAGACACATTATCCGTCAAGTTCTTGATTTTTATTGAGTCAGAATTATCTAAATCTCCAGCTTGAATTGGTTTCCAATAAGAAGCCTGAAGTGCTTCAGATACAATTGCGCTGACAACCGTTTTACCGACATCTGTGCCTATCCCGGTGATGAAATAGTGATGACTCTTTATCGAATTCTTTGCAAATTTATTCATCATCCTTGATTATAAACACCTGAACACTAGCGTAACTCGGCTCCTAATTTTGTTTCCAAAGAAGCACGGATTTTATCCATAATGGTATCGACTTGTTGATCCTTTAAAGTTTTCTCCGCATCTTGGAACTTAAATGAAACCGCATAAGATTTCTTTCCTTCCGCTAAGTTTTTCCCTTCGTAGACATCGAACAAGCCAACTTCCTTTAATATTTTCTTATCACAAGCTTTTGCCAATTCTTCAATCTCTCCAAACGTAATTTTAGAATCTAACAATAACGAGAAATCTCTACGAACTGCAAATGTTTTCGGCAACTCTGTGTATTTCACTTTTGAGAATTTTAAGCTATCCAATATTTTATCCCAATCTAAATCTGCTATAAAAACGTCATCCTTAATACCGAAATGCTTTTTCATTTTTGGAGAAGCCCATCCAATTTCTCCTACTTTATTCTTCAAAACAAATAATTGAACACCATCTTGAAGCAATGAATTCTTTAAAGCTTTTTCCTTCAACATATCAGATACGCCCAATCTCGCAAGCACTGCTTTAGCAATGCCTTTGATTGTATAATAGGTCATTGAATCGTTTGAAGAATTCCAACTTTCTTTTTCTTTCTTCCCAGAAATTGCAATCATCAATCGTTTGTTCTCTGAATATCCAGAATCAAATTTATGGTACGTTTTACCGAACTCATACAATTTCAAATCAGCATTTTGTCTGTTCTGATTATGAGCGATCATCTCCATCGCATTGAAAATCATTGATTGACGCATCACGTCCAAATCAATACTCAATGGATTTAGCATTTCTACATTACGCTCAGGGTTGATTACATCACCACCTAATTTCTTAGAATAATCTGATTTTGTCAATGAATTATTCAACGTTTCAACGAATCCTTGCCCAACTAACATTTCTGAAACTACCGTTTGAACTTTTTCAATGTCAGGTTTTACGAAATAAGAAACCGTTGAATTTAACTTCGCAGGTATTGGCACATTATTGAAACCGTATATTCTTAAAATTTCTTCAATGACATCCGCTTCTCGCGTCACATCTACTCGGTACGCTGGAATTTTTAATGTTAAGTCTTTTCCTTTCTTTTCTAGAGTATCAATGTCCAAGTTCTTCAGGATAGCATCCACCATTTCTTCAGAAATTGTATGACCTATTAGGCGATTAGATCTTTCATAGTTGAAATCTATCGTCCAATCTGCGATTGGCTTTTTGTTCGTATCGACAATATCCATTGCAATTTTTCCGCCTGCCACTTCTTGAATTAGCAAAGCCGCGCGCTTTAGAGCGTAATCTGTTAAATTAGGATCTACTCCTCTTTCAAATCGGAAAGAAGCATCTGTATTCAAGGCATGCATTTTAGCTGTCTTACGAACAGACACTGCATTAAAATAAGCCGATTCTAAAAACACATTCGTTGAAGTATTACTAATCCCAGAATTTAATCCTCCTAAAACACCTGCAATACACAAGTTATCATCTCCGTTTGTAATCATCAAATTCTCCGAAGATAATTCTCTTTCTACCCCGTCTAGTGTAGTGAACTTCTCTTTATTCTTAGCCGTTTTAACCACTAATTTACCGTTCAATTTATCTGCATCAAACGCATGTAGAGGCGTTCCTAGTTCGTGCATTACGAAATTGGTAACATCAACTACATTATTTATAGGCGATAACCCTATTGAGCGCAATCTTTTCTGCAACCAAGCTGGAGAAGGGCCAACTTTAACTCCTTGAATTGAAGTCCCCATATAACGCGGGCATAATTCATTGTCCTCTACAGAAACTGTAATTTGAAGATCATTGTTATCAACTTTAAACGCCTCCACAGAAGGAAAATTCAATGCAAGATTTCCATTCTCATGTACATTTAAATAGGCAACCAAATCCCTAGCTACGCCAACATGCCCCATAGCGTCTGATCGATTTGGTGTCAGCCCAATTTCTATTTCGTAGTCATCTTCTAATTGAAAATAAGTTGCTGCTTTAGTTCCGACCGGGACATCGTCCTCTAGGACTAAAATTCCGTCGTGAGAAGTTCCTAATCCTAATTCATCTTCTGCGCAAATCATTCCAAAAGATTCAACACCTCTAATTTTTGATTTCTTTATTTTGAAAGGTTCTTCTGGAGTCGGATAAAGTGTGCAGCCCACTGTTGCTACAATTACTTTTTGACCAACAGCCAAGTTTTCTGCTCCACAAACAATTTGCAGTGGCTCCATTTCCAAATTCACAGAAACCGAAGCGACATTCAAACGGTCAGCATCTGGGTGTTTCTCTTTTGTTAAAACTTCTCCAACAAAAACACCACTCAAACCACCTTTTACACCTTCCTTTTTATGTAAGCCCTCTACCTCAAGACCTGTATCAGTTAGTATTTCGGAAGCTCGTTCGGCTTTTAAGTCAATGTTCACGTATTGTTTGATCCAGCTATATGAAACCTTCATAATTATCTTTTAAATATTCAAATGAAATCAATGTTATTCCATTATTTTCAAAACAATACAAAGTTAGGAAAATATCCAATTTAATTAGGGGATTGCTAATCATAATATCAGCTTCAGTAGAATGAAATTCTTTGAGTAAGAAAAGAGCTATTCCGAAGACCTTTTAACATTCATTTCTTGATGCAACCAACTATTTTCCCGTTTTTTGTAGAAACTATATTTTGTGAAATTATTTTACTCTATACTATTTCTACTACTATGCCTTAGCGCTTCTGCTCAAGACAATTATACATTAAGTGGGTACGTCACAAATGCTCAAGATGGAGAAACGATGATCGGTGTTAAAGTTTTTATCCCTTCCATCCAAAAAGGAGCCATTACCAATAACTATGGATTCTATTCATTAACAGTGCCCAAAGGAGTTTATTTTGTAGAATTTAGAGTTGGTGGTCAAGAAACCGAAACAAAAGAGTTGGACATTAGTAAGGACTTGCGATTTGATTTTGAAATAGGCTCTAATTTTCAGAACATTGAAGAAGTTGTTGTGGACGGGAAAGCAGAAGACAATGTTAAAAGCACAAAATTAGGACAAATAGAATTAGACATAGATGATGTTAAAAAGCTACCCGCTTTTATGGGAGAAGTTGACATTATAAAAACAATCCAACTTTTACCTGGAGTTTCTTCCGCGGCAGAAGGTGGGCAAGGATTCTATGTTCGCGGTGGTGGGCCAGATCAAAACTTGGTGTTACTGGATGAGGCTGTGGTATACAATGCAGCGCATTTGTTTGGGTTCTTCTCTGTCTTCAATGCGGATGCTGTAAAAAGTGTCAACCTCATAAAAGGAGGAATGCCTGCTAATTTTGGAGGAAGAATGTCATCAGTATTAGAGGTCAATATGAATGAAGGAAATAAGAAACGATTGGCTGTGAAAGGTGGTATTGGAGCTATTTCCTCAAGACTAACTGTAGAAGGCCCCTTGAAAAAGGACAAAGGCTCATTCATTGTTTCTGCAAGAAGAACTTACATCGATGTGATTATGAAAGCCGCAATTCCGGAAAGTTCCCCCTTCTCTGGATCAAGTTACTTTTTCTATGATATGAATGCCAAGCTAAATTATACATTGGGAAAAAAAGACAAAATTTTCTTAAGTGGCTATTACGGTAAAGATGAATTCAGCTTTGGAAATACTGACGACAACTTTCAGGTTGACATGCCCTGGGGAAATGGTATTGCCGCATTGCGATGGAATCACATTTTCAATAGTAAATTATTCATGAATGTAACTTCCACTGTTACAGACTATCAATTCAGCTTCATTTCTGCTCAAGATGAATTTCGTTTCATCTTGAATTCAGGAATTAGAGATTTTGGAGGAAAAATTGATTTCACTTACTTTCCAAACACCAGACACAAGGTCAAATTCGGGTTGGATTATATCAACCACACTTTCACACCAGTGAGTGTTTCTGCAGAAAATGATGAAACAGTTTTTGATACAGGGACTGCTCAGAAACTGAAAAGTCACGAGTCGGCTGCTTATGTCTTGGATGAATTTGATTTAACAGAGAATATTCGATTTAACGCTGGATTGCGCTATAGCATGTTTCAACATGTGGGCCCTTTTACGAGATTCATTCCAGGGGATATCAGTACACCGGACAGTTCAATCACTTATAACAAAGGTGACATCATTCAATTTTATCATGGTATAGAACCTCGTATTTCTATGCGTTGGTCACTCCCAGATAACAGTTCGATTAAAGCGGGGTACTCGTTTAATTATCAATACGTTCACTTGACATCATTAAGCGCTGTTTCATTGCCTACAGATATATGGTACCCAACGACAAATCTTGCAAAACCTCAGCGAGGATGGCAGACTTCTTTAGGATATTTCAAAAACTTCTTAAATAATAAACTAGAGACATCCGTTGAAGTATATTATAAAGGAATGGACAACCTGATTGAATATAAAGAGGGAGCACTTCCTGGAGACAACATCAATAATAATACGGACAATTTACTTGTTTTTGGTAAAGGATGGAGTTATGGTATTGAATTTTTCATCAAGAAAACCGCAGGTAAATTTACAGGATGGGCTGGATATACTTTAAGCAAAACAGATCGTTTGTTCGCTGACATAAATGATGGGAATCCTTACCCGGCGAAATACGACAGACGCCATGACCTTTCTATTGTTGGAATGTATACCTTAAACAAACGTTGGGTATTCAGTGCTGCTTTCATTTACGCAACGGGAAACACTTTGACTTTGCCAACTTCATGGTATGTCCAAAATCAAGATTTACTGTTTAATTACGGAGCAAGAAACTCCACAAGAATGGCTCCTTATCATCGTTTAGATATTTCAGCGACATGGTATGGAAAAGAATATAAGGATAAAACAGATTTGGAAACAGGAGAAATTATTCAAGTAAAGAAGAAACTAAAAACGAACATTGCTTTCTCAATTTACAATGTTTATAATAGGTCTAACCCTTATTTCTTATATGTAGATAATGATGGCGATTTTTTAGCCGGTGACTTTGAAATTAAAGTTAAACAAGTGACTTTATTCCCAATCATTCCTAGTGTAACGTGGAACTTTGAATTTTAGATTTATGAAAAATACATTTATACTTTTTTGTGCTATTCTAATTACTTTTTCTTGTACCAAAGAAGTCGTGATAGATATTCCTGGATTTGAAGATCAGTTGGTCATTGATGGAAGCATAGAAACAGGGCAACCCCCATTTGTTTTGATTTCAAGATCAAAGGATATTTATGCTCCTACTGACTTACAAGCATTTTTTAATTCTTTTGTCTCCGGCGCCCAATTGACAGTTTCTGATGGCACAACGACATTTGACTTGATTGAAGTTTGTTCGAATAATTTACCTCCAGGGTCGGAAGCAACGGTCGCAGCATTATTGGGTGTTTCTGTTGCTGAATTAGCGAATATTCAAATTTGTGGGTACACTTCGTTAGATCCATTAATATTTGGGCAAATTGGTAAGACCTATACATTAACTGTAACGAATGAGGGAGAAACATATACTGGAGTTACGGAAATTGTCGAGCCTACCCCATTGTCAAACCTATACTGGAAACCTGATGGCGATCTTACTACACATGGTTATGCTTGGGCAACTTTATCTGACCCTGCCAATCAGTTTGATGGTTACAAATGGGAAGCTCAACGCATCAATACCGATATAAATGGGGACTTATTGGATGTCAGCTTTATTGAGCCCTTCAGCCCCGTTTTTGACGATCAATTTTTTGATGGACTAACCTTTGATTTCTTTTATGACAACCCTCAAGGATACGAGGATGGTGTATTGGAAGATGAGGCTGGTCTATACGCTTTAGGCGACACAGTAGTAATTAAGTTCTCCAAAATGGACAGGAACCTATATGAATTTATGGAGAAAAAATACACTCAATTGTCAACTGCCGGAAATCCATTTGCAACACCAACGAACATACCAAACAACCTATCTGGAGGAGCTTTGGGAGTTTGGGCCGGTTACTCTCCAAGTATTGATACTTTAATTTGTCAACCCTAGACTGTAAGCTAATATCTTTTAACTCGTCCTAGACTAATGAAATTAACACTGCTCGTTTTCACTCTATTTTTTATCTCAATCTCTTTTGGTCAATCAAAAGAATACACAAAAATGCTGTCCAAATATTATAACGATTTCCCGACAGTAACAATCAAAGAAGCGTCTAAAATTCTTGAAACAAACGGCGCTATTTTTCTTGATATTCGTGAAGAAAGTGAATTCAATGTAAGTCATATCAAATATGCTCGCAGAATGAATCCAGATGGATCAGGAATTAAATCTTTAAAGGGAATTGACAAGTCTACAAAAATTATTGTCTATTGTAGTATTGGAGCTAGAAGCCAATCCTACGGAGAAATGCTGGTTAAAAAAGGTTATACCAATGTACACAATATGTACGGTGGAATATTTCATTGGGCAAACTCAAATTTACCAGTTGTTGACATGTATAATCAATCAACAAAGAAAGTCCATGGCTATAATGCCGATTGGGGGAAATGGCTGAATAAAAACGCTGTTTACTAAACGAAATCCATGTCTAAAAATCTATTGATCGTATTCGCCAAGAATATTAAACTTGGAAAAGTTAAAACTCGATTAGCAAAAACTGTTGGTGATGATGCAGCATTCGATGTATATAAACACCTCGTGGAACTTACAGAAAAGCAGACAGAAAAATTAGAAAATTGTGATATTCACATCCATTTTTCTGATGCTATTATTAGCAATAAATGGGTTAACAAAGAGAAGTTTGTTCAAAGGGGTAGTGATTTAGGAGAAAGGATGCGAAATGCTTTTATGGATAGTTTTGACAAAGACTATGAGAAAATAATTGGAGTGGGTACTGATTTACCTGATCTAAATGCAGAAATAATGCAAGCCGGATTAAACGCTTTAAAAAACAATGACTGTGTGTTTGGGCCCGCCGAGGATGGCGGTTATTATCTAATCGGAATGACTAAAATGATTCCATGCATATTTGAAGATAAGCCATGGAGTCAAGATGGGCTATTGGACATCACAATTGCTCAACTTCTTCAAAAAGGATACACGGTAAAGACGCTAACCGAACTCAACGACATTGATAACATTAATGATTTGAGGGCATCAAGTATCGCAGAAAATTTTGCTCACCTGTTAAAGTGATTTCTATTTTTCTGCTTAGTAATACTCTTCTTTACTCAAGTAGTTGGTGACGTAATCAGCAACACCTTCCTCCAAAGTATGAAATCCTTTATCAAAACCAGAATCAATCAACTTCGTCATATCTGCCTCCGTGAAGTATTGATACTTATCTCGAATATCCGCTGGAGTATCAATAAATGAGATATTCTCCTTAACCCCCATTGCTTTAAACGTATTCTTCACTAAGTCTAAAAATGTTCTGGAAGTTCCTGTTCCAAGGTTATAAATTCCAGATTCTGGTGAAGAATCCATTAGATAATGACAAACTTCAACAACATCCTTTACGTAAACAAAATCTCTTAATTGTCCTCCATCCGTATATTCTGGATTGTGAGAACGGAATAACTTCATCCCTTCGGTCTCACGAATTTGTTTAAAAGCATGAAAAATGACAGAAGCCATCCTTCCTTTATGAAATTCATTTGGTCCATATACATTGAAGAATTTCAATCCAGCCCAGAAAGGAGGGAATTCTGTTTGTGTCAGCACCCATTTATCAAAGTCATTCTTTGAGTCTCCATAGGGATTCAATGGAACTAATTTATCAATGACAGCGTGATCATCTTTGTACCCGTGCTCTCCCAATCCGTATGTTGCAGCAGAACTAGCATACACCAATGGGATTTTATATTGAACACATAAATTCCAAACATCCTTGGAATAATTTAGATTCAACTTATTAAAAATCTCAACATCAAACTCAGTCGTATCAGTTCTAGCGCCTATGTGATAAACGAATTCTACTTCTTCACCGAATTCACTCAGCCATTGCACAAAATCTTCCCTTCCAACCTTTGCAATTAATGTTTTGTCGAATAAGTTGTCATCTTTCTCTGTTTTTGAAAAATCATCTACGACTACGATATTATTATATCCCGCTTTATTCAAACGACTTACTAGGCAACTACCAATAAAGCCTGCTGCACCTGTAACTACTATCATTAAGTTCTTTTTAATTTAGAATAATCCGTTGATCTCAGCATCAATTGCATTGATGATCTTCCCTAAATCTTCTTGATCATTTGGGAAGTTGTTATTGTCTACATCAATAACCAACAATTTACCTTTATCATACGTAGAAATCCAAGCTTCATAGCGCTCGTTCAATCGCTTCAAGTAGTCTAAACGAATACTTTCTTCATAATCACGACCTCTTTTTTGAATTTGGTTAACCAAGGTAGGAACACTAGCTCTCAAATAAATCAACAAATCTGGAGAAGAAACAAAAGAATCCATCAAGTTGAAAAGAGAGAAATAATTTTCAAAATCTCTAGTTGTCATTAAGCCCATAGAATGAAGATTTGGAGCAAAAATAAATGCATCCTCATAAATTGTTCTATCCTGAATAACTGTATTTTCAGTTTTTTGAATTTCTTGAATCTGTGTGAATCTGCTATTCAGATAATAGATTTGCAGATTAAACGACCAACGCTGCATGTCTTCATAAAAGTCATTCAAATATGGATTTTGCTCAACGTCTTCAAAATGGGTGTCCCATCCAAAATGTTTGGCTAACATACGTGTTAATGTTGTTTTTCCTGATCCTATATTTCCTGCTATTGCAATATGCATTGTTCGATTGTTTTTGGTCTGACTAAATTACAAACTTTGCGAAAAGAACCAAGGTTTTTTAATGGAATACTAGCTCAAATTTATGAACAGTGTTTTTTGCTCTCAAATAAAAGTTTCCATTCTGAATTTGAAAATCAAAAACCTTATCAATTGGGAGTTTGACACTTATTTTTTCTTCTGTATCTATTGATCTGATTTTCAGCGCCCCTTCTATTAATGTGTATAAAGTGGATCCTACAACTGCGAATTGTTGAATACTTTTCCCTGGAATAAAGTCAAGAAGTGATCCGTAAAGGTCAAAAACATAAATTCCTTGTGTTTCATCTAATAAATACAACCGACTTCCATGCTCCTTGATGTCAGAAATGTTTTCAATGTTCAATGTTCCCTTTAGATTACTGATTTGTTGTTCTTGAATTAATTTATCTAACGAAAACAGACTTAGCGTTGAATTAAGGTTATCCAGCACCCAAATTTTATTCGGCTGGCTTGATCCAGATACTAACGAAGCATTAATCACACCTTCATCTGAGAGTTCAACACAATCATCCATTTCAGACAAGGTATTATCAAAATAACATAATGTTTGTTGCTCCTCTGAAAAATGGATCAGTTTCATTGTGTTCACCAAAACCAGTTGTGACATTCTACCCAAACGCTTAATGCTTTGGGAGAATTGTAGGTTAGCATCTTGATCGAATTTCTTGATCGAATTTCCATTTGAAGCATAAACATTTTCGAAGGCATCCACTTCCCAAAGATCACTTTCTGCAATCTGAAACTCTCCTTTATTTTTCCATTCATAAGCGATAGAATCTTGCCCAAAACTGGTCCAAGAAAGAGTCGACAAAAAGAAAAATAAAACTGTTTTCATTTTTTTAATGATTTCATCCCATCAATTTGCAATAGTTGTTCCAAAAGAGATCTATCGTTGCGCAATCTCGGTATTTTATTTTGACCACCCAATTTTTTATTATCATTGAGCCACATATCAAAAGTTCCTCGAGCAGCTATTCTAACAACGGGTAATTTAAGCACCATATTGTTAGTGCGTTTTGCTTCGTAATCAGAATTAAGCTTACAAAGAGCTTGATCCAAAACTGATGTAAACGTCTCCAAAGAATCTGGTTCGGTTGTAAATTCAATCAACCATTCATGACTTCCTTTATTAGTGCCATCCATAAATATAGGTGCCACAGAGTATTCTTTAATTTGCGCACCTGTGGACTTTGACGCTTCGGCAATTGCTACATCAGAATTTTCGACAATCAACTCTTCTCCAAAACAATTGATAAAACTACCTACTCTTCCGGTTATTTTAAATCGAAAAGGAAGCAATGAAGTAAATTTTATAGTATCTCCAAGAATATATCTCCAAAGACCTGCATTGGTCGTAATCACCAAAGCATAATTCACGCCGAGTTCAACCTCTCTTAAGTTCAAAACTCTTTTAGAATTCACACCGTCAAAATCATCCATTGGAATGAATTCATAAAAAATACCGTAATCCAACATCAATAACATCTCGTCTGAATCCTTTTGATCTTGAATGCCAAAAAATCCTTCTGAAGCATTATAGGTTTGAACATAGTTCATTTCTGGGTCGGGAATCAACCGTTTGAATTCTTCACGATATGGCTCAAAACTGACCCCTCCATGCATAAACAACTCAAGATTAGGCCAAACTTCTTTTAGGTTTTTCTTTCCAGTTATTTCTAACACTTTATTTGCAAGAACCATTGTCCAACTGGGAACTCCTGCAATAATACAGACATCTTCTTTAATAGTCGATTCTGCCATTTTCTCTATTTTCTCTTCCCAGTTGGTCATCAACGCAATCTCACGAGAAGGTGTTCTTCTTCGTTCGATATACCAAGGCAAATTCTTAACAATAATTGCAGATAAATCACCAAAATAAGAATCTTCAGACAGTTGATTAATCTCGGCACTACCCCCAATAATTAAATGCTTACTATTATATAGTTTGCGATTGGGATGAAGATCATAATACATTGCCAAAAGGTCTTTACCTCCTTTATAATGACAATCCTCTAAAGCTTCTTTTGTAACTGGAATAAACTTACTCTTACTAGTTGTTCCGGATGACTTTGCAAACCATTTTGTTTCTTCTGGCCAAAGTAAACTTTTCTCTCCTTCCATAGCCCGGTCAATCCATAACTTGGCATTATCATACGTCTGAAGTGGAATGTTTTTCCGGTAATCTTCGTAAGAATTGACCATTCCAAAATCATTTATTGCACCATAGGTCGTAGTAATTGATTTACGAATCAAATTCCCAAATAATTCTTCTTGCACTTGGTGAGGATACTTCCGAAAAAGATCAATTTGATGAATTCTTTTCTTCATCATCCAAGTAAAAATAGAATTAAAAGGCATTAAAATGATTTGGGTTTAAACAAAAAAATCCCATTCGTCAATGACGGACAGGACTTAAAATATAATTCTTCTTTCTAACCGAAAGCGATAATAGAACTGATGATTGCAATTAACGCAATTGTAACAATTGTACCTAAAGCTACTGTTGATCTTTCGAAATGTGTATTTGACATGATGTTCTTTTTTTCAAATTTATGAAACTTTCTTTAAATATTTAATCTCTTCCTCCAATAATATTCAATAATGACATGAAAAGATTGATAAAGAGAATGTACAATTGCAATCCACCGACTAAAGCTAATTTGCTTCTATCTATTCCCGAAAGCGACGTATCCGAAGCAATTCCTTTCAGTTTTTGCATATAGTAAGCCGTTAAACCCGTAAAAACAAAGACACCAATTATCGAAATAACATACCCTAAAAAATCACTTCCAATCCACATGTTTGCAATTCCAGCAATAAAAATACCGATGAACCCCATATACATTAGACTTCCAAACTTGGTTAAATCCGTTTGAGTTGTATAACCCAATATTGCCATTCCACCAAAAGCACCTGCAGTAACAAAAAATGTCACCGCTACATCTTGTCCTGAATATACCAAAAGCACAGTGCTTAAACTCAAGCCCATTAGACCTGAGAAAACAGCAAAAAGTAGTAGCAATAAGCCAAATGACAACCTTTGATACATCATCTGAATCAGCAAACCTAATCCAACCGGTGCGAAGGAGACAACATAAAAAAGAGGAGATATCCCTGTTCCATCTGCTTTTAGGAAATGTTCTGCGAAAAATTCAGGAGTACCATACGTATAGGCTATCAATCCTGAAATCATTAACCCCCCGAACATATAACCGTAAACATTCTTAAAAAAGTCTCGTGTAATTTCTTTCGAGTATGCCTGATCTTGGTCTAATATTGTATTCATCTTAATGTAATTTTGCTTGAATCAAATTAATAAATTCCTTTCGTGTTGAGTCATTTGTCATGAACAACCCTGTAAAGGCGCTTGAAGTGGTAACAGAATTTTGCTTTTGAACACCCCTCATCTGCATGCACATATGGGATGCTTCGATTACAACGGCGACACCTTTTGGATTCAGTACCCGCTGAATTGCATCCCTAATTTCTAACGTTAATCTTTCTTGCACTTGCAATCTTCTTGAATATGCATCAACAACGCGAGGGATTTTACTTAACCCAACTATTTTACCATCTGGAATATAAGCAACGTGTGCTTTACCAAAAAAAGGCAGCATATGATGTTCGCATAGAGAATAAACTTCAATATCTTTAACAATCACCATTTCAGAATACTCTTCATGAAAAATTGCTTGATTTAAAATCTCATCAGCATCCAAATCATAGCCATGCGTTAAAAACTGCATTGCTTTTGATGCCCTTTCTGGAGTTTTAAGCAAACCTTCACGGCTTGAATCTTCTCCTAATTTGTCGATGACAGTTTTGAAACTCTTCGAAAGAGTCTCTGTTACCTCATCATCATATATATGTTCTGTTAATTTCATCTTTCTCTATTAATATGGCATTTCACCACCAAAGTATTCCACGTAATTATTTTCCGTTTCTACCAGTTTTATTTTTGCTAATTCACCACCCGCATCTTCAATTGGCTGTTTAATTCGCTCCCAAACTTGAATGACAACGTTTTCTGTTGAGACCAGCAGTCCCTTCAAAAACGGAACGTCAAGATTAAGATTTTTATGATCTAGAGGCTCTATAACCTCCTGCTTGATAATCTCACTCAAATCTTTAAGGTTGATGACAAATCCAGTTTCCGGATTAGGTACACCTTTTACAGTAACATAAATTGTAAAATTATGTCCATGCCAATTATGATTACTGCATTTCCCAAACACCTCATCATTCTTCTTCTCAGACCACTCTTCTCTATAAAGCTTGTGCGCCGCGTTAAAGGATTCCCTTCTTGTTATGTATACTGCTTTCACTTTCTTAAATTAAAGTACAAATATAGTGAAATTCAATGGTGCATTAAATCTGTAGATTGACAATTATACATGAAAAACAGTTTTATTTTTTTTCTAATTAAGAATGATTCAAAATAAGAGGTTTTCGTATCTTTGTACCTATGATTGTAGAAAACGAAAAAATTCCTTTTGACATTAATGCAATTCGTGCAGAATTTCCTGTTTTGAAGCAGAAAATTTATGGAAAGGATTTAATCTATTTTGACAATGGGGCAACTTCACAAAAGCCTCAGGTTGTCTTGGATGCAATTAATAAATATTATAGCCAAGAAAACTCAAATATTCACAGAGGTGTTCATCATTTAAGTCAAGTTGCTACTTCGCATTATGAAGAAGCTAGAACAATTATTCAAAAATATATCAATGCACCTTTACAAGAGGAAGTATTGTTTAATTCTGGCACTACCGCTGGTATAAATATGGTTGCCTTTTGTTTTGGAGAATTATTGACTGAAGGTGATGAAATTGTGATTTCTGCGATGGAGCACCATTCGAACATCGTTCCATGGCAAATGCTTTGTGAACGTAAAAAATGTATTTTAAAGGTAATCCCAATGACCAAAAAGGGAGAACTTGAAATGGATGTTTTCGATAATTTATTGAGTAACAAAACGAAATTGGTTGCTGTTTCTCACATATCTAATTCTTTAGGAACAATAAATCCAATAGAAGAAATCATTGAAAAAGCACATGACATTGGTGCAAAGGTTTTAATCGATGGCGCGCAAAGTATTCAGCACATGAAAGTGGATGTACAAGCATTAGATTGTGATTTTTACGCTTTTTCCGGACACAAAGTTTTCGGCCCAACAGGAGTTGGTGTGTTGTATGGTAAAAAAGAAATTCTAGATTCAATGCCTCCTTATCAAGGTGGTGGTGATATGATTTCTAAGGTTACTTTTGAAAAGACAACATACAATACCCTTCCACATAAATTTGAGGCCGGGACTCCACACATTGCTGGAGGAATTTGCCTTGGGACAGCTATTGAATATTTATCAAAACTTGATATTGATGCCATTCAAAAACATGAGTATGAATTAGCTCAATACGCAGAACAAGAATTACTTAATATTGATGGGTTACGCATAATCGGAACTGCAAAAAATAAAACAAGCGTTGTTTCTTTCGTTATTGAAGGGATTCATCCTTTTGATATAGGAACACTGTTAGATAAGCAAGGTATAGCAGTCAGAACTGGTCATCATTGCACACAGCCGGTAATGTCATTTTTTGAAATACCAGGAACCATAAGAGCTTCTTTTGCTTTCTATAACACGAAGAACGAAATAGACATTTTCATTAAGGCGGTGAATAGAAGTCTAGAAATGCTGAGATAAAAAGACGGAATGACTTTAGAAGAAAAACAAATACAAATAGTTGAGGAATTCGGCATCTTTGATGATTGGATGGACAAGTATGAGTATATAATTGAGCTAGGGAAAGAATTGCCTATAATTGAAGAAGCAGATAAATCAGATGATAAGCTAATAGAAGGTTGTCAATCTCGTGTTTGGCTTGACTCTTCAATGGAGGGGGATAAAATGAAATTTGTAGCTGATTCCGACGCAATAATAACAAAAGGAATCATCGGTTTATTAATTAGAGTAATGAACAATGAGACACCGAAAACAATCGCTACGGCAGATTTACACTTTATAGCTGACATTGGATTACAAGAGCACCTTTCCCCTACTCGCGCAAACGGGTTAGCAAGCATGGTGCAAAAATTAAAAATGAGTGCTTTAAAAGCCATTTAAGAAGAAATAAATGAACGATTTAGAAAATAAAGTAGTAGAGATCTTAAAGACAATTTACGATCCGGAAATTCCTGTTGATGTATTTGAGCTTGGTTTAATCTACGAAGTCAAAATCGATAAAGAAACAAATGTTGCAATCGAAATGACTTTGACTTCACCAAACTGTCCAGTTGCTGAATCTATGCCAAAAGAAATTGAAGATAAAGTAGCGGCAGATGATGCTTTTAAATCCGCAAAAGTTAACATCGTCTTTGATCCACCTTGGGATAAAGATATGATGAGTGAAGAAGCACAATTAGAGTTAGGATTTCTATAGATAAAATATTATGAGAAGAGTTGTTGTAACTGGAATGGGTGCTTTGACCCCTATCGGAAATACTTTGGAAGATTTTTGGAAAAACCTCCAAGATGGTATCAGTGGAGCTGGAACAATCACAAAATTTAACACTGAAAAATTTAGATCAAAAATAGCTTGCGAAGTAAAAGACTTCGACCCTAAAGATCATTTTCATGTGAAAGAAATCAGAAAATATGATCCGTTCTCTCAATATGCCTTATATGCGGTTGATCAAGCTTTAACAAATGGTCATATTGATTTCGAAGGTTTAAACAAAGATAGAATAGGTGTTATTTGGGGGTCTGGAAACGGAGGTATTCAATCCTTCCAAGACCAAATGAAAGAATATTGTGAGGGAGACGGAACACCTCGATTCACACCGTTTTTTATACCCAGAATATTAGTTGATATCGCATCAGGTATTATTTCTATCAAATACGGATTAAGAGGCGTTAATTTCTGTCCAGTATCTGCTTGTGCAACTTCAAATACGGCATTAATTGAAGCTTTTAACTACATCAAGTGGGACAAAGCGGACATGATTGTATCTGGTGGTTCAGAAGCCGCAATAACAGAGTCAGCAATGGGAGGATTCGCATCAGCTCGTGCATTATCAATGAGAAATGATGACCCAAAAACAGCCTCACGTCCATTTGATGTGAACAGAGATGGTTTTGTCATGGGAGAAGGCGCAGGCGCTATAATTCTTGAAGAATATGAACATGCGAAAAAACGTGGAGCGACTATTTATGGGGAAGTAGTTGGTGGAGGTCAAGCAGCAGATGCATATCACTTAACAGGAACTCATCCTGATGGTGATGGAGCAGTTTTAGGAATGAAAGAAGCGATGCGTGAAGCCGGATTAAAAGCAGAAGACATCGACTATGTCAACATGCATGCAACGTCTACACCACAAGGTGATAATAGTGAATTAAAAGCGGTTGAACGAATTTTTGGAACAGATTCAAAAGTTTCTGTTTCTGGAACTAAGTCGATGACTGGACATTTACTTGGCGCTGCAGGTGCCATTGAAGGTATCGCAAGCGTAATGGCTTTAAAAGATGGTGTGGTTCCTCCAACAATTAACACAGAAGAAATAGAACCTGAATTTAAGAATAAGTTCGATTTCCCTCTAGGAAAAGGAAAAAAGAAAGAAATGATGTATGCTATGAGCAACACTTTTGGTTTTGGAGGACATATTGCCTCTATTATTTTTAAAAAATATACAGAGAATTAAACCTCTTTTTTGCGAAAAGTTAGTTCATAAACAGCTCCATTATCGTTGTAGAATTTAACCTGCCCTTCTATTTGCTCTACCAAACTCTTGATTAACCTAAGACCGAGTGAGCTTACTGTTTCTATATCTGTTCTCTCCGGAAAACCAGGTCCATTATCTTTAAAACGAAAGTTAAAAGAACCATTTTTATTTGCTCTTACTTTTATCTTAAAGTGACTATTCTCATCTCCCGGAAAACATGCATATTTAAAAAAGTTTGTCACGACCTCATTAATAATTAAGCCAAGCGGAATTGCTGTTTCTAGATCGATCGTAAGACTCCTTTCAACCTCAATAAAATTTTGATGAGTTTTATGCAAATACAAATCTTGAATGTTATCAACTAGTTGAGCAATGTACTCATCCAACCCAATTTCTGTAAAGTTAGAAGCTTGATACATTTTTTGGTGAACCAAAGCCATTGAAAGAACTCTATTTTGAGTTTCACTTAAGGCTTCTTCGATATCTTTATCTTCAAATTTTGTTCGCTGTAAATTGATTAAACTTATAATGATTTGAAGATTGTTTTTCACCCTATGATGCACTTCTTGCAATAAAACTTCTTTCTCATTATTTTGTATTTCTAGGACATTTCTTTGACTTGATATTCTTGATGTCCTTTTCATTATGGTCTCTTCTAATTTTTGCCTATTCTCAATTAGATCATTGGTTGTTGCGGTTAGTTTTCTCAGCAGAATTTCATTTCCCTCTAACGTGGAAGACAACTCCCTTTCGGTTTTAAGATTCAACTTTATGATGAAAATAATGAAAATGAAATTTATGCACGTAAAACTTAAAATATTGGTAATTCTTGAAACTTGAATGAAAGGGTGGCTTGAAAAATCTGGAGCATTGAATAATCCAAATTCACCGATAAAAAGACTAAACATTGTTAATCCTAGACCTAAAAAAATCGCGATTTTTTCTTTCTTTAAATCAAAAACAATTAGACTAAATAAAAATATTGTAATTGCTCCAACATGAAAATATCCTGCACCACCAAGATAAGTTGTCATAAAAGCTCCAAACAAATAAATAAAGAACAGCGAAACCGTCTTTGTGATCTGAAAATAGCCTTTTGACGAAAAGTAAATACAAATTCCAATCACTGCTGTGATACTGAGATACGATAGAGAAAAAGCCCCAATAAATGGCCAGACAAAGAAAATTTGAGAAATTGTTGCAAAAAAACCAATAATCATAGCTTGATTGTAAAAAATGATTTGCTTTTTCTCAATTGAAGAAATGTTCATTCCTTTTGGAATTCCAAAACTTGATATTTTAACTAAAATCCCTTTAAATGTCATACTTCTTTAAATTCATTTAGTTCATTTATAAATTAAAATTCAATTCATATTTCGCCCCGGCGTTATTGGAAATTTTAAACTCTCCATCTAGTTGCTCAGTCAGACTTTCAATCAGCTCTATACCAAACGATTCTGACTTGCCTACCAATACTTTTTCTGGGAAACCTGCTCCATTATCTTCAACTGTTAATTGGACCAATATATCCGAGTCAATTATTAATCTAATGTGCAAATGTAATTCATCATTAGAAGATATCGCATACTTGAAAAAATTGGTCATAATTTCATTGAGAATTAATCCGAAAGGAATCGCCTTTTCAACATCCAAGTATATAGAATCATTGATTTCAATGGATGATGTGAAAGATTTAGTTTTACCCAAGTGTTTTATGTTTTCCATTAATTGAGAACAATAATCCAATAGATAAATCTCAGAAAAATTTGCAGATTGATACATCTTCTTATGAACCAACGACATCGACATAACACGGTTTTGAGTCTCAATCAACGCGCCCTCTACTTTTTTACTATCAAACTTAGAGATTTCCAAATTAATCAGACTTATAATAATTTGAAGATTGTTTTTTACTCGATGATGGACCTCTTTCAATAACATTTCTTTCTCAGAATTCTGTGCTTCAAGGATCCTATTTTGATCTTGAATTTTCTCAGTACGTGTTTTAATCGTATCTTCTAATTCAATATTATTGCTTTTTAACTCTTGTGTTTTATTATTAATACTCTTTATGAGTTGTTCTTTATCATTTACAAGTTCTAAAAGACCAATTTCACTGCGGCTGTTCAGCCTAATAATGAAAAAGACAAATATTGACGTTAGAATAATTATACTAAATAACGACATAAATCTAGCCATAGCGAGATCAGGGTGGGTAGTAAAATCAGGTGGGGATCCGACTCTTAATTCTGCAATAATGATACCCAAAACAGTGAGAAGAACACAAAGTACTAAATCAATTTTATCTCTTTTGAGATCAAAAATAACAAAGGCAAAAGCACAAACATTTATTGCTCCAAAATGAAATAAAGTATCCGGGCCAATTATGGTGTTTACAAAAATACCGACCAACATAACACCATAATAAACGACTCTTTTAGCCATTCCAAAATAACCTTGGGCATGAGCAAAGAATCCAATGATTATTGATAAATTCATTAATAACACCCAATAACCAATAGGTCCAATGAATGGAATTGAAGAAAATGTGCTGGATAACGCCCCGAAGAAACCAACGAAAATGGCTTGGTTAAAAAATATTTCTTTCTTTTCTTCTAGCGTTTTTGCCACATCTTTTTGGTTAACACCAATATGAGAAATAAAAATCCAGCTATTTTTTAATGTCTTTAGCATTCAGTGAAAAAGGGTTGAGGCTTACCAATAATAAGAACTATTCTTCACATATACCTAAATTACAGGATATTTTGAATTCCCAATAAATCAAAAAAATGTAACACTTCACAAAGTATTTCATAGTTTTAGGTAAATGCAAAATTCATGAATAAAATTCTTTATCTATTTTTTTTAGTTATTTTATCAGACGCTTGTGCGCAAGATGCAGGTTCTGCTGCAAATACACTCCCTTTAGAAGTGCAATTAGCAGCAAGCTACTCCGCTATTAATGAAAAGGGAACAACTGTAAATCAAGATTTCAAAGTCCTTGGTATTCAATAAACAAAAATGGAATTCTCTGCACCCCAGAGCGGGAATTTTATACCGATTATCAAAAGAAGTTTTTAGACTATTAAATTAGTAATTTAGGGGAAATATTAAAAATGGCAAGGATTCATAATGTGTTGTTTATAGGGCTGCTCACTTTTTGTTTTGGGAGTAACTATCTTTATAGTCAGCGCCATTCAGTTATTCCTAAGCCTAAAAAAATTAAATTAGCTAAAGAACATCTTTATTTTCAAGATACCATAACATATTCATGTGAGAATGAAGATCCAGCTATTGAATTTCTTAAGTCGTATTTAGCCACACACTTTTCCATTGCTTTTGAGAAAACATCAAAGAATGCAGATGTGGAATTCAAAAGAACCAACTCTGGTAAAAGAAATCAACATCACCTTTCCATTAATAAAAAAGGAATACAACTCAACTATAACTCTGAAGAAGCCGCTTTTCACGCATGTATTACTTTAGTTCAGCTGACTGAGTCAACAGAAAATGGTGTTCGTTTCTCACACGCACTCATCAAAGATTATCCAGACTTTGAATGGAGAGGTTTACATCTAGATTGTTCAAGACATTTTTTTGAGGTATATGAAATTAAGCGTTTCATTGACGCAATGGCATTTTATAAATACAATCGATTTCATTGGCACTTAACGGACGACCAGGGATGGCGAATTGAAATCAAGAAATACCCAAAATTAACGGAAGTTGGAGGTTGGCGAAACAAAACTGTTGAAGGACATTACTCAAAAACACCTAGAACATGGAACAATGAAAGATACGGTGGGTTTTACACTCAAAATGATGTCAAAGAAATTGTTAAATACGCCGCTAACAAAAGTATTATTGTTGTCCCTGAGATAGAATTGCCAGGTCATTCAATGGCTGCATTGGCTGCCTATCCAGAACTAGGGTGTTTAGATACTACCTATGAGGTTCCTGGTCTCTGGGGTGTCTTCGATGATATTTATTCCCCAAAAGAATCAACCTTTCAATTTTTAGAGAATGTTTTAGATGAGGTAATTCCATTATTTCCTTCCGAATTTATTCATATTGGTGGTGATGAAGCTCCAAAAAAGAGATGGAAAGAAGACCCTTTCTGTCAGAAATTAATTGATTCTTTAAACTTAAAAGATGAACATGGTTTACAAAGTTATTTTATACAGAGACTAGAAAAATATCTTAATTCAAAAGGAAAGCAAATTATAGGTTGGGATGAAATTCTCGAAGGCGGATTGGCTCCGAATGCTGCAGTAATGTCGTGGCGCGGTGAAAGCGGCGGAATTCAGGCTGCAAAGCAAAAGCACAAAGTAGTAATGACTCCAACTTCTCATTGTTATTTTGATTATTATCAGTCCAGTCATGCCCGAGAACCAATCGCAATTGGTGGTTTTTTGCCTTTGGAAAAAGTCTATCAATATTCTCCTATACCGGCAAATTTGCCGAGAAGTAAACGGAAATATATTCTTGGAGCACAAGCTAATCTTTGGACAGAATATATGCCTACAATGGATCACGTTCTTTACATGACCTACCCGAGGGCATTGGCACTAATTGAAAAGACTTGGTCGCGAAAGGCTCCTTTATATAAAGAATTTGAAAGAAAATTGTATTCTAAGCATTTTCAATGGATGGAAAGTTGGTCAATTCCATTCTCAAAAGCTTCCCTTGATGTAAAAATTAATGCTTTACCCACCACACTTGGGACAGTAAATATTGAATGTCAATCACCAGATTCCACTTCAAAAATATTTTATTCTATCGGTGAAAATATTGAAATTTACAACGCGCCATTTGATTTAAATGCTGGAAATAATGACTCCACAATTTTTATTAAGTCATGGGCAGAAGGTATTCAAGGAAAATCTCGTATAACTGATAAAAAAATACTCCTTCATCAAAGTATTGGTTCAAAAATCACTGCCATAACTACTCCTCATAACAAATTTTCAGTTGGTGGCTCAATGACTTTAGTTGACGGTGTGATAGGAGAGAGACCTTGGAAAGGAGATCAATGGCTAGGGTATTCAGGAGATACTATATTGATCCATTTCAATTTTGAAGAAAAGAAAAAGCTAACTAATTTTAAAATTGGTTTTTTAGAGGATAATGGCTCTTGGATATACCTCCCACAAAACATTCATTTAGAGAAAAAAATTGAAGAAAAATGGGTCGTCTTTGTTAATTCCCATGTCAGTGCTGAGCAAAACTCACTTAAAATCAATGAGAATATTGATGAAATAAGAATTAAAATCCTTCCCAATGACAAAATCGAAGATGGCAAACCAGGAGGTGGTCATGACCCATGGATATTTATTGATGAAATTAGATTCGAATGGAAATAGAAATCTGCGCAAACAGCATAGAATCGGCAATTGTCGCGAATGAAATAGGTGCAAAACGCGTTGAGTTGTGTGTCAATTTGGAACAAGGCGGTACAACACCTCCGATGGGATTAATCAAAAGTGTTAATTCACTGAATAACATCGAAAATCACGTTTTAATTCGATGCAGGCCCGGAGATTTTGTGTACTCGGAAATAGAAATTCAAATGATGTGTGAATCTATTTCTTGGTGCAAAGAACAGAAAGTTGATGGTGTTGTCATTGGAGCATTACTCAAAAACAATGAGCTAGACATAAGAGCTTTAAAAAGAATGATTAAAGCAGGTGAAGGATTGACCATCACTTTCCACAGAGCCATTGATGAAACAAAAGATTGGAAAAAGGCAATGAATCAATTGATAGAATTGAAATTTGAGCGTATTCTTACTTCTGGTCAAGCCAAAAATGTTGTTTTAGGGAAAGGTATACTCTCTGAAATGATTGATTATGCCAACAAACGAATTCAAATAATGATTGGCGGTGGTGTTAAAGCTGAGAATATCAAATCAATTCTACAAGAAATAACACCAAACTCTGTTCATTTCTCAGCAACTAAAGCACATTTCTCAGGTTATGAGAGTTCATTGTTCAGAGAAAAATTACTGCGGACAGACGAAGAAATTGCACGGGAAATAATTAATAATATTAAAAATTAATCTCTTTTAGATCTTCTGTATACTAGTTTTTCCATTAATCACATTACGCATTTTTCATTAAAAAAATCATTCGAATTAAACCTTTCTCATCGCTGAAGGTCAAAGAGTGGAACTGTAAAACAAACAAAATGAAAAATTTAAAAGTAGTAGCCTTTGGATTAGTGTTAATTGGAAACACATTGGTATTTGCCCAAAGCAAACCTAAAATGTCGGTAGAGCAAAAGTCCGAAAAAACAACAAAACGATTAACCGAACAACTAGACCTATCTGCAAGTCAAGCTTCACAAGTAAGTGCTATGAGTGCTGATTATTTTACTGAAGTTCGGGAATTAAAATCAAACACTTCACTCTCAAAAGAAGAACAGAAAAAATTAATTCAAGCAGCTCAAAAAAGAAAAAAAGAAAAGTTAGCTAGTATTCTTTCAAAAGAGCAGCTGGAAAAAATTAAAACTTTGAAAAAAGACAAAAAAGGAGAAAAAAAGAAAATGTCTCCGGCTGAAAAGGCTGATAAAATGTCTGCCAAATTAGACGAGAAAGTTTCGTTGAATTCAAGCCAAAAAGTTGAGGTGAAAAAAATCAATCTTCAGTCTATCATAGAAACGAATAAAATTAAAGACAACGTCGTTCTTTCTGAAGAGGCAAAAAAAGGAGCTATAAAAAAAGTTCGCAAGCAAAAGAAAGAAAAGATAAAGAGGATTCTAACTAAAGAGCAATTAGAGATATTAAAAGCCGATAAAAAACCTAAAAAATAACTTATGCACCAGCTATAATTAAAAAAGGTGACTATAATGGTCACCTTTTTTACGAAAATACTATTGATCTAATTCGGCTTTCAAATATTTCGCAGTAAAGGAAGTTTTTTGATATTTCTTAACGATTTGTTCAGGTGATCCAGCACAAGCGATTTCTCCACCAAACTTACCTCCATCAGGACCTATATCAACGACGTGGTCTGCCACTTTTACAATGTCCAAATTATGCTCTATTACCAAAACAGTATTACCACCCTCCACCAAGCGCTTAAGAACCTCCAAAAGCATTTTGATATCCTCAAAATGGAGCCCTGTTGAAGGCTCATCCAAAATATACATGGTATTACCAGTTCCCTTCTTTGATAGCTCAGCAGATAACTTGATACGCTGTGCTTCTCCTCCCGACAATGTTGTGGATGGCTGACCTAGTTTAACATATCCCAATCCAACAGAAACCAACGTTGATAATATTCTTTGAACTTTAGGTATATTTTCAAAAAATGGAGCAGCAGCACTAATGTTCATTTCTAAAACATCACTGATCGATTTACCTTTATAGCGAACTTCTAAAGTCTCCCTATTGTAGCGCTTTCCATTGCAGGTTTCACATTCTACTAGTACATCGGGCAAGAAGTTCATTTCTACAACTTTCATCCCTCCCCCTTTGCATGTCTCACATCTTCCTCCGACAACATTAAATGAAAATCTTCCTGGTTTGTACCCTCGAATTTGAGATTCTGGTAAATTGGCAAAAATACTTCTGATTTCATCAAACAACTTGGTATAGGTTGCAGGATTAGAACGAGGTGTTCTTCCAATTGGACTTTGATCTATTTCAATCACTTTATCCAGATTCTCTATCCCTGAAATAGACTTATACGGCAGTGGTTTTTTTACTCCTTGATAAATTTCTTTCAGCAGAATTGGATAAAGAGTTTGATTAATTAAAGATGATTTTCCACTTCCAGAAACTCCCGTTACACAAGTCATAGTTCCCAATGGAATGGTCAAGTTAACATTTTGTAAATTCCGTCCTGTGGCACCTTTTAAAATTAATTTTTTACCATTTCCTTTTCTTCGAGTTTTAGGAACTTCTATTTTACGAACACCTGTCAAATATTGGTTCGTTAAAGAATCTTTATTTTGTAATTTTCCAATTGGAGAAGCATTAACTATTTCTCCCCCATTTTCACCTGCCCCAGGCCCAAGATCAACTACAAAATCTGCAGCTTCAATCATTTCTTTGTCATGCTCTACTACGATTACAGAATTACCTGTATCTCTTAATCTTTTTAGAGAATTAATTAGACGTGTATTATCCCTTTGATGCAAACCAATTGATGGCTCATCTAAAATATAGAGAACGTTCATTAATTCACTTCCAATTTGCGTTGCCAAACGAATACGTTGTGCCTCACCACCGGACAGTGTCTTAGCTGATCGATGAATTGACAAATAAGTCAATCCTACCTCAACGATAAACCCAAGACGGGCATTTATTTCTTTAAGGATTTCAACTGCAATGATTTTCTCTTTCGCTGAAAATGTTTCTCCAACTGACTCAAACCATATGGCTAACTCAGAGATATCCATTTGAGCTAATTCCCCTATGTTTTTTCCATTAATTTTAAAGAAATGAGCTTCTTTTTTAATCCTCGTTCCTTTACAAGTTGGACAAACATTTTTATTCATAAAACTTTGTGCCCATCTTTGAATAGCAGCTGAACTGTCTTCAGAATGTCTTGAAATAAATGGAATTACTCCTTCAAAAACAAATTCTTTGCTTTTCCTGGACCTTTCAACGCCTTCATTCCCATTCAGCACAACATTTAGCACCTCTTCAGGTAAATCTTTAATTGCTGTATTTAAACTAAATTTTTGTTCTGTCAAGTAAGAATCTATTTGGTCAAAAATCCACTTTCTCTTATATTCTCCGAGAGGAGCTAACCCACCTTTTTTTATCGATTTGGATGCGTCTGGAACAATTTTATCCATGTCAACTTCTGACACTTCACCTAATCCATTGCATGTCTTACAAGACCCGTAAGGTGAATTAAAAGAAAATAAATTTGGTTCAGGCTCAGGATAACTAATTCCAGTTGAAGGACACATCAAAGAACGACTAAAGTGTCGAACTTCATTTGAATCAAAATCCATAATCATCAAGGATTTATCTCCATGTTTCATTGCCTCTACTACATCATCGTAGATTCTTTTTCTATCCTTCTTGGAGATTGTAAGTCTATCAATTACAATTTCAATGTCATGAATTTTATATCGATCCGTTTTTAGGCCTTTCACAATGTCGGTTAGCTCTCCATCAATTCGAACTTTTGTGAATCCCATTTTAAGAATCTGTTCAAACAATTCTCTATAATGACCTTTACGTCCTTTAATTTTTGGAGAAAGTACAATTACCTTTTTACCTTGATAGTTTTCAAGAATAAGATCAACAATCTGCTCATCAGAGTATTTGACCATCGCCTCATCTGTATTATATGAATAAGCAGTCCCCACTCTTGCGAACAGCAATCTCATAAAGTCGTATATCTCAGTGATTGTTCCAACCGTTGATCTCGGAGATCGAGATACCGTTTTTTGTTCAATTGAAATAACAGGACTCAACCCATCAATCTTATCAACATCTGGTCTTTCAAGACCTCCAAGAAATTGTCTCGCGTAAGCGGAAAAAGTTTCAATATATCTTCTTTGTCCTTCCGCAAAAATGGTGTCAAACGCCAAAGAAGACTTCCCACTTCCACTTAATCCCGTGAAAACAACCAATTCATTTCTCGGGATTTTAAGGTCAACATTTTTTAAGTTATGAACTCTCGCGCCATAAACTTCTATGTATTTTTTTTTTGCCATTATACAGGTAAGAGTAGTTTATATTGCTTTGATTTTATCGTCAATTTATTTCTGAGAACCCATGGATTAAGTAACTTTACAATTCTATAAGTCGTTCCGTGTTCTATAGCCCAAATGGCCAAATTCGGTATTGATTCAGTAATTAGAATCGTCCTTGTTTCAATCGGCTTATAGAGTTCAGACTTTTCCAATGAAAAACCAAAATTACTTGGATTCTCCATTACAATTTTCAATGCCAGAATTCGAAACACGTACCGACTAGTTTCTTCCGTTAAATGTAAATCAAAATAATTGTTTACGTGTTGATTTTCGATATCTCGTTCGATACCCCCCTGACCTCGATTATATGCAGCAGCCGTTAAAAACCAATCATCAAATTTAGCATGCGCATTTTTCAAATAGGCACATGCGGCATCTGTGCTATTTTCGATATTCATTCGCTCATCAACTTCTTCATTTATGGTCAAGCCAAATTCCTTCGCTGTTGACGGCATAAATTGCCAAAAGCCTTTTGCTCCAGAGCGACTTGTAGCCTGTGTCAATCCACTCTCAGCGACACATAAATATTTCATATCTTCAGGAATACCATTTTCAAGCAATTGTTTCTCAATAGCAGAGAAAAATCGATTTGCGCGTTTTAAATATTGAATCGTTGCACTATGCCTATATGTATTTACAATCAATTCTTTATCCAATCGCTCTCTAACATCAAAATTATCCAAGGAAACTGTCTTGCCGCAAAAAGTAACTGATGGAGGCAAAGACATCTTCTTATTTTCTAACAAAGAGCTTTGAATTGGTTTTCTCTCACTTATCAATTGCTCCGAGTTATGAGTGCAGGAAGAAAAACTTAAATAAAGTAAAATGGATAAATGAACATAAATAATTGTTTTGAACTGCATTGCACGAAAATACGAAAATGCTCAAGTTATTATAAATTCGGAGCAGGATACTTTATTGTGTTTTTGTAGAGTGCCCAGAATATTAAAATAGGGTAAAAAATAAAAAAAGCAATCGGCAAATATGACTCTAAAGAAATCAAATTGACCATTGCTAGAGTAAACAAAGTTGAAATAAGTCCTATTATTAGGAAAACAAACCAAACTTTTTTCTCACTAAGTCCCGCGTAAACCAAATGGTGTGTGGTATGATCTTTTCCTCCTACCATAGGAGACTGACCTTTTTTTAATCTGTTAATTACGACAGTTAAAGTATCTACCGCAGCAGGTGTAAAAGCAACGAGTACGACGCATGCACCAAGCCAAGATGGATGAATAGTACCTGGATGAATGGATCCAATATTCCATAAAAACTTAATACTTACAAATGAGATAAACAATCCTATAAATTGTGAGCCAGCATCCCCCATAAATAGCTTTGAAGGAGGTTTATTCATTATTAAAAAGCCAATAACTGAACCCAAGATAGCCGCTAAAATTAGTATCCATATATTGATGTTAAACGGAAGTAAAATCCAGCCTGAGAAGATACAAGAAAGAATAATCCAAAACGTAGTTATTCCGGTTATTCCATCCATGTTGTCTAACATGTTTAGTGAATTCATAATTATTACAACCCAAAGAATGGTGAGTATCGCATCAAAAGACCAAACATGGAAGAAATCTATCAATGTATCTGTCCAAACAAAAACTACTCCGCAAAATATTTGGACAAGCAATTTAATTAAAGGTCGGGTGTCATATGCATCGTCTGCCAGTCCCATAGCAAAAGCTAATGAACCTGATAAAAACAAGCCGATGTATTCTATGTTCTGAAATATATTGGGTGCATCCCTAAAAATGATCGAGTAGGCAAAGGCAGAGAATATAAAGACAACAAAAAAACTAACCCCTCCAAGAGATGGTTTCGATTCGTTACTCCATCGAACGACAACATTGTTTTTATTACGAATACCTAAAGATCTTGAAAATCTCAGTAGTAAAACATTGATAGCATAAGCGCAAATTGCACCTCCGGCTATGAAGCCTGACAGTTGTAGTAATTTAAATAGCACGTTCAATAATTAAATACAAGATGCAAACTTACAAAATTCTTCAACGATTTTCTAAATTAATTAATTTCGGACGATATAATCGATTAAGGATTTTAATACAATTTGCTTAAGTTACGAGCTTAATATTCTCTAGGAGGTGAAAGAAGATATATGCAAATGTTATTTCTTGAACAATTTACGGTACCACTTATTCTCTTTTGCTTCTTTTTTAAACTTATCATCTTCTTCCTCCATATAGCCATAACCATAGCCATAACCGTACATATTACCTGCACTTTTACTTCTTTGAACTCCATTCAATATGACATTCAAACTTTTAAGTTTTTGCATTTCAAAAAGTTCTTTAACTATGTTGGTGAAGTTTCGCTTAGAATAATGAGACTTAAATACATAAATTGGAATATCAGAATCTGTCATAGCTTTAACACCATCTGATACTAAACCAACGGGTGGGTTGTCCATTACAATTACATCGTATTCATTCTTTAATTTTTCAATTATCTCCTTAAAGCGATTGCTCAACAATAGCTCGGAAGGGTTTGGAGGAACTGCTCCAGCCGTAATGAAATCTAAATTATCCAATTCCGTTGATTTAATGCACTCTTCCATAGAATAATGACCAACAATCATAGAACTCATACCTTTAGAATTATCTGCGTCTAAGCCTAAATGTATTTTTGGTTTTCGTAAATCTAAATCAAGTAGAATTGTTTTTTTCCCTGACATTGCTATAATCCCAGCTAAATTCAGTGCGATAAATGTTTTTCCCTCTCCGGAAATAGAAGAAGTTATTGCAAGCGTTTTGTAGTTTGGATGGATATAACTTAAATTGGTCCTAATCTTCCTCATAGACTCCGCCATTAAGGCTTTTGGAGCATCCGAAACAACTAATCTTGAATACTCTAGACTATATTTAAGTTGAGGAACACCGCCAAGCATTGAAGCTCGTAATGGTAATAAATTTTCCAAATCTTCAACAAGGTTGATTTCATTAAATCTTAGGTATTTTAACGCCAAAACGCCTAATCCAATTATGAAACCAAAGAAAATGAAAGAGCCATAAATAATTGATTTCCCTGGTTCAATCGGAATAGTTGGTACTTTAGCGGAACTTAAAACTCTGATTGATGAAGCGTATCCCGCATCAGAAATTCCATACATCACCTTTTTTTCTGTTAAAAGGGTAAAATATTTATTATTTAAATTCTCAATTTTCTTTAAACGTCCATATTCCATCAGCTTCTCAGGTAGCTCATAAATGGTGCTTTGATGTTTGGAAAGTTCATTTATTATAACACTTCTATTGGCCTTCATCCGATTTTCAATGGCTGTAATACTTCTTTGAATCGTTGATATTTTGGATTCAATTTTTTGATCCAACAAACGAACCTCTGAATTTTTTTCAGTTACCCGATACAATAAATCTTCCTTTCTTTCCAGTAATCCGTGTAATTCATTGATATAGCCTGACAAGGAGGCATCATAACTCTTTCCAAACATCTCAGGAAGAATTTTATATACCTCTAGGCGATTGGGCGAATTCTTTAATTTTTGTTCTATCCCCATTAGGAAAGTTAATTCCTGTTCATTTATAAATAAGCGCTCTTGATACTTATTCAACTTGCTAAGTTCAAGTTGTTTAGACGATTCTGGTGAAGGCAGGTCTTCCGTTCTTTGAAAATAAATGAGACTGTCCCTTGAAGAATTCAATTCAGCTGAAAGTGAATCTAATTGCACATCAATGAAATCCATGACATTTTCTGAGCTTCTACTCTTATTATTCTTCTCGAAACTCATATATGAATTTGACAGTGAGGCAACGACGTCTCTACACAAAACTGGACTATGACCTTTGTAAGAAATTGAAATTGTATTCGCATGCACATCCAAAGGTTCAATGGTCAATCCGCCTCTTAATTTGTCGGAGATTGATTGCACCGAGTTGAAAATGAAAAACAACTCATTAGAACTAGAAGACTCATCAAAAATTTCTTGGGATAAAGACTTTACAACAATATCAAAATCATTGTTTTTTAAATGATTATTGAGCGGTCCTTCTATCTGCTTTTTTTGACCATTTTTAGTGTATGATAATTTTACATTCTCACCCGATTTTTTTATTAGTATTTCCTGATTCACTAATGTTGAATCATATAATTCATAAGGTTGAATATAAAAACCTCCTGAACCATATCTCTCTTCGGTAAGAAACTCTCCTCGTGAATACAAACTGACATTCAATGCCATTTTTTCAACGGCCTGAGAAAAAATTAACTCAGAACGCAATAATTCAATAATCCCAGACAACTGGTCTCCTCTAGAATTTAAATTTTGCATATCAAGTATAACTCTCGCGTCGTCTTTATTTGACAATTGCAGAACTAACGAAGATTCGTAAACTGGTTTTGTATATCTCAAATATGTATAGGCTAACGCACCTAGCGTAATAATGAAAACTAGAGGCCACCACCAATATCTCTTAAGAATTGTCCTTAAAATTAATGGGTCAAATGTTTTGTTGACTATGAAACTATTGTTACTCAAACTATTTCAATAAATTAATTGTAGAAAAAAGAAAAAGTGCCGTTGATATTAAAGAAACGATAGGGGCAAGTTCACGAATAATACCACTTGCAATTTCCGCAGTTGGTTCAATATAAATATAATCATTGGCTTGAACCAGCATATCTGCATACTTCAAGCCTTCAATAGTTGATAAGTCCATAATGTAGATTTCGCGTTTACCATCAACGACCCTCATAAGTTTAACGGTATTTGCTTTTCCCCTACCCGAAATTCCTCCGGCCATTGCAATTGACTCCATTAGCGTTGTATTCGGGTTGTTTAATTGAAGCACTTTAGCACTAGACCCATTCCCAGGAAAAACAATGATCCTATGATTTGTTATAGTCACTTGAACAAAGGGCTCTTTATATTGAACTGAAAATAAATCAACCAATTTATCTTCACACTCTTCGATGGTTAAGCCTGCGACTTCCACTTTACCCAAAACAGGTAATTCCACAAAACCATTTGCACGAACTAAATAAGACAATTTTCCAGCTCCACCGCCTTTGTTAACCCCAGCTATTCCTTCTACTAATTTGGCTCCATTGTTTGTTGAGAGAGAAAATGATATTTTATCATCTGGATAAATTTTGGAAGCCTCAATCGGCTCCATTGGAATGTCTTGTGTATTTCTTTCACCCTTTGGTTGTTTAAACATCAAGTTTGTGTTTATTCCACAACTTTGTAAAACAAACCCTAAAGCGAAAAAAAATACTAAATATTTACTAAAACTCAATTTCATCTTTCTTTTTTTCTAATAATTCCAAATACAAATTGGTCGTGTTTTTAACCAAAGTACCATAATGGAATTTTTCTTCTACGTGGTTCCATCCGTTTTGTGACATTTTTTCACGTTTATTTTCATTATTTGCTATTTCTAGCACTCGATTTGCAAACATTTCTTTGTTTTCGAGAGGTACAACAAACCCCGTATCTCCCTCCAGAACAATATCTTTTACACCGCCTACATCTGTTGTTACAACCGGTATTCCAGAAGCTTGAGCTTCAATTAAACTAACAGGTGTTCCTTCATTTAAAGATGTCAAACACATCACATCCACGGCTGAATTAAAAGTTGCCACATCCGTTATCCAAGACGTTAAAATGATAGAATTGTTGTGTTTTTCGTTAATTTTCTTTACCCGGACTTCGATGTTCTCTTTCTCAGGACCATCACCAACAATGAAAAATTTAATAGAAGTATCCGATTTTGCCAAAACCATTTCTGCAATATCTAAGAAATAGGAATGGTTTTTTATCGGTGCTAAACGGCCAACAATTGCAATGGCAACATCATCATTATGCAGATTAAGCTTCTGACGTTCTTCGCGTCTCATTGAAACCTTTTTTTCTTTGAATGGTAGCAAGTCAAAACCAAGAGGTATAACCACCGCTTTTTCTTTCGAGCAAATTTTATGAATTTCTGTTATTTCCTTCTTTTGCAGATTAGAAATTGCAACAATAGCATCTGATTTTATGGCGAGACGTTTTTCTATCATTTTAAAAATTGAGGTCTTAACTCTTCCAAAATAAGAGTGAAATACATGCCCATGAAATGTATGGACTATAATTGGAACATTACAAGACTGTGCTGCCCTTCTGCCCAGCGCACCTGCCTTGGATGCATGTGTGTGAACAATGTCTGGTTTAAATTCTTCTATTATCGATTTTAATTTTTTAAACGCCTCTCTATCACTTTTGATATTTGGAAGGCGAACCATTTCTTTGATCAATTCTGGCTTTACGTTATATTTTTCTAAAATATACAATGAATCGGCCTCGCCAATATCTGGCAATCCACCGACTAGTTTCGTTTCAAATCGATCATCCAAAAACGCCGTTAAAAATGTCGCGTTATAAGTGGGACCACCAATATTGAATCGATTGATAATTCTTAAAACACGAATTTTTCTACCTAAGACTAAAGTTTCCTTATTCAATTGTAATACTTTTTTGTTTAAAAGTTTTTTTCGTTTGGCACATTCATTGAAGAATCTTATCGAATTTTATCAAAAATGTTTCGATGAAGATACTAAGTCTCTGCATACTATTTATATTCTGTGTTGTTAATTTGAATTTCGGTCAAATTAACATCCAAAATGAACTTGACAAATTTATCAATGATCCTAATCTAACACATGCATCTATTAGTGTCAATGTGATTGATTTAGAAACCAATATTTCAATATCGTCAAAAAACCCTGAACTGAGATTAGCAACGGCATCAACCGCTAAACTCTTCTCATCAGCTACAGCGCTTGAAATTCTAGGAGATGATTTCAGAGCTAAAACTAGAATGTACTATGATGGTGAAATTGACTCTAACGGCATATTACATGGTAATATATGGATTCGAGGTGGCGGAGATCCTTCTTTTGGCAGTAAATATTTCCCTAAAGAAAAACCAATTTTTGAAGATTGGGTCAATGCAATACACGAAATAGGAATCAAGAAAATTAACGGAGCTGTAATTGGTGATGCCTCCGAGTTTGATTACAATGGAGCTCCTGACGGGTGGTCTTGGAGTGATTTAGGAAACTACTATGGAGCAGGAGCATCGGGACTTACAATCCATGACAATTTAATTGAATTGCATTTTAAAACATCAAGCAAAGTCGGAGAAACTTCGATAATTACTAAGATAGAGCCAGAAGTTGAAGGGCTAGAAATTAAAAACTACGTTCTTTCTTCTCAAAAAAGAGGTGATAATTCATATATCTATGGAGCACCTTATTCTATGGATCGTTTTGTTACAGGCACTTTGCCTATTTCGAATTCTGATTTCATTGTCAAAGGAAGTCTTCCTGATCCTGAGTTGCAATTTTCACAAGAATTGCTGACCGCTATTAACGAAAAATCAATTGAGGTAACCAAAGGACATAAATCTCTAAGAACTATCAACAAGAATGATTACAAAAATGATTACTCCAAAATGTCTTTGATTCACACTCATAAAGGCGAAAGACTCATTGACATTCTGAGAATAACCAATCACAAGAGTATTAATTTATATGCTGAGCATATGCTCTATTTAATCTCTCATCAGAAACTAAATTATGGAAGTATTGAAGGTGGTCTTAAATTAATCCATCAAAAATGGTCTAAAGAAAAAGGTTTCCAAGGATTGAAAGTAAAAGATGGCAGTGGTTTATCTAGAACGAATGCTATTTCTGCTGAAAACTATACAAAGCTTCTTTATTGGATGAATAAATCAAAAAATGCCGATTTTTTTTTTAGTACACTTCCTATTGCAGGTGAAAGTGGAACATTGAAATCATTATGCAAAGGACAAAGCGGTCAAGGAAGAATCTTTGCGAAAAGTGGAACAATGAGCGGGATAAAAAGTTATTCTGGGTATGTCCACTCTTCATCAGGGAAAAAATTTGCCTTTGCAATTATTGTGAACAATCACTTAGGCAGCACGAGTGCTTTAAAACGAAAAATGGGGCTGTTTTTAAATAAAATCGCTTTGCTATAAACCCTATTTTAATTCTGCCTGAAGAATCTGACCCCAAAACTCTTTTATTGTAAGCCCAGCAGACTTAATCATTTTAGGAACAATGCTTTCGTTTGAAAAGCCTGGGGTCGTGTTTACCTCAATAATATAAGGAACACCTTTAACGAGCATAAAATCAATTCGAGCAATCGATCTTAAATTCATTAATGAGTAGATTTCTTTGGAAATTCTTTGAACTTCCTTCGTCATGACATCGTCTATTCTTGCTGGGGTGATCTCTTGCGATAAACCTTTATATTTTGCCTCAAAATCAAAGAAATCATTTTCGGAAACAATTTCCGTAATTGGAAGTGACTCAACTCCATTCTTTGATTTATAAACTCCACAAGTGACTTCTGTGCCATCTAAAAAACCTTCAAGAATGACAGTTTCTCCCTCGTCAAAAGCTTCCTGTATTGCATGGGAAATATTCTTCTCAATGGACACTTTAGAAATCCCATAACTTGAACCTGAATCACAAGGTTTAATAAAAATTGGAAGACCTAGTTTTTCAACAATACCAATGGAAAAAGGAACATTATCTCGATCATCAAGATAAATTGAAGGTGCAACATTGTAACCAAAACCTTTTAAAAACTGATTGCAATACCACTTATCAAAAGATAATTGAGACGCTAAAGGCCCGGAATTCACGTATGGTGCATCTATCATTTCTAGATATGCTTGTAACTTTCCATTTTCTCCTGGATCTCCGTGCGTATAGATTATTGAAAAGTCGATACTGATTTCAGTTTCTTTATTAAAAAAACGCATAGAACTTTGGTCAAATTGCTCTTCGATACCATTTAATAAAATAGACCAGCCTGTTTTTCGGATAAAAACTAGATAAGCCTTGTAACCATCCGGAAAGTTTTCCTGAATATTAGTTCCACTCTTAACCGAAATATCGAACTCTGAAGAAAAGCCTCCACAAATTATCGCTACGTTTTTCATAATCAAAATTTATTACGCCGAATTTAATATTTACTCTTGCGTTATTTTACAACTTAAAAAAAAGTTTTCAGCAATTTCAGTGTTCATTAATTTAGCAGATAAGCAGAGCGGCATAGGTCCCTAGATTTTCATTCTTAGAAATTGATTTGAATGACAAATTGTTCCTTTTCATTCACAATTCTTTAAACTATATTTGTTTCATGAACTCAATGTTCGAAAACAACCAGTAATACATGAAAAAGACTTTATCGACGATCCTATTTTTCTTTGCACTTTGCACCGTTCAAGGACAAATAATCATTTTATCAGACAATTTAGAAGCAGGTCCTGGAACATGGGCTTTTGCTGGAGATTTAGCACCAAACTTTTGGGTTTTAGACGACTGCTCCGGAAACGGAACCTCAGAAGTAGGGACAAGTGCTTTCTACATTTCCAATGGTTCTGCAGGATGCGGTGCTACAGGTAATGAGTCCTACTCTTATTCAAATAGTTCGGCTGGTAATTTAACGTCTATCGTCTATCGCCCTATAAATTCTGGATGTCTTGGAGGTTTGAGCTTAACTTTTGACTATAAAAATGAGGCTATAGATGATATTGGAGAATTAATTTATTCTATAGATAACGGAGTCACATGGACCGAATATGGCTCACCGATTTCTGGAACGTCGACCTGGAGTACAACAACAGAAGCACTGCCTATTTCTTTGGCTGGCACTTCATTTTTACTTGGCTTTAGATTTACATACAACACCACTATTAACACACTTTCCCCTTTTGCGATTGATAACATTGTACTTACCGGAATAGACGGTTCAGATCCAACTATCATTTGTCCTTTGATGGTCGATAATTATGTTGACGCAAGTTGCTCAGCGCAATTAATTGATTACACCGGACTTGCTTTGGCTAATGATGCTTGCCCTGGAATTGTCTCTGTTACCCAATCTCCTGCAGCTGGAACTTCATTCAATATTAATGATACACCACTAATAACACTAACTGCTACTGATCTTGGTGGAAACCAAAGTGAGTGTTCCTTTACTCAAACTTTTACTGATACCATTTCTCCAACTATTACTTGTCCTGGAGTACAATCGATAACAATGAACATGGATTGCGAAGGTATTGTTGGTGATTATGTACCCCTTTCTTCAACTACTGACAACTGCTTTTTATTTGGTGCACCCATAACAATACAAGCGCCGCCAGCAGGTCAAGTTATTGGAGCGTCGACAACAGTATTCTTAACATCAACGGACCCATCTGGAAATTTTTCGACATGCTCATTCTCCTTATTAGCCAACGATAATATTAACCCAACAATTACGTGTCCAACAGCTCAAACATTGGGAACAACGCTAGCTTGTGATTATAATTTAATAGATTTGTCTGGGTTGGCAACAGGAGCTGACAATTGCTCTCTCACAGGCTCTCTAATCTATTCTCAAACCCCCGCACCAGGAACTCTTATTCCATTGGGTACTCAGCAAATAACAATTACTGTTGAAGATGAAGCTGCTAACACAGCTTTCTGTTCTTTTGACATTGAAATAGTAGATCAAGAGGCACCAATTATAACTGTTTGTGCTCCAAACCAAACTGTAATTGCTTCCAATAATTGCGATGCCGAACTTATAGATTACACCTCTTTAATAACTGCCAATGATAATTGCTCAACCTCTGGCAACATTGCATTTTCTCAAAGCCCTGCCGCAGGAAATACAATTAGCGCTACAACTTTAGTTACAATTACCGCTGAAGATGAAGCAGGAAATACGGTAGATTGTCAATTTTCTGTACTTGTTAGTGATACGACCAGTCCAGTTGCTTCATGTCCAACTGATATGGATATTGCAGTGAATTCTAGCTGTCAATATGTTGTGCCTGATGTTACAGGCTCAGTAACTGGAACAGATAATTGTTCCGTTTTTGGTGATATGGCCATAACACAAAACCCTGCTGCCAGTTCAACTGCAACGGGGATTTCACCTATATTAATTACATTGATTGACGAACAAGGAAATTTAGGTACATGCATTACTACAATAAATCCTATTGACAACTCAGCACCAACAGTAACATGTCCAACAGTACTTCCTGTTGATAACGGTTCAAGTTGTGAATTTATCCTTCCAAATTATGGTGGTTTAACATTGGTGTTAGATAATTGTCCTGATTTCACAATATCACAAACACCCGCCGCAGGAACAATTGTTAACCCTGGATTAACTCCTGTTACAATCCTTGTGACTGATGCAGGTGGAAATACAGAAACATGTCTTTTCGATTTATCAGTAATTGAAAATGTCAATCCCACAATAACCTGCCCAAGTAATGTTAGTACTTGTGATCCGTTGGTTATTTTCTCGGAACCAACATTTGCTGACAACTGCGCAAGCTCTATTTCTCAAACTGACAATACTGGCTTAAGTTCTGGGGACATATTCCCTATTGGAACAAGTATACTCCAATATGAAGTCTCTGATTCATCAGGAAACACTCAATCTTGTTCTTTCTCTATTGAAATATTAGATTTCCCTTCTTCAGCAAGTATTACTGAAGACACAATTAAAGTTTGTGATGCAACATCCGCAATTCTGACTGCTGATGCTATAACAAGTGGATCAGGAATCTGGACAGTTATTTCTGGTCAAGGAAATTTCAACAATGAATTTTCAAATACTACAGGTGCCAATGGTATAGGTACTGGTGAAAATGTATTTGCTTGGACAGTCAGTTCAGCTTCCTGTGGCACTATAGCTGACAGCGTTGTGATAATTGTAAACGCAGCGCCAATTGGGACAAATATTCCTATAGATACTATGTTCTCATGCAACAATGAAATAATAGACCTAATTACTGGCGAGCCGATTAATGGAACAGGTGTTTGGAATTCAAATACAGGTAACATAATTGACGATCCAACTTCAAATTTGACTACTGCAAGTATCTCTTCCAATGGATGGCATGAATTTACATGGTCAGTTAGCAATAATGCTTGCGGCGCAGCCGTTGACACAATGTTCGTCTATTCAAGTATAGCTGATACAATTAACACGTTAGACACCACAGTTTGTAATTCATCAGATGCTATATTATCTATTTCTGCAGGTACTCCAAGTGCAGAGCAAAATGTCTTTTGGGAAGATCTTGGAAATAATATTCTATTCGACAGTCCATTCTCTGAGACAACAAACGCTTCAGGATTTAACTTTGGAAATAATATTATAATTTATACAATATCAACACCAAACTGCCCCGATGTATCGGACACTTTAGTCGTTATTTCAACACTTTGTGATGGAGATGAGTATGTTTTCCCCACAGTAATCACTCCAAATTTTGATGGGAAAAATGATTTGTTTATCATCAATAACCTTGAGAAGATTCATCAAGACATTCATGTGATAATTTTTAATAGATGGGGATCTATAGTATATGAATCAATAGGGTACGAACTTCCATGGGATGGAACTCGAGATGGAAATAAATTACCTATGGGAACCTATTTCTATAAAATAATTTTAAACGATTCTGATAACACTGAATTTAAGGGTGATATAAGTATCATTCACTAATTTGCAATTACGATAATCATATGAAGTATTTAATCTTTATCCTTTCTTTTACCGCGAGTCATTTCAGTTGGACACAGCAGGAATCTCAATTTATAAACACTATTAACAATCCATTTCTAGTTAATCCGGCTGCTGGAGGTTTGGCGGGAGTTATGCAGTTCGAAGCAACTTCCAGAACTCAGTGGGCAGGTTATAATGGAGGACCTAAAACAATGTTATTGGCAGGTTCAAGCCAAATTAAGACAGGAAGTAAAAGTGTTCTCTCAGAATTCAATGTTAAAGATGAGGCACTATTTTCAAACCCAACGAATACAACCGGTGCAATCAAACATATAGTGGGTGGGAAAATAATCAACGATGTAATTGGCCCTTTTGCAAAAACATCCATTCACGGTTCTTACTCATTTCACATGCCCTTTTCTAAAGAGATAAACTTTGGTGGAGGTCTCGGGTTGGGATGGAGTAACTTTCGAATCAATACAGACCGTGTTGTACTTTATGACGCAGACGACGCCCTTTATTCTGAATTTCTTGGTGCATCAGCAGCTCAAAACATTTTTGATGTGAATGCTGGTCTAGTATTCTACAACGAACGATTTTTTGGTGGTCTTTCCGTTTATCAAGCACTTCAAAATGACGTTGTTTTTAATGATGTGGCAACAAATAGCGAATTCAACCGTCATTATTTTCTAGTTGCTAAGTATAAATTCGATGCCAACGAAGATTTTCAAATTGAACCCGGAGTTGTTGGTAAATTTGCTCAGTATTCACCACCTTCTTTTGACATTGGGCTTCGTGTTTTATATCACAATGCCCTTTGGGTTGGAATGCAATACAGAACAAGTAATGCTTTTATACTTCAGGCGGGTGCTAACATTATTAAGAACTTTTATATCTCCTATGGCTATGAGATTTCAAGCGGAGCCATTAGAACGTCTCAAAACGGAACCCATGAAGTCCAACTAGGAATCTATATTGGGAATAACCGTAAAATCAAAAAAGAAATAAAAGAAAGTGAAAAAAACAGTTCCAAATAAAACTTTTCCTATCGCTCTATGAGAATTGTCTATATACTGATGAAAGTCCTTTTATTTCAAGGTTTAAGGATTTTCTATTCTAAACGACTAATGATAAATAGCCCAAAAAAAGTTTTGGGAAGTACTATTTACGTGAGTAATCATGCCTCTGCCTTTATGGACCCACTGGTTGTTGCAGGTTTTTCTAGAGCATCTGTGCATTTCATGGTAAGATCTGACGTATTCTCTAAATATACAAAACCATTATTTTGGGCGGCGCAAATGATGCCAATCTATAGAAAACAAGATGGAAAAGGAAACAATGAAAAGAATGAACAAGTCTTTGAGGAGTGCGCAAATTTGCTAGCAAAAAAACAGAACTTATTAATATTTGGAGAAGGATTTACAGATGATGTGTTTATTCGGCGATTGAAACCAATAAAAAAAGGAGCCGCCAGAATTGGATTCACAGCCTTGGAAAACTCAAACTGGACAAAGAAAGTTTATATTGCTGCCGTAGGCTGCAATTATACTGACCCAAACAGGCTTCAAAGTGAACTAGTTATTTCATATTCTGATAAAATTTGTCTGAATGACTACCAAAAAGAATTTGAAGCCAACCCAAACAAAGTTATTGCCATTGTAACTTTGGAACTCGAATTGTTGATGCGAGCTCAAATTACAGACAATCGAAATCCTGAACTTGCTCCTGTTCATGAAAACATTATGTCATTAACTCGAAAAGGAATGCATCCCTTGTGCTCTGATAAAACTATTCCGTTAAAAGCGCGGTGGAAATACTCTCAGCGCCTAGCTCAATGGTTGAACTCTTCGGAACGCGACACCTCTAAAATTGAATTCATTAAAAATAATATTGAACAGTATAAAGCCAATTCTGAAAAAACAGGTGTCCATGAAGATATTATTTTTTGGAAAAAATCAAATGAAAGCGGATCAAGAATTAAAGAGGTGATAACTTTAATCGCATTATTTCCATTTGCCTTAATTGGAATAATTCACTGTGGAATCCCATATGTACAGACCAATAAAATAGTTAAGAAAACTATGAAAAGAAAAGTTTTTTGGGGGTCTGTAAAATTATTTATTGGTGAGTGGTTCATTGCAATATTTAATATTATTCTCCTCACAATAATTTACAACATAGTTGACATTAATGGCTGGTATTTTGTTGTATATTTCTTTACGATTGGCTTTTTCGGAGTTGCTGCATATCGCTGGGTAAGAACTTATAAAACATATACAGCAAAAGGGAAAGCGAATAAGCTGGATTTAAAACCAATATTTTCTCAACGAGAAGAGTTGATGAGCAATCTGAATGAATTCTTAGGGAAGGATTTCCACTAAACACTGGTTCTAATAAAAAATATTAGTCCAACTCCTACTGCAATCGAAAATACAATATTGAATATTGCAATTAATAAATTACCGTTATTTATCAATTCAAATGTTTCGTTACTGAAGGTGCTAAACGTACTAAAGCCGCCACAGAAACCTACGATTAAAAGTGGGTGAGCCCAATTCAAATCAGTTTCTTTCTGACTGAAAGAAACTACTAATAAAGCTAAAATCATACAAGCCAAAACATTTGAAATAAATGTTCCCAAGGGAAAGCTTCCTTCGAAATAATTTACAGACATCTTAGAGACTAGGTACCGCATCAAAGTTCCTAACCCACCACCCAAGAAAACATATAAATAGGTCATGATTTATTTTTATTCAGTTTTAAATATATAAAACTATATACGAAAATTGCCCATAACACTCCCAAAAGAGCACCACATAGAACATCGCTCAAATAATGTACACCAAGGTAAACTCGGCTATAACCAATTGAAGTACAAACAAATAATAAATAAGGTAATATTCTTGGATAAAATGGTTTCATAACCAGAAATGCGAAGGTACATAAACCAAAAAAATTGGCCGCGTGTGAAGAAACAAACCCAAAAGTCCCTCCTTTATAAAAATCACCGTTATCGTATTGATGAAAATGGAGAATGTTTGTGAGTCCCAAATTATGCGAAGGCCTATATCTTTCAAATACATTCTTAAACAAATGAACCGATGAAAGATCAACTATGGCCACAACAAGTATAGCAGAAAATAAAAAAAGAATGGCCTCACGTGTATTTGTTTTCTGCCACAATAAATAAATTAACAAAAGGTAGAATGGCAGCCAGGTGAATTTCCCTGAAATTATCCACATTAACTTATCTAAGAATGGCGTATTCCAGCCGTTAACAGCAAGAATTATATCCTTATCAAGTGCCTCAAAAAATTCAATCATCGTTCAGCGTATTCCACACTAAATCGTTCAGCTCAGTAATTCCTTGTTGAGAAACTGAAGAAATAAAGACAGTTTTAATTCCATCTGGCAATTCTAATTTCATTTCTTCAATCAATTCGTCATCCAACATGTCTGATTTTGAAATAGCCAGAATTTTATCCTTGTGCATTAACTCAGGATTATACAACTGTAATTCTCTCGTTAAAACTGTGAATTCCTTTTTGATATCTTCGCTATCCGCTGGAATCATAAATAACAAAAGTGAATTTCGTTCAATGTGCCTTAAAAATCTCAGACCTAAACCTTTTCCTTTGTGAGCATCTTCAATAATACCTGGAATATCAGCCATTATATATGATTTAAATCCTCGATATTTTACAATTCCTAAATTGGGTTTAATCGTCGTAAAAGGATAGTCTCCTATTTCAGGTTTAGCTGCAGAAACAACTGAAAGTAATGTACTCTTCCCGGCATTTGGAAATCCAACTAATCCTACATCAGCAAGAACTTTTAATTCTAGAATTTTCCATCCTTCTTTACCATCCTCTCCCGGCTGAGCAAATCGAGGAGTCTGATTGGTTGATGATTTAAAATTATTATTTCCCTGACCACCTCGACCACCTCTTTGAATAATCTTTTCTTCTCCATGCTCTGTGATCTCAAAGAGAATTTCATTGGTTTCAATATCACGCACAATAGTTCCCAATGGCACATCAATGTACTCATCCCGTCCCATTGCTCCTGTTTTCAATGCACCTGCACCATGAACTCCATGACCAGCTTTGATGTGTTTCTTAAATTTCAGATGTAATAATGTCCACAATTGTTTTTCGCCACGAAGTATAACATGTCCCCCACGTCCTCCGTCTCCTCCATCAGGCCCGCCTTTAGGAATATACTTTTCTCTTCGGAAATGTGCAGACCCCCCCCCTCCGTTTCCAGAGGTGCAATTAATTTTTACGTAATCAACGAAGTTATGAGAAGCCATGGCTAAAAATTACTCTAAGTGTGTTTTGGATTATAAAGATGCTACAGCCTCAAACAAGCGAGAAGTAATTTCTTCTACAGTTCCCAACCCATTGATCTTCATCCATTTATTTTGATCTGCATAATACTCTTTTACAGGAGCCGTTTCACTTCTGTAAACATTTATTCTTTTCTGAATCACTTCGGGATCAGCATCATCAATTCTTCCGCTATCTTTGGCTCTATTGGCCAATCTAGTCTTTAACTCTTCTTCTTCAACATCCAAGGAAATCATTTGTGAAATTCCTGTTCCAATTTCTTTCAAGAAGGCATCTAAAGCATCGGCCTGCTTGTTAGTCCTTGGAAATCCGTCAAAAATAAATCCTTTAGGATTCTCATATTTTAACACTTCTGATTTCAACAAGTCAATCGTCACTTCATCCGGAACGAGTTGCCCTTTGTCAATATAACTTTTAGCTAATATACCTAGCTCAGTTTCACCTTTAATATTTGCTCTAAAAATATCTCCAGTTGATAAATGAACTAGTCCATATTGCTCCATCAATTTTGTTGATTGCGTTCCCTTACCAGCACCTGGAGGACCGAATAAAACTATATTTAACATTTGATCAGTGTTATTATTCATATTTAGTTGAAAACCGGTTTTATTTTCTTCTTTGATTTGATAAATGGCATCAAGATTTCTTCCTTTTTCATCATAATCCAGTCCATAACCAACTACAAATGCATTTGGAATAGAAAAACCAATATAATGAGGTTTATGTTGCCCTTTAAAAGCCTCTGGTTTATATAATAATGTGCAGGTCTTTATTGATTTTGGAGATTCCATCTGAAGCAAAGAATTGATTTTATCAATTGTAATTCCTGAATCAATAATATCCTCGATGATTACGACATGTTTATCTTTCAGATCATTTTTCAACCCTATTAATTCATCAACGCGACCCGTCGATTCAGTCCCTTGATAAGAGCTCATTTTAATGAAAGAAATTTCAGATATAAGATCAATTTCTTTCATTAAATCAGATGCGAACATAAAAGATCCGTTTAAGACAGCTATAAAAATCACTTCCTCTCCCTTGTAATCTTCATTGAGTATTTGACCCAACGAAGCTACTTCTCTACTTAATTCTTCCTTGGTGATAAACACCTCGAATTTTTTATCTAAAACTTGAATCATTTTTTCTCTTCACGATTAGAACATCAAAAATACTATTTAATATACAATTCATGTCAATTTATCGAACAGAATCCGCCAGAAAGAATAAATCTAAATTATCTTTGTACTATGAAAAAGAATCTTATCGGCAAAGATCACCGTCTTGGTATTTTAGGTGGTGGTCAATTAGGACGAATGTTTATTCAAGCAGCGATCAATTACAATATAGATGTTCACATCATGGAAAATGATGCAGACGCGCCGAGCGCATCAAGCGCAACGTCTTTTACATTGGGGGATATCACAAACTTTGATGATGTGATGAAATTTGGAGCATCACTGGATGTTTTAACCGTTGAGATTGAAAATGTTAATATCGACGCTTTATATCAATTAGAAAAACAAGGAGTAAAAGTCTATCCTCAAGCGAGAGTTTTAGAAATAATTAAGGATAAAGGAATTCAAAAAGAGTTTTACAAAAAAAATGATCTTCCTACTTCTGAATTTAGTTTTACAGAAAATATTGACAATTTGGAAGCTAAACTTCCCTTTGTTCAGAAAATACGAACAGGTGGTTATGATGGTCAAGGAGTTCAAGTCGTTAAATCTAAAGCAGATTTAAATTCGCTTTTCAAGGGAGCCTCTATAATAGAAGAATTAGTCCCATTTACCAAGGAACTATCAGTCATTGTTGCACGAAATGAAAATGGCGAAACAGAGGCATATCAAACAGTTGAATGTCAATTTAATGAAGTAAATTTAGTTGAGTTCCTATTCTCTCCTGCTAATGTCACGGATGAGATTGAGCAAAGGGCTGTTAAATTAGCCATAAATGTTATCGAAAAATTAGATATGATTGGGATATTGGCTGTTGAATTTTTCTTATTGGAGAATGGAGACCTCTTAATCAATGAAATAGCACCAAGACCTCATAATAGTGGACATCACACAATTGAATGTAATGCTACTTCTCAATTTGAGCAACATTTAAGATCGATACTCAACTTACCACTTGGATCAACTGAAATGATAAGATATGGTGCAATGATAAACTTATTGGGGGCTGAAAACCATTTCGGAAAAGCCATTTATCATGGTCTAGAAAAGACAATTTCTCTACCTTGTGTTTACGTTCATCTATATGGTAAAACTCAAACAAAACCCAATCGAAAAATGGGTCATATCACGGTCACTAACTCTTCTCTAGAAGAAGCAAAAAAATCTGCATCTTCAGTAAAAGAATTGATAAAAGTCATTAGTTAAATGAATTCTTTTGCTTTCATTTAAAGGCTCTCTTAAAGATTTTTAGTAAATTGGTTTATTAAAACCATTTTTCATTTGAGACAGTTTTTCATCTTCTCTTATATACTTATCGCAAGTTGCTTGTATTCAAGCGCCCAACTACTAACATTTAAAAACTTCAACCATAAAAGTGGCTTGAACATGGCGCATGTTAATTGTGTCGCCCAAGGGGATAATGGACTAATTTGGGTTGGGACTGACGGAGGAGATTTGGTAAATTACGATGGTAATGAGTTCAACGAAATTCCTTTCGACGATAACAGAAATCACCATTTCACCCACCTAGAAATAGTAGAAGATGAAATTTATTTTTCGTCGAGGTATTCTGGCTTTTTTCATTATTCTTTAAAAAGTAAAAACCTTAAACAGTTTGACCTTAGAAGCTTTTTGTTTGGAGAGGCAGTTGCCATCTATAAATGCAATGAGTGGACATATTTTGTTGGCAGTAACAAAATAGTAGCGAAGAGCAATAACAAAGCTGCAAAAACAGCCTTCACCATAAATGAAAAACGATTAAAGGTTTACCAAACTATTCGCGCAAATGACGCTGTTATTATCCTTACAAACATTGGGGGTATTGAATTAAAAAATGGGCGAGGCAATCTGATAAAAAATTGGTTCGCCGATAAGTCCATTATCTCGAAAGATTTCAGGTACGGGAGCTTCAACAATGACACTCTTTCTCTTTTTAGAAAAGATGGCTTAGAATGTCTTCAAATTAATATAAAGAATAAAGATGCGGCACTGATCAAAAGAAAATCACTCTCATTCTTTTCAGGAAGAGCAGATGAAATTATCTCATACTCTTACAACGCTACATTTCAAAAATCATCTTTATTAACCCGTGACGGCCAAATATATTATCTGGATTTAGGTCAATGGTATTCCTTTCCGAACAACTACTCAGAACCGATTGAGTCAGGTTCCATTTTGTTTTCTGATTTAAACGGTGATTATTGGGTTCCATCTGACACAAAAGGGATTTATAAAATATCAAAAGAGGCGTTTACAAAAATTGAACTTGCACCAATATTCAGTAGGAATAATATTAAATTCATTCATTCCCTTTCAAATAAGGTTTTATTGAGTACCTCTAACAATAAAACATACATTGAAAAGAAAGTAAATTCTCAAGAATTCAAAGAATACAATTTTGGAGTAAAAGGTATAACCCATCATGACGGAAATATTTATTTAGCAACCGATAACGGATTATTGAGAATGGATACAGTCAACTCCATTTCAATATCAAAACATCAGTTGAAAAATCAACAATTAACATTTGTTTCAAGTGTTTATGGAACGTTATGGCTTAGCATCTCTGGAAAAGGACTACAAGCATACGATCCGGAAACAAATGTTTTAACTACACCAGTTGTCAAAGGAGGAAGAATGCCTAGATACATTTACACCAGTCAAAGCAGTGAAGATGGTAAACTAATTTATTTTGGATCTAACAATGGTATCTATGTATTAGATAGATCTACAGAGATTCTTGAAAAAGTTCATTTTAATACGGGTGAGCTTGGATCATATTCCGGCCTATCAACTAAAGATGTTTTTGGAACTAATTGGTTCACCTTAGACAATGGAATCGTAGGATTTACAAAAGAAAAGAAAACTGTTATTCTTAATGATAAGAATCTATTCAACTCTACATTATTTTATACTTTAATTGCTGATAATTCGGGCAACCTTATTCTTGGAACGAATAAAGGTTTAACTATTTTCAAAGTAAATAACTCGGGAAGTATTATAGCCAAAACAACCTATGATGAAAACTCTAATTTTTTGGGTTATGAAACCCACATGCGCTCACAATATAAAATTGGGAATAAAATATTTTTAGGCACTGTTGAAGGCTTGTTCCAAATTAACACTTCAATTCTTGAAGAACTCCCAGTACCGAGTAAACCAGAAATGCTGTTGGTTTATTCTAACCCTTCTAGCATTGATAAGGGTGACGTAAAAAGCATTCAATTCAAAACAAATAATGCGAAAATTAGTTCTATTTATTACTCTTATAGAATTAATAAAAATGAATGGATTCTTATTAGACCTGGAGTTGAGTCAATAAAAACAGATGGTCTTAGTGACGGTAAACAATTTATAGAGGCAAGAGCATCCTATGACGGAGAAAATTTTGGCGAAATATCTTCTGAAATAATTACTGTGAATTCTCCTATTTGGAAATCATTGTGGTTTATTATTGCAGTAATTGGTTCAATATTCTTATTCAATTTATTTCTATTAAAGAATTACAAGAAAATTAATTCTGGAGGATTAATAGACACGAAAGACATTGATGTTCACTTAAGCTTAGCACCGGCAATTCTGCTTTTCACGTCTGTTTCAACCGCCGTAGCACAAACATTAGCGCCGTTAACAGACCCAAGTCTCAACTTTCATCTCGGCGCGACTCTGATAACAGTTTTCATTCTTTTTTCTCTCTATTTAATCGCGCTTACAGTAAAAGCGAAAAATAAAGTTTATCTGTTCGGCTCAATTTTAAAAATTGGGTTGTTCGTATTAATCGGTGACTATTTATGGGAATTATACATGTCTTCTCTGCACCCATTTAATATCATAGCTATAATTCTCATTTCTAGTATGGCACCCTACATACTTTCTAAAATAAAAGATACAGCCATATTTGCAATTGCCCTAGTTTTCTTGAGCTGCCTGTTCATAATAATTATTCAAAATCCTGTATTTCCTAAGTATTATTTTCTTCTCATTATCTCAATAGCATGCTTTTTGATGATATTCTATAGCTACCTGAGGTATGACTCATTAGAAAAATTAATTTTTGTTTCAGCAATAATAAATAAAGGGAACATACCTGTTATTGCTTTTGACCGCAATGGAGACGTTACTTACGCCAGTGAAAACTTAGAGTCATTTGTCAATATCTCCCATGACTTCATTCTTGATCAAAACATAAAAGTCTTAAATGATTTCGTACCATATGACAGTGTCTTTAAGGATCAAGATATTACTCGTGAATTTAACGATGGCGGAAAATATTTGGTTCCAATGATTGGCAGTGACCAACATATAAGATGGATAGAGTGGGCTTTTCTAGAATTCAGTAAAAATGTCAAAATCATTTCAGGGCAAGACGTCTCTGAGAAAATGGCGCTTGAAAACACCTATGAACTTCTTGTTCAACATGCCGAAGACTTCATTTACAAGTGTGATAATAAAGGAGATTTCAAATTCATCAACGATGTTACTTTCGCTAAGTTAGGATATACAAAGGAAGATTTATTAAACACCAATTCGATAAAAATAGTTGACCCCGAATTCAGATTAGATATCTTAAACTTTTATCGAAATCATTTCTTAATGAAGAAATTAACGTCCTACAAAGAATTTCCTATTCTAAAAAAGAATGGTGATAAAATCTGGGTAGGACAGTCTATCACAACCATTTTTATCCCCGGCTCTAAATCTAAAGTGGATGGATTCATTGCGTTGGCACGAGATATTACAGCGGAAAGAATACAGCAACAATTAATTCAAAATCAAAGTAATTCGATTACATCTAGTATAAATTATGCTCGAAGAATTCAAAATAATTTATTGCCAATTGAATCTCAATTTAAAGATTTTTTTGACGAGCATTTTATTTTTTCTCGCCCAAAAGACATCGTATCAGGTGATTTTTACTGGATGGAAAAAGTGGGTGACAACACTGTTTTAGTTCTTGGAGATTGCACCGGACATGGTGTTCCCGGATCATTTATGACCTTGTTGGGCTTCAACCTACTGAACAGTGCAGTACTCGAAAACAGAATTATTGATCCTGGCCAAATCTTAAATCGTTTAGACACTCAATTGCAAAAACACCTTCCTAGAGGTGAAGGTAAAAATCAAGTGAATGATGCAATGGAGTTAACAATTTGTGTGTTTCATGACAAAAAGAATGAAATGGCTTACGCCTGCGCTGGATCAAGATTTTTGATCTATGAAGGTGGTGACTTCACCATGTTTAAGGGAGACAATAAACACGCAGGCGATGTTCGCGAAGAATTCGTTAGTTACAACACACATTTTACTTCCTTCAAATCTGACATTAATTTAATCTTATTTACCGATGGATTCCAAGATCAATTTGGGGGTGCTCGCGATAAAAAATTCTCATTTCGACGTCTTTTAGAGCTCTTTGAAGAAAACATTCAATTACCTTTGTCAAGTCAACAAAGTTTAATTTCAGAAACATTTGAACAATGGGTTGGTAAAGCTGACCAAACCGATGATGTTACGGTAGTTTCTGTAAAACGAAAAATAAATAATACGCAATAATGAAAGTAGGAAGACGGGAAACTTTTAACTCAGCTCACAGACTGTTCAAACCTGAATGGAGTGATGAAAAGAATTTTGAAGTTTTCGGAAAATGCAGTAACCCTAATTTTCATGGGCATAATTATGTTCTTGAAGTTTGGATCGAAGGGGAAATCAATCCTGAAACTGGATTTGTCATAGACCTTAGATATTTAAAAAATGTAATTAAAGACAAAGTAATTGAGCGATTTGATCATCGCAACTTAAATTTAGACTGCCCAGAATTTAAAGGGATTAATCCAACAACTGAAAATATTGCTGTTGTTATCTGGAATATTCTACGTGAAAACGTATCTCAAGAATTAGGCATTGAAGTACGAATTGAGGAGACTAGAAAAAACAAAGTAATTTATACTGGACACTAATTTACTTAACGTAGTCTTGCTTTTGTACGAGCATATATTTGTCAGAATCTACCTTTAAATAACCTTGTTCATAGCAGAAATAATACATCGATCCTGTTTTAGTCGTATAGATATTGGTGTAATAATGGAAATTAAACCCTTCTTCTGCCAGCCTGATTCCATCAACTGTTTTCTTTCCATCTGGATTAAGTTGAGCTAAAATTCTTCTATTTTTCCTGAGTATATTATTTATTCTTCGAACGTATTTGTTGGCATCTTCATTTTGACGATTGTTAAACGTGTTTCGACATTGATCCGAACAAAACTTTTGATCTTTTCGCCCCGATAGTTTCATTTGACATTCCAAACATTCTCTAATCTCCATAATAGTCAGGTTTTCTCTAACAATGTTAACATTAATTAACAGCAAAATCAAGGTCTAAAGCACATATCTTTTCATTTTTGTAAGTTCTACTGAATAGACTATGGAAGAAAATATAAACCCTGCAGAGGCGCTGAGAATTGTCGGCGAAAAGATAAAATTAGAAATGCCGACAGTATCCTTACTTCGAGGCGAAGTTGGAAAAGTTATTGTTGGACAAACCTATATGATTGACCGTTTATTAATCGCGTTACTCGCAGATGGGCACGTTCTTCTTGAGGGAGTACCTGGATTGGCAAAAACCCTAGCTATTAAGACTTTAGCCGATGCTATTAATGTTGATTTCAGCAGAATACAATTTACACCCGACTTGCTCCCTGCAGATGTAACGGGAACATTAATCTACAGCCAAAAATCAGAAAGTTTTTCTGTTAAGAAAGGACCAATTTTTTCGAATTTCGTTTTGGCAGATGAAATTAATAGAGCTCCTGCAAAAGTTCAAAGTGCTTTACTTGAAGCTATGCAAGAAAGGCAAATCACCATTGGGGATGAGACATTTAAATTACCAAGCCCATTTCTGGTTTTAGCAACGCAAAACCCAATAGAACAAGAGGGAACATATCCTTTGCCGGAAGCACAGGTTGATCGATTTATGCTGAAAGTGTTTTTGGGTTACCCTACAAAAGAAGAAGAACGCCAAATTATCCGTTCGAATGTGCGTAAAGAGGGAATTTCCCGAGCCGGAGAAGTTGTTTCGGCGGATGACATTGAACGACTTCGAGGACTTGTCAAAGAAGTTTATTTAGATGAAAAAATTGAACAGTATATCGTTGACATTGTTTATGCAACTCGAGAGCCTGAAAAATGCGGACTTGGTTTTTTAGAACCAATGATCAGTGTTGGATGCTCTCCAAGAGCGAGTATTAACCTAGCTTTAGCCTCTAAAGCTTTCGCTTTTCTGCAAGGGCGTGCATTCGTAATCCCTGAAGACATTAGAGAAATTGCACCTGACGTAATGCGTCACAGAATGGGATTAACATATGAAGCCGAAGCTGAGAATTTAACGGCGACAGATATTGTCAATAAAATTATTGCCAAAGTAGAAGTCCCATAAAATAAATGGACACTAAAGAACTTTTAAAAAAAATTCGTCTTTTGGAAATAAAAACCAAAGGTCTCACCAAGCATATTTTTTCTGGTGAATATCACTCTGCCTTCAAGGGCCGAGGAATGGCCTTTAGTGAAGTTCGTGATTATCACTTTGGAGACGAAGTAAGAACGATCGATTGGAACGTCACAGCCAGGTTTAATAAGCCACATGTAAAAGTTTTTGACGAAGAACGAGAATTAACAGTAATGCTAATTATCGATGTTTCTGGGTCTGAAAATTTTGGCTGGAACTCGAAAACAAAAAAAGATTTAGCTTTAGAATTAGCGGCTGTTTTATCCTTTTCTGCAATCAGCAACAATGATAAAGTTGGTGCAATTTTCATTTCAGATAAAGTTGAAAAATACATTGCTCCGGGAAAAGGAAAGAAACACTCTCTAATTATTCTGCGGGAGTTAATTGAAATTATTCCTGAAAGCAAAGGAACTAACTTGAATGAAGGGCTAAAATTCTTTCGAAACACACAGAAGAAAAGAAGTATAGCATTCGTAATATCAGATTTCATAGACAATAACGACTTCATGGAGGGCTTAAAAGTTTCTCGAAAAAAACATGACATGGTAGCCCTTAGGTTAGTTGATGAGGCCGAAATTCATCTTCCTGACATAGGGGTTGTCCAATTATTTAATGCTGAAACAGGTGCAACAACATGGGTGAATACGAACAGTCAAAAGGCCAAAGATATCCACACCAATAACTTTCAGAAATTTGAAAAAGATCTCGATAAAGAATTTAAAAAATCTGGCATTGATTACACATCTATAGCCACGGATAAAGACTTCATCAAACCATTGGTTAAATTATTTAAGAATAGATGATACGATTTGTAATATATCTCTTTATCCTTCTGATCTCTTCTGAAGTTAATGGCCAAGTGCTAAAGCAAAGAGTATCGCAATCACAAATTAGTATAGGACAGCCTGTGACAATAAATTACATTGTAGATGCTATGCCTTCTGATACTATTCTTTTTACAGAAAATTCTGAAACGATAAAAGCTAGATCAATTACGGAATCTGGAGATTTATCCAAAGATGGGATTGATTTCGAAATCGTTTCAGACTTTAGGGACACAAATCTCTTCATCAATGGACAAAAAAAATGGGTTGGTGAATATGTGATTACAGCTTGGGATAGTGGTCTATACGTGCTTCCTGGACCTCAAATCATTATTAATGATTCAACTTTTTATTTTGAGAATATTGCGATTGCAACTCACTTAAGCACTCCTATTGACAGTGTAGATCTATATGACATTAGAGAAAATTTCACAGAGCTTCCAATTCTGCCTTTTACCGTAATCGATTTTTTTACTTCATATTGGTGGGTTGTTTTAGTTATACTAATTCTTGCATTGGCAATCACACGTTTTATTAGGAACAGCAAAGAAAATGATCGCGAAGATGAGATAAAACCACCATCATTAAAAGACAGAACCATTTTGGCTATCAACTCTTTGGATTCATCTAAGCTCTGGGAAAAAGACGAATTAAAAAGACACTTTGTTGAATTATCATATATTCTAAGATCATATCTGACAAGCAGATATAGCATATCATTATTGGATAAAACAAGTTACCAAACTAAAATTCTTCTTACAGAAAAAGGACTGAACAAGGAAACTGTTGACGTTGTCGCCAGGATTCTTTCTCAGTCAGACATGGTTAAGTTTGCGAAATCGAAACCAGAACTGATTGAAATATTGCGGATTTCAACTTTAGCAAAACAAATAGTCGTTGAAACTAGCCCATTAGAATTTGATAATGTTGAATAATTGGAACATACGTTTTTGGGAGTATGAATACTTCGCTCCAAATTGGTTATGGCTACTTTTGGTCATCCCACCAATTCTTTTGGCCATTTATTTTATTGAGCAAAACAGAAAAGGAGATGTTAAATACTCCCGAACTGAAAGTGACCAAACAAATATAGAGTCTAAAGGCGTAAACTTATTGCGCCGAATTATATTTACAACCTACGGTCTTGTTGCCGTATTGCTAATAATAGCATTGGCAAAACCTTTTCATTGGAATCAATACGATGATTTTAACAATGATTATAAAAATGGGATTGACATCATATTAGCAATGGATGTATCTATGTCTATGATGGCTAGAGACTTTGAGCCTAATCGCTTGGAAGCCTCCAAAAGAGTTGCTAAAGAGTTTGTTGATGGAAGAAAAGGAGATCGAATAGGTTTAGTGGTATATGCTGGAGAAGCATACACGGCATGTCCCGCTACACTAGACTATGCAATACTCAAAGAGCAAATTGATAACATTAATGGAGATAGGATCGAAGGCGGAACTGCAATAGGAACAGGACTTGGAACCGCAGTAACCAGGTTAAGGAATGACAGTATTGCATCAAAAGTCATTATTCTTTTAACGGATGGAAGTAATAATTCTGGGGATATTGACCCTGTACAGGCGGCAGAGCTTGCAAAAGCAAAAAATATTCGTGTTTATACAATCGGAGTTGGAAGAAACGGAACTGCTCCTTCTCCAGTAATAACACCATTCGGAGTTCAATACCAAAATATGGTTGTTGAAATTGACGAAGTGACTTTAATGAAAATTGCGCAAACAACTAACGGTAAATATTTTCGAGCAACTGATACAAAAAGCCTACAAGACATTTATAAAGAAATTGAAAAACTCGAAAAAAGGAAAATGGAAGACCAACATTTTAAATCTGACCCTCCAAGTAACCCTCAGGCTTTTTTGAACTGGGCCTTCCTTCTTTTGATTTTAATATGGCCCACAAACTATCTCGTTTTTAGATTTAATGACTAGGAATAAATTTTTATATCGCCTCAATTGGATCATCGCAATCACACTATTATGGGAATTGCTCTTTTGGGCTCTTTATCTATTTTTTGTAGGATCACTTGGAAATAAAAAATATGGCATCGATTCTATTATATATAAATTTCCAGAGGCATTTGGTTTATTAGCTATTTTAGTTCCAATCATCGGTCTTTATTTTTATCGCACTTATAAACATAACTATCAAATTCAAGGAACAAATAGCCGTGTAACTCAATCTATTTTACGCCCAGTCTCCACGATGAGTAACTTCTTGAAATATTTCTTTTTCAGAAACGCATTTGTCTTTCTTGTTATAGCTCTAACGCAACCTATTTACGGAAAAAAGAAAGTTTCTGGCACATCAGAATCATTAGAGTTAGTCGTTAGTTTAGATATTTCAAACTCAATGAACACGATGGATATCTCGAAAGAAAATTCACGATTAGACATTTCTAAACGAGCTTTGATTCAACTCATAAACAATTTACATGGAGAAAAAATAGGGATTTCACTTTTTGCAAATAGTGCATTTGTCCAACTTCCTTTGACAACTGACTATTCAGCAGCAAAGCTATTTATCCAAGATATTGAAACAGCAATGATTACAAGTCAAGGAACAAACATAACTGAAGCATTGGAGGTCTCGAATGGCATGTTCTCTAAAGAAAAGACGACCAAAGGAATTATTTTGGTAACTGATGGAGAAAATCATGAAACAAATCCTGACGAAATTCTTAAAATAATTAGAGAATCCAAAATTCAATTATCTGTAATGGGCATAGGCACCAAAAAAGGTGGGTTAATTCCGAAAAACCCTTACCGCCCAGAATTGGGATACAAAACAAACGCTGTCGGTAAACCCATTATTTCACGAATGGACCCTAGTCTCATTAGAAGTTTAGCCAAAAAAGGTGGGGGTAAATCAACAATCAGCTCAAATGAATTTCCAAATCTTTCAGAATTATTAACACAAATTAATAAGATGAAAAGAACGAAAATTGATAATTTAGAATTTGAAGTTAAAGAAGAACGATTTCAGATTCCACTTATCGTTTCGTTATTGTTCTGGCTGGCTTATATGATATGGTCTAAACAGTTCGTAAGACACCTTGATAAATTAGTGAAAGAATGATAAGAAGTTTACTTTCTATATTTTTTATTCTAAGCCTGACTTTTTCTTTTGGGCAAAACTGGCGCGACTCTCTTTCTGCCGCCAGAAGTGCTTACGAGAACAAAGAATTTGGGGATGCTTTTAAACATTATCAATCAACTCAAAAAATTGCCCCAGATAGCATTGACTTTTCTGATGAAATGGCACAATCTGCCTACAAGGCTAGAGAGTTTGAAAAAGCTTCAGAAATATACAAGCAAGGTGCCTCAAATAAAAAATCAGTTGGACAGAAAGCAGATGCATACCATAATCTAGGAAATTCTCAAATGAAGAAAAAAGATTATGGAAGTGCCATTGAATCATACAAAGAATCTCTCCGGCAAAACCCAAATGATGAGCAGACCCGATACAATTTATCTGAAGCCATTAGGCAGCTAAGTAATCAGAAAAAGCAACAAAAAAATAATTCAAACCAGAACAAAAATCAGAATAAACAAGACGAGAATAAAAGTGACCAAAAGCAAGAGCAAAAAAAGTCGGATGACAATAAAAACGATGATTCGAATAACTCTCAAGAGAAACAAAATGGAGAAAACAAGAGTAAACTTCCGAACAAAACTGTAGAAAGACTTCTTGACAAATTAATGAAGGAAGAAGCAGAAACGAAGCGAAAAGCAAGTGGTTCAAAAGGCGGAGGTAATACTTCTAAATCTGGAAAAGACTGGTAATATGAAAACATTTTTGCTCTTCTCTTTCCTTTTGTTGTCAATAATTGCTTATTGCCAAGACCCAGAGGTATCACTGTCCATTGACCCTGTATCCGCAGATGTCGGTGAAATTATTACAATTACGATTAAATCTAATGTTCAAGGTAATGTAGAAATAGATAACCTCCCAAGTTCATTTGTTCAAGGCTATGATGTCATGAGTGGAATGGAACAAGAAATGGATGTAAATTCGGGAAAAGTAATTACATATTATTACGTTTCTCAAACGGGTGCTATTGGAGCTAAGGGAAAATATACAATCGGTCCTGCTTTTGTAAAGAAAGGCAATAAAACAATTCAATCCAACACTGTAAAAGTTGAAATAGGTGAAAAAACGGAGATGACTAATCTTTTTGTTACAGATGAACAATTAAAAGAACCTGCTTTTGGAATAATTCAAACGAATAAAAAAGTAATTTATGAAGGAGAACCAATCATCATTTCAGCTAAAATCTATTCTCATTTTGAGCCCACCCACCTCGAAGGATACAGGACTTACAACTTGCCTGGAACTATAGACAGGTCAAAGCTAGGGAACTCAAAGAGAATAGTTGTGGAAGAAGAGTTTTTTAAAAACTATAAATTATTCTCATTTGAATATGATAAGAATATAATTTTTCCGGACGTCATAGGTAAGTTCAAGATTGAGTCTTATTCAATGAAGTTAAATCAAAATTATAAAGGGTATCAGTTTAAGTCAAATAACGCCCTCGTTGAAGTAAAGCCATTACCTGAAGATCCGCCAATCGAATTTATTGGTGGTGTCGGTCACTTTACAATCGAGCGAAAAGTTGAGGGGGATGCATTGAAGCAGGGGGATGTATTCAAAATGTTCATCAGCATCATTGGGTCGGGAAATTTGCATAACATTATTGAACCAAAACCAAAATTACCAAAAGGATTTATTGTTTATGGCGATCCTGAAATTGAAGAAGAATACATCTTTAATTCCAAGGGTACAGAGGGAAAAATAAATTACAAGTACAACATCCAAGTTAATAAAGCTGGGAAAACAACTCTACCGCCAACTATTGTAGCATTTTTTGATCCAAAAAAAGAAAAATACATTTCAATTGCAACAACTTCGACAGAGCTCAGTATTAAAGCAGATCAGAATTATGTTAATACAGTCGAAGAACAAGAACCTAATAACATTGAGCCGGAAGAGCAAGATTATTTAAGACAATCGAGAGTATACAATCAAAGTAATTCCTTTTTTGGAAGCGGATCTTTTTGGTTAGGAGTAAGTGCCCCCTTATTTTTAGCATTGATTTTTCTCTTTATTTTGAAAAGAAAAGAAGATTCCGTGGAGAAAGTAATGTTGAAAACTGCAACAAGGAATAATCAAAAGCAACTGTCTTTATTACTAGCAGAACTTGAAATTGAGAAAAACTCAAACAATTCTAATTTATTCTTTTCGAACGTGGAAGAATCATTAAAAATTGCATTAGCACTAAAGCTTGGAATCAACCCTAGCGATAACTTATCCAAACAAGTACTGATAAAAAATATTTCATTACAAATTCAGCCTTCAAATTTGCAAAAGGTGAAGTCAATTTTTGAAAAGTGTGATGAGTTTCGCTATGGCTTTGGTGCGGATAATCATTCCAAAAATGAAATAATAGAAGAACTAAATCATCTGGTTAAAAAATTGAAATGATGATTAAAAAAATACTATTCAGTTTATTTATGGGAATGCTGTTTTCAGCTTATTCGGGACAAACATTTGAAGATGGCGTTGTTCTTTTCAATAAAAAAGAATTCAAAAAGTCAGCTGCAAAATTTGACTCCATCATCCAGTATGAGCCTAATAATACAGGAGCTTTATACAATTTGGGAATGGCCAAAATGAAAAATGAAAAATGGGGAGAAGCTATATGGGCATTTGAAAGGGTTCTCATGTCCACACCAAATGACGTTCAGACAAAACTTATGATTGAAGAGTGTCACTATGAAATTGACCCAAACTTTGTTTGGGAATATAGATTAAATGGAATGCAATCCACTCTTTATAGTTTCTCAAGCACATCTTGGGCAATCATGGCAATTCTATGCTCAATTATTATTGCGGTCATGATGACGCTCTTTAATAGATCCAATAACCGCTCTTCGAAAAGACTCCTGGGTATAATAGGGGTCATGAGTTTTCTTCTTTTTATTTTGTCAATTTTCTCTGGATATTCAACAAAAAAACACAGAACTGCGAATAATTATGCGATCATAACCGAAAAATCTGTGACGAGTATTGATAAACAAAAGACAATTGGCGAAGGCTCATTACTAGAGCTTATCGATTCATCACCGGAAGATTCTATTATAAGAATTGAAACGGAAGAAGGTGAATTACTTTCTTTTGCGGCAGATCAAATGTCTTTTCTTTGATAATTCCCTATCTTTGCGGTAAGCAATGAAGCAAGACAAAATCAATATTCGTAATCTTTCCTTGAAGGAGATTAAAAAAGCTCTTTCAGAAATGGGAGAAAAGCCTTTTCGTGGCACTCAGATTTATGAATGGTTATGGCAAAAAGATGCACATACTTTCGAGGATATGACAAATTTGTCTATTTCTCTTCGCGAGAAAATAGATGCTCATTTCTACATTGATCATATTGAACTGAAAGACCAGCAAATTAGTTCTGACAAGACAATAAAATGTGCGTTTAGTGTAGATGAAAACAAAGTTATTGAAGGAGTACTAATTCCGACCTCATCAAGAACCACAGCTTGTATTTCTTCTCAAATTGGTTGTAGTTTAGCGTGTAAATTCTGTGCTACCGGAAAACTTAAACTGATGCGAAATCTTTCCGCTGGGGAGATTGTTGATCAAGTTGTTTATTTAAGAGACCAGGCGGTAAATCGTTACAAAACAAATTTATCCAACATTGTATACATGGGAATGGGCGAGCCGTTACTCAATTATAACAATATGCTGCGCTCAATTGACCGAATTACTTCTGAAGATGGACTTGGAATTTCTCCTAAAAGAATCACCGTTTCTACAGCGGGCATTGCCAAAATGATTAAAAAATTAGGCGATGACGAAGTCAAATTCAATTTAGCACTTTCTCTTCATGCCGCAAATGACAGAAAACGAAGTGAGATCATGGAGATTAATGATTCCAATAATATTGACGCACTTCGAGAAGCTTTGGTTTATTTCCATGCAAAAACAGGAACCCGTGTTACCTTTGAATACATCATATTTAAGGATTTCAATGACTCACTAGAGGACGCTCAAGAACTGGCAGCTTTTGCTAAATGTGTTCCTTGTAAAATAAATATCATCGAATACAATCCTATTGATGATGGAATATTTCAACAAACGACCAAAGCCAAAACGGATGCTTTTGCCAAATATTTAGAAGATAGAAACATCATTGTTCATGTTCGACGTAGCAGAGGTAAAGACATTGATGCAGCCTGTGGCCAACTCGCAAATAAAAATGACGCTATTCTTAAATCGGATAGAGCCATGAAAAGCTAAGCGTATACTTTTTCACAATAACTTTCACTTGTATATTTCTAACTCATAAATATGGGATAAGATAGAGCTCGGAACAATCAATCTTTTATCTTTGTTGAAGTGATGACTGTAAAAGAAATAATGACGCCAATTGAGGTGGAAATGGATGAGTTCGAAGTTCGCTTTAGAAAGAGCATGAATTCTAAAGTTCCTATGCTTAATAAAATTACGCATTACATTATTCGAAGAAAGGGAAAGCAGATGCGGCCCATGTTTATTTTTCTAACATCTAAAATGTTAGGCGACATTAACGATAAATCATACGATGCTGCAACACTGGTAGAATTGTTACACACCGCTTCTTTAGTTCATGACGATGTTGTTGATGATGCCAATGAGAGACGGGGTTTTTTCTCGGTCAATGCGCTATGGAAGAATAAAATTGCCGTTTTAGTTGGTGATTATATGTTATCAAAAGTGCTTCTTTTATCCATTGAAAATAATAATACTGCAATGTTGGAAGTTGTAGCGAGGGCAGTCAGAGAAATGTCTGAAGGCGAGTTACTTCAAATTGAGAAAGCTAGAAAATTAGATATTGACGAAACTGTTTACTTTGAAATAATTGGAAAGAAGACTGCATCTTTGATCGCAACGTGTTGTGAAATAGGTGCGTTGAGTGTTGATAGAAGTGATATGACTTTAAAGATGCGGAGTTTTGGAGAAACTATTGGAATCGCGTTTCAAATTAAAGATGATATTTTCGATTATGGAGAACCTGGGAATATTGGTAAACCAACGGGGCTAGATATTCGAGAAAGAAAAATGACTTTACCCTTAATTCATGTTCTTTCAACTGGAACACCAGAAGTTAGAAAAGAATTAATGAACATCGTGAAAAACCACAATGAGAACCCTAAGAAGGTAAAAAGAGCTATACAACTTGTCATTGAGAATGGAGGAATCGATTATGCTCATAAAAAAATGTTAGAATACCGCGACAAAGCGATTGAAATAATCAAGGATGTTCCAGAATCTGATGCTAAAAAGTCAGTTCTTGGCCTTGTTGAGTATACAACCAACAGACTAAAATAACATGAGATATTTATTCATATTTGCAATACTATTTGTGATTTTACAATCGTGTAGTGAAGCAGAAAGCACGAAAAACAAAAAGGAAATACCCGCAACTGAAAGAAACTCAAGCATTAAAGAAAATGCACCTGTAGACCTTTCTGAAAAAGGAGAAACAGAGATAATTGACAATTTGTATATTGAGTATTATCCTGGAGAAAAGAAGAGAATTAAGTTCCAAGGAAAACAAGATGTCAACAAGCTAAGAGATGGTGTATGGCTGCATTTTTCTTATGAAGGAAATGAACTCTCAATGACTACTTTTGATCATGGTAAAAAAGCCGGGCCTACAATGGTGAAATATCCAAATGGAAACATTCATTACATTGGTCAATACAAAAACGACAAGGCCGTTGGAATTTGGACGACCTATACAATTGACGGAGTTTCTTCGGATAAAGATTTTGGTACTTCAGGTGAATAATGTCAATGATTCCTCCACATATCGTTGATGATATCATGCAAGCTTCCAGAATTGAGGAGGTAATTGGTGAGTTTGTCAATTTAAAACGAGCAGGATCAAACCTGAAGGGTTTAAGTCCCTTTACGGATGAAAAAACAGCCTCATTTGTAGTTTCTCCAGCGAAACAAATTTTTAAATGCTTTTCAACTGGCAAAGGTGGAACTGTTGTTTCATTTCTTATGGAAAAGGAGCACTATTCCTATCCTGAAGCACTTAAATGGCTAGCCGACAAATACGCAATAGCAATACCAGAAGACCGTCCAGCGACAGCTGAAGAATTAGCTGCTATTTCTGAAAGAGAAAGTCTTCATATCATTAACGAGTTTGCTCAAACGCACTTCAAAAATAATCTTCACAATACAGATGAAGGAAAGAAAATAGCTCTCTCCTATTTTGTTGAACGTGGTTACCGACCTGAAATTATTGACAAATTCCAGCTTGGTTATTCTATTAATAAATCAGATGATTTCACGAAAGCTGGCCTTGACAAGGGGTATAAACTTGAATTTCAAGAAAAAGTTGGCTTATCGAAGGTAAAAGATGGAAGGAGTTTCGATTTCTTTAGAGGTCGTGTCATGTTCCCTATTCATAGTGTATCTGGAAGAGTCTTGGGATTTGGAGGAAGAACACTATTCACAGAGAAAAGGATTGCGAAATACTTCAACTCTCCTGAAAGTATAATTTACAATAAAAGTGAAATTCTTTATGGACTTCATTTCTCGAAAGGCGACATCATTAAATACGACAATTGCTTTCTTTGCGAAGGATATACAGATGTTATTAGCATGTATCAAGCGGGGATTCAAAATGTTGTTTCTTCATCAGGAACATCTTTGACCAAAGAACAAATTCGACTTGTCAAGCGGTACACTAAAAATATTACTATCCTATATGATGGTGATGCAGCCGGGATAAAGGCGTCTTTTAGGGGTATTGATCTAATTCTAAAAGAAGGAATGAATGTAAAAGTCGTGATTTTCCCTGAAGGTGAAGATCCTGATTCATACTCCAAATCCGTAAGCACTTCTGAATTAGAGGAGTACATCAAAAAAAGTACGCAAGATTTTATCTCTTTTAAAGCTGGAGTTTTACTTGAGGGTAGCGACAATGATCCCATCAAGCGAGCAGGACTGATTAAAGAAATAATACATTCTGTTTCTCTTATTCCAGATCAAATTACAAGAAATGTTTACATGCAATCTATTGCAACTCGGTTTGAGATTAACGAGCAAATTCTTTCCAATGAACTAATTAAACTTCGTTCGAATGAGGCCGGGAAGAAACCTCGATCAACCTTCACAACGACTCCTGCTTATTCATCTTCAAATCAAGAGGGTCCATCAGAAGAAGATTTAATTCCTTTAGAATACAGAGATCAATCTCCAGCTCCAATAATTGACAATCAAGATGAAGCTACAGAACTAGATTTAATGAGAATACTTGTGCTGTACGGGCCTAATGTCGTCCATATAGACCAACTTAACGAGAAGGGTGAAAAGATAAAAATTGAAACGAGCGTTACCGAATTGATCTGTCATGAACTATCAATAGATGAATTAACCTTTAGTAACGCAGTTTGTAATAAACTTCACGCGCTCATCAGCGATTCTCTAGCGGAAAATAAATTTCTTAAGACAAGTTATTTTAAAAGACTTCCGGACCAAGAAATTGTTCGTTTTATTACGGAAATCGAAATGAATCTGCATGAAATTAGTCATCATTGGATCACTAAGCATAAAATCTTTACCAATACTGAAAAAGATAAAATTCATCTTGCTTGTATGGGGTCGATTTATTCATTTAAACTGGCTAAAGTTGAAAAAAGAATAAGAGAGATTCAAAAAGAACTAATAGAAAAGGAAGCAGCAATGTCGAATGAAGCATTGATGGACCTTCTATCCGAGCAAGTTTCTTTGGAGCAGGTCAAAATTATTATTTCGGACAAGCTCGGAAGAATTATTATTCATTAAGTAACTTCTTGTACATCTGAATGGTGTTTTCTAAACCAAGATACAAAGCATCCGAAATTAATGCGTGTCCTATAGACACTTCTTGCAAACCAATTATTTTTTCCTTGAAGAAACGAAGGTTGTTTAAATCTAAATCATGTCCTGCATTTAATCCTAAGCCTAATTCCACCGCCAGCTTAGCAGCATCAATATAGTCTTCGATTGCTTCTTCCGGATTAATCTTAAAACCATTGGCATAAGGCCCTGTATACAATTCAATACGATCTATACCACATTTTGCCGCGTACTCAATATTTTCCAAATTAGTATCCACAAAAACTGAGGAACGAATACCTTTTAATTTCAATTCTTGTGACAATTCTGTCAACATACCTTGATTTTTTTTTGTGTTCCAACCTGCATTTGATGTCAGAACACCTGGAGGGTCTGGAACCAAAGTAGCTTGAGCAGGAACAACATCAGACACCAACTTTAAGAAACGTTCATTAGGATATCCTTCAATATTAAACTCTGTTGTCACTACTTCCGACAAGTCATAGACATCTTTTCTGGTAATATGTCTTTCGTCAGGTCTTGGATGAACAGTAATGCCATCTGCGCCGAATCGTTCACAATCCATAGCAACTTGAACAACGTTTGGAGAATCTTCACCTCTTGCATTACGCAACGTTGCAATTTTATTTACGTTTACACTTAACAATGTCATATGGGTACAGTTTTTGTCTATACAAAAGTAAAAACTTACACAGGATTATAACTACATTAGCAACTCAATGATAGCAATAGACTTAATAAACGACGAAATACCACCATTAAAGCATTCTGATACTGCGGAAAAAGCTTTGAATTGGATGGATGAATTCAAAGTATCTCACTTACCTGTATTAAAAGATGGGAATTATGTAGGGATGGTTTCGGAAAATGATATTCTGGATCAGCTTGAATTGCATAAGACTCTGGATGAACTCTTTCAGCACCTGCCGCGACCTTCTGTTTTGAGACAAGATCATATTTATCAAGTCTTATCTAGAATTTCTGAACTAAATCTGACAGTAATAACTGTACTAGATAAGGACGAAAAGTATTTGGGATGTTCAAATGTACAGCATTTAATGTCACTAATAGCTAAAACGGGTAGCATCAGAGAAAATGGCGGTATACTTGTCATAGAAATGGCAGCCATCGATTATTCTTTGGCCCAAATTGGACAAATTGTAGAAAGTAATGATGCTAAAATATTAAGTTCATACATCATGTCCTCTCCCGACTCTACTAACATTGAAGTCACATTGAAAATCAATAAAATAGAGCTCGACAGAATAATCCGTACTTTTGAAAGATATGACTATACCATTAAGGCATCCTTTCAAAAAAGTGGAAACCTCAATGACATGAAATTCAGATACGATGCTTTAATGAATTATTTGAACTTATAATAGATGAATGTAGCAATTTTTGGTAGAAAGGTAAACAAAGAAAACGCTCAGTATTATTCTGAATTATTGAAAATTTTCAAAGAATTTGGATGGAATCCAATTTTTCATGACTCTTTAAAAGAAAAACTCATTAAAAAAATTGGCATCTCTGATACTTGTGACACGTTTTCAAGCCATAAGGATTTTGAATCAGGAATAGACTTAAGTTTAAGCATTGGGGGCGATGGAACGTTTATTCAAAATGTGAAATTTGTGCGCAGTTCAGAGGTTCCTGTGCTCGGAATAAACTCTGGGCGGCTAGGGTTTCTCGCTAACATCTCAAAGGAACACATTGAGTCAGCTATGGAGTTGGTTCAGAAAAAAGAGTTTGTGCATCAAAAAAGATCTCTAATTAGAGTTGAAACTGATCGAAATATTTTTGGTGATGACAATATTGCATTTAACGAAGTCACGCTGCAGAAAAAAGACTCAGCATCGATGATTACTGTGCATGCTTCACTGGAGGAGAAGTATTTAAATTCTTATTGGGCCGATGGCTTAATTGTTTCTACCCCTTCCGGTTCTACAGCATATAATTTGAGTTGTGGTGGTCCAATTGTTACGCCAGGATGTCAAGTACACATTCTAACACCAATTGCTCCGCACAATTTAAATGTTAGACCAATGGTAGTTCCTGATCACATGCCAATTAAGTTAGAAATTGAGGGAAGAAATAGAACATATCTTATGAGTTTAGATGGGAGATCATTAACTATTAAACAAAATGAAGAGGTAATTGTGCGCAAAGCAGATTACATGATCAACGTAATTAAATTCGAGGAGAATAATTTCCTTGACACCATTAGAAATAAAATGTTTTGGGGAACAGATAAAAGAAATTAATTAGAAGAACTTCACTAAAATTAACATTCGGCAAGAACTTTGATTATGGAGACTCAACTAAAATCAATACATTTGAATTCGAAAAAAAATAATTATGAATAAAATACTTGTAACATTATTCGCTTTATTTATTGCAACAGGAAGTTTTGCAAGCATTGAAGGGAAAGACAAAAAAACGAAGAAAGCTAAAAAACCTAAATTAGAAAAAGGGATGTACGCTGAAATGACAACTTCAAAAGGAGTTATTCTAATTCAATTAGAATATGAAAAAACACCTATGACTGTTGCAAATTTCATTGGTTTAGCTGAGGGTAAATTTACAGTTGAAGACTCGATAGAATATACAGAACCTTTATATGACGGATTGAAGTTTCACCGAGTAATAAAAGATTTCATGATTCAAGGTGGAGACCCTCAAGGAAATGGATCCGGAGGACCAAAACATCGCTTCTATGATGAGATTGATGAAACTTTAAAACACACTGGACCAGGAATTCTTTCAATGGCTAATTCTGGACCAAACACAAACGGAAGTCAATTTTTCATTACTCACAAAGCCACTCCCTGGTTAGATGGCAAACACACTGTATTTGGGCATGTAATTTCTGGCTTAGACATCGTGAATCTGATTGAGCAAGATGATGTCTTGATTTCAATGAAGATTATCCGTAAGGGACGTACAGCGAAAAAATGGAATACTACGGAACAATTTGCGGCGGTCTATAACGAGAAGAAAAAAACTGAAGTAGAAGCGAAAAAAGAAATGGAAAAAATCGCTGCAATGTCGCCTGATGACTACAAAGTATTCATGTTCAATGAAGTGAAAAAGGATTTTCCAACGGCAAAGCAATCTGAATCTGGGTTGGTTTATATTATTGAAAACGAAGGTGAAGAAACAAAGCCCGTCAAAGGCTCTCCATTAGAAGTTCATTACAAAGGAACATTTAGAGTTTCTGGAGAAAAGTTTGACTCTTCTTATGACAGAAACCAACCAATGGCTTTCAAATATATTGAGCAAAGAATGATCCCTGGATTTACAGAAGGAATTGGACTGATTGGAAAGGGCGGAAAAGCAAAATTAATTATACCTTATTTTGCAGCATACGGAGCACAAGGAAGACCAGGAGCAATACCTCCATATTCAGATTTAGTATTTGATATAGAAATGATAAATCTGGCGTTACCTGTTGCTGGGGAAGACGATGGACATGAACATCATGAAGGCGATGGACATGAAGGTCACAATCATTAAGAAGTAATCTTAAAAGTCATTCAATAATTGAATGACTTTTTTTTGCTCTTTTTGAAATTAGAACTATTCTATCATCAATTCGATGAAGGACCTTTAAATAGGAATAACAAGAATCTCTAAACCATGTCAATCACACTTCTATCCTCTCCTCTACAAGGTTTTACTGATTATCGTTTTAGAAATGCATTTCAAAAATTTTTTGGTGGAATTGATACATTTTATGCTCCATATATAAGGTTGAATGGGAAATTTGTAATTAAACCTGCATACCAAAGAGATTTGCAGCTAAAGAATAACGACACCCTCACGGTTATTCCACAAATTATGACATGCAGTGCGGATGAGTTTTTATTCGTCGTGAAATATGTTCAGGAATTGGGTTACAAAGAATTGAATTGGAACCTAGGCTGCCCCTATCCGATGGTTACAAATCGAGGAATGGGTTCTGGCTTAATCAAAGATTCTGAAAAAATAGATCACATCCTAGATCGTGTTCATTCAGAAACAGACATTGTTGTTTCTATGAAGATGAGAATGGGTTATGAAACAAGTACAGAAATTCTTGATGTATTTCCTGTTTTAGAAAAATATCCCATAAAAAATGTTGCAATACATGCTAGAATAGGAAAGCAATTATATAAAGGTGGCATTGACTTAGCGTCTTTTCAGAAGTGCCTAGACACTTCTAAACAAAAAATATATTATAACGGCGATATAACTTCAGTGCAAGGTTTTCGAGAGATGTCACAACGATTCCCTCAAATTGATCATTGGATGATCGGAAGAGGACTTATTGCTGACCCATTTCTTCCTTCAATGATTAAAGACAACTCTGGAGCATACCCTGAGGATAGAATGGAAATATTTGGAAAATTTCACGATACATTATTTAATGAATTTGAAAACGCACTTTCGGGACCGAAGCATATATTAATGAAAATGCATTCCTATTGGGAATATTTTGGGTCTTCTTTTGAAGAGCATCAAAAACTGATTAAAAAAATTAAGAAAGCAAAATCAATTAACGCCTATGAAGAGGCTGTGCGATTATTAATGTATGAATATTAGTTCCGAAAAGCACATTTCTTAGGATCTCCCAAACTTACCGTTAACATCATTCCTCCGAACATATACCAATCTTTGTTTGCTGAATCTCCGCGTTGCCCGTATAGTCTGCCTGACCGGTTTGATAAAGTTGCCGCAAGTGAACCATTTTCAAGAGCCAATGCTGCAGGATCGACATAAATACTAGAACTTACATCATCGATGTAATCTGTAAATGTTTTACGCAGCCCAATCTCGAAATTAAGACTTGCCCTCTTCCCCATTGAAATCTTCGCCCCTACACCAATTGGAACAGTCAATTGGGTTAAGCGATAACTCTTTTTACTATTCAAACTTGTACCTTGACCTTCCGTCCCAAGGGGCTGCAGCTCTATTTCGCTATCGTTATAAATTGTTTTTGGATTCATTTTAAAAACACCTACCTCCGCTAAAACATACATCGTTCCTTTGTATTTTTTATGACCTAATTGAAAGGGGAAATAATTAAATTCTACGCCACCTGCAAATTCAAAAATATCAGTCTTAAAATTTAGGTTTCTTTCCTTATTTATTGCGATTTTAGAATTCGCATCATCTCCTTCAAGATTTCCGTAAAGAAAATTTAAACGAACGCTCATTCTAGAATGAACATTATACCTATAAAGAATACCTCCAGCGAGATTAACACCTTTATATGGAGCATAAGGATTCAATTCACCTATGTAGGATGTACCGCCAATCATCACTCCTAGTTCAGATCTAGAAAGAGCTGTGTGAAATTGCCCGAACGAAGAGGTCGAAAGAAAAACGTAGAGAAATAATTGAACTATTTTCATATTTTAAACTGAGAACGCAAATCTATCAAGAATATTGTTTCTTAAAACGAAAAACATCGACAATATTCTAGCCTCTATTAATCAGATTAAAAAGACGGTACACTAATTGTTTTGAATTTCTTAACAGAAACATATTGATTTTTATAGTACTCTAATCTACAGCCAATTTCTTTATTGGCAAAATAGAACGAAAATAGAATTGAGTTATGGGAACCTATAGATGAAGTTTTTACCAATGGTAAAGATGATTCTATGCCTATGCTTTAACTTTATCTAAAAGTTTGTTGAAAAAACGATCCAAATTATCATTTTTGACTAATTCATCTGAACCTAAAACGATAACATTCTTACATTTGAAATTTCTGAACCACATTTCAAAATTTGATACTGCTACTTGCAAAGTACCATTCACATCAATTTTTTGACTAGGTAAATGCTTGTCATCGAAAAAAGTATTTACAATGTCTGTTTCCCTATCAATATCCTGATTCTCATTAATAAGTAGCAAACCATCCGCGATTTGATCTCCTATTTTGAACTCATGGTCAATGACTTCAACTCCCATTTTTACAGCCCACTCAGCCATGTACTTAGAGAATTCAGAATTAGGTTTAAGATAGATTTTTTCTAATTTCATCGTATTGCCGCCATAATTTTAGCGACTGCAAATATAACCTTTTTATTAAAGGTGTAGTCTAATTAATGTGATTTTTAAGCCCATAAAAGATTAATGTTTTCTAATGGGCGTGCAACAATTGCTTTGTCTCCTTTGACAACAATGGGCCGCTCAATTAGTTTAGGAAACTTTACCATTGCCTTAACCCACTCATCTTCGGTCAATTGCTTCCCTTTGAAATGCTCCTTAAAAGCAGGCTCACCCTTTCGAATTAAGTCTTCCGCTTTCAACCCTAATTTCTTTAAAAGCTCTTTAATTTCTGATTCATTCAAAGGCTCTTTGAGATATTCTACTACTTCAAACGTTTGATTTTGCTCTTCTAAATAAGATATAGCGCATCTACTTTTGGAACATCTTGGGTTGTGGTATACTTTCATTGATTGATTAATTTCCGTAAGTCATTAAATAAGCTTTCAAAAATTTATTGAGATCACCGTCCATAACAGCATCGACATTTCCTGTTTCAACACCCGTTCTTACATCCTTCACTAGCTTATATGGATGCATAACGTAATTTCTAATTTGAGAACCCCATTCGATCTTCTTTTTATTCGCTTCTATTTCATCACGAGCTTCCATTCTAGCTCTATATTCTAATTCGTACAACTGTGACTTAAGTAGCTGCATTGCTTTTTCTTTGTTTCCTAATTGCGATCTTGATTCTGAATTCTCTACAATAATTCCCGAAGGTGCATGTCTTAATCGAACTGCTGTTTCAACTTTGTTGACATTTTGTCCACCTGCACCGCCAGAGCGAAATGTTTCCCATGTAACATCTGCAGGGTTGACCTTTATTTCAATAGTATCATCAACCAATGGGTATACATAGACTGAAGCAAAAGAAGTGTGCCGTTTTGCATTCGAATCGAAAGGTGAAATTCTGACCAAACGATGCACCCCATTCTCACCTTTCAAATATCCAAAAGCAAAGTCTCCAGAAAATTGAATGGTTACTGTTTTTATTCCAGCAACATCTCCATTTTGAAAATTTAATTCCTTTATTTTGAATCCATTTTTTTGGCCCCACATCGTATACATGCGCATCAGCATTGAGGCCCAGTCACAACTCTCTGTCCCTCCAGCGCCTGCAGTAATCTGAAGAACGGCATCTAAACTATCTTCTTTACCAGATAACATGTTCTTCAACTCAAGTTCTTCTACCTCATCTTCTAAGGCTCTAAATTGTGAATCTACCTCATCTTCTTCTCCCTCTCCTTCTTTCGCAAATTCATACAGCACTTCAATGTCAGCATATGCATTATCCAACTTATCGAATGCATCTATCCAAAATTTTAAGCCACGGATTGTCTTCATTTGCTGTTCTGCTCTTTTGGAGTCGTTCCAAAATTCGGGGTCCTGCGTTTTAAGCTCTTTTTCCTGAAGTTCTATTCGCTTTTCATCTATTTTCAAATAGACTCCAATGGCATCGATACGCTTACGAGATTCTCTAAGGTTATCTAGATTTATCATGTTGAACAAATTTAGTTAAAAAGTTCTTATACCTTGTTAAGAATTAAGTGCATGAACAATAATAGTTCTTTTGATATTAATTTTAAATTTGCGCTACAAACTAAATATGTTAGAATGAATATTCCAGAAAATTTAAAGTACACTAAAGATCACGAGTGGGTGAGCATCGAAGGAGATGTTGCAACAGTTGGAATTACCGATTTTGCTCAAGGAGAACTTGGTGATATTGTATACGTAGAAATTGAAACTGAAGGAGAATCTTTAGAAAACGAAGAAATCTTTGGATCTGTTGAAGCTGTTAAAACAGTTTCTGATTTATTTATGCCTTTAGGTGGAGAAATTATACAATTCAACGATGAATTGGAGTCAGAGCCAGAAACGGTGAATACTGACGCTTATGGAAAAGGTTGGATGATTAAAATTAAAATGAGCGATATAAGCGAGGTGGATAATTTACTTGACGCTGAAGCATACAAAGCATTAGTCGGATAGTAAAATCATTTTAAATTGAGTTTACGCGTTTCAATCTTGGGAATCGTTTGGTTTATCGTTGCATTATTGGTGATTTTCTCGCCTAATCAGCAAAATCAAGACTTCTTTTTGGGCAGTATACCTACCCGATCTATTATGCATCTATTTCTCTACTGGGGGATAGTACACATATGGGTGTGCGCATTAAAAAAACAATTGAAATTTGGTAAATTAAAGAAGAATGCATTTGTTATCGTTGGCCTATTTGCCTTTTGTATAGCATTCTTATCTGAAGCCATTAATTATGGGGTTAACCCAAATGGTTTTTTCAGTTTATGGAATTTTCTTTTTGATATCCTTGGTATAGTAATAGGTATAGTAACTTTCCGTTTACTCTACTCATCGTGTTATTGATTTAATGGTACGCATTTTGTTACTATAATTTTATATATTTACAATTCATATTTATTCGTTATGGAATTAAAGAAAAGCGAAGACGCTAACATAGAGAAACTAAGAATGCCTATCCGTATGATGGGACTGCTATTCATAGGCAGTGTTGTTCTTGCATCGTTCTCCTATACAACTGAGAAATCAGAAAACAAGAATAATAGAGGTGATAAAAATATCGCTGATATAAACTTCATGGAAGAACCACAAGACCCTGAAACACCGCCACCACCACCACCACCGGCTGTTGATGCGCCGCCACCGCCAGCTGAAGAATTGGAAATTGTCCCTGATACACAAGAACCACCACCACCAGTTGTAAGTACTCCACCACCAGTTGTTGTAGCACCTGTAGAGGTCGTTGTAGCGCCTGCGGAAATAATTGATTTCCCTGACGTAGAGGCAACATTCCCAGGAGGTACTGCCGCAATGCAAAAATGGATTGCAGCTAATGTAAAATATCCTCAGACTTCCATTGAAATGAATGAGCAAGGAAAGGTTTATCTATCTTTTGTTGTTGAATTAGACGGTTCAATTACAAACATTAAAATAGTAAGAGGTGTTAGTTCTGATTTAGATAAAGAAGCAAAACGTTTGGTTAGAAAAATGCCAAAATGGAAAGCTGGAGAAGCTAAAGCAAAAAAAGTAAGAACAAATTGTCGTTTACCTATTAACTTTAGACTTGATTAATAAAGAATATTATAACCAAAAAAAAACGTTCTGATTTAACAGAACGTTTTTTTTTGGTTATAATATTCAATCAATAAGAACTTGTTGCACCTCCAATGTTTTCGATTGGATGCCATGTAGTCTTTACTTCTTGGCAATCAGACAGCATATATAAGTTTTGAGCATCAGCCTTAATCCAGTCTTCATCATAAGTCATTATTCTTTTCAGGTTTAATGCTGAACTTTCTTTCAACTTCTTGATCGTACTTCTGTCATTTCCTGAATAAACCATTCCATTCACATCCATATGTGTTGTTAAAGGCTTAATCATCTCTGCTGGTGAACCAGTTAAAATATTCACTACACCGCCAGGGACATCTGAAGAGTTTAAAACCTCAGCAAAAGTAATGGCACATAATGGTAAATTCTCAGCAGATAAAACAACACAAGTGTTTCCTCCAGCAATTACTGGAGCAATATTGGATACTAAACCAATTAATGAAGTCGTTTGATCAGCAACAACCCCGATCACTCCCATTGGAACATGCATCGAAAAATTAAAATGCGAAGATGCAACAGGATTAATAGAACCCAATACCTGCATATACTTGTCGGACCAACCAGCGTAGTAGATCAATCGATCAATTGAAACATTGACCTCGTTTTCTGCTGCTTTTTTTGTTGAACCTTGAAACATTAGCTCTTCAATAAATTGAGTCTTCCTACCTTCTAACATTTCTGCTATTCGATATAGGATTTGTCCTCTATTATTCGCTGCTCTTTCTGACCAACCTCCAAATGCTTTTCTAGCTGCAACAACTGAATTTCTTACATCCTTTCTAGAAGAAAGACATATATTACCCAATTGTTCACCTTTTGAATTCAAAGGGTTATAAAACCTTCCTGATTCAGTTCTCGGAAATTTACCTCCGATATATATTTTGTATGTTTTTAAAACTTCCAATCTTTCCATGATTATTTCAATTTTACGTAAGCACTGAGTCCATGAAGACCACCTTCACGCCCATAACCACTTTCTTTATAACCTCCGAATGGAGATGTTGGATCAAACTTATTATACGTATTTGCCCAAATTACCCCTGCATTCAATTTTGATGCAAGATTAAAAATTCTTGACCCTTTATCAGTCCAGATACCTGCTGCCAATCCAAAAGGAGTATTATTCGCCTTTTGGATAGCCTCATCCACAGTTCTGAACGTCTGAATAGTCAATACAGGGCCAAAAATTTCTTCCTGAACAATTCTACTTGACTGGGCAACATCCATAAATAATGTTGGTTTACAAAAGTATCCTGTTTTGGGTAATACACAATCTGGCTGATACATTGTAGCACCTTCCGCAAGACCAATTTTTATGTATTTATCAATAGTATCTAATTGCTCCTTAGAGTTAATTGCTCCTATGTCTGTATTCTTATCCATTGGGTCACCAATTACCAATGAACTGATTCGATGTTTCAACTTTTCAATAACCTTTTCCGCTACTGATTCCTGAACAAACAAACGCGAACCCGCGCAACATACGTGACCTTGATTAAAAAAAATTCCATTTACAATACCTTCAACAGCTTGATCTAACGGAGCATCTTCCAAAATAATATTAGCTGATTTACCACCTAGTTCTAGTGTGGCTTTTTTGTCAGTTCCTGAAATTGCATTTTGAATAATCTTTCCAACTCCTGTTGATCCTGTGAATGCAATTTTATCCACATCATCATGATCTACAATGGCCGCACCCGTATCGCCGAAACCTGTCAATATATTCACTACTCCAGGAGGAAGTCCTGCATCATGAATTACCTCTGCCAGTTTCAATGCGGTCAATGGTGTTGTTTCAGCTGGTTTCAAAACAACTGTGTTTCCTGCTGCTAGTGCTGGAGCAATCTTCCAAGCTGCCATTAACAATGGGAAGTTCCATGGTGTAATTTGACCAGCAACACCCAATGGCTCTACTTTTCTATTTGGAAATGCGTACTCTAATTTATCTGCCCATCCAGCATAATAGAAAAAGTGATTACATGCTAATGGCACATCGACATCTCTTGATTCACGTATTACCTTACCAGCATCGAGTGTTTCAATTACAGCAAACTCCCTCGCCCTTTCCTGCATCAACCGTGCAATACGATAAATGTATTTAGAACGTTCTGCAGGAGTTGTTTTTGACCAAACGCCTTTATATGATTTCCTTGCAGCTTTAACTGCTTTATCCACATCCTTGTCATTCGCATGAGCAACCTCAGACAATTTTTCTTTGTTTGCAGGATTAATTGTATCAAAATATTTTCCGGAAGATGGTTTCACCCATTTACCATCTATATATAAATCGTATTTCTTTTTCAAGTTAATGTGAGAAGAACTTTCCATCGCTGGAGAGTAATCCCATGTCACTTTACTTTTATTTATCTCTTTCCTTGCCATTACTTAGTCTTTTGAAAAATAATCTGGTGATTGATATACTCCCGTTTCCGCTTTTATAATTTGCATCAATACATCATTTGCTAAACTACTTGCTCCAAATCGAAACCATTCATTGGTCAACCACTGATCACCCAAAGTTTCTTTAACCATCACAAGATTATGCAATGCTAATTTTGAATTAGAAATTCCGCCAGCTGGTTTCATTCCTATTTGGATTCCAGTTGTTGTATAAAAATCTCTTATCGCTTGAAGCATTGTGTATGTCACTTGCATCGTAGCTGCAGGTTGAATTTTACCCGTAGAAGTTTTAATGAAATCAGCTCCTGCGTACATGGCAATATCACTAGCACGGCGAACATTGTCCAATGTGACTAATTCTCCTGTTTCCAGAATTACCTTTAGTCTCGATTTACCGCATGCCTCTTTTATCGTTGCTATTTCGTCAAATACAAAGTTATATTCTCCTGACAAAAACTTACCTCGTGAGATAACCATGTCTATTTCATCAGCTCCTTCATCTACTGCAAATTTAGTGTCTCTAATCTTTACATCAAGAGGTGCCTGGCCGCTTGGAAAAGCAGTTGATACGGAAGCAACCTTAACTCCTGACCCTTGCACTGCCTTTGCTGCAACACCAACCATCGTTGGGTAAACACACACGGCAGCTACTGAAGGAAGATTTGGATGAAAATCATGAAGATGCTGTGCTTTATAACACATTTGCTTCACTTTACCTGGTGTATCTTTACCTTCAAGTGTCGTAAGATCTATCATATTCAAGGCCATTTTTAGTCCTTGCATTTTAGCTTCGTTCTTAATACTTCTTGATTGAAATCGAGCAACTCTTTCTTCCACCCCGACTTTGTCCACACAACTAGATTGCGTAAAATCTGGAAGAATTAAATTCCCTCTTCCTTTCTTTATACTCATAGGTTAATAATTTAATTCGCGGTTTCTCACGTTTACATCCTAAAGCCGATTGGGCTTAGATGTTCAATTGGTTTTACAAATATAAGAAGTTCTTAGACATAAAAAAAGCCCTCATAAAGGGCTTTTTTAAATATTAAATTCTATTATAACTGTCCGTCAGAGTGATATACACCAAGCTTGAAAACCCGTACTTTTAGTAAAATTCCGTCGGAATCATACTCATATACTTTTCCATCCCAAAGGCTTCCATTTCTAAAATCTCCATCCATCCAAATTTCATCAGCTGAATTATAAAGCTTGTTGTATCCATTTATTTTAAATTCTGCTCCTTTGGTTCTTATTACGTCAATAGATGGTGCTTTTTCTTGAGAACGACCAACTTCAGAAGGAACCACCGTTGGATTAACCATTTCCACAGTTTCTGATGAGGAAACTCCGCCATATTCTCCATAAAGTATATTCTCCTTAACATCTCCGTTTTCGTAATATCTTGTCGCCGCACCTTTTTGAATTCCATTGGTTGCAATGTATTCATATTCTAACTGTCCATTCGGATAATAATATTTTACTGAACCTTCTTCCTTTCCTGTAGAATTATAATTCGCCTCATATTTAACAACTCCATTTTCATGGAATCGCGTTAGACTGTCTTTGTATTTGTTTCTATCCCAGTTACCTACTTCCTTAATTTCTCCATTCGCATGAAATTTAGTATAAGTTCCGTTTGGTCTATTGTTAGAATAAGTTCCTTTTAACTTCTGAGTCACACCGTCTTTATGGTATTTTACCCAAACACCTTCTTTACGACTGTCCTTGTATGTTCCTTCTTCGATTTTTCCGTCTACAGGATAACCAAGTTCTGGTCTATCCTTACCAAGGTAAATCCACACCCCTTGCTTTCCCTTCTCGTCAGATTTATTTATCTCTCCACCTTGGTCATCAGAACAAAATGCAACTGACGTTGCAAATATCCCAAATGACGTCAAGAAAAATACTTTTAAAAAGCTCATATTGTTTTAGCGTTAAACATGGAGAATGTAACAGTAATTTTACGAATATACAATGAGTTCAACTATCTTCAAAATTTTAACCTCTTTTTTCGGCAAATCATTGTTTTTTATCGATTAATTTCTGAATCAAAAATCAATTAAACGACTGATTATCAGTTATTTAAATTCACTAGTGTAATGTCAACATTATCCATCATAACTTTTACCAATTCTTCTAGACTGAAACGTTCAGACCAACCCCAATCTAACTTAGCCGCTGTATCATCAATTGAATTTGGCCAGGTATCAGCGATTGCCTGACGAAAATCAGGCGCATAATTTATTTTAAAATCTGACTTCAGTTTCATTATTTCATTCGCTATTACTTCTGGAGAAAAACTAATCCCTGCCAAGTTGTATGAGGATCTGATTTTTATATTTTCTGATTTTGTCTCCATGAGCTCAATAGTCGCGCGAATAGCATCTTCCATATACATCATCGGAAGAGCAGTGTCTTTTTTCAAAAAACACGTGAAATCTTCTCCTGTTTTCGCTTTATAAAAAATATCCACAGCATAGTCTGTCGTTCCTCCACCAGGTAAACTAGTATGCGAAATAAGTCCAGGATAACGAATACTTCTTACATCTACACCATAGTTTTTAGCATAATACTCACACCAACGCTCACCCGCTAATTTTGAAATTCCATAAACAGTCGTTGGCTCAGTAATAGTCAACTGAGGTGTTTTGTCCACTGGTGTTGTTGGCCCAAAAACTGCAATCGAACTTGGCCAAAATACTTTAGATAAGTATCCTTCTTTAGCCAAATCCAATATTGTAAAAAGACCCTCCATATTTAACTTCCATGCGAAAGCTGGATTTTTTTCCGCGGTTGCACTTAATAAAGCCGCTAATAAATAGACTTGTTTTATTCCATTATCAATAACATAACTGCGAACGGCTTCACGATCCAGAACATCCATTTTAACATAGGGACCTCCAGACAATTTATCCGGACATTTATCACTTAGATCTCCGGCAACAACATTGTTATTGCCTTTTAGTTTCCTTAGAGCCAGAACTAACTCTGTGCCAATTTGACCGCCTGCTCCTATTATTAACACCTTTTCCATAAGCCTATTTTTTCTATTGCAAAGAGAACTAATATTTTATAGAAATCCAATACAATAAAATAATATCATTCTAACGAAGAACGTAAATGATGATCGAGGACGTTATTTTTTGTTATTTATTCTATACCTTTACTATAATTATGTGGACAGGACTACAAGACTATTTAATGTATTTCGTTAAGCGAAATCCGGAGTGATATTTTTCAATCCAGGATAAACAATTTAGTTACTTATAAAAACACATTTAAAATGCCAAGATATCATCAAATGGGTAAAATTCCGCCCAAAAGACACACGACTTTTGAGAAAGAAGATGGTGGCCTTTATCAAGAAGAATTATTCGGAACTGCAGGTTTTGTGGGAATGTCATCTTTAATATATCACATTCATCCACCAACTGTCGTTACAGAGGTTAAGCAATTAAGAGATATTTCTCCAAAAATTGCGGTAGAAAAAAACATGAAAGCATTGAGCTTCAAGGGTTTTTCTGTGAAACCTGAAGAAGATTATATAGAAAGTAGAAAAGTACTTTTTGCCAACAATGATTTGCATATTGGCTTAGCTGCTCCAAAAAAATTCTCGAAAGATTATTTTTATAGAAATAGTGATGCTGACGAAATGATCTTTGTTCATATTGGATCTGGTAAGCTCAATACAATGTATGGAAGTATTGATTTCAAATACGGAGATTATTTAATAATTCCGAGAGGTGTCACTTATCAGATTGATTTTGACACAGAAGAGAATCGATTATTATTTGTTGAATCTTTTAGTCCGATTGTGACTCCAAAACGATACAGAAATAATTTCGGCCAACTGCTGGAGCATTCTCCATTTTGTGAACGTGATTTCAGATTACCTAAAGATTTAGTCACTCATGATGAGAAAGGAACTTTTAAAGTGATTTCTAAAAAACAAGGAATGCTTTGGGAATACACCCATTCTAATCATCCATTTGATGCTGTAGGATGGGATGGATTCCACTACCCTTATGCTTTTTCAATTCATGATTTCGAACCAATAACAGGTCGTATACATCAACCACCTCCAGTTCATCAAACTTGGGAAGCTGCTGGCTTTGTTGTTTGTTCATTTGTACCAAGAATGTACGATTATCATCCGAAAGCAATTCCATCTCCATACCACCATAGTAATATTGACTCGGAAGAATTATTATATTATGTTGACGGAGATTTCATGAGCAGAAATGATATCGAAAAAGGTCAAATTACGCTTCACCCTGGAGGCATTCCTCATGGACCTCACCCGGGAGCAATTGAACGAAGTGTTGGAAAGAAAGAAACAGGTGAGTTAGCGGTAATGATCGATCCATTTAAACCAATGATGATAACCGAAGAGGCATTAAAATTAGAAGTAGATGACTATTATAAGTCATGGATAACTAAATAAAAAAATTAATTATTATGAGTAAAAAAGAAGTTAAATCAGTCAATTACGGATTAGAAAAAATATTTAAAGATGCCAAAGATTTCTTACCCCTATTAGGTACAGATTATGTTGAATTTTATGTAGGTAATGCAAAGCAATCAGCACATTATTACAAAACAGCATTTGGATTTCAATCATGTGCATACAAGGGGTTAGAAACTGGGTCTAAAGACACTGTCAGCTATGTGTTGAAGCAAGATAAGATTAGAATTGTCTTAACATCTGCTTTAAACAGTAAATCTCCAATAAATCAACACGTTACTAAACATGGCGATGGCGTTAAGATCGTAGCCCTATGGGTTGATGATGCAAGAAAGTCATTTGAAGAAACAACAAAAAGAGGAGCGAAAGTTTTCTTGGAACCAACGGTAGAAAAAGATGAACATGGTGAAATTGTAAAGGCCGGAATATATACTTATGGAGAAACAGTTCATATGTTTATTGAAAGAAAGAACTACAACGGTGCTTTCTTACCAGGCTTCCAGGAATGGAAGACGGATTACAACCCTGAACCTTCAGGACTAAAATACATTGACCATATGGTGGGTAATGTTGATTGGGACAGAATGGATGTAATGGTTAAATGGTACGAAGATGTAATGGGATTCGTGAACTTTTTATCTTTTGATGACAAGCAAATTCATACGGAATACTCTGCGCTAATGAGTAAAGTCATGAGTAACGGAAATGGTAGAATTAAGTTTCCGATAAATGAGCCGGCGAAAGCAGCTAAACGTTCACAAATTGAAGAATATCTTGACTTTTATGAAGGAGAAGGTGTTCAGCATATTGCTATGGCAACAGATGATATTCTTTCAACAATTAGCTACCTAAAAGAAAAAGGGGTAGAATTTCTTCCTGCGCCGCCACAGGCTTATTATGATGAAATTCCTAAACGACTAGGAACTCACATGGACATGATGCATGAAGACATTAAAGAATTACAGAAACTTTCTATTCTTGTCGATGCTGATGAGGAGGGTTACTTATTACAAATTTTCACAAAGCCTATACAAGATAGACCTACATTCTTCTTTGAAATTATTCAAAGAATGGGAGCGAAAGGATTTGGAGCTGGAAACTTTAAAGCTTTATTTGAATCAATAGAAAGAGAGCAAACTCTTAGAGGAACATTATAGATTTCGTCTATAAATGGATAAAAGGCCGTTCAATTGAACGGCCTTTTTTTTGTATCACCCCTATGAAGTTGACCTAACAATAGACCTGCCGAGCAACCTTTACGAATCGAAAATCTCTGCCAATAAATCGAACTTCTTATTCTCAGTTGAAAAAAATATGGGATTGCAGATTTACTTATTACCTTGAACTTACAAAAATCATATCCTCCTAAATAAGAATTGATTATTTTTGAATTATAAACCATACAAAGACATATGAACAGAGAAGAACTTCTTAAAGCGATTGATGAAAAATATACAGCATTAGGACAAGATCCTAACGTTCATCTGTCAGGCCTTCTTCATGCAGAACCAATGAAGTATTGGGATTTCATTCAAGTTGATGCCTTACTAGGTTTACAGACACAGCGGACTCAATTACCCGATGAAATGGTCTTTCTGATTTATCATCAAATCAATGAACTCCTTTTTAAGATGATTCTTTGGGAGATGCAACAAATATCGTTTACAGAAGACATCACACCAGATAAATTCGAAATGCACTTAATGAGAGTAAGTCGTTATTTCAATATGCTTTCCACTTCTTTCGATATTATGGGGGATGGAATGGAAGTTTCACAATACATGAAATTTAGAGATACTTTAACACCAGCTAGTGGGTTTCAATCTGCTCAATATCGTAAAATTGAAATCGCTTCAACTGAATTGATCAACCTTATTGATTATCGATTTAGAAAAACAATTGATCGAGAGACACCATATGAGCATGCCTTTGATAATATGTATTGGCAAGTTGCAGGTATTGACCGAAAAAATGGTGGTAAAAATCAATTGATTCTTAATTTTGAAAAGAAATATAAAAAAGAACTCATCGAATGGATGAAGGAATACAATACTGTCAACCTTTGGACAAAATTTAAAGAGCTACCAAAAGAATATCAAGAGAACTTAAAGCTTGTCAATGCAATGCGTCATTACGACCATACGGTAAATGTTGACTGGGTTATGCACCATTATGATGCTGCTGCAAAATATTTAGATAGCGGTGAGGGAAATGCTGAGGCAACAGGAGGAAGTGATTGGCATAAATATATGCATCCACGTTACCAAAGAAGAATTTTCTTCCCAGAATTGTGGTCAGCAAGTGAATTAGAAAACTGGGGAATAGATAATATTGAAGGATATAGAATTTTAGATAAAGTTTAATTTATTGAAATCAACGAATTGTTATAGAATTTATAAAGAAATAAAAAGAATATGGTAGAAGTTGGAATTATTATGGGAAGCACATCGGATATGCCGGTAATGCAAGATGCTATTGATGTATTGAAAGAGTTGAATATTTCCCATGAGGTAAAGATCGTTTCTGCTCATAGAACCCCAGAATTGATGTTTGAATACGCAAAGTCTGCTCACACGAGAGGTTTGAAAGTAATTATTGCAGGAGCAGGCGGTGCCGCGCATCTTCCAGGAATGACAGCATCTTTAACTCCATTGCCGGTTATTGGTGTTCCGGTTAAATCTAGAAATTCAATTGATGGGTGGGATAGTATACTTTCTATTCTTCAAATGCCTGGAGGTATTCCTGTTGCTACGGTTGCTTTAGACGGAGCAAAAAACGCAGGAATCTTAGCTGCAAAAATAATAGCTTCTGCAAATCCTGATGTTCTAAATAGAATGCTAGAATACATGGAAACGATGAAACAAAAAGTCTTAGACGCTCAAGTGTAAACCACTAGCCCCGCCAGCATCTTTTATGAGATTGACAATTCTATTTGTACAACAGATATTGTTGACGCATTTCTCTGTATCGATCCAAATCTTCTTGCCAGCTATGCCGAATTTCTTTTTCTGACGATCCAGACTTCAACTGTTGGAGGAGAATGTCATTTCCTGCAAGAAGATTGAAAAAATTCGAGCGGTCTACAAATAACTCTCCATTCAACATTTCATTAGCCTTAATTAAGAAACTTAAGTCTAATTGACTCATCCTTTTGTACTGCTCTAGATTTAAATTGAAACCATTGCACAATTTGTTTTTGTGTTTTGGATTTTTAGAGCCAGGACCTGGTTTTGGGGTGAAAGAAAATTGCGTTTTATGAAATTGTGGGTGTCCATACCTTTCAAACGGCCCATCTGTTCCTCTTCCAATAGTCACTGTTGTCGCCTCTAACAGACATAAACTCGGGTACAATTGAATGGAAACGTCTGATCTTAAGTTTGGAGAAGGTGGTATTGGCAAAGAGTATGGTGTGTTATGGGTATAATTCTCACAAGGAAGAACAGTCAATTTACATTGAACATCATTCTTCATCCATTTCTCCCCATTGATCATAAGGGCATATTCGCCAATTGTCATTCCATGTACAATTGGAATAGGGTGCATTCCAACAAAAGATGTGAATTTCATATCTAAAACTGGACCATCGACATAATGACCATTTGGATTTGGTCGATCCAAAACGATGACCTCTATTTCATTTTCAGCTGCTGCCTCCATTACATAATGCAATGTTGAAATATATGTGTAAAAGCGAACACCAACATCTTGTATATCAAATATGAGCACTTCAATATTTTTTAACTGCTCATCAGTTGGTTTTTTATTTGAGCCATATAATGAAACAATCGGCAGTCCGGTTCTCGTATCAACATTATTTTTCACATGTTCTCCGGCATCCGCTTTTCCTCTAAAACCATGTTCTGGAGAGAAAACTGACTTAATCATCACACCGAAGGATAACAAAGTATCTACTAAGTGCTTATCATCTACCATTGAGGATTGATTCCCAACAACCCCTGCTCTTTTCTGCCCGATTAACGCTACTAATTCTTCTATATTTTGAGCGCCAACGAGAATAGAATCATCTTTCGCCAAAACAGTTTGAACGGTATCTTCGCTTACTAAAATAGGAGAACCATTCGCACAAGCAGAAATCAAAAAAATGAAAATACTTTTCAGGCACAAAACCTTTGTGTACTTTAGGCAAAAAATAAATTTGGCATTTGAATATTTCATATCGAAGAAGACCCTAAAAAGTGTTGTGCAAGGTAAGAAAGTTTCTAAACCTATTGTTCGAATTTCAATTATTAGTATATCACTAGCCGTTATCGTCAATTTGATAACACTAGCTGTTGTTACTGGATTTCAGCAAGAAGTGCGCCAAAAAATTAGTGGATTCGGAGCACATCTTTTCGTTATGAGTTCAGGAGAAAATTCTGTCTATGAAAGTGAATCTGTGCATACAGATCAATCTTTTCTAAAAGAATTAAAGTCAAACCCTTCTATTAAGTCGGTCTATCCTGTTGGATATAAACCGGTTTTGTTCCAATCGAAGAAAAACGACATCACTTATAAACTACCTTCGGGTAAAGATACGACAGAGACCCATCAGAATGTTCTCGGAGCAATGATTAAAGGAATTAATGAAGACTTTAATCTTGATTTCTTTCAACAGCATTTGGAAGAAGGTAAATTCCCTGATTACTCAAAGTCAGGATCAGAAAATCAAATTCTAATTTCAAAAAAAGTTGCAGAAATTTTAAATTTTAAAGTCAACGATACAGTTATTTCTTTTTTCGTAAAAAATAGTCCTATTAGAAAGGAGTTTGTCATCTCAGGAATCTACTCCACTGGGCTCGAAGAGTTTGATAAAAAAATAATTCTTGGTAAGCTCAGTGTTGTTCAAGAGTTAAATGACTGGGGAATTAAAGCTGCAATTCAAGTTGCAGACACTTTGATAGATGGTCAGTTATTGATCAAAGCAAAAGTTAACGGTGGACATGGAAATATCCGCTACGATTGGGGAGATGGCTATGATCGCTATTCGGGTTTTCCGCATTGCCCGCTAAAGGATACAACTTTCCGATTGATTGCTTCTGATTATATTGGAAATATCGATTCGGATGAGCATTCTTTAACCATTCCAGATACCGCCTATTTAAAAATCAGTATTGAAGGAACGGCCTATAGCTTTTGTGATTTTAAACACAATGAGTTTGATGAACTCGAACGAACTTATCTTTCTGGTGACGGGAATAAATTCTCACTTCAGGCGAGCGAAAAGAAAGTCATCTTTGAAGAAGTTGATGGAAAAGGTAGCTCTCATAATTATACCGGAGGTTTTGAAGTCATATTAAACGATTGGGAAACCCTAGATGAAACACATGCTGAGTTAGTAAGGATGATTGATTTTATTCCAAATGAGTTCGACGAGGTCCTGAAAACAACAAGCATTAAGAATAATCAACGCGAAATTTTTGTTTGGTTGGGCTTCTTAGATATAAACGTAATTATCATTTTAGTACTTATGATTCTTATTGGAATCATAAATATGGGGTCAGCCCTATTGGTTCTGATTCTTATCCGGTCAAATTTCATTGGAATGATGAAAGCAATGGGAGCAACAAATTGGAGCATTCGAAAAATCTTTTTAATCCAAGCAACTTTTTTGATTAGTCGAGGAATGCTGTGGGGAAATATTATCGGCGTGGGTTTATGCTTACTTCAGAAATACTTTGGTGTTTTTAAATTAAACCCAGAAGTCTACTACTTATCACAAGTGCCTATTGAATTAACATTCTCTCATTGGCTAATACTCAACATAGGAACACTTCTAGTTTGTGTTATTGCGTTAATCATACCAAGTATAGTTATTACTAGAATAGACCCCGTAAAAGCGATTAAATTCGATTAAGTCTTAATTCACCTCTTTATATATCCATTCTTGATCCTTCATAACTTCAGTTAATAGTTAATGCTGACTCTATTAATCATCTTGTTGTACTCATTTATTATAGAACAACAACAACAACAGGTTGTCAAGAGGCTATAATATAGTTGTCCTTAACATTTAAAACAATTCTATAGGTTATAACCTAAAGCAAGAAAGCCATTGTTCAACTTGAACAATGGCTTTCTTTTCGGATTAATTAAATACTACTTTGTTTGCAACTCTATGAATTGAAACGGTTGGTATTTCTCTTGGTTTTCAAAGTCGCCTTTGTA
>CAJQPA010000016.1 GCA_905480145.1 uncultured Flavobacteriales bacterium | reverse complement strand
GATCATTATTCTAGCGGAATCCAAATTAGTAACACGCTAGACCCGTTGATAGAATTCTCTGATTTTGGTGGAGTCCAATTAGATGCTTTTGAAAAAGACCTTTTAAAACAATTCTTGTTGACACTTTCTGATGAAAATTTCATTAATAATCCTGACTTTAAAGAACCTTTATAGATAATAATTGTTTCTTTTGTATTACATACTAGAATATGATTGACTTAAGAAGATTAACGACAGAGGAGAAAGCCCTTAAAATTAACCTAACGGAAGATATTTATGGTTGTTTCGCGGAAATAGGAGCAGGACAAGAAGTAGCCGCTAATTTTTTTAAAGCTGGTGGTAGTTCAGGAACTATAGCTCATACACAATCGGCATATGATATGAAAGTTTCCGATTCAATGTATGGGGAAGCAAAGCGCTATGTAGCTGAAGATCGTTTAATGACGATGCTGAAAACAGAATACAATACGTTAAAAACACGTCTTCCGGAGAAGTTTAAAGAATCTAGATTTTTTGCTTTTTGTAATACAGTAGAGGCATTAAATTATCATAAAACAAATCAAGGTCAGGGATGGGTTGGTCTGCGGTTTCAATTAACGAAAGAGTCTGAGCCAAATGACGTGATTCTTCATATTAAAATGCATGACATTAGTCATAAAGCGCAGCAACAAGCTATTGGCATTTTAGGAGTGAATTTAATGCACGCTAGTTATTTTCACTATGATGATTTAGATGAATTTCTTGCAAAATTAGTACACAGACTGCCGCGTGATAGAATGGAAATCGATATGCTACGTGTTTCTGGTCCAGACTTTGAAAATGTAGATAATCGCATCTTAGCGTTAAACCTTGTGAAGAAAGGAATGACTGATGCTACAATGTTTGATCTAGCTGGTTTTGTTTTGCAACCCGCGACTGCATTGTATAAGAAAGATATATTGATGATGCGTGGGCGATTTAGACCGGTAACAAAGGTTCATATCGATATGATTGAGAAAGGGAAGAAACAATTTATTGAAGAGAATGATGTTGACGCAGATAAAGTCCGAGTTATTTTTGAATTGACCTTGAAAGATTTAACGGCCGACGGTAAAATTTTAGACAAGGATTTTGTAGATCGAGCAGAGCTGCTTGGAACTTTAGGTTATACTGTAATGATCAGTAATTATTTGAAGCACTACAAAATGGTCGACTACCTAGCAGGAATTGCTAAAGGGAGATTGATAGGAGTGATTGTTGGGATTTACAATTTACACACCATTTTTGACGAGAAGTATTATGACACACTTCGCGGTGGCCTGTTAGAAGCGTTTGGACGTGGATTTGGTCACAACATGAAAATGTTAGTCTATCCAGCCAACAATGTTGAGACTGGAGGGGTGTATGCCTTGGAAGATTTTGACATAGATGATAACTTGAAAGGTTTACTTCAATATATGAAGGACAACAATAAACTGGAAGCATTTAAAGAATTTGATCCAAAACTTCTACATATAATGTCTGATGATGTTCTTTCTAAAATTAAAGTGAAAGCGAGAAATTGGGAAGATGATGTTCCATCTGAAGTGGTCAATGCAATTAAGTATTACGAACTTTTCGGATACAAAAAAGAAGTTACCGTTAATTAAAAAAAATGCCTCATATTAAAAATGCCCTTATTCGTTATCGTATAATTGATAAATGCATTAGAAATAAATACAATCCATTTCCAAGTAAATTGGATCTTAGAGAGGCTTGTGAAGAATCTCTTTTCGGAAGTATTGATGGGACTCATATTTGTGATTCTACCATTGAAAAGGATTTATTTTCTATGAGAATGGAGCACGATGCACCGATTAAATACAGTAAGCTTGAACGCGGTTACTATTATGAAGATCCAGACTTCACCATAAATGATATTCCTTTAACAGAAGATGACATTGAGTCGATTAGCTTTGCCGCCAAAACATTAATGCAATTTCGTGATGTCGCCTTGTTTAAACAATTTGGCAGTGCAATTGATAAAATAGTAGACCGGATTTCTGTTTCTCAGTCTGAGGATAGTGATACTTTTATTCAATTTGAATCATCAGGTTCAGAAGGAGGGAGTGAATTTTTAGCACCTATCTTGGAAGGGATTAAAGAAAGTCGACTGGCTACTTTTGACTATGCTAGTTTTATTTCTGGAGAATTAAAGCCAAGGAAAGTACTTCCTTTATTATTAAAGCAATATAGTAATCGTTGGTATTTGATTTCCTTTGATTCGGATAAACGAGATTACATCACTTATGCTCTAGATAGAATAGAGGATCTTGAAATTTTAAAAGAGACCATGGTTCGTCCAGAAGGATTTAATCCTGACAATTACTTCAAGCATGCGATTGGAATAACAAGCGGAAATACTATGCCTGAAGACGTGATTCTTAGTGTGGGACCTATAGCAGCGAAATATTTAGATTCATTACCATTTCACAATACCCAAAAACTGATAGAGCTCAATGATGATTTCGCACTTTTTTCATTAAAAGTAAATGTTTCAGAAGAATTAATCAGAGCAATACTAAGCTACGGCGGAGACATCAAAGTTCAGCAACCAATATCATTGAAACAGGAAATTGAATCACGGGCAAGGAAGATATTAGAAAATTAATCCTTTATTTACTTTGAGGCTTTTTGTGTCTAAAGTTTTTCTTTTTCCCTTGATGCTTATTGCTTCCTGAAAACTTTGGTTTTCTATCAGACCATTCTGGTCCTTGACCAATACTTTCAGGAGGATTTATTTTAGTGATTTTGGATTCAATCAACTCCTCAATTTTACGCATTCTGAACATGTCCTTCGAATTCACCAAAGTAAAGGCTTCCCCTTTTGTGTTAGCTCTAGCTGTTCTTCCAACTCTATGCACATAATCAGCGGCCTCATGTGGAACATCATAATTGATGACCATATTAATTTCCTTGATATCAATACCTCTACTCATTACATCTGTGGCAACTAGAATTCGTATTCTTTTAGCTCTGTAACCCCTAAGAACTTCTTCTCTTTCAGATTGCTCAAGATTAGAAGATATTCCTTTTGCAGGGAGCCCCATTCTTCCTAGAGAACGAACAATTTCAGAAACCTTACTTTTTGTTGAGGTAAAAACAATAATACTATCGTATTCTTTTCTTTCCTTAATAATGTGAGCAAGTACTTTAACCTTTTGATTATCATGAGTCAAATAGATTGCTTGTTTTACTCCAGCCGCTGGTTTAGCAATTGATAAAGATATTTTTTCTGGATTGTTAAGTATTTTTTCAGCTAGCTTAGTAATATTAGGAGCCATAGTTGCACTAAACAATAATGTTTGATGCTTTTTGGGTAAAAAAGATATGATTTTAGTCAAATCATCAATGAATCCCATATCCAACATTCTATCGGCTTCATCTAAAATTAAGTGCTTTACATGTTTGAAATTCACATAACCCATTTTTAAATGAGAGATTAATTTCCCGGGAGTGGCAACAATAATGTCTGTCCCATTTTGTAATGCATCTTTCTCTAAATCAAAATCTTTTCCAGTACCTCCGCCATAAACTGATTTTGAACCGACTGAAAGGAAGTAAGATAATCCTTGAATTTCTTTCTCAATTTGAACAGCTAACTCTCTTGTTGGAACAACAATTAATGTATCAATGTTGTTGTCCTCTTTTCCAACTAATTTATTTAAAATTGGAAGCACAAAAGCTCCTGTTTTCCCTGTTCCTGTTTGAGCACAAGCTATTAGATCTTTGTTCTCAAGAATTAAAGGAATGGCTTTTTCTTGTATAGGGGTTGCGTTTTCGAATCCCATATATGAGAGTGCCTCGAGTACACTATCATTTAATTTTAGTTCTGTAAATTTCATTATCCGTGAAGCTAAGGATAAAATTTTTAACGATGATAAATAATTATGTCCTTTTAATTCTTTATTAAAAACTTATCTTCGTGAAAAAAGATAACAATGGGTATTATAACTTCGAATTCGAATGGCGTATGTAAATTAAAATTGAACAGACCAGAAGTGTTCAATTCTTTCAATAAGGCGATGGCTTTAGAATTGCAAAACGCACTGGATAACTGTGCAGCGGATGATTCTATTAGAGCCATTGTTATAACTGGAGAAGGGAAAGCATTTTGTGCTGGCCAAGATTTAGCAGAAGCAACCGATCCTGATGGACCTGAATTGAAATCAATCGTAAAAGACCATTATAACCCGATTATTTCTAAAATAAGAACACTTGAGAAACCAGTGATTGCTGCGGTGAATGGAGTGGCGGCTGGAGCAGGGGCTAATATCGCCTTGGCATGCGACATCGTTATTGCGAAAAAATCAGCTAGTTTTATTCAAGCCTTTTCAAAAATCGGTTTGATTCCAGATTCAGGAGGAACGTTTTTTCTTCCAAGAATCATCGGTATGCAAAAAGCTATGGCTTTGATGATGACAGGAGATAAAGTTGGAGCAGAAGAGGCAGAAGAAATGGGTATGATTTATAAAGCAGTGAGTGATGATGATTTTGAAACTGAAGTAAATAAGTTTTCTACTAAAGTTGCTTTAATGCCAACACGGGGTCTTGGTCTTACTAAATTAGCGATGAATCAAAGTTTGACAAATTCCTTAGACGAGCAATTAGCAGTGGAGGGAAGACTTCAGACAGAAGCGGGAAGCACACAAGATTTCAAAGAAGGTTGTACTGCATTTTTAGAGAAGAGAAGGCCAAATTTCATAGGTAAATAGAATTTATAAACTTTCGATTAAGCGAGCAATCGATTAATTGTACAATCGAATTATATGATAGTAGGAGTATTAGGTGGCGGAACAATGGGATCTGGAATTGCGCAAGTTGCAGCTCAAAACGGACACAAAGTTGTTTTGGTTGATTTGAACGAAGCAGTTCTTGAGTTATCAAAATCTAAACTAGCCAAAATTATGGCTCGACTTGTTGAGAAAGGGAAAATTTCTTCCGAACAAGCGGATGAGACCAAATCAAATATTCAGCGCAGTACTGATATTCAAAGTTTCAAGGATTGTGGAATTGTTATAGAAGCAATTGTTGAGAACTTAGGAGTGAAGACTAAGGTGTTTTCTCAATTAGAAGATATAACACCTGAAGGATGCATACTTGCTTCAAATACATCATCTTTATCGATAGCCTCAATTGGTGCATCTTTGAAAGATTCAAGTAAAATTATTGGGATTCATTTTTTCAATCCGGCACCTTTAATGCCTTTGGTTGAGATTATACCATCGGTTCAGACTTCTGAAGAGACCTTGGGTAGTGCTAAGAACTTAATTGATAGTTGGTCAAAAGTAACCGTTGTTTGTAAAGATACACCTGGCTTTATAGTGAATAGAGTTGCTCGTCCATTCTATGGTGAGGCTTTAAGAATATATGAAGAAGGAATTGCAGATTTTGCAACAATTGATTGGGCAATGACTGAAATCGGTGGCTTCAGAATGGGGCCATTTACACTTATGGATTATATCGGAAACGATGTGAATTATGTAGTCACGGCAACAGTATTTGAGTCATTCTATTATGATCCTAGGTATAAGCCTTCTTTTACACAGATGCGTTTTTCTGAAGCAGGATATTATGGGCGAAAATCAGGGAAAGGGTTTTTCGATTACGGAGAGAATGCAACCAATGTTGCTCCAACTGAAGATCTTGCTTTAGGCAAGAAAATATTCGACAGAATATTAATGATGTTGGTCAATGAAGCGGTGGATGCAGTTTTCTTGAATATAGGCTCCAAGGAAGCAATTGATTTAGCAATGACCAAAGGTGTGAACTATCCAAAAGGATTGTTGAGTTGGGCAGATGAAATAGGATTGGATGTTATTCTTAAGCAATTGGAAGATATGTTTGCTGAATACGGAGAAGATCGTTACCGTCCAAGTCCATTAATGCGAAGAATGGTTGAAAGCGGAGAGAAATTTTTCGCTTAATCATTGATCTGGAATTTAACCCAGGAAATCACTCGAACATTTTTTTGGCATGCTTTATATAGAAGTAGCTTCGTTTTTTTGGATCAAGTATTATTTGATCAACCATTAAATCAGGGATTTTAATGGTTAATGGATTGGTCGTGTTTTCTAAATGAGAATAGAATGAATTTGGGTTGATGAAAATTTTCATTTTCGAATTCGGTAATTTTAAAGATAAAGTTCCAGCGTTTCCTTTGTAAAAGCTTCCTCCAGCCGAATGACCTAAAATCTTTGCTGAACACATAGTCTTTAAATAAGCAGCTAAAATAGAAGCAGAAGAGAATGTCCCTTCATCAGTCAACACCACAATTTGTCCTTTATAAATGAGTTCAGGGTCAACATAAGTTGTGTAAACTGATCCATTATCAAACTTTTTTCTTCGAATTAATCTTTTTTGCTTTCGGCTTATTTTTCTATGTTTTGAATAATCTGAATTGAACTTCTTCAAATGTCTTGATTCGAACAGTTTCTTTGGTTTTCCAACAATGTACCGACCAAGTAACACGTTCTCTCCTACAAAGTAACGCATTAATGAGTACTGCATGGCTCCACCGGTATTTCCTCGAAGGTCTATAATTAGTTTTTTTATTTTTTTTGTCTTTATTTTTTTAAATGACTTCTCTAAAAATTCTTCGTAAGAAAAGCCATGGGAAGATGCGAAAGAGCCAAATGAAAAAACACCGTATTTACCAGAAGTGACAAAATTCCCCATATCTGCTTCTTTTAGTTGAAAATATTTTTCACTCTCTGAAAGTCTTTTTGTTATAGTGTAAACTGGAGCTGCACCTATTTGAAAATAGATAGTGTTTGTGTCACTATTTTTATTTAAGTATTTGACCTGAATTGAGTCTTTATCGAAAACATGATTGCAGTGTCTGTAGAATTCAAATAATTGAGCCGATTGAAAATATTTAAAACCAATGCAATCCTCATCAGAGGATAAGAACTTGCCAATTTCATTCATCATATCAGGAATTGACTTATGATCTATTTCAATAATTTCTGAACCGGGTCTAATTTTCTTTCGCAATTGATATTTAGATTTTCCTTCTTTGAGAATGAGGATATCTTCTTTTTCTAATTTATTCACAACCAAACGCTTTCCTATTAGATAATAGTCAATGGGAAGAGATTTTCTAACTGTGAGCCATTCTCGAAAAACTTCTTTATTGGGATGTATTTGCGTGTGGCCACATTGAATTTTTGAAAGCATTTCTCCGTAAGCCTTGAACTGTTCTATGAGGGAAAGGGAATTTTGAAACGTGGCTTCAAGTTCATTCAACTGATTCAGTATTTCTGTCTCAGTTGCATGCAGATTAATTTGACTTTCTTTATTTAATAGAACTTCTTTAAAAATTTCAAAATCTTTTTTTTGTTCTTTTATAGAAATAGTCTTGGAACTACATAGTAGACCAAGAATCAAAAAAATCAATGTTATTTTAGGAAGAAACCTCATTTCTACCTCTAAGAACGTTAAAAATTGAGAAATGTCACAAGATCTCGTGTTAATTTAATTTTTCTTTGGCTTGATTCGCATAAAACCCTTCGCTTTCAGAGATGAGCAAGAATATTTTTTTGGCTTCTGACGTTTTCTTTTGATGCTCAAGGCTAAGCGCTTTCATCCAGATTGCTTCATCATCAAAATTTCGATACTCTGCAGAGAGGCATATTTCAAATTTTTCTATGGCCTGTTTGTATTCCCCAAAATTATAGAGGCATATACCAGCATAAAAATTAGCATTGACATCTTGCGGATAAGATTTTATAATTGTTTCAAACCTGGCCAGTGCTTTTTTTGATTTCCCTTTTTTGAAATAATAGATCGACTTTTCCAAATATTGTATGTACGCTATTTCAACATTCTTCCACTCGGTGTCAAAGGATTCTGAATTTTCATTCTCTTTATCCGCTGAGGTACCTGTGAGGATAAGTTGTTTTGTTTCAATTACAGGTTTGTCTCTGTATATTCTGTAATCAATAAGTTTTAAATCGTTAAGGTAAATTTCTTTCGCATCAATTTTGTCAATTATTGGTGTTAATAGTGAAGATGTAGGTGTTGATATTTTAATTGGTTTTAATGCAGGGAATTCGATTTTAAACTCTTCCTTCTCAAGAAAATCTTGAATAATTACTTTTGGAACTATTTGTTCTTCTGCTGCTGTTCCTTGCATCTTTTCAATTTCAGAAGGTATTATCATTTCTGATGACTCAATATTTAGTTCCTCCAAAATTAACGGTGATTTTTGTTTTGCAATGATTTCAGTTACTGCTTCGTTTGTGTCATTGATAATAGCTTGATAACCTAAAACTAATGCAACCCCAATCAAGATTGAACTAAGAGCAGTTATCCAAGAGAAGCTAGATTGATTAAATAGTTTTGATTTTATCTTCTTTAAGATTGAAGTATTATAAGATAGTTGTTCCCATCCTTCTAGAGCGTCTTGTTCAAATTGGTCACTCATTTCTTTTTGTTCAATGGAATTATCAGAAACGCTACTATCTTGGTTCCGATATTTTTCAATATCGGAATGTGACAATTGTTCTTTTGAACTAAATATGTCTTTATATCGATTTGAATTCTTCACTGTTTTCTAGTTTAATTTTCAGATTCCTTTTTCCATTTTGGATGGCACTCTTGATTTGTTTTATTTCCAATTGCAGAGTTTCAGCGATCTCTATATAACTTTTCCGCTCTATATAGAACAGTGTAATACACTGTTGTTGTTCTTTTTTTAGGGTTTGGATTAGGCTTTCCAGTTTATTAAGTTGTTCATCCTTTAGTTTAACTTCTTCCAAAGTGTTATTTTCTTCTGGTTCTGCAATTAGTTCCGTTTGCTTAATCCCTTTTTTTCGAAACAATTGAAAAATTTCATTCTTAGTTACTGTGTACATCCAAGGTTTGAATTTATGTATGTTGGATTTTGAAATTCTTAGGGGAAGTTTTTCAAAAACGATCATGGTGATGTCCTCAGCATCATGTTTGTTCTTTAAATACTTCATAGCAACTCCAAATACTAAATGAGCATACCTGTTATATAACTCTCCAATAATTAGAGTGTGGTTCTTTCGTTTGTAGATGATGATGAGTTGTTCATCCGAAAGTTTCTGATATGTTTTACGCCTGTTTAGTAGCATTAATATAAAGATGCAAGAATAATTAAGATTCCATATCAAATAGATGATTAAATTTATAGGCATGAAGAAAATTGGATTAATGACATCAGGAGGGGATGCTCCAGGTATGAATTCTTGTATTAGGTCTATTACTAAGTATTGTTTGAATGAGGGGATAGAGTCAATTGGGTTTCACGATGGTTTTCAAGGTATAATTGAAAATAAATACGAGGTCCTTTCTTTTGAGAATGTTGATAATATTGTTCAGAGAGGAGGTACTATACTAGGGACCTATAGGTGTGAACAGTTTAAAACAAAACAGGGGCGTCAAAAAGCGATCAAGAATATTGAATCCATTGGTTTGGATGCTTTAATATGTATAGGTGGTGATGGAACTTTCACTGGCGCAAGTATTTTATCTGAAGAAATGAATATCCCGGTAATCGGTATTCCTGGCACAATAGACAATGATATTTTTGGAACGGATCATACCATTGGATATGATACTGCTTTGAACACTGTAGTGGAAGCTGTAGATAAAATTAGAGATACTGCGGGGAGCCACAACCGAATATTTTTTGTTGAGGTTATGGGGAAAAATGCTGGTTTCATTGCTTTGAATTCAGCAATTGCATCAGGTGCTGAATCTGTTTTGATTCCTGAAGAACATACGGATGCTGACTTGTTAGCCAAAGATTTGATTGAACAAAACAAAGGAAGACGAAGTTCAATTGTTATTGTTGCAGAGGGAGATGATGGTGGAGGAGCAAAGAAAATTATGAACCAAGTAAAGCCTTTAATGAGTGGTTATTCATTAAGGCACTCAATATTAGGACATATACAGCGAGGGGGCAGGCCATCTGCTTTTGACAGAATGTTAGCGACTAGAATGGGTGCATATGCAGTTGAGCTATTGATAAGAGGTGAGTCAAATATTATGATTGGATCAAATGGCGATAAATTAGTTTACTTGCCAATAAAGGAAGCAATTAAAATCATTTCAAAACCAGACCTCACAAAATTGGAGATGTTGACTAAGTTGCGAACCCTGACCATGTAGATTTCACATTAAAATACTTAAATAATGCTGTTCTATATATAATGGGGCGGCATTTTTTTTGGGTTACATTTAATTATATATGTGTATTAATTTGTTGTTGGTCGAAAAGGTTTAAAAAACTTTAGCAAGTATATGTCGCGGTTTCAGTCACTTATGGAATGAGTTAAAAATAATTCATTTTTTTTTGATTTAT
>CAJQPA010000015.1 GCA_905480145.1 uncultured Flavobacteriales bacterium | reverse complement strand
CAGCAATGGGCAAAAGCGATTACAAAAAAAGTAGAACTGGTTCAATTGACCAACAACACCTTTTCTCAATTAAGAAATTATGAGTTGGAGAAGATGAAATTGTGGATCGATGCTACGAAAGAAGTTTCTAAAGCAACACCTCTAAACATCAATTCAAACTACGACTTTCCGCTACGCATCATTGATCAAAATAAAGATATTCCAGTCATTCTCCTCGATAACAACAGAAATGTCTCAGGAAGTATCAATTTAGATTTCGACACCTCATCGATGCGCAACGGAGATGCAACACTCTCTTCAAGAGAAGTATTTCAGAAATTTGATGACACTTTGCTTATTCTTGCTGATTTATGGGAGGAAAAAAACCCATCTTTCACAATCGAAGTCTATGAAGGTTTGTTTATGACCTATTTCTATAACGACACAGAAAAAATCATATCGTTGGAAAAAGAAAGAGATTCGTTGATTACCACATTTAACAAAGACCTCATCAACAACCAAGGTTTAGTTCCTGTGCTTCTAATCGATTCAAAAAAGAAGTCGATTATTGGGCACAATATCCCCGATTTTGACGAAGAAAAAGAGAATGTTGATGAATTGATTTCACGCTTAGCGATTACAAATTCTCCTATACAAATTGATTTTAACAATGGTCAAACGAACACCTTGTATTATGATGACAGTGCGGAACTTAAACTCCTACAGTATTTTCCATACATTCAATTTATTGTCATTGGATTATTCGCGTTCATTGGCTACCTCATCTTTAGCACCTTTCGTAAAGCGGAACAAAATCAAGTTTGGGCAGGTATGGCCAAAGAAACAGCTCATCAATTAGGGACACCTTTATCGTCATTAATGGCTTGGGTACAATTGTTGGAATCGCAAGGCGTTGATTCTTCCGTTACCATTGAAATGCAAAAAGATGTGGACCGCTTAGAGAAAGTTTCGGATCGTTTTTCAAAAATAGGATCAGGAGCAAAACTAGATTCAGAGAACCTAGGAAAAACAGTTGAGAATGTTCTTTCCTATTTACGACCTCGTATTTCTGATAAAGTAGAAGTCAGTGTTAATGTAGACCCAAGTGCAATTGCAAAACACAACGCAAGCTTGATTGAATGGGTGGTAGAAAACATTTGTAAAAATGCTGTTGATGCAATGAAAGGTGTTGGTCAGCTCGATGTGAACGTCATTAAATCTGAGGATTGGGTATTTATCGACATCAAGGACAATGGTAAAGGGATTCCTTCAAATCAATTAAAAACGATATTTGAACCAGGGTTCTCGACGAAATCTAGAGGTTGGGGCTTGGGTTTATCGTTGGTGAAGAGAATCGTTAATGAATATCACAAAGGAAATGTTGTGGTGCTAGAATCTCAAGTTGATGTTGGGACGGTTTTTAGAATAAGTATCCCCGTATCATAAACAAATCGAATTATCGTCTTATTAAATTCGTTTTAAAAACTCAATCAAGAGTTTTGTGATGTCTTCATACTCACTAAAACTTAAAGCTTCATATTCATCAAAAATGTCGTGATAATGTTTGTTGGGACCCATCGTATAAATAAAGAATGCCGGAACACCTTTTTCTGTGAACCAATAATGATCTGAATTTGCAGCAGGTCCCCTAATTTTTATCTTCGCCAGAAGATCCTCTTCTTTGTTGATCGTTTGTAATAAATCAAACTGTTTTTTAAATAGCGTTCCGTTGACAACTGTGATTCCTTCTTCTCCACTTCCCATTATATCCAAATTGACTAAGAATTTAATCTTCTTCAATTTGAACAATGGATTTTCAACGAAGTGTTTTGAACCTAACAGCCCAGCTTCTTCCCCGGCAAATGCAACAAACATAACATTGTAATCTGAAGGGTTTTCTTTGAAGTATTTAGCCATCGTTAAAAGCATAGCACTGCCTGATGCATTGTCATTTGCTCCTGGGAAATATGTATCTGCACCCATTCTCCCTAAATGATCATAATGAGCCGTAAACATTACTGTTTTTGCACATTTTTTCTTTGCAGGAAGATATCCGATGACATTCTGTGATCGGTAACCTTTGATGAGTTTTGCCTCGATATCAAATTCAATTGGAGCACCACTTTTATAGACTGAATCTTGGATTTGGATATATGGGTAGTTGACTTGACTTCTTCCTACTGACCAAGTAAACTTGGTTGTCATAACTTCAATGACCGGAAGAATGGTCGCAACTTCACGAATAATGCCTTGTATTTTTTGAATTGAATCCTTCGGTGCGTCTTTATAATTAAACGCAATGGCTCCGTTTCTTTCAGAAATTACTTCCCGAATAATTTTTCTCAAATAATCTAAATCCAGTGTTTGATCGCCTGATATTTCTTTTGGAAACAATGTTTGTTTTCCTCCACGCGAACTTGGATCAATAGAGAAATCTTTCCCAGGAAATAATTCTTTTCCTTCGATCTTAACACTCATTCTCCCGGGAAAAGTATTCACATCCAATGTGAAATTTTGGAAAAACTCGCTGTCATAACCTTGAACTCCCAGTTTTTGAAATTCTGAAACAAGATAGTCAGCGGCCAAAGAGTCTCCCTTGTTAACATATCCTCTTCCATGAAACTCAGGAGAACATAATTGTTTTGTTATTCTTCGAACCTCTTCTATTTGTCCGTAAACATTTGATGAAAAAAGAAGCGCGATGAACAATAAACGTTTAAGCATAACGGCGATTCACGTACGACAAAAATTCAACCACAGCTTCTTCCTCTGGATCCCAAGAATTTTCTTCAGCTATTTCATTTACTTTTTGATTGGCAGCGTCAAGATCTGGTTGAGAATCCAAAATTTTTATAGCATTCCCAAACATTTCACTCGAGCCATCAAACAAATCATTAATGTATCTCAATTTTTCATTCAGACCAAAAGCACCGATTAAAGAATCTAGTTTTCCACCATTCAATGTTGTATGCAAAGAGGAATCAGAAATGTTCATTTGATCTAAAAACGTTCCCGACGTTTCTGAATTAGACAAAACAGGTGGTTCAGATTGAGCCTCTACCCTCTCTTGTTCTTCGATAATTTCAACTTCCTCCTTGATTTCTGCAACTGAAATTGGTGTCACTTCTTCCAACACATCTTCAATAATTGACGCCACTGATTTTGGGATTTCAACTTCTTCTTCAGTCTCGTCAACTATATTATCTGCTACTTCAGCAACAGTTTCTGGATCAGACTCAGGAGCCCAATCAAACAAAGGCATCGTTTGCTCAGTTTCTTCGGCCTTATCTTCCTCTTCAAATTCAACAGCTGGTAAAATCTCTTCCATTCTCTCATCAGAAACAATTTCCGATTCTTCAAGAACTTCCGCAGGCTCATTTGCAAAAACTTTATATTTTAAGATAATACTTTTTTCATGCATCAAACGAGTCAGTGATTCCAACTCAGTTATTTCTTGTTTTGACAATGTTCCAGCTTCTAGTTTGCTCACCAAAACTTGCACCTTATCTAACTGATTCTTATATGATTGTAAATTTCCCATTTTTTATCTTCTAAATTGACTTTTCAACATTTTATACAAGTTGCTAACGAAGTCGTTTCTATGAACAACAAAATAACGAACTTGGTCTTCAAAGTTACTTAAGAAACTCAATAGAAAACAAGATGTTTTTTGTTTTTGTCGTCGGTGCTTTGTTAATAACCTATAATACTATGAGTATGTTTTTAGAACATTTTCCAGATGAAAAAAATCAACACGGATGGGTAGAAGTTGTTTGTGGCTCAATGTTTTCTGGAAAGACAGAAGAATTGATTCGCCGATTAAAACGAGCTGAATTCGCAAAGCAGAAAATATTATTAGTTAAGCCAATGGTGGATGATCGCTATCATAAAGAAAATGTGGTCAGTCATCAAGGAACAAGTTTCAATGCTATATCATTAAAAGATTCAAAAGCAGTTCAAGACATCTGGAAGAATGAGAAAGTAGTCGCTATTGACGAAGCTCAGTTTTTCGATGAAGGAATTGTTGAAGTTTGTTCGTTTCTTGCAAAAAAAGGTGCACGTGTTATTGTTGCGGGCTTAGATATGGATTTTCAAGGAGTACCTTTTGGTCCAATGCCTAAGTTATTGGCCATTGCTGAGTACGTGACAAAGGTTCATGCAATTTGTTTATCTTGCGGTAACTTAGCACAGTTTTCTCATCGTACTGCTGGTCATAAGGAACAAGTAATGGTGGGTGCAGTGGAAGAATATAAACCACTTTGTCGCTCGTGCTTTAACAAAATTGCGCATTGAAACTAGATTACAGCTATCAACAAATATCTCTTCTTTTATCTTCGGCAGAAAGTAATTCTGATGCAATTATTCAGACAATTTCTTTCGACTCTAGAAAAATAATCAATGCTTCTAGTACACTTTTTGTTGCACTAACTGGTGTTTTTAAAAACGGCCATTCTTTCATTAATGATGCTTATAATAAGGGGATCAGACACTTTCTGGTTTCCAAAAAAGGAATAACTTCTCATTTAGAAAATGCCCATGAAATTGTAGTTCCCAATACACTTGAGGCACTTGAAAAATTGGCAAAAAACCATCGCGAAAGATTTTCATGCCCGGTTGTAGCAATTACGGGGAGTAACGGTAAAACAACAGTTAAAGAATGGTTGTCTGAATTACTTTCGTCAACGTATAATATTGCAAAAAGCCCGAAGAGCTATAACTCAAGGTTAGGCATTGCACTTTCGTTGTTAGAATTATCAGAACAAACAGAGATTGGAATAATTGAAGCTGGCGTTGATGAAATGATTTTAAAGAAAAATTTAATCCAACCAACGCATGGCATTCTAACATCATTTGGTTCAGCACACAAAGAGTTATTTACCTCTCAAGAAAATCATTTCAATGAGAAAATGTCCTTGTTTGAAGACATAGATCACTTTTCTTATATTTTGACTGATGAACAAAATATCCAATTTTACCGTTTTCTAAAAAAAGGGAAACGTGTCAACCCTAGTGAATTTTCAACCCTCCTTAAAGGTTTTCCATCGAAGGACCAAATAGGAATTCAAAATGCATCATTGGCGATTTCAATGGCCTTAGAACTGGGTGTTTCCGAAGAAAAGTTAGCGAGTAACATCAAAAACCTTTCTCCTTTAGCCTTAAGATTGGAAAGTTATGAAGGGGTTAATGGCAACGTTATTTTGAATGACACCTATAATTTAGATATGGACTCTTTGAAACATTCATTAGCATATCAACAACTGAATTATTCTCACATGAAGAGGGCGGTTGTCATTGGACTGGATAACACTGACAATGAAAAAATCAAAGAAATTGAAAAAGTGACATCCACATTCTCCCCAATTGAATTGCATATTAAAACCCCTGAAACCGAAGTTAAATCTACTTTTGAAAATACTTCTGTTTTAATTAAAGGAACACGTAAAGCAAAAATGGAAGTGTATGCAAGTTCTTTAAAAAAATACAACCACCAATCCTTTTTAGAAATTAATCTAAAGTCGATAAGGCACAACATCAATTATTACAAATCTCTTCTTCAAAAGGATACAAAATTGTTATGCATGGTTAAAGCTGGATCATATGGTTCAGATGCCAAAACAATGGGACGTTTTTTAGAAAATACAGGGGTTGATTATTTAGGTGTTGCTTACCCAAATGAAGGTGTTGAATTGCGCTCTAAGGGAATAAAATTGCCCATTCTTGTGATGAATTGTGAAGAGCAACTGTTTGCAGAATGTATAGCACACAAATTAGAACCTGCAATATACTCTATGAATCAACTTGATTCATTTATAAGAGTTTTGATTAATCATTCGACCACTTCGTACCCTATTCACATTAAGTTGGAAACAGGTATGAATAGACTAGGGTTCCCTGAAAATGAAATTCCATCGCTTATTGCTGCATTGAAGAGTCAACCGGAAGTTCATGTTCGAAGTATTTATTCCCACTTGGCAGAAAGTGATGTGATTGACTCAGAATATACCCGAAGACAAATTAATTTGTTTGGTTTAATGACAGAAAAAATCACAACACAACTACCCTATCCTGTTTTAAAGCACATTCTTAATACTGAAGGTATAACGAATTATAATGATGCCCAAATGGACATGGTTCGTCTGGGAATTGGCATGTATGGTGTAGGTGAAAACAACTCTTTGCGTCCAGCAATTGGATTACATTCTTCTATCTCCCAAATAAAAACAGTGAAGAAAGGCACTTCTATTGGGTATGGAAGAAATTTTAAAGCAGAAAAAGACACCCTAATTGCTATTATTCCTATTGGGTATGCCGATGGTTTAAGGCGTTCATTGGGAAATAAAAATGGTGGTGTTTATATTAATAATCGCTATTGTCCCATTGTTGGAAACGTTTGTATGGACATGATTATGGTTGAGGTAAAAGGCATAAACTGTAAGGAAGGAGATTCAGTTGAAATAATTGGTAAAAATCAATCCATCAAAATCTTAGCGGAAAAAATGGATTCGATAACGTATGAAGTTTTGACGAGTTTTTCAAGCAGATTACACCGCATATATACAGATCAATAATTTACATTTTAATTCCGTTTATCACTTTAGCTTCATCAATAAGCATCTTTTTAGTAAAAATGAACACTCCCACTTTAGCCTCGCCTTTTAATTGAATTTTTAACTTGTCTTTTCGAATAAGTCTCATTGCCTTGAACATAACTCCTTGTTCCAAATTAACAGTGATTGGAGCAACCAAATGAGTGGTTTTCTTTCGTTTCAGTTTTAATTTTTTATCCAAATGTACCTTTCCGATATAGATGTCTTCAACATACATATCGAATATTGAAGGTTTTAGTTTAATTCCAAATCCATTTTCATTTAGAACATCACCTTCTACTGTCAACTTAACTTCTCTTCCTGAAATTCCGCCCATTTCAAATTTTTCACCCCCTTGAAATTTAGGTTGAATAAAATGACAGGATGTTAAACTTGTAATGAGTAAAATTAAAAGAAAAATGTTTTTCATGCTTTAAGAATTATTTAACCAATTCAGTAAAGCTCGAATAAAAATACGGTATCGTCTCTATTCCCTTGTTGTAATTAAACAATCCAAAATGTTCATTTGGAGAATGAATTGCATCACTGTCTAGCCCAAATCCCATTAGAACTGATTTCAATCCCAATTCTTTTTCAAACATAGCTACAATTGGAATAGACCCGCCACCTCTCACAGGAATTGGTTTCTTTCCAAACGTTTTTTCATATGCCATACTTGCTGCCTTATAACCTAGAGAATCTATTGGTGTGACAGCAGGTTCTCCTCCGTGATGAGGGGTAACTTTCACTTTTGTTCCTTTAGGGGCAATTGACTCAAAGTGGTTTAAGAATAACTTTGTAATTTCCTCAGGGTCTTGGTCTGGGACTAAACGCATTGAAATCTTAGCAAATGCTTGAGAAGCAATGACCGTTTTCGCTCCTTCTCCAGTATAACCACCCCATATTCCATTAACATCTAAAGTAGGTCTAATAGAGCCTCTTTCCATAGTAGAGTAACCATTTTCACCCATTACCTCTTCAATATCGAGTGCTTTGCAATATGCTTCTTTACTAAAAGGAGCTTTTGCCATTTCAGCTCTTTCTTCATCTGTTAAGTTAATTACCTTATCATAGAATCCTGGAACTGTTATTTTATTATTCTCATCATGCAATGAAGCAATCATTTGAGCGAGGATGTTAATTGGATTTGCAACGCAACCTCCATATAATCCTGAATGTAAATCTCTATTTGGTCCTGTCACCTCAACTTCTACATAGCTCAATCCTCTCAGTCCTGTAGTAATTGAAGGAGTGTCATTTGATAACATACCTGTATCAGAAACAAGAATGATATCTGCCTTTAAGCGTTCGTGATTATTCTCCACAAATATCCCAAGGTTTTCACTTCCTACTTCTTCTTCACCCTCAATCATGAATTTCACGTTACACGGTAATTCATCTGCCTTCATCATTGCTTCGAAAGCCTTAACGTGCATATACATTTGACCCTTATCATCACAAGCACCACGCGCAAAAATTGCACCTTCTGGATGAATTTCAGTCTTTTTTATGACCGGCTCAAATGCAGGACTTGTCCATAAATCAATTGGATCTGCCGGCTGAACATCATAATGTCCATAAACCAAAACAGTAGGAAGGCTTGCATCAAAAATTCTATCCCCATATACAATTGGGTAACCTGCAGTTGCACAAACTTCAACATTTTCTGCACCTGCTTCGGTTAATCTACTTGCAACAATTTCCGCAGTTCGAACAACGTCTCCCGCAAAAGACGGATCAGCTGAAACAGAAGGTATTTTCAGAAGATCAATTAATTCTGAAACAAAACGATCTTTGTTCTCTGAAATATAAGTTTGAGTACCTTTCATAAAATGGATGTTAAATATTGAGTTTTGTCAAAAATCGTTATTATAATTTAAAAAAACAGATTATCTTAGTGAGATTATTAAAATCGATGCAACCTTTATGAAAATATGGTTGTCTTGGTTGAGTATTACTTAACGACACTTTTATGAAAAAAATATCACTGTTATTCATTTCGCTTATTTTTTCAACGATTTCTGTTGCTCAAATTATTATCGATGATACTCCTACTCCAATTGATTTGGTGACAAATACTTTAATTGGTCAAGGTTTAGTAACTTCGAATATCACCTTCTCTGGTGACTTGTCTCAAATTGGCTTCTTTAATGGAATTGCATCAAACATTGGCTTAGACTCTGGCGTGGTAATGTCCTCTGGAAATGTCATAGATATTGCTGTACCCGGAGGGAATCCTAGCACAACAATAGGAGGCCCTGGTGATGCAGATGTCTTAGCAACTGCACAGTCAATTAATGCTGGTGTAACATCGACAAACGATGCCGCAATTTTAGAATTTGATTTTGTTCCAAATGGCGATGTTGTAATTTTTCGTTTTGTTTTTGCTTCTGAAGAGTATTTAAATTTTGTAAACACCGTATATAACGATGCTTTCGGATTTTATATCTCTGGACCAAATCCAGCTGGTGGAAGTTACAATGTTGAAAATTTAGCCCTCGTTCCTGGTACTACTGAACCGATTACAATTTCAACCATTCACCCTGATTTAAATAGCCAATTTTATATTGATGACCCTGTAGGAACAACGCAAGCCTTCAATGGTTTCACAGTTCCTATTGAAATAAAATTTAATGTGATTTGTGACTCTACTTATAACTTTAAATTTGCTATAGCTGATTGTCAAGATGGTATTTTAGATACCGGAGTTTTATTAGAAGGAGGTAGTTTCGAATCCATTCCTGTAGATTTAAATTTAGAAACAAATATACAAGGACAATTTGGAGATTCCGTAGTTTTTGAGGGTTGCGGAACTGATGCAAATTTTGTTTTCACTCGCCCTACATGTCAATCAAGCGATTCTTTATATGTCAATGTTTCGATTTCAGGAACCGCGACTAATGGAGTTGATTACTCAACCATTCCTGATTCTGTTTTGTTTTTACCCGACTCAACCTCTATTGTCATTCCTTTTTTCGCCTACCAAGATGGTGTTTTTGAAGGGTTTGAAAGTGTTTTAGTAGAAGTGACTAACATTTTGGCGTCAGGAGATACAATATACACTAGCGGAGTCGTCTGGCTTTTTGACCAACCGAATGTTAATGTCCAAGCTCAAGACACCTCAATTTTTTGCCATCAAGATTCAACTGAAGTCTTTGCTCCTGGTTTTGATGGTATCGAACCCTATAGTTATTCTTGGGAAGGACTATCAGACACCACTTCATCCATTTATGCACCAACGGATGTGAATGGAACGATTGATTACATTGTTACAATTACAGATTTTTGTGGATTTATCGACATTGATACTCTTACAGTTTTTGTTAACGAGACCTTAATTATTGACTCCGTTACGTCATTGCCAAGTAGTTTTGTTCAATCTCCAAACTGCCCCCCAACTGGTGTTGTTCAAGCCTATGTTTCTGGTCAAACATCTGTCTTGAATCAAACGGACTATTCTTGGACTGGGCCTGGTAACCCTGGATCTTATAACATAAATGGTACTTCTATGGGAGAAATTCCACCGGGATGGTATTACTTTACGGTTACAGATGATGTTTGTACTCAAAATGATAGTATTGAAGTCGGTAGCCTGCCCCCACCAATGGCTAACTTTACAGCAAGTGCATTAGAAGGATGTAACCCACTTACTGTCGTTTTTACAAATACGAGTGAAGAAACGGTCACATACGATTGGGATTTTGGCAACGGTAATGTTCTTACAAATGTTGACGCAAATGATCAAAGTCAAGAATTTTCAAGTAATGCGTCCGTTACCTTAACGGCATATGACGAGAACATGTGTTTCGATGAAATGACTCAATTTATTAGTATCGTCGAATGCGGCTGTACAGACTCGCAAGCTTTAAATTATAACCCTTTAGCGATTATTAATGATGACTCGTGCGTTTATCCTGTTCCCATAGTGACTGCTCCAAACGTTTTCACCCCAAACAATGATGGTAACAATGACAATTACTTCTTCGAAACTGCCTACGCCGTTAGAATTGAAGTTCTGATCACCAACAGGTGGGGTAATGTTGTCTATGATGAGTCGATTGACCTTACAACGGCTCTTCCTCAAACAGGTTGGAATGGAATTGTTCCGTCAGGAATAGATGCAAAAGAAGGCACATACTTCTATAAATACATTGCTCATGGAATTGATGGAACCAAAATTGAAGGACATGGATTCCTCCAATTAGTGAGAGATTAATTAAAAAGAAAACCATAAAAAAAGCCTCG
>CAJQPA010000014.1 GCA_905480145.1 uncultured Flavobacteriales bacterium | reverse complement strand
ATTTCAAAGGTCAATTTAGTAAGATATTCCCTTCTCTTTCAGAACCTGACATGACTGCAAATCGCTCTCATACAATGGATAATTTCTATTACAACATCGAACTCAAAGCATCTGAACAGTTTTTAGCAATATTTGCTCCTGAACTCAGAGTTGCTCCAAATTCAAAAATAAATGGACATTTTCTTGATCTAGATTCAGACTTTAAATTGGATATCGACTCCGACTTTATAAGATATGGTAAAGTCAAATTTAACAACTTGAATTTGACGCATGTCATGGATTCAAGCAATATTGCAATTTCGTACCACATGGATAACGTTACTTTTAGTGACACAAGTTTATTTTCGGATGTATTTTATAAAGGAAGAGGACATCAAAACATTTTGAATTCTAGTGTCTCCTGGGGCCAGAATACAAAAAATGAATCATCACTTATTTGGGAAACTAAAATTTTCGATTGGAACCATTATAACTTTATTCTTGAACCCTCATACTTGAGCATACAGGAATTGAAATGGGAAATTGAAAACGCCTCAGAATTCAGTATTAAAAGTGACACTATTTCTGTTCAAGAATTCGAATTAAGAAGAAATCAACAGCTTATTACTCTTAATGGAATGGCATCTAAGGACCGTAACCAAAAATTATTTTTCAATGTAGAAAACATTATTCTTGAAGAACTATCTATGCTATTAAATAAAGTACCTTTTGCAGGAACTCTAAAATCTGCAGGTTACATTTCAGATCCATTTAACGATTTTCAATTTATTGGAAACGGCAGAATTGACACATTGACAGTTAAAAATCAATTAATAGGAAACATCAATGTTAATTCAGAATGGATTGAAGGAATAAAAGGCTTAAAACTACAAGGTGATCTTGACTATCGCAACGCTCAGACTTTTGATTTCTTAGGGAATTACTACCCATTTAAGGACGAAGACAATCTTGATTTTAATCTTGACTTTGACAAAACAGACATATCATTTGCAAATGCTTTCTTTAGTCCAGAGATGGTTAAAGGGATAAGTGGTTTTCTTGATGGACAATTACAAGTATCAGGAAGTACAAACCAACCTGTTCTTGAAGGCGACATTCACTTGATATCTGGCTCAGCTAATGTTGGTATTCTCGGCACTAGGTTTGGAGTTGATGGAATCATAGAAGTAGATGAATATGGTTTCTATATTAATGGAATACCAATATTTGATGAAGAAGGAAATGCGGGAAAAATTATCGGATCTGTTTATCACGACAATTTCTCAGATTTCAATTTTGACTTAATGTTTGACCTTGAAGACGACGCAATAAACAAAGACCCCGAAAACCCTTGGATTGCACTTCCTTTAGATCAATTCCTGATATTAAATACTGAGCATGTTGCCGGTGACTCCTATTATGGGAAAGCTTATGCTTCAGGAATTGTCAACATTTTCGGATACACGGACAATCTTGAAATAACTGTCAACTTAAAATCAAAGAGAGGAACACTCATTAACATACCAATGTATGGTATTGGAGATCTTGACGATGAAAACTTCATTGTATTTATTAATAAAGATTCTACTACTATTGTTGATAATGCAAAAATTGATTTTACTGGTGTTGCCCTTGAGATGAATTTTGAAGTAACTCCTGATGCAATTGTAAAATTGATTTTCAGTGAAGAATTGGAGGATGAAATTACCGCGCGTGGTTCCGGAGACATCTCTATTGATCTGAATAATATAGGTGATATTACCATGGATGGGATTTATACCGTAAAAAATGGAGTTTATGATTTTGCCATGGGGCCGGTAAAACAAAAGTTTTTCATTGAAGAAGGCGGCAATATTAGCTGGACAGGTGATCCATATGAAGCACAATTGGATTTGCAAACCTTTTATAAAGTAAACACAAATATAGCCGTATTAACAAGTAACCAATTGGCTGAAGGGTCAGGATCACATCAAGAAATTTTATGTTATCTCAAATTAACCGAGTCCTTAAGTAAGCCAGCGATTCAATTTGACATATCAGCGCCAAATGCTGGTGATATTGCACAATCAGTTATCAGGAGAATCAAGAGTGACCCAGATGAATTAAACCGCCAATTTTTTTCCCTTCTTTTGTGGCGACGATTTGCTCCACTCGTTGGCGCGAATACGGGGAATGGGAATGCTGCTATTGACTTGTTTGCGAATCAAATTAATTCAATTCTTTCAAAAATATCTTCAAATTACTTATTAAATGTTGACTTAAATTCAGACGAGTTAACAGGAGACAACAGTTATGAATTTGGAGTGAAAAAAGGTTTTTTAGACGACCGATTAGTGCTATCAGGTAGTTTCGGAGTTGGCAATCAGAAAATTGATGAAACTACGGATGAAAATTATGTCATAGGAGATGTACATCTCGAATACCTTCTGAACGAATCAGGAACATTTCGAGTTAATGTATTCAACGAATCCAATGATCAATCTATTCTTCAAAATCAAGATAAAGGGACCTTTACTCAAGGCGCTGGTTTAACGTATAAAGAAGACTTTCATACGGCAGATGATTTTAAAGCAATTCAGTATTTTTTCGATATTTTCAGAAAGAAGAAAAATAAACGATTCCCGATTAAAAGCAAAAGAAGGCAGGTTCTGGTGCCTAAACAAAATGTTGACTCTTCAGAACAAAATCCATAACAATCCCGTCAAAATCGCTATCATTTGACTTGTTTTATTTATTTAATTGATATCTTCGCATTCACTTAATTGAGAGTCTAAATACACTTATATATGAAGAAAGTTCTTATTGCCAACAGAGGAGAAATTGCTAGACGTGTTATCCGAACACTAAAAAAAATGGACATCAAAAGTGTCGCAATATACTCTGACGCTGACAAAGAAGCATTGCACGTCATTGAAGCTGATGAAGCCGTTTACGTTGGAGCTAGCCCTTCGTCAGAAAGTTATTTAAAACAAGATCTTATCATTCAGCACTGCAAAGATTTGGGTGTTGATGGAATTCATCCTGGATATGGATTTCTTTCAGAAAATGCTGATTTCGTAAGAAAAGTAACTCAAGCAGGAATTACTTTTATTGGCCCCTCTCCAGAAGCTATGGAGATAATGGGTGATAAATTAAGTGCTAAACAGGCTGTTAAAAAATATAAAGTTCCTTTAGTACCTGGAATTGATGAAGCAATTAACGATCCTAAACAAGCAAAAAAAATTGCTGAAGAAATCGGATACCCTGTTTTAATTAAAGCTACTGCTGGAGGAGGCGGAAAAGGAATGCGTTTGGTTGAAGAACCTTCAATGTTAGAAGAGCAAATGAAACTAGCTCAAAATGAAGCTCGTTCATCTTTTGGAAATGATGCCTGCTTCATTGAAAAATTTGTCACTAAACCTAGACATATTGAAATTCAGGTGTTTGGCGACAAACATGGAAACACTGTTTCTTTATTTGAAAGAGAATGTTCTATCCAAAGAAGACATCAAAAAGTTATTGAAGAGGCTCCAAGTTCTATTCTTTCTGAAGAATTAAGAAAAGAAATGGGCGAAGCAGCAATAAACGTATGCAGATCATGCGATTATGATGGTGCAGGAACAGTTGAATTTTTACTTGACGCGGATCATAAATTCTATTTTTTAGAAATGAACACAAGACTACAAGTAGAACACCCTGTTACAGAGGAGATTACGGGACTCGACCTTGTTGAATGGCAAATTAGAGTTGCACGTGGTGAAAAATTACCAAAGAAACAAGAAGAACTTGCCATACATGGTCATGCAATTGAAGTTCGTGTATATGCTGAAGACACTTTAGGAGGTTTCACTCCTGATATTGGCTCATTAAAAAGATATAGAGTGCCAAGTGGGCAGAGTGTTCGTATTGATGATGCATTTGCTGAAGGAATGGAAATTCCAATTTACTATGATCCCATGATTGCAAAATTAGTTGTTTGGGGCAAAACTAGGAAGCACGCGATAAAGAGAACTATAAAAGCAATTGATGAATATCAAATTTCTGGATTGAAAACAACTCTAGATTTTGGGAAGTTCGTTTTAAAACATGACGCTTTTACTTCTGGCAATTTCGATACTAATTTTGTTCGCCACTATTTTGAAGACCCAAAAGTAATGTACTCTCTAATGGAAGAAGAGGCAGAAGCCCTATCTCATGGAATGAATCAAATTTGGGACTCTATCAAAGAAAAAGACTGCAAAGAATACGCGTCAAGAGAAATTACGAGTGGATGGAGAACGAGTCGTTCTTAATCTTTAAAAGATAGTCCAAATAAAGACTTAATCTTCCTTAATTTTATCGACATACGTTTTTTTATAAATAAGAAAGGTGTTCTTATGAATTTTTGGAAATTACTGTTAATTTTACATCACACAAACTTCAGATAAATGAATTTACACGAATATCAAGGGAAATCAATATTGAAAAGCTTTGGCGTATCTATCCAAGAAGGAAAGGTTATCGACAAAGTAGAAGATGCTGTTGCGGCGGCCAAAGAATTAACTGCTGAAACAGGTACTGAATGGTATGTTGTAAAAGCTCAAATTCATGCAGGTGGTCGTGGTAAAGGAACTGTTGAAGAAACAGGATCTCACGGTGTTGTTCTTGCAAAAGGTATTGACAAAATAGAAGAAACAGTTAAAGGTATCTTAGGTGGGCATCTTGAAACAGCTCAAACTAACGGAGTTGCAAAAAAAGTAAATAAAGTATTAATTGCTCAAGACGTCTATTACCCAGGAGCTTCTGAACCATCCGAGTTTTACATGTCGGTATTGTTAGATCGTGAGAAAGGAAGAAACACAATAATATACTCTACAGAAGGTGGAATGGACATTGAAGCAGTCGCTGAAAATACTCCAGAACTAATTTTCTCGGAAGAAATCAACCCTAAAGTTGGTTTACAAGGTTTTCAAACTCGAAAAATTGCTTTTAATCTTGGGCTCTCAGGTCAAGCTATGAAACAAATGTCTAAGTTCGTTTTTGCACTTTACGCTGCATACGAAGGATGCGATGCTTCTATGTTTGAAATCAATCCTGTATTGAAAACATCAGATGACAAGATTATTGCGGTAGACGCGAAGGTTACTTTAGATGCAAATGCACTTTACAGACATCCTGCATATGCTGCAATGAGAGATAAAACAGAAGAAGACCCTACGGAGGTAGAAGCTGATGAAGTTGGATTGAACTTTGTTAAATTAGATGGAAACGTTGGCTGCATGGTTAACGGTGCTGGTCTAGCAATGGCAACAATGGATATCATAAAATTATCTGGTGGTAACCCAGCTAACTTTTTAGACGTTGGCGGAACCGCAGACGCTGAAAGAGTGGAGAAAGCATTTAATATTATTCTAAAGGATAAAAATGTTAAAGCGATTTTAATTAACATCTTCGGTGGAATCGTTCGTTGTGATCGTGTAGCACAAGGTGTAGTAGATGCCTACAAAAAATTTGGTTCTTTTCCAGTTCCATTAATTGTGCGTCTTCAAGGAACGAATGCTTCAGAAGCAAAAAAATTAATTGAAGATTCTGGTTTAGATGTTATTAGTGTAACACTGTTGCAAGAAGCTGCAGATAAAGTAAAAGAAGTTTTAGCTTAGGCTAATTAAATTAATATATAAAAGCCTCTCATCGAAAGTTGAGAGGCTTTTTTCTTTTTAAAAATACCTTATCTTTGTCCTCAATGAATTTATTCGACCGATATATGATTATTTATAAGACTCCTGAAGAAATCGAAATTATGCGAGAAGCTGCTCAAATTGTGAGCAGAACCCTTGGATTAATTGCGGAACATGTTAAACCAGGAGTCACTCCATTAGAATTAGATAAAATTGCGGAAGATTATATTCGAACACAAAATGCAATACCGGGTTTTTTAGGTCTATATGACTTCCCTAATACATTGTGCATATCAATAAATGATGCTGTAGTCCATGGAATACCTACAGATGAACCTTTAAAAGATGGCGATATAATTTCTGTTGACTGTGGAGCAATATATAAAGAATATTATGGCGATCACGCTTACACTTTTGAAGTTGGAACTGTAGCACCAGAGATTAAAAAATTACTTAAAGTGACCCGTGAATGCCTTGATCTAGGTGTTGCAGCGGCTAAAGTTGGAAATAGAATTGGTGATATTGGATTTTCCATTCAGCAGCATGCCGAGAAACATGGTTATGGTGTTGTTAGAGATCTTGTTGGTCATGGACTTGGTAAAACGATGCACGAAGAGCCTCAAGTCCCAAACTATGGGCGCAGAGGAAAGGGAAAGAAAATTCAAAATGGATTGACAATTGCCATTGAGCCAATGATCAATATGGGCACTGAAAAGGTTGTTCAGTTGGATGATAAATGGACGATTGTTACGGAAGATGGACTTCCAAGTGCACATTATGAGCACGATGTTGCTGTCGTTAATGGAATCCCTGAAGTTCTTTCTACCTTTAAATATATTGAAGAAGCATTAGCTAAAAAATAATGACCAAAGAACAACGTTTAATTACGATATCAACTTTAACGCTTGTAATTTTCGCGACCTCTATTTATTTCAGACAAGGGGTCTTTGTCTTTCCGCTCCCAATTAATTCATTTATTATATTAATTGTTGCTATACAATTCACTTGGTGGAATAAAAGTCAGCTCTTTCCTGCCCTACTCCTTATATTTATTGGGATTACTTCTGTTTTAGGTACAGAAGTTTTTTGGACTATATTTATTTCTGATGAAGCAATGCTACAACTTTCAGAAACGGTTACTACTGACTTATTCACTCTTTCTAAATTATTGGGTTTAATAACTCTATCAGTGGCAACTGCAATCAAACAAAACAAATTTCTAACCTGGCTGTTAAGTTTACTATTTGTCACACTGATAATAATGTCTGAAGTTATGTACGATTCTTCAAATAATTTCGGAATTATTTTTTCATTAGGAGCGATGGCATCTGCCTCTATTTCTGTTATCTATAAACCTGTTTATCAACCGCTTCATTTGTTTTGGATTTTATTATTCATTCTAGAATTCACAACATTTATTTCTGTCATTTCCTAAACTAGAAAAAACTTCTTTTTTTTTCTTGCAAAATGTTGTGGATACACTATGGTTTTAGTACTTTTGGCGTCCGTTCTTTATGTACGATTAATATTTCCGGAGAGGTGCCTGAGTGGCCGAAAGGACTTGTTTGCTAAATAAGCGTACCTCAAAAGGGTACCCAGGGTTCGAATCCCTGTCTCTCCGCAAAAGTTTTAGAAATAAAACAACATTTAGATTGTAGGATTAAATAAATTCTTTAATTTTGCACTCGCATTTACAGATAACGTTCTGTGATTAAGCATTGAAATTTTGGTTCGAAGTAAACCTAGAGCAATCTCTTGAGATTATTTAAATTACTTCACATGAAATAAAGATTTTGTGATTTATTACAAAATCGGGGTGTAGCGTAGCCCGGTCATCGCGCCTCGTTTGGGACGAGGAGGTCGCAGGTTCGAATCCTGCCACCCCGACCACTGGGGATGAGCAATCATCCCCTTTTTTTTTATTTCATGGGCCCGTAGCTCAGCTGGATAGAGCACCTCCCTTCTAAGGAGGCGGTCAAAGGTTCGAATCCTTTCGGGCTCACAAAAGCTTCAACATGTTGAAGCTTTTTTTGTGTCTAATAATTTATTCTTAAGATCTTCAGGTTTGGCAAGTTCATAATGATTATTAACCCTTAACTTATAAGCCATTAAAGGTATTACATTCAAAAAGAATGTGTATATTGCGAAAATTCAAAATTAGAGAACCTAACTTACCTCAATATAAAATGTCAAAAAAAATAAAATTTGAACAAGAATTCCTGTTCAAAACATCTCCTAAAGTATTAGATAACATGATTTCAACACCAAGTGGACTTAGTGAATGGTTCGCGGATGATGTAAACATAAAGGATGATGTTTACACATTCATTTGGGATGGCAGTGAAGAAGAAGCTCGTCTTTTGACGAAGAAAACAAACTCAAAAGTTAAATGGCGTTGGATTGAAGATGAAGATGATGATTTAGATACTTATTTTGAAATTCGTTATGAGGTGGATCCAATGACAAAGTCGGTTCTATTAACTGTAACTGATTTTGCAGAAGAAGATGAATTAGAAGATTCACAGCTGCTTTGGGAGTCACAAATCGAAGCTTTAAAAAGAACTTTAGGGGCCTAGTAAAATATTATCTCCCATAGTTCGTTTTATTTCCATTGATTAAAAAGCAACTAATTTCAACACTTGAAACGTCTCTATTTTTTTAGTATTCGTTCTTTCATAGGACCGTTCATTGTAACTTTCGCTATTTCAATGTTCATTCTAATCATGCAGTTTTTCTGGAAATATGTAGATGATTTGATGGGGAAAGGAATATCAGGAACGGTTATATTAGAGCTTCTCTTCTATATATCAGCTAGTTTAATACCCCTTGCACTTCCATTAGCCATATTATTATCGTCAATAATGACTCTAGGCAATCTAAGTGAACACAACGAACTTACAGCTCTCAAATCAAGTGGACTATCTCTGTACAGAATACTTAAACCTTTAACGGTAATTATTCTAATTATCGCAACTTGTACATTCTTCTTTGCTAATTATGTCATACCAGTGGCCAATTTAAAATGGCACTCACTGATTTATGATATCCAAAACACTAAAATATCGTCAATACTTGTCCCAGGAACATATAGCACACAACTGGATGGTTACGCTATAAAAATTGATGAGGGTGGGGAAAATGAATTCAAAGGAATTATTATCCATGATCACACTGCGCCTAATGAAATAAAAACAATCCGAGCAAAAAGTGGTAAAATATTTAAATCTGCTACTGGTAAAGAAATTTTCTTTGAGCTTAAGAAAGGCAACGTAATGGAGGAACTTTCTCCAACCCCACCAGTATATAGTGAAGATGGTAAAGTCATTCAAAGTAAAAATAATCAGCGACCAGCAAGAAGATCCACTTTTGAACAGGCAACCTATAAAATAGACCTATCTGGATTTGACATGAATAGTTCACGAGAAGATATGTTTAAGGATAAACATGAAATGTTGAATGTTTTTCAAATATCATATGCCCGAGACTCAATAAAAAAACATTCTAAGGGAATTGTTGAAAATTTTATTCAAAGTTTTAAAAACGACCAACCATACTTTATTGCTGAAAAATATGGAAAACAAGACTCGTTAGTAATACCCGAGGTCAAATCAATGAATTTTAAAGAAGCACCATTAACACCTAGAAAAATTGTTCGCTTCGATAAGCTATCAAATGAAATAAAAATCACTGCAATTGAGAAGGCTCAAAGAAAATTACGGAATAGAAATGAACGCCTTGAATCACAGAAAGCATTTGTAGTATCCATGAGAAATGATCTCATCATGTTTATGATCGAATATCATCGAAAATTCGCATTAACATTCGCTATCATTGTCCTCTTCTTTATCGGAGCGCCCTTGGGAGCAATTGTTAGAAAGGGAGGTTTTGGAGCTCCAGTGGTTATTGCAGCTTTGTTATTCATGGTCTATTTTGTATTGCTGACCATCGGTGAAAATCTTGCGACGGGACATACCGTTACGCCATTTATTGGGATGTGGTTCCCTACTCTAGTCTTGACTCCAATTGCGCTGTTATTAATGCGATCAGCAGCCAATGACCGTCCTGTAATGAACATTAGTGGAATCAAATCAATTTTCAAGAAAAAGTGAAAGTTCTATTAATTTCTAGCAAACCTATTTATCCAAAAAATGATGGAGGTTCTGTTGCCATGGATAATTTCTTGAAATCCTTGTTGGCAGCTCATTTTGAAGTGAGACATCTAGCAATTGGAACAGAAAAACATCCGTATAAAAAAGTTAACTATCCTGTCGATCTACAAAATAAAATCTCCATAAACGGTCAAAACATTTCAACAAGCGTAAACGCTTTCTCTGCTCTAAAGAGTCTATTTAAGAATGGATCTTATAACGTCAATCGATTTCATTCCAAAGATGTTTTTAAAAAAATTGAGAAAGAAATAAAAGAAACAAAATTCGATACAATTATTTTTGAAAGTCTATTTAGCACAATCTATCTTAATGAAATACGAGAAATTTTTTCTGGAAATATATTAACAAGAATTCATAATATTGAAGCAAACATCTGGAAAGATTATTGGCGGAACGAAAATTCTTTTTTCAAAAAATTATTTCTTAAAAAACTTCATAGGGATCTAGAAAAATATGAAATTGAGACGTTTAAAAAAATAGATGGCATAATTGCTATTTCAGATGATGATAGAGATTCCATACTTGCGTTGGATATTGATGCGAATGTAATAACCATACCGGTAGCTATTAGCGACATACAGAATCATAACAACTACTCTAACACATCTGTTTTTCATTTGGGAGCGATGGACTGGCAACCAAACATCGAAGCTGTAGAAAGGTTGATTAAAATTCATGAAGAAGCCATACTGAAACAAAATAGCTTTGATCTTTACATTGCCGGAAAAAATGCATCCTCTTTTAAGATTCCACCTTCTTCTAAAGATATCAGAAATCTTGGTTTTATTGAGAATTTGTCTGATTTTACAAAGAGCGCTGGAATTTTAGTTTCTCCCATAATATCTGGATCAGGGGTAAGAATTAAAATATTAGAAATGATGGCAAAAGGCATTCCCGTTATAACGACAAATACTGGCGCCAAAGGAATCAATCACTGTGATAATGAATGCCTCATTATAGCAACAGACAACAATGATTTTATCAATAAAATAAAAACTGTCAGAGAAAGTTCAGAATTGCGGAGAAAGTTAGGTGAGAATGCCATTAAATACATTAGACAACATCATAATATTGAGAAAATAACAAAAAGTCTTCGTGAGTTCATCCAAAATAAATAAAACTAAAGTATTAATGCTTGTTTCGCGCTTCCCTTATCCTTTGGATAAAGGAGATAAGCTACGCGCCTACCACCAATTGAGAGAGCTAAATAAGCACTTTGACGTAAGTCTAGTTGCATTAACAGATCACAAAGTTTCTGACGCAAATTTCTCGAAAGTCAATGAAATATGTGATGAGCTTATTATTCTCAAAATAAATTCATGGACAAAGGTTTTTAATATGATTTCTTGTTTATTTGGCTCAAAACCAATTCAGGTAGGTTATTTCTATAGCAAAACAGTTCAGAACAAAATCAATAGAACTATTACTCAAGGAGACTTTCAACACATTTACTGTCAACTAATTAGAACTTCCGAATATATAAAAAACTATCATCACATTCCAAAAACTATCGACTATATGGATGCATTAAGTATGGGGATAGAACGTAGAATCAAACTGCAAGTTTTTTACAAAAAATGGCTATTTAAACTTGAAGCAAAACGACTAAAAAAATACGAGCAATATATCTTTGATTATTTCGAAAATCATACTATAATCAGCGAACAGGATAAACAATTAATAAATCATCCTGAAAGAGAAAGAATTATTTGTACACCTAACGGTATCGATTCTTCTTTCTTTGAAAAAATTAATGGCCCCAGAGAATTTGATTTCATTTTCGTTGGAAACATGAGCTACGCTCCTAATATTGAAGCCGTGCAGCTGATTGCTAAAGAAATTCTACCAAGAATTCCCAACTCTACCCTTTTGATTTCTGGGTCTTCTCCAAACTCTTCAATAAAAAAAATAGCAGAACAGAATAAAAACATTAAGATTACGGGTTGGGTAGATGATATTAGAACTTCTTACGTTATGGGTAAGATTTTTCTTGCACCGATGACAATTGGCACAGGTATGCAAAACAAGCTCCTCGAGGCAATGGCGATTGGTACACCATGCGTTACAACTCCTCTAGCAAACAACGCTATCAATGCAAAGAATAGAGAAGAAATAATGGTCGGTGCCACAACTGAAGAATTAATATCGCACATAAAAGAACTAACATCAGATCATGCATTGTATTCTAAAATTTCTACAAATGCCTCAGAATTAGTAAGGATAAAATTCAGTTGGGAAAAATCAATTGTGAGGCTTATTGAAATAATTAAAAAATAGGTTCTAGCATACCAGCAAACTTTAAACATGAATTGTTCAGCTTTTTTATTATATTACACAAGGATGATGCAAACAAATCTCATCTATTAACAAAGTAAACTGTCCAATTTTCTGGACAATGATTAAAAATTACATTATGAATTTAAATTTAGCCGTCCTTATTGACGGCGATAATATACCATCAGCCTACGTAAAGGAAATGATGGAAGAAATTGCCAAATATGGCAACCCAACAATCAAAAGAATATATGGAGATTGGACTAAACCACATTTAACAAAATGGAAGAATCTCCTTTTAGAAAATGCAATTACCCCTATTCAACAATACGGTTACACAACAGGAAAAAATGCAACTGATTCAGCGATGATCATCGATGCAATGGACATTCTTTATTCAGATAAAGTCAATGGTTTTTGTATCGTATCAAGTGATAGTGATTTCACTCGCTTAGCAACACGCCTGAGGGAAGCAGGTAAACAAGTCATTGGTATAGGAGAAAAGAAAACACCTAACCCTTTCATCGTTTCATGTGATAAGTTCATTTATATTGAGATTCTTAAAAAGAAATCTAATAAGGTAGAAAATGAAGGGAAAAATATAACAAAAGAAGTTGACGATAAAATTACCAAGAAAGAAATCAAACTCATAGCAACAACAATTGACGCAGTATCCGATGATGATGGATGGGCATTTTTAGGCGATGTTGGCAGTTTAATTCAAAAGAAACAACCAAATTTTGACTCTAGAAATTATGGTTTTGAAAAGTTAACACCTTTGATTAAATCTATTGGTGATTTCGAAATAGAACAGCGCGAGAATACTAAAAGTAGACATAAACTGATTTTTGTGAGAAATTTGAATAATTAAGATTATTTACGCTAGAGTTTCATTGATGCGATTCTAGCGTATTTCTTTCTTAAAAACGCATTAGAATCAATAAAATCGAGTAATTTTGTTGAAAAGAAAAATCCTTAAAATGGAGTTCAAATTAAACACAATAGAGGAAGCCCTCGAAGATATAAAAAACGGAAAAGTTATCATTGTAGTTGATGATGAAGACAGAGAGAATGAAGGAGACTTCGTCACAGCTGCTAGAAACGTTACACCTGAGATCATTAATTTTATGGTAACACATGGCCGAGGACTCGTTTGTGCACCATTGGTTGAAGACAAATGTGATGACCTTGGACTTAATCTAATGGTTCAAAGTAATTCTGCAGCATATGAAACTCCATTTACAGTTTCTGTAGATTTAAATGGACATGGTTGTACAACAGGAATTAGTGCAAGTGATCGTTCTAAAACCATAAAAGCCCTTATCGACCCTACGATTCGCCCAGAAGAACTAGGTAAACCTGGTCATATTTTTCCTTTAAGAGCGAAAAAAGGTGGGGTCCTTCGCAGAGCTGGTCATACTGAGGCAGCCATAGATTTATCAAGAATGGCTGGTTTTGAACCTGCAGGTGTTATTGTTGAAATTCTAAATGAAGATGGCACAATGGCGCGATTACCTCAATTGATTGAGATTGCACAAAAGTTCGACTTGAAATTAATTTCAATTGAAGATTTGATATCATACCGAATAAAAACAGAAACATTAGTTGAAAAGGTAATTGATGTAAAAATGCCGACTACTTCTGGTGATTTTGACTTACACTTATTTAAAGAGACAAATACTGGTCAAGAACATCTTGCTTTGGTAAAAGGTGAATGGGAAAAAGACGAAGCAGTTCTGGTACGTGTCCACTCTTCCTGTATGACTGGAGACATCTTTGGGTCTTGCCGATGTGATTGTGGACCTCAATTAGAAACAGCTATGAAACTAATTGAAAAAGAAGGGAAAGGAATAGTCTTATACATGAATCAAGAAGGACGAGGAATAGGATTGACGAATAAATTAAAGGCCTATAAACTTCAAGAAGAAGGATACGATACTTTAGAAGCTAACTTAAAACTAGGCTTTAAAGGAGACGAAAGAGATTATGGAATTGGTGCACAAATCTTGAGAAATCTTGGCATTACAAAAATGAAATTAATGTCAAACAATCCAACCAAACGAACTGGACTGATTGGATATGGGTTGGAAGTTACCGAAAACATTGCACTGGAAATCGAAAGCAATGAGCACAACAAAACGTATCTTAAAACGAAACGTGACCGAATGGGGCACTCTCTTAAGTTAAACAAGTAATGCTCATCTCTAAATCACTTCATAAATCATACGGTGAACTTAAAATTCTCAAAGGAATTGACCTTGAAATAAAACAAGGTGAAGTAGTATCAATTGTGGGCCCTTCTGGTGCTGGCAAGACAACGCTACTTCAAATACTAGGTACACTAGACAGACCTGACTCAGGAGAAGTATTAATTGATGGTGTAAACCCGTTTACTTTATCCAAAAAACAATTGTCTTCATTTAGAAATCAGTCCATTGGATTTATATTTCAATTTCACCAATTACTACCTGAATTTACGGCGGAAGAGAATATTATTCTACCAGCACTAATTAAAGGGGTTTCGCAAAAAGATGCCAAAATTGAAGCAAGACGGCTATTAGAATTGTTAGGTCTGGGCAGCAGAGCTCTGCACAAGCCAAATGAGCTGTCTGGCGGCGAACAACAGCGAATTGCAGTAGCTAGGTCATTGATCAACAAACCGAAAGTAATTTTTGCTGATGAACCATCAGGGAATTTAGATAGCACTAACTCCGAAGAATTACATCAGTTATTCTTTGATTTACGTGATGAATTCAATCAAACCTTTGTCATTGTAACACACAACGATAGTCTTGCTAAAATGACTGACAGACAGTTAATTATGGGTGATGGATTAATTGTATAGATGAACTTAATCGACCTGCAAAGAAATGCTCTTCTCTGAACTCAAAGAATACCTCGACTTCAAGTCTATACAATACAATACAAAAGACTTTATTGAATCTGATCCTATTCAAATTCCTCATAGATTTTCAAAGAAAGAAGATGTTGAAATTATTGCTTTCCTTGTCTCAACAATCGCTTGGGGCAAAAGGTCAATGATAATTAAAAGTAGCGAGCGCTTACTTGAAATCATGCAACACTCCCCTTTTGATTTTATTATAAACTATGAAGAAAATAAAAATCTTGATTTTGTTCATCGGACATTTAATGGTATTGATTTAGATTTTTTCTTTAGAAGCCTTAAAAACATCTACGAAAAAGGAGGTCTTGAATTAGCATTTAGTAAAAATTCAGAGATAGAAGGAATTAAAGGTCGAATCGTAAATTTCAGAGAATTATTTCTAGAAACGGCTCATGAGAAAAGAAGCGAAAAGCATATTTCTAACCCAATAAAAAATTCTGCAACTAAACGAATCAATATGTTTTTGAGATGGATGGTAAGAGATGACAAGACTGGAGTTGACTTTGGAATTTGGAAAAGTATTTCAACTTCAGATTTGTTTTTGCCACTTGACGTTCATACGAGCAGAATCTCTAGAGAGCTTGGCCTACTTCACCGAAAACAAGACGATTGGAAAGCACTAGAAGAATTAATGCAAAAACTTAGAGAAATGGATGCAAATGACCCCGTTAAATATGATTTTGCATTATTCGGAATAGGTGTTTTTGAAAATGATAAATAACTCAATTTCTATTTCAACATTCCAACTTTTACTTCATGATAAATGCTATATTTGAAACATGCAATTTGTGTATCCACAATTTCTTTGGGCATTACTGGCACTAATCATTCCGATTGTCATTCACCTTTTCAATTTCAAAAGATACAAAACGCTTTATTTCTCTAGTCTTTCTTTTATTAAACAGGTTGATCAAAAGACTAAGTCAACAAAATCTATCAAACATTACCTTATTCTTGTCAGCAGGCTAATGGCGTTTATATTTTTGATTTTAGCCTTTGCTCAACCTTTTTTCCCTAGCCAAGAAAGTGAAAATCAAACACTAGATTCACTTTTCTCTATATACATAGATAATTCGTTCTCTATGGAATCAAAAGGAACGGAGGGAGAGCTATTATCTCAAGCTAGAGAAAATGCTAGAGAGATCATCAACGAGGCAAATTTAGACACTCGATTTATTGTTGTTAGTAATGATCTATCTGGAAGCGAAAAAAGAATCCTCTCAAAAATAGAGGCTCTAGAGAAAATTGATGAAATTAATTTCTCGCCCCTCTCAAGGAAATTGGAAGATGTTGTTGAGTGGCAAACATCTGTTTTCAATAAAAATATGCTGAATCAGGAAGCAAATATCCAATCTATACTAATCAGTGACTTCCAACACCTTGGTAGCAAAAGCTCAAATCAATTGCCAATTCAGCAAACTTCATTCTATCCAATAAAGCTAAATCCTGAAACCAATAACAATGTCTACATAGATTCATTGTGGTTCTCTTCTCCTATCCATAAAGTTGGGGTCAATAAGGAATTAAATATCCGCATTAAAAACAGTGGCCAAAAAGATATTTCAAACAGCGAAATTCTAATTAACATAGACCGATTTAATAGAACCATATTTGTTGACATTCCAGCCAATTCAGAAATTATATCACAGATCAGTTATCAAGACAAATCAATCGGAAAAAAGAAAGGAGTTGTGCAAGTAATTGACAACAATCTCTTTTTTGACAATAACTATTATGTTTCTTATGACGTAAAAAGTGAAGTTGAAATATTAGTTATCAATGGCGAAGACGCAATTCCTAATGTTGAAATGGTGCTTGATCTAGACAACTATTTTTCATACACTTCAAAAGAAATTACTTCTATTACAAAAAATGATTTTAACGCAAAAGACTTTGTAATTATCAATGGGCTAAATACACTAACTAACGGAATTTCGAATTTTTTATCAGATTTTTCCGAAGCTGGAGGTTCAATTATGCTATTCCCTGGAAGAACTCCCAATAAATTTAATTGGAACAGGCTGCTACAAATTTTGAAACTACCAACAATGGGACAAAAAGTTTCTTCCGGTACAAAAATTAACCAAATCAATTACGACGACCCTTTCTTTAAAGGCGTGTTTGAAAAAAACACTCAGAAATTAAACTTGCCGAGTGTTAGTATTGCCTACAATTCTTTAGTAAGTAATCAGTCCATGGGCTCTTCTCTTATTCTCTTACAAAACGGATTATCATTGTTATCTGTTACTAAAAAGAAAGGTAATGCTTACATGTTTTACAGCTCATTGCACTCAGATTATGGAAGCTTCTCTAAAGACGCTCTCTTTTCTACAATTCTTCTAAGAAGCTCTGAACTTAGTCAAAGAAAACAACCCGAATTCATGATAATTGGTGATGATACAAAATTTCCGATATATGAAAATATAGATGAAAACAATCCGATTCACATCAAGAATGATGACATCAACTTTATCCCAAGAAGTTCTTCAACTTCAGGAGTGCATTATATATCATTAAAGAATCAAGATGTTTTAGAACAATTAAAAGCAGGAAATTATTGGTTAGAAACCGACCGAAAAATTGGAGTTGTTAGTCTTAATTATAATCGGACAGAATCACAACCAAACAAAACAACTGAACAGGAAATAAAATCAAAATTAACACAACTAGGGGCAAAAAAAATTCAGTTTAATGAGGTCGGAGGAAAGTCTAACGTCACAACAATTGAAATAGACAAACCTTTCAGTTATTGGAAGTTTTGTATTGTTTTAACTCTTATTTTTGTATTTACAGAAATGTTACTGATTCGATTCATTAAGTAAATTTTTTATATGAAAGTCTTAATTAAACAAGCTAGAATAATTGACAAAAACTCGCCGTTTAACGGAGAAGTTAAAGATATTTTAGTTGATAAGGATACTATTATAGCAATAGAGAACGAAATTAATTCAGAAGTTGATAAAATCATTGAAGCAGAAGATTTACATGTTTCAATTGGATGGATGGACTTAAAAGCAGATTTTTGCGACCCCGGTTTTGAACACAAAGAAACAATTGAATCTGGACTCGACTCTGCTGCTTCAGGCGGATTCACTCATGTTGCTATCTTGCCAAGTACTCAGCCTGTTATTGATGGTAAAAGCCAAATTCAATACTTACAACGAAAATCAGAGTTTCATGCAACTGACGCTCATCCCATGGGCACAATAACTGTTGGAATGAAAGGAGAAAACCTCTCTGAAATGTACGATATGTATCAGCATGGTGTAAGACTTTTTTCAGATGATTTACTTCCTGTAAATTCTGGAATCATGTACAGAGCTCTACTCTATTCGAAAAACTTTGGAGGAACCATTGTAGCTTTCTCGAGAGATCAATCTATAGCGGGACATGGAATGGTCAACGAAGGGATCGCATCTACAAAAACAGGAATCAAAGCTGACCCATCTATTGCAGAAATTATTGAATTAGAAAGAAATATACGTTTGGCAGAATATACTGGAGGAAAAATTCATTTCACCGGAGTTTCGACCGAAGAAAGCGTAAAATTAATCAGAAAAGCAAAAAACGACGGACTAGATGTTACCTCTGATGTACATGTTTCAAATTTAATTTACAACGAAGAATCAGTATTGGGTTTTGACTCGAACTATAAAGTAATGCCTCCGCTTAGATTTGAATCTGACAGAAGATATTTATGGAAAGGAATTAAAGACGGAACTATCGATGCAATTGTTTCTGACCACAGACCTAAGGACAAGGAAGAAAAAGATGTCGAATTTGATTTAGCTGAATTTGGGAACATCAACCTACAAACTGTATTTTCATCTTTGGCTCTTGCAAAAGAATACGATTTAGAAACCATCATTGAGGTTCTTTCGAAGGGATCTAGAAAAGTGATTGGGCTAAACATAAATAAAATAGCTACTGAAGAAAAGGCGGACTTAACTTTATTTTCTCCTAAGTCGAAATGGACATTAAAGAAGGATGAAATCTGCTCAGCAACTTTTAATTCTCCGCTTGTTGATAAAGTTCTGACCGGAAGAATCGTGGGAATACTAAATAACGGTAAATTAGTAATCAAAGAAAAATTAAATGGTGACCAAGCGTAGTTTTATAAAACAATATTTAAAAGATAAGAAGATGGTTGGCGCTGTCAGTCCTTCTTCGAAGTCTTTGGGGAAAAAGATGCTTTCAAATATTGATTTTTCTAAAGACAAACTTATTGTCGAATTAGGACCTGGCACTGGTGTATTCACTGATTTAATAATCAATAAAATGGCAGATGATGCTCGATTATTGGTTTTTGAATTAAACGACAATTTTTACAACTCCTTATCCTCTAGAATTAATGATCCTCGTGTTAAAATAATACATGACTCTGCCGAATTCATTCATAAATACATCGGTGAAACAGAAAAATTAGATGTTGTGATTTCATCATTACCACTAATGGTATTTCCAGAAAAACTGAGACAAGATGTTGTAAATGAATCTTTTGATTGTTTGAAGGATACCGGAAAATATATTCAATTCCAATATTCGTTGCAGTCTAAAAAGTTATTGGAATCAAAATACGATCAAGTAAAGATTCAATTTACAATTAAGAACTTCCCTCCTGCTTTTGTTTACAATTGCACAAAGAAATAATCAATAAAGAATAAATTCTATCTTTTAACTTCCCAGGGTTTCAGTTAAATTTGATTTAACTACCGTTTAGTAAATGACCTTATTCTTGGCATATTTATTGTCTATCTTACATAGAACTAATACATATGCTATGATTACATCAATAGAAATAGCCAAGATTTTGATTCAACAAAAAAAGAAGGCTAAAAATAAAACAAGAAGTTTTGACCAGGGTCTTATAGGCTTGGGTGTAGCTGCAATATTAAGAGCAAAATTAAATAAATCTTAACCCCACAAAAAATACAAGAGTTTCAGTTTCTTTTTTACTTCACTTTTTGAAAGTAATCTATTGCCAGGTCATACGATTTAAGTCCGAATCCAAATATACATCCTTCGGCCACTTCAGAAATTAGAGAAACATGCCGAAATGTCTCACGCTCCATTATGTTGCTGATGTGAACTTCTACTACAGGGATTTTTATCGCTTTAACACAATCTCGAATAGCGACGCTAGTATGCGTATATCCACCGGCATTAATGATAATTCCATCGTGATTAGAAGCTTGTAAAGCATTGATCAATTCTCCTTCAATATTGGATTGATAATAGTCCAGATCTACTTCAGTTTTAGAATTTAATTCATCATAAAACGCTTGAAACGATTCTTTCCCGTATATTTCTTCTTCGCGTTGACCAATTAAATTTAAATTTGGTCCATTAACAATTAATAGTCTCATAGATGTCGTCTTGGAATCGCTATATTAAGGATTTTGTTTCATACTTGAAAATAGAAAGAGGATTGGCTCAAAATTCTATTGAAGCTTACATCAAAGATGTTGAGAAATTAAAGGACTTTTCTGAAGCTAATTCGCATTCTCCTCAAGATATAAGCTACTTAATTTTAAAAAAATTTATTCACGAGCTCTACGGACTTGGACTAAGCGCAAGAAGTCAAGCACGAATCATTAGTGGAATCAAGCAGTTTTTCTTATTCTTAGTTTTGGAAAACGAAATGGATTCTGATCCAAGTGAATTATTAGAACTCCCAAGAATCGGAAGAAAGCTACCTGAAGTTTTATCAGTCTTGGAAATTGATGCGTTGATCGATGCAATAGATTTAAGTAAGAATGAAGGTCATCGAAATAAAGCTATCATCGAGACTTTGTACAGTTGCGGCCTTCGTGTCTCTGAATTAGTCAATCTAAAATTTGAAAATTTATTTTTTGATGAAGGATTTATTCGAGTCATTGGAAAAGGAAATAAGCAACGACTTGTGCCGTGCAGTCCTTCTGTAGAAAAGGAAATTAAATTCTACAAAGAAGGAACCCGCAACCATATGAAAGTTAAGCCAGGCCATGAAAGTTTTGTCTTTCTTAATCGACGCGGAGCGCAGCTCACACGCGTTATGATTTTTACAATTATTAAAGACTTAGCTGAAAAAATTGGACTAAACAAAAATATATCGCCTCATACTTTCCGTCATTCTTTTGCTACACATCTTCTAGAAGGAGGAGCTAACTTAAGGGCGATTCAGGATATGTTAGGACATGAATCAATCACAACGACTGAAATTTATACTCATCTAGATCAGCATTTTTTAAGAGAAGCTATTATTTCATTCCACCCAAGAAATCAAAAGTGATCATTTAAAAACCCTCCTGCAACTAATAACCTTTTGCGTAAAATCTATTCAAAATAATTCCAATTATTTTTATCCTAACAAAAACGATTTGATTTTTTTCAAAACTGTCTAATTAATTGTTCTTATTAAATAGAATCCCAAAATTCAAAGTGCTGCTTTAGAATAAAATTAATCTACAATCTTTCCGTATAAATCATAATGATCTGCTTTAAAAACCTTTACCATGGCGAAGTCACCTAGTCTCAAGTGAAATTCATCTTTTCTAACTAAAACTTCATTATCGACATCTGGAGAATCAAATTCTGTTCTACCCAGATAGTAATCACCTTCAATTTTATCAAAAAGAACCTTAAACGTTTTTCCAACCTTCTCTTGATTTAGCTCATAGCTGATTCCGGATTGCAACTCCATGATTTGATCTGCTCTTTCTTGTTTCACTTCTTGAGGCACATCATCTTCGAAGTTATATGCATGGGTATTCTCTTCATGAGAATACGTGAAAATCCCTAGACGGTCGAAACGTGACTCTTCAACGAATTTATACATCTCTTGAAAATCTTCGTCTGTTTCACCAGGATAACCAGAAATTAATGTCGTACGAATAGCAATACCAGGAACTTCCGCTCTGATATTCTTGATTAATTCTTCAGTTTTTTCACGAGTTATACCTCTTCTCATTGCTTTCAGCATTTTCGTAGAACCATGTTGTAAAGGAATATCTAGGTAATTACAAACATTCTCGCGTCTGTTCATCACTTCAAACACATCCATCGGAAAGTTATTCGGGAAGGCATAATGTAATTTAATCCACTCTATCCCTTCAACATCTGCCAATTGATCAATCAATTCTGCCAATGCCCTTCTCTTATATATATCTAATCCGTAATACGTTAAATCCTGAGCAATTAACATCAATTCTTTCACACCTTTCGCAGCCAAACCTTTCGCTTGCTTGATTAAATCTTCAATTGGTGTTGACTTGTGTTTACCTCTCATAATTGGAATCGCACAAAAAGAGCAGGGTCGATCACAACCTTCTGCAATCTTAAAATAAGCATAATGAGTAGGAGTTGTCAAAAGACGCTCACCAACCAATTCGTGTTTATAATCTGCTTTTAAAGTTTTAAGCAAACGAGGCAATTCCCTTGTCCCAAAAAACGCATCAACTTCAGGGATTTCAGTTTCTAAATCATCCTTATATCGCTGTGAAAGACAACCAGTCACATATACTTTATCCACCAAGCCATTTTTTTTTGCTTCAGCGTAATCTACAATCATATCAATTGATTCTTGCTTAGCGTTATCAATAAAACCGCATGTATTAATGATAACTATGGAAGAATCGTTTTCTGTAGATTCATGCTCTACATCAAAATTATTACCTTTCAATTGAGCCATAAGAACTTCTGAATCATAAATGTTCTTTGAACATCCTAAAGTGATTACATTGACCTTATTTTTCTTGAGCGTTTTCGTTTTCATGGTGCAAAGATATGGAATCAAGAGTGTATTTCATTATAATTCACTATAATCTGTAAAAACATATTGAAATGGTATTATATTTGGATACTCATTAATAGAACTCAAAAAACAGAAATCATGAAATTATTCGCATTATTACTAACTGGAATCCTATTATATTCTTGCGCATCAACTGAAAACATTATCAAAGAAGAAATTGGTGAAACAGCTGAACAGAATGAAAATACTATGACAGAAATTACAAAGCCTGAAAGAAACATTAAATTAATAGCTGAAATTGGGAAATTCAAAGACTCTGATTTACTTAACATCCAAAGTGCGAAAATAATAAAGAATACTTTATTTTTAGTTGTAACATATTCTGGAGGATGCGCAGAACACAAATTTAGTTTTATTGGAAGTCCAATGATTATGAAAAGTTTACCACCAAAACGATCCGTAAAACTAATTCACGACAAAAACAATGATTCTTGTCGGTCAATAGTCACAAAAACTATTGAAATTGATTTAAAAAACATTGCTTACGACCAAACACCTGGTTCTGAAATTGTATTTATGTTAGAAGGATGGGATGATCAACTTAAATACACGTTCGAATAATATTGAATACAAGAAAGGGAATTATTTTATTTTGATTTATAATAAATGTAATTTCTGCAATTCTTGTTGCAATTGGGATTAATAAAAAAGAAGAAAAATCCAATATAAAAAAAGGGGACAATTATAACAATTGTCCCCTTTTTAATAAGAATAGATTTTTATCCTTAATTACTTTTTAAAGATACCCATAAGTTTACCACCAGCTCCTGATGATTTACTCTTTTTACCTTCTGCACCGGCATCATCCACTGAATCATCAGCATCTCCCTTAATCATAAGAAATGCTTTAACAGCAGATGTATCAATTCCCTTATCCATCATTTTCTTTGTATTGTCCAAAGATCTATCAAAAGCAACTTGTTCTGCTTCTGATTCTGGTCTTGCATTTTTATAATAACCTGCAAATCCAATAATCTCAGCCATACTTTTAGAACCAAAAAGAGTTTTTGTAGTTTGAACAGTATAAATTGGATCTACTACAACGTGGCAGTTGTTATCATTAATTGCAAGAAAGTAAGCTTCGTTTTTTGCATCTTTTGCACTAGCATGTTTGTTAGATCTTGCCTTAACTTGTTTGTTCAAATCTACAGTAACATCAACAACGAGTTTATCAGCTTGTCCCAAAGCATTTTCTGGAATATCGCTAATACGATTTGAATGATTGTAACTCACACAAGATGACAACATCAGAGCCGAAAGAGATACAAATAAAAGTGTTTTTTTCATAATAAATAGTGTTTTTTTGATTTTTAAAAGTTTAAATATAATGAGTTGATAACAATAAACCTAATTGGAATTACATAATGGTTATTTGTCCTTCAAAGCATAATACACAATCCTTATCTGTCTAGATTGGCTAGAAAATATTTTTAAAAGCTAATATTTAGATATCTCGATAACACTGCTTGAATGAGTTTAAATAAGACAATAGATTTTTATTCAAAAAAAATATCAACAGTTTTTCAACAAAATTGTTAGAAACTCCTTCTTCAATATTTTCATACGTCGATATTAATACCTTAAATTTGTCTTGTTAATAAAAGCGAAAGCTATAAACTAATTATATGAACGTATTTGGTAAGAAGGGAAATAATGCCAATTTAAACGAGTCTATTGGATTAACCAACTTAGGAAACCAATTTTGGAACCTCTCTCCTTCAGAACTTATTGAAGATTCAATTGTCAGCGGGCAAGGAGTATTGACTGACACTGGAGCATTAGCAATTGAGACAGGTGAATTCACCGGGAGATCTCCAAAGGATCGCTTTATTGTTTGTGACGACAAGACTGAAGATGCAGTTTGGTGGGGTGATATCAATATTAAATTTTCACCTGAGAAGTTTGATGCTATCTATAACAGAATGAAAGCTTATTTAGCCGGTAAAGATGTTTATGTTAGGGATGCATATGCCTGCGCTGATGATAATCACAGATTAAACTTACGTGTTACAACTGAATTCCCATGGTCTAATCAGTTCGCCTACAACATGTTCTTGCGTCCTACAGATGAAGAAATTCAAGATTTTGATGCAGAATGGAACATTGTATGTGCGCCAGGTTTTATGGCTGATCCAGAAATAGATGGTACACGTCAACATAACTTCGCGATTTTAAACTTCACGAAGAAAATGGCAATCATTGGTGGTACTGGATATACTGGAGAAATCAAAAAGGGAATTTTTTCTGTATTGAATTTTATTCTTCCACATGAGAAGAATGTTTTATCAATGCACTGTTCTGCTAACATCGGAAAAGAGGGAGATACAGCAGTATTTTTTGGGCTTTCTGGAACAGGAAAGACAACTTTATCTTCTGACCCGGACAGGCAATTGATTGGAGATGATGAACACGGCTGGGCAGATGATACTGTTTTCAATTTTGAAGGCGGTTGTTATGCTAAAACTATCGATTTATCTCAAGAAAAAGAACCTCAAATCTATGATGCTATTAAATATGGAGCAATTTTAGAAAACATCGGCTTTGTTGATGGAACTTCAACTCCTGATTACGAAAAGACTGAGATTACACAAAACACTCGTGTCTCTTATCCTATTCATCACATTGATAATATCGTTGTGCCATCTATCGGTGGAGCTCCGAAAAACATATTTTTCTTAACGGCTGACGCCTTTGGTGTCTTACCTCCTATTTCTAAGTTAACGAATGAGCAAGCAATGTATCACTTCATGTCTGGTTATACTGCAAAAGTTGCCGGAACTGAAATGGGTGTTACTGAACCACAAACAACATTTTCTGCTTGTTTCGGTGCAGCATTCTTACCATTACATCCAGCAAAATATGCCGAGTTATTAGGTAATAAATTAAAAGGAACAGACATTAAAGTTTGGTTAATCAACACTGGATGGTCAGGTGGTTCTTATGGCACTGGAAGCAGAATGAAGCTTTCATACACTAGGGCAATGATTACAGCAGCAATGAATGGAGAATTAAACAATGTTGAATTCCACCAACAGCCTATATTTGATTTAGCAATGCCTAAATCTTGTCCAGGTGTGCCTTCTGAGATTTTGAATCCAAAAGATACTTGGGCTGACAAATCAGCATTCGATGATACAGCGAACAACTTAGCATCACAATTTGTGAAAAACTTCAAGATTTATGAAGAAGGATCAAGTGAAGCAATTTTATCAGCTGCTCCAAAAGTAATGGCTAAATAATATATTAGCATAAAAAAGGATGAATCATTGATTCATCCTTTTTTTTTGTTTTAAAATTTATTTCAGCTCCGTAATTGTCAAATTTGATTTACAAATGTTTCATTAGGTATTTATAAAGCTCTACCATAGCATAAATGTCTTTGAAGAACACCTTTTCATCTGGAGAATGTACATTATCCTCCGGCGCTCCAATGAAACACCAGTCAATTGGCATATCAGAATGCTGAAGTACACCTCCATCGCTTCCACCGGCTGATTCAACTTCCAACTGAAAGGGTACACCAGAATCCTTTGCTAATTGTATGATCTTATCCAAATATGACTTTCTTGGTAAACCTTTGTCTCTCGTTGAAATAGCAACGCCACCGCCATGTACAACCCCAGAAGTCACCCATGTTATATCGGAGATCAAAGCTTGGTATACATCATACTTATCTAATAAATATTTAGCGCAATAACCAACCGAGTTTCCTCCGTGTTCTTCATAAGTACCGAACACAATAGCTCCATTCTCTAGCGTTTCTGCGACACGTAAAGCATTCCAAACGCCTAATCTATTATCCATGTATGGAGATTGCACATACTCTTCCGTTTCTCTAAAATCAGGCTTGAATGTTAGAATTGTTCCTCGCTCGATTTCTCTATCGAAAACATACTGACAAGTAGATTGTCCATTCTCCTCTTCAATGACCATCAACTCTGTGAGGATTTCTCCTTGAGTATCTGAACCTACTAATTGCATCCCATCAATCATTCTTGGACCACCAATTTTTATCAATTCCTTATCATACCCAACTGAGTAGCCAATACTATCCATGTGGGCATAAATAGCGGTTCTAGGCTCACCAAAAACAAGGATTATACAATCCTGAAACCCCTTTCCTTCAATAATTTGAGGCTCTGTAATCCAACTAGCTTTATTATCACTTACGTAATCAAATATAAATTTCTTAATTTTCCCTTCGTCACTCGCCGCTCCGCGAACTTCCACTAATTCCTTCAATAACTTCATAACTAGTATATTCCTTTATTGTTGATTTTCATAGACGCAAAGGCGTTCAAATTTGCCGTTATCTCTTCTACAAAATCCAATTTTATTCTCAATATTACTTTACAACTAACCTCAAATGTTTTAGCCGAAATATGCAGTTGCTTTTTTTTAATCAAGTTCATTACATGCGGCATATCCTCATAACCAAAAGACAAGTCATACCATTGATAAACTTCCAATTCTTCGATAATACCATTTTCAATAGCTTCTTTCGCAGAAGTTCTATAAGCATTAATCAACCCACCAACTCCAAGGTTAGTACCACCATAATACCGAACAACTCCAATCAATACATTGGTCAAATCATATGATTCAATCTGGCCTAGAATAGGAGCACCAGCAGAATTATTTGGCTCACCATCATCATTGGCTCTGTACTTTAACTTATCAACACCCAAACGATATGCATAACACAAATGGCCAGCTTGCTGATTTTGTTCCTTCCATTCGGCAAGTTTACTTTTTACCTCCTCCTCCGAATAGCAAGAAGTCACGTAACCGATAAACTTGGAACCTTTTTCCTTATACATTCCCTCAGACTGTAACTGAATCGTTCGATATTTTGATATTTTACTCAACTCGAGACGAAGATAGAGATAGTACTTGTAATAATAGAGTTCTATGATTAAATATTTTAGCGGAACATCAACGAATTACACGCAAACATATTTTATGAACTAATTAATTACCTATCTTAGATGCAGCATACTTTTATGGCATATTTGCCAAATAACAAATGAAATAATTAATAAAAAACTACCCATGAAGTTTCTGTTTCTTTTTTTTATCATTTCATCCAATTGTTTTGGACAGGCTGAATCAAGTGAAATAAATGTTATCAATAAAAGATTAGACTCAATTGCACAATTAGAGGCACAATTAATTCAAGAACTAGAAATCCTAAAACTTACCTGGATTCAAAATGAAATTAATACTGTCGGTATTCCAACTGCAGGAATAGACCAAGAAATAATTAGACACTCAGCCTATCAGCTAAGTTATAATGAGGAGCATGAGCAGGCAAATTGGGTAATGCACATCATATTACCCGACATTATTAAAGGCAATAATTCACGTTCTAATGATTTCAGAGAAGACCCTTTAGTAAAAAATAGTTCTGCACAGGAAATAGATTATTTTTTGAAAGAACTAAATGAAGATGGATCATATAGTTATGATGGTTTTGGGTATGACAGAGGTCACCTTGCCCCTTCTGCTGATTTTAAATGGAGTGAAAAAGCTCTTTCTGAAAGTTATTTCTATTCCAACATGACTCCCCAGATCGGAGATTTTAACCGCCTTAAATGGGCCGAATTAGAAAACTGGTTGAGAGGTTATGTAACAGATAATGAAACTAATTTAATAATAATTACCGCCCCGATATTGACTCCCAATTTGAAAAAAATTGAAAGGAGCCCCAACTCAATCAGTATTCCAGAATATTTCATAAAGGTAGCATTGGATTTGAAAAACAACAGGGGTATTGGTTTTATCCTTCCCCATCAAAAAATTGAACGTCCCTTAGAATCTTATACAGTTAGTATTGATAGTATAGAGCAGTTAATGGGGTATGATTTATTCCCTGATCTAGACAACCTTAAAGAACAAGATATAGAATCAAAATCAGATTACAAACCCTGGCTGCCTGCTCGTCAAAAAGGAGATGTGAAAGCAATTGAAACTAGACTATTGCCTAAAAAATCAATTAATACAAATGATCTTCGACAATTAATTGATGATGGCGAAAGACATACCGTATGTGGCAAAGTAGTCAGTACAAAAAAGCATAAAAAAGGCCATGTATTTATCAACCTAGATAAAAAGTTTCCCAATCAAATTTTAAGTGTTTCGATATTTGAATCGAATATTAAGAATTTTGAATACGAGCCCGAGATTTATCTTAAAGATAAAGAAGTTTGTATTACAGCAAAAATAGGAGACTACAAAGACGTTCCAAATATGGTTCTAGACCATAGCAAACAAATTAAGCTACTTAGAGATTACTAATTTGAATCTCCATTGATATCTTTATCCATTTGACTCCCAACATAAGTTCCTTTAATAATCTGATCTTGAAAATCACGCATTCCACCGGGTGAATGAGGAACTAGAATGGACGAATTTTTAGAATTGGCACCAATATCTTTAATCGTATCAAAATATTGCGTCATTAAGACAAATTGCATTATTTCCTCGTGCGTAACTGTCTTTAGTGATTTTTTAAAATCTTCTACCGACTCCTTAAAGCCTCGAACAATTTCTAATCGCTGCTGTGCAATACCTTCTCCCGAAAGTCGCTTTGCTTCAGCTTCCGCCTCAGCCTTTTTAACAATTCGAATTTTGCTTGCCTCCGCTTCTTCTAACGCTGCCTCCTTCTCACGTTTAGCTGCATTAATTCTATTCATTGATTCTTTGACCTTATGATCTGGATCGATGTCCGTTATTAACGCCTTAATAATATCATAGCCATATTTCCCCATACTTTGTGCTATATTTCGCTGTACAGCGACCGCTATATCATCTTTCTTTGCAAAGACATCATCTAACTCCAATTTAGGAACCTCTGCACGAACATCATCAAATATGTAAGATGATATTTGATTTGTTGGATTATCTAGAGAATAAAATGCCTCCTTAACCATATTTCTTCGCACTGAATACTGCACAGAAACCTGAAGGTTTACAAAAACATCATCTAACGTTTTCGTTTCGATTGTAACATCTAGTTGTTGAACCCTAAGATTTACTGCTGCTGCTTTTTTATCAATAAAGGGAATAATAAAGTTTAGTCCTGAATCCGCGATCTTGATAAACTTTCCAAATCGCTCTACAACTACTGATGATTGTTCCTTTATAATAAGCACTGCTTTAAAAAGAAAAACAAATAATACTAAGAGCATTATAATTGGTGTTACTGCATTTTCCATTTGATTATAATTTATTATCAATAAAAAAGCCATCATTAAAAATGATGGCTTTTGATATTATTGAATTGTTAATTTTTTCTCTAAATCCTCTAAGTAGGCTCTAAACTGCTTGTCGGTTTCCGACAGGTTAGTGACAGTTCTACAAGCATGAAGAACTGTTGCATGATCTTTCCCTCCACAATGAGCTCCAATGTTTGCTAATGAAGACTTTGTCATTTTCTTAGAGAAATACATTGAAATCTGTCTGGCTTGCACCACTTCTCTTTTTCTTGTTTTCGATTTTAATATCTCCAACGCCAAGTCAAAATAATCACAAACAACTTTCTGAATATATTCAATAGAAACTTCTCTGGCTGTGTTCTTCACGAACTTATCCACCATTTGCTTCGCTAATTCAATTGTAATTGCTTTCTTATTCAAAGAAGCCTGTGCAAGAAGCGTATTTAATGCTCCTTCCATTTCACGAACATTCGTATTAATAGAATAAGCTAAATATTCCGTTACGTCCTTTGGAAGTTCAATTCCGTTTCCATATAATTTCTTCTCAAGAATAGCCATTCTAGTTTCTAATGCCGGAGCTGCTAAATCAGCAGACAATCCCCATTTGAAACGAGACAACAAACGCTGCTCCATGCCCTTCATTTCAACTGGTGGCTTATCACTCGTTAAAATTATTTGTTTACCATTTTGATGCAAATGATTAAATATATGGAAGAAAACATCTTGTGTCTTTTCTTTTCCTGAGAAGAACTGAACATCATCAATTATTAACACATCTATCATTTGATAGAAATGAATGAAATCATTTGTCGTTTGATTCTTAATTGCATCAATAAATTGATGTGCAAATTTCTCTGAACCTACATACAATACTGTTTTGTTTGGAAATTGATCTTTGATAGATATTCCAATTGCATGTGACAAGTGGGTCTTTCCAAGACCAACTCCACCGTATATTAACAATGGATTAAAGGCTGTTCCTCCTGGCTTGTTCGAAACCGCAAAACCTGAAGCACGTGCCAACCTATTGCAGTCACCTTCGACAAAATTATCGAAAGAATAAGATGGATTTAAATTTGAGTCAACATTAACCTTTTTTAAACCAGGAATAATAAATGGATTTCTAATTTGTTTCTCACTAATATCTAAAGGCATAGAAACTGGAGCATTCTTTAAGTACTTGCTATTCAATGCAGGCAACTTAACTGTATATGGCGTTGAACTTGTCGTATTTTTCTCCATTATGATACTATATTCCAATCGACCTTCTGGACCTAGTTCCTTTTGAATTACTTTCTTCAAAAGATCAATGTAATTTTCTTCTAACCATTCGTAGAAAAAATGAGACGGTACTTGAATAGTTAAAACACTATCTTCAAGCTTAACGGGAACTATTGGACTAAACCAAGTTTTAAAAGCCTGCAAAGAAACGTTATCTTTAATTATCTTTAAGCAGGAAGCCCATGCTCCATCTTGATTTTTACTCATGTTTCTTTTTTAGTTTTGGTCCTAAAACTCAGTTGAATTTTAAGAAGTAGCTTTTTCTTATTCAGTTCGGTTATCGTTTCCTTTTTCGACATCACAAATATTTACATAAAAAAGTTAAGAAAAAAGTGAAAAAGGGGTTGATTTTATGGAAATTTTTACAGTTGAAAAAAATATTTTTTTCGTAATTCTCGCACGCAATTACTAAGACCCCAAATTAATTGATAGCTAATCAGTACAATAGACAACCTTACTTCATTCGATAGATAATAATACAATTAAAAATATGCCATTTTGCGCATAAAAACAAATTGAATAATTATTTTTATAATTCATAGTTACAAACAATCAAGTGAAATTTAAACATACAATTCAACTAAGAGTTCGATACGGAGAAACAGATCAAATGGGCTACTGCTATTACGGGAATTACGCTCAATATTTTGAGGTTGGACGCGTTGAGACACTGAGATCATTAGGACTTAGCTATAAACAACTTGAAAACGAAGGATTCATGCTGCCAGTTTCCGAATTCTCAGTGAAATATAAAAGTCCGGCATTTTACGACGATCTTTTATCCATAGAAACAACCATTACTGAAACAAAGGGGGCTCGTGTTTACTTTACTTACACTATAAAGAACGAAAGCAATGTAACAATCGCAACTGCAACCACCACACTAGTTTTTGTCGCCAAAGAAACAATGAGACCAACAACTCCCCCAACAATCTTTACAAAACTGCTAGAATAACAACTATTCTGCACAAACTAATCACTTTTTTTTTGTATATTATAATATGGAGAACAATTGGAACATTAGGAGTATTACTGGCTTTATAAGAGCATTCTTTCCTTTCCAGCTGCTAACTCTTCAACTTAAGTCTAATTTATTTGCTCTACTATTTTGGGTCTTATTATTTCTAATCATTAGCAATAACATTGGGGTAGCTTTTGGAATCCCCTTACTATTTCTTTCTCCAGAGTACCTAGGAGAAATAAGTCCTATGTCATTCTTGCTTTTAGGAATAGCCCTCGGCGGATTCACAACAGCATTTAACACTTTCAGCTATATAAAGCTAGGTCCTCACTTTCCATTTCTCACAAATGTAAGCAAGCCCTTCTATAAATTCTATATCAACAACTCGATTATTCCTCTTGTTTTTATTATCTACTACACTATTCAGATTTATAATTTTCAAACACAGAAAGAATTAATAGACATTAAACTCACCTTACTGAACCTTTTCGCTTTTTATAATGGCTTTTGTTTATTTTTACTGGTATCGTTCCAGTTTTTCTTTAAAGTTCACAATAGAAGAGATTTAACAAGCCAATTAGAGGAATCAAACACAAAACCAATATCCTCCTTTTTACACAAAAAAGTTAAATGGCACAACTACTTCAAAAGAGATGAAGAAAAAATTTCTATCTACATAGGCAGGAAACTGAGATTAAGAAAAAGTAGAAGCCTCAAGCATTTTGACCAAAAACTTGTTGAACAAATATTTGCTAAAAACAAAGTTAGCTCTTCATTATTCGAAATACTGACTATCTCCATATTCTTAATCCTCGGAGCTTTTAGTAGCTATAGAATTTTCAATGTCCCAGCGGCTGTTTCATTAATACTACTCTTAACTATTACCTTAATGCTTTTTAGCGCCTTAAACTCGTGGCTAAAAGGATGGTCCTACCCTTTGATCTTAATTATTATTTTTTCAATGGATATGATTAGCTCCAGAACTGAATATTTCAAATACACGAATTACGCATATGGTTTAAACTATTCGAATAAAAAAAAAGACCCATATAGCATCAATCAATTTAAAGCAATCACAAATGATAGAAAATCTAATAAACTATCTCTAATAAGATTCACGCAAACACTTGAGAACTGGAAAGTTAAAACCGGAGAATCAAAGCCTAAATTAATAATTATTAATTCTTCAGGTGGCGGATCCAGAAGCGCCTTATGGAACACAACTGTACTCCAAAACTGTGACAGTATAATCCCCAACCAATTCAGCAATCACATTCAACTAATGACTGGCGCATCCGGAGGGCTCATTGGAGCTGCCTATTTTAGAGAACTAATCCTTCGTAAAGAAAAAGGCCAACCCTTCCCTACAACTAGAACCGAATCAAAAATCAACATTGGCAAAGATTTACTAAATAAATTAACCTTTGTAACCTCGACAAATGATCTTTTCTTCCGATATCAAACTTTTAAATACAATAACATCAGTTATGCAAAGGATCGAGGCACGGCTTTTGAAAATCAACTCCACGGCAACACAGAAGGAATACTAAAACACTCACTTGGATATTATACCAAATATGAAACGAGCGGCATCATTCCAACTATGATATTTACGCCTACAATTGCGAATGATGGAAGAAGATTATTAATCTGCTCACAACCCTTAAATTTTCTTACCATACCAGCGAATAAAAGAAAAGAATTCCCAAGTGCTTTTGAAAATATTGACATTCATGCCCTACTAAAATCTCAAAACTCAAACAACCTAAGATTTTCTTCAGTTCTGCGTATGAACGCGACATTTCCATTCGTTATGCCGATGGTTAGCTTGCCAACCCAGCCCGAAATTCAAATTATGGATGCCGGAATCAGAGACAATTATGGAGGTATTATAACAAGTGAATTTATTTTCAACATGCAAGATTGGCTGCGAGAGAACACCTCTGGAATTATTATCATTCAAATAAGAGACACCAAGAACGTTTTGGAAAATGAAAAACATGAACCAACATCGCTATTCGATAAGTTATCACTTCCCTTCGGAAACATGTACAAAAACTTCCCAAGAGTACAGGATTTTCAACAAGAAAAACTACTTAATATTGGATTTCAATCTTTTGACTTCCCTGTAGATATTATATCCTTTAACTTAAGAGAAAAAGTTGACGATAAAATATCACTCTCTTGGCACCTGACTCAAGAAGAAAAGAATAAAATTGAGACTGCTTTTAGCAGTAAACAGAACAAGGCTGCTTTAAAACAATTACAAAAATTATTGAAACAAAAAAAAGGAACCTCCGAAGAAGTTCCTTAATCTTAACCTGTAAGTGTTAATAATTGATCCGTGATATTCTAAACGATTATTATGCCAAAAGGTTACACATATCCAAAACAATAATTCAATAAAGGGTTCAACTAATTAACATTCTTGCATTTATAAGTATTCTAGTTTGGGCTATTTTGAAAGCAAAACCAACTTAAATTTGTCTTAATGAATTCTAAAAAATCTATAGAAGCCCTGGTTCGTTTAATAGATGATCCTGATGATCAAATTTTTGAGCACGTCCGCGACCAGCTGATGTCTCATGGCTCAGAGGCAATTCCTTTTTTAGAGTCCTCATGGGAACACGAAGACTATGGCTTAATTTTCCAATCAAGAATTGAAGATTTAATTCATGATATACAATTCGAAATAATTAAAGATTCTTTGAAGAGCTGGATCAATTCATCTGACAAACGATTAATTGATGGAGCGATTATAATTTCTCAATACCAGTATCCAAACCTTGATGAACAGGTTATTCATTCTAAGATTCAAGAAATAAGGAAAGATATTTGGCTCGAAATAAACCCTGCTCAAACTGCTTTTGAAAAAGTTAAAATTTTCAATAAGATTTTTTATGGGAAATATAAATTCTCTGGTAATTCTAAGGAATATCACCTACCTGAAAATTCTTACATCTATAAGGTTTTAGAAATGCACAGGGGGAACCCTTTAACACTTTCTGTTGTTTACTCAATAATTGCTCAGTCACTTGATATGCCAATTTATGGAGTAAACCTCCCCAACCACTTTGTGCTAGCATATATTGACGAACATCAATCTAATTCAAGCGCAGAGGTAAAAAACCAACATGGAATCTTGTTTTACATCAATGCTTTTTCAAAAGGAGGAATATTCGACGAAAAAGAAATTGATGTCTTTCTAAAAGGTCTCAACAAGGAGAAAAATAGAGAATACTATCAACCTTGCTCTAACAGCGCGATAATTATTAGAATGCTAACAAATCTAATTGCCTCCTTTCAGCAGGCAGGAAACGCTAAAAAAGTGAATGAATTAAAAGAATTGAGAGACTTGTTTGGCCTCACGCTATAACTTACCTAGAAACTACTTCTTTATAAAGGTCTTCATATTGTTGAACGATCTTATTAATGTCAAATTCTAATGCTTGCTTATGAGCTCCTTTCTTAAACTTGTCTAATGTCTCTTTTGACTCTAAAATACTTAGCGCATTTTTCGCCATATCATCGACATCACCAACATCTGACAACAGTCCAGAAACACCATGTTTATTAACCTCAGGTATTCCCCCAGTATTTGATGATATCACTGGAACACCAACGGACATTGCCTCCAAAGCCGCCAGTCCAAAACTTTCTGTTTCTGATGGTAAAATAAATAAATCCGCCAATTCTAAAACAAGGCTAGGATCTTGAATTTTCCCTAAAAACTTCACTCGCGTGCATAAATCTAATTCTCGACAAAGCTCTTCAATTAAAAAACGCTCTGGTCCATCACCTACTAGTAGCAGATTTGAAGGCTTAACAGCATTTACTTTTGCAAACACTCTCATTACATCTTCTACCCTTTTCACTTTTCTGAAATTAGAAATATGACAAAGTATTGGCTCATCAATTTTAGAGTACCTCATTCTTATTTTTTGATCTACACTAACTTTCTCTTCACTCACAGGAATGAAATTAGGTATTACAGAAATCTTTTTTGATGTTGAAAAATGAGTATAAGTATCTTTTTTCAAGCTTTCAGAAACAGCAGTTACCGCATCAGATTCATTCAAACAAAAAGTAATGACCGGTTCAAAAGAAGGATCCTTTCCAACTAGAGTAATGTCTGTTCCATGTAAAGTTGTTACAAAAGGAATCAAAATCCCTTGAGATTTTAAAATTTGTCGAGCCATAAATGCTGCTGATGCATGAGGAATAGCATAGTGAACATGTAATAAGTCTAAATGCTCATGTTTTACAACATCCACCATCTTACTTGCCAAAACCGTTTCATATGGTTCATACTCGAACAGTGGATAATCTGAAACTGACACTTCATGATAATAAATATTCTCTGTAAAAGACCCGAGTCTTACTGGATGAGAATAGGTAATAAAATGTATCTCATGACCTTTTTTAGCCAACGACTTTCCTAACTCAGTAGCAACCACTCCACTACCTCCATAAGTCGGATACAATACTATTCCTATTTTCATTTTTTTCACTTTTATTGTTGTTCAAATATACTCAATCTTCAACCGTTATTCGACAAAGAATCCACTCAATTGACTTTACTATTGCAAAGGCAAAAGGAATTGCAGCAATAACATCAATAGAATAATGCACTCGCTGCATCATTAACATAGCCCCCATCAACAGCGTCAAAAATGCAAAAATCGATCTTTTAGAAATAGAAAAAAAAATAAAAATTAAAGCCGTATGACCGCTAAAGAACAAATCACCAGCAATATCTCCTGGATAGACTAAATTATTCAAAAATGGATCCTCTAAATAGATTAAACTCTCTGGTATTTTTAAGGGGATTACGGACAAAGTAATCATTCTGACAAGCAACAATAAAGCATAAGACAAATTCAGTTTTGTTAAAAAAAAAGGTTTTTTTCTTTCCAGGATAATATATAAAATCAACGATCCGTAGGTTAATAAAAAAATTGGAAATGAGCAGTTTACTCTGGGTAGTAATTTAAAAAATGGATCTTTAAACAACCATCCATCACTTTCAATTCTAATTTCATGAAAGAATAAAAACTGAACAAAAGCCAATGCACACGCCAACAATATAAAAAGAGAAATTACGTATAACTTTACTTTACTCATCTTCTATTCAGCAGAATTGACCGCTTTATAGATTACCTCTTGAATGTCTGTTCTGATATCCATTTTGACTAATTTCCAATTCTCAGCATCAGGATAAACTCGATTAGATAGGAAAACGTAATTAATTTGAGGGATCGGATCTGCCCATACAACGGTTCCCGTAAATCCTGAATGCCCATAACTTTTTAATGACACCAAATTACACGTTGGCCCACCTTTTAAGTCTCTCGTAGGTTTATCAAAACCAGCCCCCCTTCTGTTCGTTGAACAGTATTGGCAATCAGTGTATTCTTCAATTACTTGTGGTTTAATATATTGCACACCACCATAAGACCCATTGTTTAAATACATCTGCATCAGCTTGGCAAGATCGCCAGCATTTGAGAACAATCCGGCATGACCTCCAACTCCGCCTAACATTGCAGCACCTTGATCATGAACGTAACCATGAATTACAGATTTTCGGAAAATTTTATCATCCTCAGTTGGGGTGATTCTAGATATATTGAAATGTCTTCTTGGGTAATAGCGAAGGTTTTCAAGCCCCATTGGCTTATAAAACTGATTGGTTACAAATTGGTCCAATGTCACTCCCGATTTCTTTTCAATTATCTTTTTAATGAAATAATAACCCAAATCTGAATATTTATATTTTCTAGAGCGCAATAGAGGTGTATGAAGAATAGAATCATAAATATTCTTACCATAACTCCCAAGTATCCATAAATTTTCAGCAACCCTAGTATTATATAAAGAAGAGGAGTCTTTGGCGTAAATAGCTGGACTAGGCAAATTATCCTTCATGGTTTTCACGTAAAACGGAATCCAAGGCTTCAAGCCAGCCTGGTGTGTTAGCATTTTTCTCAATTGCATCACTGCATAAGGCGTTCCTATTGTTAACTCAGGTAAAAAATCCGAAAGACGATTGTTTAAATTTAATTCTTCCTCACTGTTATAATGCATTAAAGAAAGTGTTGAAGCCGCAATTTTTGTTATTGAAGCAATATCATAGATATCCTCATTTTGAACAGGACGATTTTCTTCATAAGTATGATTGCCAAAAGACTTACGGTAAATAACTTTTCCCTCTACGGCAACAACGATTTGGCATCCAGGAAATGCTCCTGCTTGAATCCCTCTGAGAGCAATAGAATCAATCTTCGCAAGACTTTTAGGATCAATTCCTAATTCTTCAGGCTGCGAATCTTTCAACCTACCTCCAGACTTTACTTTTACACCATGCCCTCTTTTATAAAAGGAGCTAATTGTAACAGGCAATTTGCCGGATGAAGCATAAGTGCCCATTAAAAACTGTCCTGCTCTATTCAAAGCATACTCATTGTTTTCATAGGCAATAACAACCGATTCTAGATTGTCTAGATTAACCTCATCATTTAATACATAAGGGTTACCGAACAAGGTTAATACATTCTCTTTATCAATAGGTAGATTCTTCAACCAACCTTTCCAGTTCTTTGGCATTCCATAATCACCGCGTTTAGAAACACGTTTTGCATGAATCGAAGTCATAATGACATCGTATTCACTTAACTTACCTTTCATTCTCCTTAAGGCCTCTGCACCTGTATGAAAATGGAAATGATCTATCTTAGCAACCAAATCCATTGATGCTCTCAAAGGCTCTGAATGAAGGCCGATACTAATATGTGCAATCTTTCTATCAAAACGTTTTATCGGCAGCAATTCACCTTCATTTTTAAGAACCGTGATTGCTTTCTCATAAGTTTGTTTCTTGGCAAAAGCAATTTCCCCAGGTGTATATACCTTAACCTTACCAGGTTGAATTACTGCTTTGTATTTAGCTCTTAGAACCTTTATACATCGTTTATTAATAGTAATCATCTTTATACTATCTGTTTCAACTTTTGCCACAATAGCATCAATTGCTTCATGCACACTTTCAGGAAAGAGTAAAATGTCACAACCTGCTTCGAATGCTTTTACAACAACCTCCGTTTTACCATATCGATCAGCAACGGCTCTCATTCCAAGAGCATCACTAACTACTAGGCCTTTAAATTCAAGTTGTTCTTGTAAATAATTCTGAATCGTTGGCTTCGACAAACTACTTGGAGTGCCAGTTGGATCTAACGCCGGAACATTTAAATGGCCAATCATAACTGTTGATGCGCCTGCTGCAATACCAGATCGAAAAGGAAAAAAATCAATGGCTTCAATATGCTTTAATGAATTATTTACAACGGGTAATTCTTTATGAGAATCAACATCAGTGTCTCCATGTCCGGGAAAATGTTTAATACTTGTCAATACACCTTGACTTTCCATTCCTTTTACAGCAGCAGAAACATGTGCAGCAACATTTTTAGGATACTCTCCATAAGATCGAAATCCAATCACAGGATTGTTCGGGTTACTATTAACATCAGATACTGGAGCAAAATTCAAATGAATATTTAATTCTCGGCACTCCTGCCCCATCATTTCATAAAGTCGTTCAGTTAACTTAGGATCATTCGCTGCTCCAATGGTATAGTTATAAGGATATCTATCTTCGCCAAACAATCGCATACTTGCTCCCCATTCAGCATCCATACCCATTAACAATGGAATTTTACTTTTAGACTGAAACCGCGCAATAGCCGGAACTAAATTTGATCTTTGACCCTGAAAGAATATCAATCCTCCAATATTCTCCTTACTAATTAAGCTATCAACTTCTTGAAAGTGTGCCTCTCCTCTATTAGAATAGGCTGCCACCATAAAGAACTGTCCCACTTTCTCTCGAAGTGACATGTTCTCCATTTGCTTATTAACCCATTCTTCTTCGAGGTTTTTTCTCTTTAACTGATCTTCTGATTTCTTCAAGTCATATATAGCAACAGGACTTTTACCACCTGAAATTTGTGAATACGCTACAAACCCTAGTACAATTATAAATGCTACTAAAACAGATGTTTTATTATGAAGAGGCTTAATCATTAAATATAATAAATAACATGAGATATAAACGTCAGAAAACGCGTTAGGTAAAGTTAAAAACATTTCATTAAAAAAGAACCGATAATTATGGGGAGAATATTTTTTTTCATGTAATAGGCTCTTTTTTTGACATCATGAATATTTAAACAAGAAACATCAACGTTTTTTTTCTCAAAAATTAACATCACTATTCCCATTAAACTAAGGAATTGGATATAAAATTTATTAAATTTGTTAGTAACACAATCGAATGAAAATAAAATTTCTAAATAACACACTACGCAATCAGCGTTTTCAATACAACCCAATGTATTTTGACGAACGAAAAAATCGTCTTGAAGCGAAAAAAAAGCAATACGAAGAACTAGAGTCTTCAGATCTATCTGACGAACGTAGAAAAGAAATTTTTAGAGATAATATCAAAGGAGAATGGAATCGCACTCAATACAGAAAGAGTCAAAATCAATCTTCCAACATCCGTGTTCTTTTGCTGATAGGAGCAATTTTAGCTTTAGGATACTTCGTTTTTAACGGAGTTGATGAAGTGGATACCATTGTTAAAAATATCTGGTAGAATACATGCACAACTTTATTCAACTATTACCCGATCACATTGCAAATCAAATTGCTGCAGGTGAAGTCATCCAAAGACCAGCTTCTGTTGTTAAGGAATTAATGGAGAATGCCATTGATGCTGGAGCTACAAAAATTGAAGTGCATATTAAAGATGCGGGAAAGACTTTAATACAGGTCATCGATAATGGAAAAGGTATGTCAGAAACTGATGCTACTTTATGTTTTGAACGTCACGCAACGAGTAAGGTACGAACTGCGGATGATCTTTTCTCTCTCACTACAAAAGGATTTCGAGGAGAGGCACTGGCCTCTATTGCAGCAATTTCTCACGTCGAAATGAGAACCAAATTGGAAGAGGCTGAAACAGGTAGAAAAATTGTTATTGAAGGAAGTAAAATTATAACAAACGAGGATACAGTTTCTCCTACAGGCACGACTTTCGATATCAAGAATTTATTCTACAACGTACCAGCGAGAAGAAATTTCTTAAAAAAGGACTCTACTGAATTTAGACATATTCAAGATGAATTTGAGCGTATAGCATTCTCACATCCTACTCTGCAGCTAAAGTTAACGAACAACGGAACAGAAGTTTATTATTTGCCCCCAGCTGTTTTACGAAAGAGAATTGTGAACATATTAGGCCCAAATTATAATGATCGATTAGTACCAATTGATGAAAGCACAGAAATTGTACAATTAAAAGGATTTGTTTTGAAGCCCGAGCACGCTAAAAAAACTAGAGGAGATCAATTCTTCTTCGTAAATGATCGTTATTTCAAAAGTCATTATTTTAATCACGCAATCACAAAAGCTTTTGAAGGCCTTTTGGCACCAAGAACTTTTCCAGGATACTTCCTATATCTAACGATTGATCCAAGTAAAATTGACGTTAATGTTCACCCAACGAAAACTGAAATAAAATTTGAAGAAGAAAAGTTTATCTATTCCATATTGATGAGTAGTATTCGCTTGGCTCTTGGCAAGTATAACATTTCACCAACATTAGATTTTGAACGTGAGACAAGTTTTGATTTGCCGCATGACATGAAAATGCAACCGGCACGAGAACCATCTATCCGTGTCAATGACAGTTACAACCCTTTCAACACAACGACTTCAAATAGAACGGGTTCCGGATCAAGTGGGAAAACACAAGAAAATTTTTCTAAGGCAATAACCGATCAAGGTTTTGGTTCTAAAGAATCTTCTTCAAATGATTGGGCAGATTTCTACCCTATCGAAGAATCAAAAGAGGAAGAAAAAGACGAGGCCATTCTTTTTGAAGAGGAAGCTACTTCTGCAAAACAATTCATCGTAAAAGGAAATTATATTATCTCATCTAGTAAATCAGGCTTAATGCTTATTCATGCGAGAAGAGCTGTCGAGCAGATTGTATATACAGAAACATTCAATAACTTTATTTCTAATCCAATTGAATCTCAAACTTTATTATTTCCAATCACCAGAGAAGTTTCAAAGAATGAAGCTGTTTATTGGAACGAAAATAAAGCTTTGCTGCAACAACTTGGTTTCACTGGAAAAATTGAAGATCAGAAATTAGAAGTAACTGCTGTTCCCTCTGTTCTTCAAGAAGAGTCAATCAGTTCAGGTATAGAAGATATTTTTGAAACCATAGCCTATCAGAATGTTGAAAAAGGCGATGTTGCACACACGTTAATTGCGGCAATTGCAAAGTCCGCATCGATGAAAAACATTAACTTCTCCGCACCAGAATCAATACAGGGCCTTATAGATCAGCTGTTTCAATGCGAGAATCATTCCTATTCTCCGCGAAACAAAAAAATTATTGAAACAATTACCCTTGATGAAATAGGAAATAAATTTAATTAGAATGTTTAGAAATATTCCACCAGTAACTAAAAATCTATTAATTGTCAACATACTATTTTATGTTGTTAGCTTGTTTTTTGCACAAACAGGTACAGACTTGACACATGTTCTTGGCGCTCATTATATCGGTTCTATTTATTTTGAACCTTATCAGGTTATTACTCATATGTTCATGCATGACCTATCGGGCATAATGCATATTCTTTTCAATATGTTACTCTTATTTATGTTTGGATCTCACCTAGAAAGAATATGGGGAGAGAAAAAATATTTCATATTCTACATAGCTTGTGGACTAGGAGCTTTTATTCTTTACAATAGTATTGGAGCATGGCAAATAATGGAACTGAAAAGTCAATTGACAAATTTAGGCTACGACATGCAAACCTTGAATCAAAAAATTATGACCGGTAACTTTAACAAAATTGAAGTTTCGACTGCACTAAAACAAAGTACGGTGCAACAATACATCAACATGTCCGGAAGTGTTATGGCAGGAGCTTCAGGAGCCATATTTGGATTACTGGCCGGCTTCGCCCTATTGTTCCCTAACACGGAACTACAATTGATCTTCCCTCCTATCCCAGTCAAGGCTAAATATTTGATCGGTGGCTACATGGTATTTGAAATATACAACAGCATCTATAACCAAGGTGACTCAATAGCACATTTAGCGCATGTTGGCGGAGCCATTGTTGGTGCAATTTTCATTTTCTTCTGGAAAAAAGATCGTAAAACCTTTTATTAAATGAACACGGAAAATACATTCATATCAACTTTAAAACAAAATTACAAATATGGCGGTATGTCCATTAAGTTAATTTTTGTAAACGTTATTCTGTTTTTCGCCATCCGTATCCTTGATGTTTTTGGTCAATTAGGAGGCATGATCAAGGGAGAGTTTATTTCAGAATACATAAGTCCTATTTTCGGGCTTCGCACCAGCTTTATTGAATTCATTACTCACCCATGGGCTCTATTCACTAATATTTTCACGCATTACGACGCTTTTCATTTATTATCCAACATGATTTTCCTATATTTTGCTGGAAAATTATTCGAAAGTATTTTTAATCAAAAACAATTACTTTACACCTATATCCTAGGAGGTATCGCCGGTGGCCTTTTGGAGATATTAGCGCATTCTCTATTCCCTAGATTTGAACTAACCACTTCTACTGTTGTCGGAGCTTCTGGAGCAATTATGGCTATATTAGTTGCGGTTGCATTCTACAGACCAAAGACTAAAATCAATCTTATTTTTGCATCAGTCCCTATTATATACATTGCAATAATATTTATCGCTTTAGACTTGTTAAATTTAGCTAGCAATGATAGCACAGCTCATTTTGCTCATCTTGGCGGCGCCCTATTTGGAATTTGGTCTATCCAGAATATCCATTCCTCTACGAACATCATAAACCGAACTCAAGGTTTAGTGATTTTTCTAAAAAAAATGGTCTTAAAGGATAAAACCAACCATTTGAAAGTAAAAAAAGGTGGTAAATCAAAAAGAACAATGACAGATGAAGAATACATCTCTGACAGAAAAAACAAACAAGAAGTCACGGATAAAATACTAGATAAGATATCGAAATCTGGTTATGAATCCTTGACTAAATCTGAAAAGGATTACCTTTTTAAGCAAAGTAAGAATGGTTAAAATCTTGAAAAGAATATTTCATTGGAGACTCATTCTTAATTCAGTTTCACTAATCTCTGTGTTTTCATTGTTAATTGGCTACTGCAGTCCATACATCCATCCTGAAACAGCATCAATAATACCTCTTTTTGGTCTTGCTTACCCTTATATTCTTTTAGCTAACGTGTTGCTTCTTTTTTTTTGGATGTTCTTAAAATCTAAATGGGTTTTAACAATCTCACTGACGATTCTCTTGGGAGGCTCTCTGCATTTTAGAACCTTTACCTTCGGGTCTAATGATTCATTTGAAGATGCAACAGAATTAAGTATCATGAGTTACAATGTTCGATTGTTTGATCGATACAACAGAAACGCAACGGAAGGAAACAAAACGCGTTCGAAAATATTAAAGTACCTAGACAACGAACAACCTGATGTTATTTGCTTTCAGGAATTCTATCAGCAAGACCGAACTAAACAGTTCATCACTAAAGACTCCATTAAATTAATCCTTAAATCTGTTGATACTCATGAGCGGATGATACAAAAAAACAAAGGCAGGCAATTTGTTGGAGTCGCATTATTTTCAAAATATCCAATCATTAAAAAAGGCACCTTAAACTTTGCGAAAAGTAACAGTTACAACTATTGCATATATACTGACATTGTCAAGTCTAAAGATACATTCAGAGTCTATAACATTCACTTAGAGTCAATTCGATTTAAAAAAGATGACTACGAATTATTCAACCCAGAAGATTTAGCATCAAATGAAAAACATACTAAGATCTACAATCTTCTCAATAAGGTTAGAAATGCCTATCCTAAAAGAGCAGCACAATCAGAAATTATTACAAATCACATCAAGGATTCGCCTCACCCAATAATTGTTTGTGGTGACTTCAATGACACTCCAATGTCATACACGTATAATTTATTCAGCTCCATTCTATGCGATGCATACAGAAACACAACCAAAGGCGTTGGCTCCACATATGCTGGTAGTATACCTATTGGGAGAATTGATTATATTTTTCATTCAGAAAGCTTGGGCTCGCGAAACTTTCAAATTCAACGAGATAAATTAAGTGACCATTACGCTATTTCTTGCTCGATATTAAAAGAACACTAGCAATCATTAATAAACTGTATATTTGAAACTACAGACCAAACACAATGCTTGTAGAAATAAATCCGAAAAATATTGACAATCGATTAATCGATCAAATAGTAGAAATTCTAAAAAAAGGTGGACTAATTATCTTCCCAACAGATACTGTTTACGCTGTAGGCTGTGATTTAAGCAATAAAAAAGCACTGAATCACCTATCAGCTCTAAAGGGTGTAAAATTAAAGAAGGCTAAATTCTCTATCATTTGTCATGATCTAAGCAGCGCTTCAAATTTTGTCAAACATATCGATCGACCAACATTCAAAATACTAAACAAAGTTCTTCCAGGACCCTTTACGTTCATTCTAACGGCAACGAATGAAATACCTAGGCGATTCGACACCAACAGAAAAGAAATTGGAATTAGAATACCGGACAACGACATTATCCTAAAAATTGTTGAAAGACTAGGAAACCCTATCGCTACTACATCACTTCATGATGAAGAAGATAAACTCAAAGATTATTTTATTGATCCTGATGTAATTTATGAAAGATTCGATAAAAGAGTAGACTTAATTATTGATGGAGGTCTTGGAAAACTAGAAGCATCGACTGTTGTTGACTTTACTTCGGGTTCGCCAGAAATCATAAGACAGGGTATCGGAGATTTAGAGTTATGATTTTAGTTATCAATTGCGGAAGTAATAAATCAAAACACATCGGAGAAATTGTCGATGAATTCATGGATGTAAAAAACGTTCAGTTAAATGAATTCTCCGAAGAAAACCTTAAAGATATAGATGGAGTTATTATTTCTGGCGCACCAATTCTTGTTACAGAAATTGACACTACTTCAATTATTGAAAAAATGAGCTGGATCAAAGGTACAGAACTTCCAATTTTAGGAATATGTTTTGGACATCAAATAATTGGATTGCTTCACGGTGCTTCAGCCTCTAAAATGAAAGAGGACCGCGATTGGCAAACAGTAGAACACTATGAAGAGTGTCCCCTGTTTGAAAAGTTACCTTCTGAAATCTTGATGATGGAAGACCACTGCGAAACAATATCAATTCCCAACGGATTTGAACTTGTGGCTTCGTCAGACGCTTGTGTTAATGAATGCATGCAACATCTTACAAAGAATATATTCGGTGTTCAGTTTCACCCAGAAGTATCTGGTAATCACGGACGTATTTTGATCGAGAACTTCATTAAAGTTGTCAGCTCCTCAAAACAACTATTGAACAACTAACTTTTCTGAAATTACATTTACCCCATCATTAACCATCACGATATAAACTCCTGTCTTAAGTTGTAAATCATTCAACCAAATTTCATTTGATGTATTTCCAGTTTTCTCAAATACAGAGATTCCATTCAATGCTGCAATTGAAACATCATAGCTTCCCTGACTTACTACATTCATTTTTAACGATTGTCCGTTCAATGGATTAGGATACATTCTAAACTCTGTTGACACTTCGTTTTTAACACTAATCATATCAGAATATGTAAAGGCCCCATTAAAATCTGTTTGCTTTAATTTAAAGTAAG
>CAJQPA010000013.1 GCA_905480145.1 uncultured Flavobacteriales bacterium | reverse complement strand
TGCATCAACAAACAACCCTATTGCAGATTTCAATACGTACCGTTTTGAAATTGATACGATAGATTTTGAAGGTCCTCCAAGTCTTGCGCATCGCTTCGCACTGAAATCAGGACTGGGCGGTGTTAAATCTGTCAATCCTTCAGAATGGACCCTTTCGAGTGCGCCAGCATCAAATGGCACTTTAATTTGCGAAGATAGCACTGTATATTTTTGGAGGACATCAATCGAAGGAGACACCAACTGGAGGGAAAGCTCGTTTCAATACATTGAAGGTAAAACGGGCTGGGGTCAAGATCATTTTTACCAATTCAAAAAGAATGAATACAATGCTGTAAAGTACGAACGCCCAACTCGAACCAAAGAATTTGACCCAATTACTAGTGTTTTGGAATGCAACATGACGAACAATCTCGGTGCATTGAATTATTTTATAAATAATATTCAACAAGACTATTATAGTTGTCCTAACGAACTAGGCCAATATAAGTCTATACATGTTGTTGTGATTGACCCTTTAACACATATTCCTTGGCGAACAAAATTCACCGAACTCGATGGTTCTGTCAGTAATCCAAATCATGATTTTGGAAACTTCAATACTGAAAGTGGATGTGTTCCGAGATCAATGGCATACTTTCAGTTTTCGGAGCAGAACCCTCAAGCTTTACTGGACCTTCAGGACCTAGTAAACAACCAAGTTCCAGATGGACATTATATTTTAATGTACTCACCTGTAACCACCTCTTATAACCTTTGGGACCCTGGAATGTTTGCTACATTTAATGCTCTTGGTTCTGATAGCATTTATCCAGGCAAACCAAATTTACCTTTTGCTTTCTTCGTTCAAAAAGGAGACACAAATTCAGTCGTAGAAAGCATCTCTCAATATTATGGACAAACGTTTACACTAAATGCTATATTAGACAATCCAATAGGTGCGGGGAAGGAGAAAAGTCCACTCATTGGCCCATCGACGAATTGGGAGTCGGTTTACTGGAAACAGGATCCTTCTGAAATAAATTCAAATGACACGACAATTCTTAACATAAGCGGTTATGACATTTATGGAAATTGGCAAAATAATATAACAACGACTTTTACAAGGAATGATTCAATAATCAACCTCAATGGACTAGTAGATGCTGCGTTATATCCATACATTTCTTTAGAAGCGCATTACAACGATTCGATAAACTTTACACCTGCCCAAATAGATAGATGGCATGTCCTCTTTTCTCCTGTTCCAGAAGCGGCAATTGATGGGACTACAGCTTACACATGGTCCACGAATGAAGACTCTTTGACCGTTGGTTCTACCGTAAACTTTGCTGTTGATGTCAAAAACATTTATACAGTTGATATGGACTCCTTATTGATTAATTATTGGATTGAAGACGAACAACATGTGAAACATCCACTTCCATATGCAAGGCAAGATTCTCTTAGAGTTGGCGAAACCCTGAGAGATGAAATTGTAATACCAACCGTAGGTTTTGAAGGTAGTAACATTCTGTGGATGGAAGTAAACCCATATATAAATGGCAGCTTATTTGTAACAGATCAACCTGAACAGGAACACTTCAATAACATTCTTCAGTTACCGTTCTATGTTAACCGAGATGACCGAAACCCATTGTTAGATGTTACTTTCAATGGCAACCATATACTGAATGGCGATATCATTGATCCTAATAGTGAAATATACATTACGCTAAAGGATGATAATGAATTCTTATTGATGGACAATATCGAGGACACTGCCTCTTTTGGTATTTATCTGACCAATCCAGCAGGCGTGCAAACAAGAATTCCGTTTAACGATGCATCTGGCAATTCAGTAATGCAATGGATACCAGCAAACTCTCAGAACAAACGTTTTAAAATAATTTGGCCAGCCGCATTTGAGGAAGATGGGGTTTATACCTTATTTGTTCAAGGTTCAGATAAGTCTGGAAATATTTCAGGTGATATCGACTACCGGGTAGATTTCGAAATCATTCACGAGTCTACAATCACTAAAATGATGAACTATCCAAATCCGTTTAGTACAAGTACTAGATTTGTGTTTACTTTAACTGGAAGTGAGGTCCCTGACGATGTTTTAATTCAAATACTGACGGTCACAGGGAAAGTAGTCAAAGAAATAAATGAGGATGAATTAGGGCCTGTTCAAATTGGTAGAAACATTACTGAATATGCATGGGATGGAACCGATCAATTTGGCGACCCTTTAGCGAATGGTGTTTATCTATATCGTGTGATTGCTAAAATAAACGGAGAAGACATTAAGGCTCGAGAATCCGGAGCGGACAAACACTTCAAGAAGAGCTTTGGTAAAATGTATATTTTGAGGTAGTAAGATGCACTTCGATAGCCTCAGTGATCTTTTTATGAGTAATAATTGTTAATATTTGGTATCCTAAAAGAATCGGCAACTAAAAATGGCTGTATCATCTACCAAGTTTAAATCGCCTCGCCATTCATCTAGCTTTGAGAAAATTAACCCATTCATATCATCCATGGATAAAGGATAATAACTATTAACTAGTTTGACCAACCTTTCTGTCCCAAAGAATTCTTCTCTGCCATTTTCCAGTTCAACTACCCCATCGGTATAGAGAACAATAGTAGTATTAGCGGCTAATGTTTTTTCACCGACATTGATGAAAGGAAGTTCATCAAGCATACCCAAACCAATACAACCTTGGTCCAAGTCCTCTACTGTTTTTCCATTCGTAATGAACGGATGATTATGGCCAGCGTTGATATATTTTAATTTACGACTAGAAGTATTATAGTGCGCCAAAAAGAAGGTTATGAATTTCTCTCCTTTCGCATTCTTCATAACTTTTTCATTCAATTCAATGATCAACTCCTTGATATCAAATTTTTGGTGTTCAAAAAGTGTCCGTGTCGTTGCCTGAAAATTTGCCATTAACATAGCGGCTGAAACTCCTTTTCCAGAAACATCCGCTATACAAATAACATATTCATCATCAGTAATTTGAATAAAATCATAGTAATCACCTCCAACTTCATGTCGAGGAGTATATTTTGCAGAAATGTCCATCTGCTTGTTTGTTGGCAGGTCGTCTGGGAAAAGCATTTTCTGCATGGCAGAAGCAATCTCTAATTCTCTTTTATAACGCTCTTGATGAATGTTAATTTTGGCCATTCGTTTATTCTCAATGGCAACGACAATAATACTCAGTAAAGTTTGAATGAACCCCATGTAATTAAGCTCATTACTAAAGTGACGACCGTCATACTCTACGCCTTTTACAAGGAAGTAGGCCAGCGCTTGCTCTTTATGAAAAACAGGAATAATAACGTCGAACTCTTTTAGCAAAATTGATTGAGAAGACTCAATCATAGTAATTTCTTTGAATCGTCTCAATTCAGATGAAATATCGATATCTCTTACCTTTCCCTTATAACCAACCCTTAAAATACAATCCCAATCATCTAATTTATTGAATAGAATAAACTTATCATACCCCAATTGTTCTTTCACAATAAACTCAAACAATTGCATCAATTTAGATACATTTTGATTTGTATTGATCGCATTTGTTATATCCAACAGAGAGTTCAACTTAAAATCTTTAAGTTGAATCTGATTCTCTAATTTTTTAACAAAAGCTCCTTCCATTATAAGTTGTCAATTATTTCGGGCAACTTTTTTAGAGCCGCCAATTCTTTATATTTCGCTCTAAATTCTCCGCAAGGACTTCCAAAATATGTTTTTCCAGCCTCTAGGTTTTTAGCAATTCCTGATTGAGCAAGAACTGTCACCCCCTCTTCGATGGTTATATCACTAGCACACCCAACTTGCCCCCAAAGGGTTACGTTGTCTTTAATTATCACACAACCAGCAACGCCAACTCCAGCGGCCATTAAACAATTTTTTCCAACAATGGTATCATGCCCAACTTGAACTAAATTGTCAATTTTAGTTCCTTCTCCAATTTCAGTTGTTGCTGAAACACCGGCATCAATTGTGCATAACGCACCAATTTCAACCCCCTGTTTCAGATGAACATTTCCAATGCTATGCATCCTGTCATATCCTGTCTTTTTTCTCTTGTAATAAAATGCAAAATGCCCAATAACACTATTGGACCCGACAATTACATTATCATCCAAAATACAATTATCACCAATTACAGATCCTGAATATAGCATCACGTTTTTACCAATAATTACATTTTTTCCAATAAATACATTGGGAAATATAATTGCAGAATGATGGATACTAGCGGTTGCATGAATTGGTTCAGTTTGAGGAGAAAAAGGAGAAAAATGTCTTGCTAATTTATTATAATCATCAAAAGGATTCTCAGATAATATTAACCCTTTACCTTCAGGGCAGTCAACCGTTTGATCTATTAAAATAGTCGTTGCATTACTCTTCAATGCCTTTTCATAATACTTTGGATGGTCAACAAACATGAGATCACCGCGCTCAACACGATGAATTTCATTTAAGCCTGAAACAATATGATTTTCGTCACCAATGAATTTACAGTCAATAATTTTCGCAATTTCTTTGATGGTATAAGCTCTATCTAACTTCATGTGATTGTACTTTATCCTTCACAAAAATAAAGAATAATAGAGCCCTTAATTGACTCAGAAAAACATGTTATCAGACAGACTTTGTTAATACAAGAGCAACAGATCAATTTACCAATGCACTTAGAGATGCAAATGGGTTATAATATTAGGTAAGTAACGCGAATCCGATGAATTCGAATCAGTTTGAAATTAATCAATTAATACCCTAACAAGGTTTCTAATCCCGCCTTAACTTTATCTGCATTTGGCAATAAAGCAGATTCCAAAATTGAATTCAATGGAATTGCCGGTGTATCGACTGAACCTATAATTGATATTGGTGCATCCAGATGTTCAAAGTTATCACGTTGAATTCTTCCAGCTAAACCTAAAGTAAACGATGCTTCAGTTGACTCTTCTGTAACTAACATCACTTTTCCATGGCGTTTCGCCACTTCATTCATCAAATCATGATCCAATGGATTCAATGTTCTTAAATCAATAATTTCGACCTGGCCTTTAAAGCTTTTAGTTGCTTCTATTGACCAATATACTCCCATTCCATAAGTAATAATAGCACAAGAGTTCCCTGCTTCTACCTGAGAAGTATCAGCCTCTTGGACAACTCTTCCTTTACCAAAAGGAATTACGTAATCTTCATCTGGCTCAATAGACATAGCGCCTTCTGTACCTTTAATCTTTGACCAGTAAAGGCCTTTATGCTCTAAAAGAACTATAGGGTTTGGATCATAAAAAGCAGACTTAATCAAGCCCTTCAAATCTGCACCATTTGATGGGTAAGCTATTTTAACTCCTCTTATGTTTGTTAAGACAGACTCAACACTAGAAGAATGATAAGGCCCCCCGGAACCATATGCACCGATAGGTACTCGGACGACACAACTAACTGGCCATTTACCATTGGATAGGTAATAAGAACGACTCACTTCTGTAAATAATTGATTTAAGCCAGGCCATATATAGTCTGCGAATTGCACTTCTACAAAAGGCTTTAATCCAACAGCAGACATACCAACTGTAGAACCTATTATAAATGCTTCTTGAATGGGTGTATTGAATACTCTATCGTCACCAAATTGTTGTGCTAATGTTGCTGCTTCTCGAAAAACGCCTCCTAACCGGCCTCCAACATCTTGTCCATAAAGTAAAGATTCCGGATGTTTCGCCATTAATTCTCTTACCGCAAATAAAGCCGAATCAACCATTACGGTTTTCTTCTTCCCTTTTGGCGCTCTTTCACCTTTCTCTTCTGTAATTGGAGAAGGTGCGAAAATAAAATCAGTAATTGATTCTGGTAAGGGATCTTCAGCAGTAAATGCCTTGTCATAATCAGAGTCAACCAATTCTCTAACCTCAGCTTCAATGTTTATAATGTCTGCCTCATCAACTCCAGATGAGCGCATCAAGTCTTTTAATTTAGGATACGGATCTCTCGTTGCAGCCTCCTCTAGGTCATCTCTATACCATTCTTTACGAACTCCAGAAGTGTGGTGCCCTAGCAAAGGTACCTTCGCATGAACAATAAATGGTCTTCTTTCTTTTCTGACCAAAGAAATAACCTCTTCCATCGTCTGAAAAGACTCTTCAAAATCACTGCCATCAATTGTCCTAACTTCTATTCCGTTAAAACCTTGAGCATATTTAGTGATATCTTGAGCTCGTGTTTCTTCGGCATTTGCAGAAATATCCCAACCGTTATCCTGTACTAAATATATAATTGGATACTGCTTTAACGCGGCCATTTGAAGAGCTTCTGAAACCTCTCCTTCTGTGCATGAAGCATCACCTAACGAACAAACCACTACTGGATTCTCTCCTTTGAAATCTTCCGCTAACCCTTGTAATTCTTTGTACTGAACGCCCATAGCGACACCGGTAGTTGGGATTGCCTGCATACCAGTCGCTGAAGACTGATGTGGGATTTTAGGCATATTATCTCTTTTCAATGAAGGGTGAGAATAATATGTCCTACCTCCAGAAAAGGGATCGTCTTTCTTTGCAAATACCTGAAGCATTAATTCGTATGGAGTCATTCCAATACTCAATAAGATACTGTCATCTCTATAATATGGCGACACCCAATCTTGAGGCTTTAATTGCAGACCACAAGCAATTTGAATCGCTTCGTGTCCTCTTGAAGTAGCATGAACATATTTCGCAGTAACTTCTTTATTATCCTCGTATTTCTCGGCTAATGTTTTAGCCGTGCACATCATTTTGAAAGCTTTTAATAGCGTTTCTTTCGTTGTTTTAATACTTGCTCCTTTAGATTTCAATTGCGTCGTCATTTGAATTCGATTTTTTCCGTACGCGAATATACGGAATCAAAGTGAGAATAGCGACTTACACCTTCTTCAAAAAGGATTTAAGCCTGAGAATATATTACAAATTTTTCTTAAGAAATGCTGAATAAGTGGATACTCCATTCGTATTTAAATGCATGTTATCATACCACACTCTTTCATCATCCAAGCCAGGAATAATGCGTTGATTAAAATCTTGAAACTCCACTCCTATGCTATCGCAATACATTGAAAACATTTGAGACCCTTCATTCCCTCCCTCGTTATATTTAAAGAATGGTGCAGAAATCAATTTTAACTCTATCCCTAATCTATCGCAATTTTCTTTTAATTTATTCAAACAACTTATACTTAATGGACTGAACCTTGCAGATTGGACAGGCGTATTATTGCCCTTCTTATCAATAATACTTTTTACTAACCTCAAACTATCATTAGGCCCAGCGTGCAATGGGACATAACCATTCTCACTAACAGAAGCGCAATTCCCCGACATAGGATAACTAATTAACTTCCAGCCCTGACCATTATGTCTGTAGACTTCACTTAAGAATTTAAATCGTTCAAATGAATTCTGTCGATTGATCAATTCTCTGATGTAATCATTTTGACAATAATAGTACTTCAATGAATTAATCTCTTCCAACAATTTTGACTTAGCTGTTGAAAAGAAGTTTTCCACTTCTACATTAACGACTAATAATTTCTTAGGCATTTTTTTTTCCTGTAGAAGTATATCAATAACCCCTGTATTATGAATTAGATGTTTTTGTTGAAAGCCTAAAACCCTAGTGCTACCTCCAAAATAGTTTGGATCTATCATATGTAAAACTCTCGAAGAACCAACAAATAAGGTATCACAATTATCTTGATTCAAGAAGTTATTTAATTTTCCATTTGAAAAGTCACAGGTGTTTTTTTTATATAAAAAATCTAAACCTGCCGCTAGCATGCGGTCACCAATGTAAACTATTACAATAAAAAATATGACCCGATATAGTATTAATTTAATTCTCAAAATTGAAAGTATAAAAATTCACCAGACTGCGCATCCCCAAGAAAAAAAATGAGAATACAAATCAAGGCCACCCAAACATAGCGCACTCTCCAATTCAACTCATTCAATTTTAAAACCCCACTTTTACCAAAAATAAAATCTGTGCAAAGCAAAAAAACAATCCCAAATACTCCTGGAGTAAAAATGTTTTCAGCAAATGCTAAATATAAACTACTATAGCTGAAGTTTATAAGCTGGCTAACTAGATAAGTCAATTGATCTAATCCTTCAGCCCTAAATGGAAGCCATGCAAGCATCACGAATAAAAATGTAACCGTTGATCGGGCTAACTTAACAATACGGTTGCTTGAATCATAACGAACGCCTAACATTCTTTCCGAAACTACGAACACCCCATGAATCGTTCCCCAAATAACAAATCCCCATGATGCCCCGTGCCATAAACCGGCTAATATAAATGTTATCATTACGTTTCTAAACGTTAAAATAGACGTTGCTCTATTGCCCTTCAACGGAACATAAACGTAATCCTTTAACCATGATGATAAGGTAATATGCCATCTCCTCCAGAATTGAGTAACGCTTTGTGAAAAATAGGGTGTTTTGAAATTAACACTCAAATCAATTCCAAGCATTTTTGCCAGTCCTATGGCCATATCAGAATAACCTGAAAAATCAGCATAGATTTGAAAACTAAAGGCGAACAAGGCGAAAATTATTTCTCCCCCAGATTGAAACTCTTGGTTATTGAAGACATGATCTACTAAAACCCTTAGATTGTCCGCAATGACAATTTTCTTAAAAAGGCCCCAAACAAAAAGCAAAAGGCCGTTCCTTAAATCATCCAACTTAAACTTGAGATTCTTCGCGTTAAACTGAGGAAGTAATTTGTTTGCTCTTTCAATAGGTCCAGCAATCAGCTGCGGAAAAAACGAAACAAATAACGCAAACTTACCCAGGTGACGCTCTGGTAAATACTTATCTCGATAAACATCGATTGAATAACTTAAGGTTTGAAAAGTATAAAAACTAATTCCTACAGGAAGCAGTAAGGATGTTTCTTTAGAAGAGTTTACAGCATGAAAAGAAAATGAATATCCTTCCACTATTGATTTAAAAAAATCATAATATTTGAAAGAAAACAATAACGCAAGGTTTGCAACAATACTTAACGTAAGTCCTAATTGCTTTTTTCTTTTAATGTCACTGGACGTCAAGTGAAGGCAAAGTGAATAATCAATCAATGTAGAGAAAATAATTAATAGCAAATATATCGGCTCCCAGCTAAAATAAAAAAAGTAGCTCACGACCAATAAAAATAGCCATCGCTTCGCTGCGTTAATTACCCAATAAAGAATAAAAACGATTATGAAAAACAAACAGAAATTGACGCTATTAAAGAGCATTTAATCAATTAGGTAATCACAGATTAATGTTGTGATTCTTTGATTGCAATATACAAAATGCGACAACTATTTTGCTATATCAATTTTTAATTTTTTGCCTTTTACTTTCTCATTCTTAATTCGATTCAACAAACTTTGAACTTGATCGCGTTTTACAGCAACAAAAGAAGATCTATCTTGAACAGTTATCAATCCGATTTCATCTTTTTTAAGCATTCCTTTTTTGGAAAGAAATCCAACAAAATCAATTTTATTTACTTTGTCTTTTTTACCAGCACTGAAATAAATCGTTGTCCATTCAGGGATAACATGATCAATTTTAAGGTCCTTTGTGTCAATTCTAGATTTAGGCTCTATGATATATTCTGGTAGCTGAGTTTCTTCGCCATAAAATAAATACGAATGTCCAGAAGCTGACATTCTAGCCGTTCTGCCTTTACGGTGTGTAAATGCCTCCTCACTATTTGGATACTGATAATGAACGATGTGATTAATCTCAGGAACATCCAACCCACGTGATCCTAGATCAGTACAAACTAAAACATTTGAAGTTCCATTTCGAAATTTAATCAATGCCCTTTCCCTATCCACCTGCTCCAAACCTCCATGGTAAAAAACAGATGTAATTCCTTCATGTTTCAAACGATAAGAAACATCTTCTGAAACCTCTCGATAGTTGCAAAAAACAATTGCTTTTTCATTTTTAAAAGATGCCAGCAAAGCACCCAGAGAATGAAGAATATTTTTCCCTGAATCAACGATATGCTCATTGATTTGTATCTCATCATCTGATTTTACAGCATCAATTGTATAATAATCGGCACGGAAATATTCCGGTGTTTCTTCCATTCTTGTTGCCGAAACCAACATTCGGTTTTTAAGATTCCGGAGTTGCTCAAGAATGATCCCCATCTCCTCTCCAAAACCAAACTCAAGACACTTGTCAAACTCATCGATAACAATGAATGGACAATGACGCAAATTAAGATTTCTTCTGTGAATATGGTCCACAATTCTACCAGGAGTTCCAATGACAATTTCTGGGGACTCGCTTAAGCTATTCTCTTCAACTTTAACAGAATGTCCCCCATAACAAACGGTTACTTTTCGGCCAGACTTTAAAGATCGAAAAACATCTTCTATTTGCAGGCACAACTCTCTAGTGGGTGCTAAAATTATTGCTTGAACACCCACGCGAGACTCATCAAACTTTGATAAGACGGACAGCAAAAAAGCAAGTGTTTTTCCTGAACCTGTTTTAGAATATAACTTTACATTATCATATATTTCAAAAGACGCAACAGCATCTTTTTGAATATCCATTAATTCTTGGTGCCCAGCATTTTTAATGTACTGTAACGATAAATTTTTCTTGCTCATTAGACCATTTCTATGACACCAGCTGCACCTTGCCCGGTACCTACACACATTGTAACAACGCCGTATTTCTGATCTCTTTTCTTCAACTCATTCATCATTTGAACCGATAATTTTGCTCCAGTACAACCCAACGGATGACCAAGAGCCAAGGCTCCACCATTCACATTAACGATATCAGGATTGATTCCTGTTTCACGAATAACGGCCAAAGACTGAGAAGCAAACGCTTCGTTCAATTCGTACAAAGATATATCATTTGATGTTAAACCAGCCTGTGCAATCGCTTTAGGAATCGCATCAATTGGCCCAACCCCCATAATTCTTGGCTCTACTCCAACTACAGAATAAGATGCTAAACGTGCAATTGGATTTAATCCTAGTTCATTAATCATGTCTTCAGACATGACTAAACAAAATGCTGCACCATCAGAAGTTTGGGACGAATTCCCAGCAGTTACAGAACCGTCTGCGGCAAAAACAGGTCGTAATCTACCTAGGCCTTCTAAAGTACTGGACCTTGGGCCTTCATCAGTATCAACTATAAATGATTTCTCTTGTCTTTTTTCATTCGCATCAAGATAAACTTGATTTACCGTTATCGGAACAATATCGTCAACAAACCTTCCCGATTTAATTGCCGCGATTGCTTTCTCGTGTGACTGCAGTGCAAAACGATCTTGATCTTCTCGTGAAACTTTAAATTGGTTTGCAACCGCTTCAGCAGTCAACCCCATACCCCAATACCAAGATGGATTTTCTTTACCAACTTTTGGGTTTGGAACAATTCTCCAACCACCCATTGCCATAACAGACATCGATTCAGCTCCTCCTGCAATAATACAATCAGCCATCCCCGCTTCAATTTTTGCTTGAGCAAGTGCTATTGTCTCTAGACCTGAAGAACAATATCTATTCACTGTCATTCCTGGTACTTTATCCGTATTCAACCCCATTAACGAGATCATTCTACCAACATTAAGTCCTTGTTCTGCCTCCGGAGTAGCATTACCTACAATTACATCATCAATTCGATCTTTATCCAATTGAGGAACTTGTTCCATTATGTGCTTTATAACATCAGCTGCTAAATCATCTGGACGAGAGAATCTGAATCCTCCTTTACCTGCCTTACCAACTGCTGTTCTATACCCTCTTACTATATATGCCTTTTTCATATTTATTTCTTCTCTAGTTTCTTAATACTTTTCCTTTCTTCACGATACTCTCTAAACGTTCCAACGTTTTTCTTTCTCTACATAATTCAACAAAAGCTTTTCTCTCCATATCCAATAGATACTGCTCAGAAACCACTGTATTTTCAGATAAATCCCCTCCACAGAGAACGAAACCTAATTTTTCAGAAATCACTTTATCGTGCTCTGACATATAATTTCCTGAGAACATAGTGTCTGCTCCCACGTATACAATTCCGAGCCCTTCATTTCCTAGAACTGTAATATTCTTCTCTCTTTTTGGAGCGATATAACCTTTAATTGCCATATCTAGACATGCATCTTTCGCTCTCGCTAATTGATGCGCTCTACTAACAACTACCTCATCGATACCTTCTCTCAAATAACCCAGGTCGAAAGCTTCATAGGCAGAGGTAGAAACTTTTGCTTGACCTATTGTCAAGAATTTATCTCTCATTCTATTAATCTTGATATCTCCTGAAGCAAGTTCATCAGAAAGTCTTTTTGCAAATTCTTTCGAACCTCCTCCACCTGGGATTAGACCTACTCCAAATTCAACAAGCCCCATATACAACTCAGCATGAGCAACAACTTTGTCCGCATGCATGGAAAGTTCACACCCACCGCCAAGTGCCATATTATGAGGCGCTACAACAACTGGAATATCCGAATATCGAACCCTCATCATCGTATCTTGGAAAGCTTTAACAGCAAAATTTAATTCATCAAAATCTTGCTCAATTGCCATCATAAAAATCATCCCAACATTTGCTCCTGCAGAGAAATTACCACCTGTATTTGAAACAACAAGACCTTTTCGATCTTTCTCAGCTAAATCAATGGCTTTATTAATCCCCTCGATAACACCTCCACCAATCGTGTTCATTTTCGTATGAAATTCTAGGTTCAAAATCCCATCACCTAAATCTACAATTGTAGTATCCTGATTTCCCCAGACTTTGTTTTCAGAGCGCAAAGCATCTAGCATTACCAATTCTTCGGTTCCTGGAATTACTTTGTATGATTTCGTGGCTATATCGTAAAACATTTTCTGTCCATTCTCTGTCTTATAAAAAGAAGTAAACCCAGCAGCTTTCATTTCAGTGATCCAATTCGCAACTTCTTTTCCTTCTTTTGCAATAAATTCGAGTCCTTTATCAAACCCTACAATATCCCATGTTTGAAAAGGCCCAAGTTCCCAAGCAAAACCTGCTCTTAAAGCATCATCAATTTTATATAAATCATCTGTAATTTCAGGTATTCTGTTGGTACAATAGGCTAAAAGACCACCAAAAATTTTACGGTAAAACTCACCAGCTTTATCCATACCCATCATTAGCATCTTTGTTCGTTGATGAAGATCATCAATAGACTTAGCCATGTCTAAAGTTGAAAATTTCACTTTCGACTTAGGATTGTATTCCATTGTTTTTAGATCCAAAACAAGAATTTGGCTTTTACCATTCTCATCTTTCACTTTTTTGAAAAAACCTTGATTTGTTTTTGAACCTAACCAGTTTTTCTCTACCATTTGAGAAATGTAACTTGGCAATTCAAAAAGATCTTTTTCCTCATCATTAGGACAATTTGCTTTCAAACCATTTGCAACATGAACCAAAGTATCTAGACCTACAACATCACATGTTCTGAAGGTAGCAGACTTTGCACGGCCCATAATAGGCCCTGACAATTTATCAACTTCCTCAACAGTTAATCCCATTTCATTCACAACATGAAACAAAGACATAATCGAATAAACACCTACTCTATTTGCAATAAAAGCCGGCGTATCCTTACAAAGAACAGTTTGCTTTCCTAAATAACGACTTCCATAGTCCATCAAGAAATCAACGACCTCTGGATTTGTGCTTGGCGTTGGAATAATCTCTAACAATTGTAAATACCTTGGAGGATTAAAAAAGTGCGTTCCACAAAAATTAGCTTTAAAATCGTCACTTCTCCCTTTCAACATCATGTGAATCGGAATACCCGAAGTGTTACTCGTAATTAATGAACCTGGTTTTCTATGCTTTTCAACATTTGTGAAAACTTGCTGCTTAATATCTAATCTTTCAATCACAACTTCCATAACCCAGTCGCAATCACTTATTTTTGATAAATCATCATCAAAATTCCCTGTTGTAATTCTTGTAGCAAAGTTTTTACGATAGATAGCAGATGGGTTTGATTTTAAGGTGGTTTTTAAAGCACTATTTACAATACTATTTCTAAACTGCTTACTTTCTATTGTTAGTCCCTTTTTTTTATCTGTTTCTGATAATTCTCTTGGAACGATATCCAGCAACAAAACTTCGCATCCAATGTTGGCAAAATGACAAGCTATTCTTGAGCCCATTACTCCTGAACCTAGAATCGCTACTTTTCTAATGTGTTTATTCATCGTCTTTAATTATTTAATTCGTTATCTAATGTTTTATCTAATCTTTCCGCAACCTCATAAAAGGTCTTTAATTTTCCTTTGGGGATGTTTGCCGTTAGGGCTTCATTGAAATTAAAGACAACATCTTTTGCTACTCTCCTGCCAGCTATACCTTCCTCTGTTAAGAAAATTAGTACCTTCCGCTTATCGACGTCATCATTTTTTCGAAAAATGAGCCCTTTTTCTTCCATGGTTTTTAACGTCCTTGACAAACTAGTTGGCTCCATACCCATTTTCGGTCCGAGCTGGGTACTTGGAGTGCCTTCTTTATCTATGTTTAATAGGATAAAGCCAATTGAAATGGTTAAACCATATTCATTCGCCTTTTGATTATACATTCGTGAAATTTTGTGCCACAAGTGACGTATGGCAAAATCCATGTAATATTCTTTTTCTACTTTTTTTTCCATATTTTGAAATTACCGCCTGAATTCAGACACGTAAAAATACGAAAAATATATTATGCAGACATAGTATTTTAAAAGAATTATTTCGACTTGGCTTTGAATTAAATCTTATTGGTCAACTTCTACCAGGTATCTTTCGAAATAAATACGGAGCCTTTGAATTTTGAAACAAGAACACCTTCTTCATTAAAGATATCAACGTTGTATATCCCAATTGATTTGCCGCGATTAATTTCGGTGCATTTCGCAATTAACTTCTCACCTTCCTTAACGGTTTTCGTATGTGATATTGAAGTCTCTATGCTTAAGCATTTATAACCATAAGAATTGGAAGCGAAAGCCAATAGTGAATCCGATATTGAATATGTGATACCTCCATGAAGAATATCAAAACCATTCAACATTTGACTCTTTGCAACACATGTTGCCTCGCAAAGCCCTTTACCAATTTTATCTACAGAAAGATTTAACCACTGGCTAAATTTGTCATTGGCCATCATGACATCAACTATTTCTTGAGGTGTTCTCAAATCTTAATTGACTTATTCATCAAAGTGATCATTGCCATTATTACGATAAAAAGTTGCGTTGCAGTATCGTCATCCAAAGAAGACCCATCATCATCCTTTGTTGAAATTTCAATCATCATAAATTGTGTCAATTCTGGCTGATCGATAAAATCATTTAACACCTCTTCTTCATCCGTATCGAAATAATGGTCTAACATTTCAAAAAATGGCTCTTCGAAAGCTTCGATTTGATCTTGTGTAATTTGATTGAGAAGAAACTTTTCTTGCGCAAACGCCTCAGAAATGAGGCAATAATAATAAATTAACAAACCTTCCAATTGTTCATTTTCATATTCTATAGCCGCTGACATTACATAACCTAACAATGTTTGTTGAGCCAAAGCATACGTTTCCGCTACTTTCTCTAATCCAGCGTCATCTAAATTATCAACTTTTTCAATTGCTTTTTCAATGCTTGCTAACTTAACGTGTTTCATTCTTCAATAATTTAAGTACAAAACTAATAAAGATGTTTAAGTAAGAAAGAGAAAGAAGACACTTGTTCGATTGTAATTTGCATTAAAACAAGTTCAAATTGCTGAAAGCCAAAATTCATTATCTTTGGGTGAATTAAAACAAAAACCATGATTAAATCAATCTTAAATCTTTGCTTAATAATCCTCACTTGCACAATTACGCAATCTTCTTTTGCTCAGAAGACTGAATTGACTTTGGATGAAGCTGTTTCACAACAATACAGAAAATTCTATCCAACTTCGCTTGCAATGTTTAGCTGGGTTCCAGATACTGACTGCTATACATACCTTGAGAGTTACCAGAAACTAATGAAGGCTTCCGTTAGAAATACAGAGGCAAAAGAAATTCTATCTATTCAGCAATTGAATGAAAAATTAGAATCTGAACTCAATTGGTTTTCAGGCTTTGAATGGAAGAATGAGAATGAATTCTGGGTTAATGATGGTCAGAAATACTACAGCTATAATATTGTAGATGAGAAAGGTAAATTAATTCACGTTTTAGACAAGCCGGAAAACACGACATTCCATAATGAAACAGAGAACATTGCATACACTAAGCAAAACAATGTTTATGTTCATACTGGTGAAGGTTTGAAAATTGTTGTTACTGATAATACCGATAAAAATATAGTATCAGGACAAGCGATTGCTAGAAGTGAATTCGGAATTACCAATGGTTTGTTCTGGTCTCCAAATGGAGGTTCTATTGCCTATTATCAAAAAGATGAATCTAAAGTAGCTGATTATCCGTTATTAGATAATAGCGTGACACCAGGAAAATTGACGTCTATCAAATACCCAATGACGGGGCAAGATTCTGAAAAGGCAAAGGTTGGCGTTTACAATCTCTCAACACGAAATACGGTATTTATATCTGCTAGAGAAGGTGAAGAAAACTACTTGACAAATCTTTCATGGACACCTGACAATAAATACGTGGTCATTGCGGAAGTAAATAGAGACCAAAACCATTATTGGTTAAATGTATTCGACGCAACTACAGGTGAATTTATAAGAACATTATTGGAAGAAGAAAATGACAAATGGGTTGAACCTGAGCATGCAGCATTCTTCCCAAATGACGAATCAAATAACTTTGTCTGGATTTCGGAAAAAAGTGGCTTTAACAATCTATATTATTATGATTTCAACGGAAATTTAATTCGCCAACTGACAGATCATTCTTTTGTCATCAAGGACATTATCACGTATAAAAACAACCAAATTTATTACAATACAACCGGAGAAAGTCCATTAGATACTAAGGTGTTTTCAGTTGACTTAAAAGGAAAGTCAAAAATGATTACTCGGATTGGTGGAACACATTCTGTTTCATTCTCAACTGATGGTAAGTATATCCATGATCGCTTTTCTAGTCATGATGTACCTGGGAATGATCTAATCTTAGCATCTTCTGGAAAAATGTTGAAATCGCTTTTAGTAAGCCCAAATTTGCTAGAAAATCATCAAATCGGAACAGCAGAAATCGGAACAATATCAGCGCAAGATGGCACAACTTTGCACACCAGGTTAATTAAACCAAGTAATTTTGATTCTCGCAAGAAGTATCCAGTTTTGGTATACGTATATGGAGGGCCTCACGCCCAACTAGTTACTAATACATGGTTAGATGGAGCAAGTTTATGGATGTATTGGATGGCAGAACAAGGTTACTTAGTATACACGGTAGACAATAGAGGGTCCGCGAATAGAGGCTTTGCCTTCGAATCACAAATTCATAGGCAATGTGGAACAGTTGAAATGGAAGATCAAATTTCCGGTGTGGAGTACTTAAAATCATTGCCATATGTGGATGGAGATCGATTAGCGGTTCATGGTTGGTCATATGGTGGATTCATGACAACTTCTTTAATGCTAAGAAATGCAGGTGTATACCAAGTTGGTGTTGCCGGCGGACCTGTTACAGATTGGAAGTATTATGAGGCAATGTATGGTGAACGTTATATGGACCGTCCAGATCAGAATGAAAAAGGATATGAAAAGGCTTCATTAATGACCCATGCAGGAAATTTGAAAGGCGATCTTTTGTTAATTCACGGAACAATTGACGATGTTGTTGTAATGCAACATAATTTCGCCTTGGTCCAAAAATTTGTTGATCTTGGAATCCAAATGGATTTCTTTCCTTACCCAATGCATAAACACAATGTTAGAGGAAAAGATAGAATTCATCTGATGCGTAAAATATTGGATTATGTTATAGAGAAGAATAAGTAGCTTTTACTAAGGCTTCTGCTCTTTTGTTTTGAACAGTAAACATTTTGTCACTTGGACCTCCTGCCTTTTTATGGTCAGGAAACCATTTCCATATAAAACCACCTGCAAAGTAGTCTTGCTTCCAAATTGTATTGTATAATGCCTGTAAAGCTAATTCTTGTTGCTGTTCACTAACTTCACTTTCAATGCCATAGTCCCAGGGTTTTTTGGCACATTCGACTATACTTCTATATCCATATTCCGCAAAAATAATTTTACGTTCATTCTTTTCAGAAAGAGTCTTCAATTTCGGCAAAATATTTAGCCATCCCATTTCTAATTCCTCTAGTGTTGGCTTTTGCAAAGCACAAATTGGAAAATACGCATCAATACCAATAAAATCTAAATCATTCCAAAATTCAACTTTAAATGATCCATCCCAATTCTCGCCATACGTCAATTGGCCAGAATAAATTTCTCTTAAATCTTTTATCAAACTTCTCCAAAAAGAAACTCTTTGCCTGGCAAAACGACCCATTTCAGTACCAATACAAAGCATTTTTACCTTATTTCGTTCTGCCATTTTAGCAAATGAAAGAATGTAGTTGGAATATGCCAATTCGAATTTCTGCCAATCTTTTTCAGACTTCATTTCAATATATCCAGTAAAATCACCTTCACCAACCCATACTTGAGGCTTTAACATTACGTTCAAACCTTTTGAATGAAGCAGTTTAATGTTCTTCTCTGCACCATCAATTCTTTCGCCGTCCCATTGCCAATCAATGTTGAATTTGAGATCAGGGTCACTCAATGAATTAATGAAACCAAATGGAATCACTGCTGTCCAATTAGCACCAACTGAAATCATTGGGTCTATGTTAGATTCATTCATTGTTTCCTTAAGCGAAACTAGACACAATCCATTTATTTTTTCTTTAGATAAAGATTGAACAGGTTTAGAAATTATTATACTTGGTTCTTTAGTTTGAGAGCAACAAAAGAATATAAGACCCAAAATTACAATTAATACAAAATGCTTCATATGAACTAAAACTAATCAATTATTCGATACATTAACAATATTTTCTTCTATGCATGCATAACATATAATTATTTTTGTATCTTGTGAACGTTAAAAATTTCAATTCAAAACATACAATGTCAGACAATACCAAAAAACCTATAAAGGGAGGCGAGTTTATCATTCGAGATACGGCTCCATCAGAAATATTTATTCCAGAAAACTGGACAGAAGAGCAGCTAATGATTGCTGACATGTGTAAAGATTTCATCAATGCAGAAATTTTACCCAACTTAGAAAGAATAGACAATATGGAGGAAGGATTAATGCCTTCTCTTATCGAAAAAGCCGGAGCTCTTGGTCTTGTAGGCATGTCTGTCCCAGAAGAATTGGGAGGGATGGGTGTTGACTTTAAGACATCTCTTTTGACAACAGAAAAACTAGCACATGGATTTTCATTCTCAGTAGCCTATAGTGCACATACTGGAATTGGCACCTTACCATTGTTATATTATGGCAATGAAGAACAAAAGAAAAAGTATATTCCAAGGTTAGCCACTGGAGAATGGAAAGCAGCATATTGCTTGACAGAACCTGGAGCAGGATCAGATGCCAATTCAGGTAAAACCAAAGCTGTGTTGACAGATGATGGGAAACATTATAACCTGAATGGCCAAAAAATGTGGATAACGAATGCAGGATTTGCTGATTTTTTCACGGTCTTCGCCAAGATTGATGATGACAAAAAGCTTTCTGCCTTCTTAGTTGAAGCAACATACGATGGAATCACTTTAAATCCTGAAGAGAAAAAAATGGGAATCAAAGGTTCTTCTACTCGTCAAGTATTCTTCAATAACGTAAAGGTGCCGGTGGAGAATCTGCTTTCAGCAAGAGAAAATGGATTTAAAATAGCTTTGAATATTTTAAATATTGGCCGAATTAAACTTGGTGCTGCTGTAATGGGTGGAGCTAAAGCTGCGATTACTGACTCAGTAAAATATGCAAATGAAAGAGAACAATTCGGTCGATCTATTTCTAAATATGGTGCGATTCGCTATAAAATTGCAGAATCTGTCATTCAAACATTTGTTGTAGAATCTGCAACTTATAGAGCTGGTCAAAATATTGATGATGCTATAGCTGGATACATTTCTGAAGGAATGGATAAAGGAGAAGCAACATTAAAAGGCATTGAATTATTTGCTCCAGAATGTGCCATATTAAAAGTCGCAGGTTCTGAAGCATTAGACTATGTCGTAGATGAAGCTGTTCAAATCTATGGGGGTATGGGTTATTCTGCTGAATCTCCTGTTGAAAGAGCTTATAGAGACTCAAGAATTAACAGAATATTCGAAGGAACAAATGAAATCAATCGCTTATTAACGGTTGACATGGTGCTCAGAAGGGCAATGAAAGGGGAACTTGATTTAATGGGACCAGCAATGGCTGTTGCTAATGAGTTAATGAGTATTCCAGACTTTGCAGATAAACCTTCGTCAATTTTAGGAAATGAAGAGCTTTACTTGACAGGATTTAAGAAAACGATTTTAATGATAGCTGGATCGGCCGTTCAAAAATTAATGCAGTCTTTATCTAAAGAACAAGAAATTTTAATGAATATTTCTGACATTTCTATCTGGACTTACCTAGCTGAATCAGCTTTATTGAGAGTTCAGCAAATGATTGAGTTAAAAGGAGAAGAAAACTGTCAAGAAGAAATTGCCATTGTAAAAACGTACTTCTATGATACAGCTGATAAAATCAATAAAGCTGGAAAAGATGCCTTGAATTCTTTTGTTGAAGGAGATGAATTACGAATGATGTTAATGGGACTGAAGCGTTTCACAAAAACAGAGAGCTTCAATCCTAAAACAGCAAGACAATTAATTGCAGTAAAAGTTATTGACAAGAATGAATATTGTTTCTAGGTAAAACTGAGGAAAACAAAAAGAGGTGATAACATTGTTATCACCTCTTTTTTATTTAAATCTATTTGGAATTTTATTTCAAGTAAACTTTCATGAATTCATCAAGTGTAATTTCTTGATCATCTACTTTCAAAAAACGAACACCACAACTACTTAGAAATCTTCCCATAATCATTTCTCCTTTCATTTGATCTTCATTCATAACAATTATAGCCTCTCGTGTCTTCTCATTATAAGCAACGGTAAACGTCTTCGTATAATAACTTGCACTTTTCTCAACCTTCTCTTTGGAAATTTCATCTGGCAGTATATAACTGTAAGAATTAGACGTTTTACTTTCCAATAATTCTGTATTTCCTTTAGTCACAGCTGTGTTTGTTCTTTCCTGAGAAATCCCAGTAAATGTTAAAGCAACAATTGCTGTTAGTGTAAAAAATGCTTTTTTCATATTATTCTATTTAATTATATAACGTAAGAATACTTTCGAAAGTTGTATGCTTGTTGGCTAATTTACAATTATTTTGCCAACTTTACTCCTATGAGTAAATTACTGCCGTTTTTCAAAAAAGGAATTATAGAAGCTGGATGCGATGAAGCTGGACGTGGATGTCTTGCAGGGCCAGTAGTGGCTGCTGCAGTTATATTACCTTCTAATTTCAAGAACGAACTACTTAATGATTCAAAAAAACTAACAGAAGCGCAGCGAAAAACATTACGCCCAATAATAGAAAAAGAAGCTTTGGCTTTTGGAGTATCTTTTGTAGACGAGAAAGAAATTGATCAGGTAAACATTTTGAACGCCAGCTTTCTTGCTATGCACCGATCAATCGACCAATTAAAACTAATACCTGAATTATTATTGATTGATGGAAATAGATTCCATTCTTACAAAGAAATTCCTCATGAGTGTATTATCAAAGGGGACGGAAAATATCTTTCTATAGCGGCAGCATCTGTTTTGGCAAAAACATATCGTGATGATTTCATGGAGAAAATTGCTGAAGAATACCCGGTTTACGATTGGGAGAAAAACAAAGGTTATCCTACAAAAAAGCATCGAATTGCTATTTTGAATAATGGTGATTGCAAATACCACCGAAAAACATTTCGCCTTCTTCCTGAAAATCAAATGTCTTTATTTGAATAAATGAAAAGATTTAACCTTCGCTGCTACGCAATTATTATTAACGACCATAAAGAACTACTTCTTTCAGACGAATATCGCAATGGGCATGCTTTCACTAAACTTGTGGGTGGAGGTTTAGAATGGGGCGAGGGTCCTATAGATTGCTTGAAAAGAGAAATTAAAGAGGAACTGGATCTTGATGCTTTAGTTGGAGATCTGTTTTATGTAACTGATTTTTTTCAGCAATCAGCCTTTAATAAAAAAGATCAATTGATTAGCTTTTACTATCGAATTAACGCCATCGATTTTAATAAAATAAAAATTGAAAACCATACCTACCCGTTGACTGAAAACGGGGAGAAATTCCGTTGGAAAAAAATAGATGAACTACATCCCAATGACCTAACATTCCCTATTGACAAAATTGTCATCAAGAAATTATTAAGCGAATAAAATTATAGTTATTTCTCATCGTAATAAAAAGCTTAGGCTCGACAGAATAGTCATTTTCACAAGAGTTTTTTATTCTCTAGATGCCTTGTGCTATCTCGTTTTGTTTTCTTTTCAAAGTTATTTCGAATTGCATCTTCTAAATCAACACCTGTTTGATTGGCTAAACAAACCAAGACAAATAAAACGTCAGCTAATTCTTCTCCTAGATCTTTATTCTTGTCACTTTCCTTCTCACTTTGTTCGCCATAACGTCTTGCCATTATGCGAGCAACCTCACCAACTTCTTCCATCAACATAGCAGTATTGGTCATTTCATCAAAATAACGAACTCCAAACTCCTTAATCCATTCATCAACTTTCTTTTGCAGCGCACTTACTTCCATTATTCTCTATTTTTAGAATCTATACTTATCGTTACAGGTCCATCATTGATTAACATTATTTTCATATCTGCTCCGAAAATTCCTGTGGCCACTTTTGAATTGGAAACAGTTTTTAATTTCCCAATAAAGTATTCGTATAATGGAATTGCTTTCTCAGGGCGAGCTGCCTTTATATAACTTGGGCGATTTCCTTTTTTTGTGGAGGCATGTAAGGTAAATTGACTTATAACTAAATACTCTCCCTTAACATCAGCCAAGGATAAATTCATCTTGCCATCACTGTCAGAAAATATTCGCAGTCCGTTAACTTTTTGAATTAACCAGTCGGCGTCTAATTCATCATCAGCATCTTCTACTCCCAATAAAATCAGCATTCCTTGGTTAATCTCTCCGTTTATTTCATCATCAATTTTAACATATGCTTCACTGACGCGTTGAATCAATACTCTCATGCGAAATCGTTCTTTCTGTGAATATCGTTCTCGTCCTCCTCCATTAATTGAGTATACGTTAAAAAGCGACTTTCATCTATTTCAAAATTCTCCACAGCTGCTTTAACCGCGCATTTTGGTTCATTCAAATGAAGACAGTTATTGAATTTACATTCTCCAATCATTGCTCTCATCTCCGGGAAATAATGTGATATCACGGCTTTATCCATGTCTACAATTCCGAAAGCTCGTATTCCAGGAGTGTCAATTATGTATCCCCCTGTCTTCAACTTATGCATCTCAGCAAAAGTTGTAGTATGCTTACCTTGACTATGTGCCTCTGATATTTCATTTGTCGTAATATTTAAAGAGTTGTCCAAAGCATTCACCAAGGTACTCTTTCCTACTCCACTATGACCGGAAATCATTACTTGATTGCCTTTAATTTCATCTTTTAAAAATTCAATATTATCTTTATTCGTTGCCGATATCTTATGACCTGGATACCCAATTCTCGAATACATATCTATTAAAGCATCTACATAAAGCAAATCATCTTCCGAGTAATTGTCAATTTTATTGAAAAGCAAAGTTGTCGGAATTCTGAACGATTCTGCCGAAACCAAAAAACGATCAATAAACGCCAAATGGGTTACCGGCGAATGAATCGTTATTAACAAATAAGCACGATCAATGTTCGCCGCAAGAAGCTGTTTCTGCTTGCTTAAGTTGGTGGACTTTCTAACAATGTAATTGCGTCTTGGATCATACGATTCAATAACACGATTGCCTTCCTCATCTTCAATATCATTCAGATTTACAACATCACCAACAGAGACTGGATTAGTAGCTTTCAAGCCATCAAGGCGCATCTTTCCTCTAAGCCTACAATTGACAATTGACCCATCCTCTAACTCAACGATGTACCACTTACCTGTTGACTTTAATACAACTCCTTTTTCTGACATTCTAGCAAAGGTAGTTATTTAGTCGATTTGTTTGACTAAACCAGAACATCCGATCAATAACAAAAAGTTAAGTACCAATAAAATTGAAATGTGATTGATATTGATCCATCACAGCTTAAAGTAAAGCACTCCAATCTATATCAATATCTTGTGATAGATGAGCTTAAGCCAATTAAAAATTCTTAAATTCGCTCTTCAAAACAGAACAGATGTCGATAGAGGTAAAAAACCTATTTAAGTATTACGGAGAGCAAGCTGCGGTGAAAGACATTTCTTTCAAAGTAAACAATGGAGAAATCGTTGGTTTTCTTGGGCCTAATGGCGCTGGAAAATCTACAACAATGAAAGTGATTACCGGTTACATTTCTGCTTCTGAAGGAGAAGTGTTCGTTTGCGGACAGCCTGTTACTGTTGATTCATTAGACACGCGACAAATGATCGGGTATTTGCCCGAACACAACCCTCTATATTTGGACATGTACGTGAAAGAATATTTGACTTTTGTAGCAAAAATATACAAGATGTCTAATGTTAAAGATCGCGTGAATGACATGATTAAGAAAGTCGGATTAGAGGTTGAGCAAAATAAAAAGATTGGTGCTCTTTCAAAAGGTTATCGTCAGCGTGTTGGCCTAGCTCAAGCAATTATTCATGACCCTAAAGTTCTCATTCTAGATGAGCCAACATCAGGACTTGACCCTAATCAATTGGTTGAGATTAGAGAATTAATAAAGTCGATAGGAAAAGAAAAAACAGTAATGCTTTCTACGCATATCATGCAGGAAGTAGACGCAATATGTGATCGTGTTGTAATCATTAATAAAGGAGAAATTGTTGCAGATGATAAAGCAGGAATGATTGGTTTAGACATCAATTTACAAACTGTTTATGTTGAGTTTGACAATACTGTTTCCAAAAATCAATTGAAAAAAATTCAATCTGTTCAAAAAATTGAGCAAGTCGGCACAGGATGGTTATTAGAAACTTCAGAAAATATTGATTTAAGAAAAACCATTGCACAATTTGCACAAGAAAACAACTTATTGACACTTACTTTAAAGAAAGAAGAGCAGTCATTAGAGCAAGTATTTAAAAACCTGACAAAGAATTAAGATGCCAAAGAATTTTATTGAAGAGTTGAAGTGGAGAGGAATGATCCATGATATGATGCCAGGAACAGAAGAAGCATTGTTAAAGAAAATGTCAGCAGGTTATATTGGATTTGACCCAACGGCTGATTCTTTGCACATTGGCAACCTTGTTCAAATTATGACTTTGACGCATTTCCAACGTGCGGGACATAAACCTTTTGCTTTGGTTGGAGGTGCTACTGGAATGGTTGGTGATCCTTCTGGAAAATCGCAAGAAAGAAATTTGTTAGATTCTGAAACACTGGACCATAACGTAGCTTGTGTAAAGAGCCAATTGGAAAGATTCTTAGATTTTGACTGCGGTGATAATTCTGCAGAAATGGTCAATAATTATGATTGGTTCAAAGATTTTAACTTTTTAGATTTTATTCGTGACGTTGGAAAGCATCTTTCTATCAATTACATGCTAGCTAAAGATTCTGTCAAGTCACGTTTAGATACAGGTATGTCATTTACAGAATTTTCTTATCAGTTAGTTCAAGGTTACGATTACTTCCACTTGAATAAACACAAAAATTGTATTCTGCAACTGGGTGGATCTGATCAATGGGGCAACATAGTAACCGGTACAGAATTAATTCGAAGAAAAGGTGGTGGCGAAGCATATGCAGTAACAACTCCATTAATCAAGAAAGCAGACGGCACAAAGTTCGGTAAAACAGCCGGTGGAAGTATCTGGTTAGATGCGGAGAAAACATCGCCATACGAATATTACCAATACTGGTTGAATGCGAGCGATGAAGATGCTGAAAATTTCATTAAAATCTTCACTCTAAAATCTCAGGCAGAAATTGAAACTATAATTTCAGACCACAAAGAAGCACCACATTTAAGAGTTTTACAAAAAGCACTGGCGGAAGACATTACAATTAGAACGCATGGCGAAGAAGCATTAAAAACGGCTCTCTCAGCTACAAATATATTGTTTGGGAAATCTACTTCTGATGATTTAAAGTCACTTTCTGAAAAAGATTTTTTCGCTGTATTTGATGGTGTTCCTCAAGCAACTGTTTCACGAGAAGACCTAGAAAGTGGCCTAGGTATTATTGATGCACTTTCTGCAAAGACTGGCTTTTTAAAATCAAATGGAGAGGCTAGAAGAGAATTAAAAGGGAATTCTATTTCTGTCAATAAAGAAAAAGTAAACGACCAATTCATGGTGACGGAAGATATCCTCATCAACAATCGCTATTTACTTCTTGGTAAAGGGAAAAAGAATAACTACATCTTAATAGTAGAGTAAATATTCTATTTCAGTATTCAACTTTCCATAAAAATAGTCCATGAGCAGGAGCCGATATAGAAGCGGCTCTTCTATCCTTCTGCTCTAGTATCTGAATTAAGTCTTCTTTTTGTAATTTGTTCAATCCAATATCAACCAAAGTGCCAACGGTAGCCCTTACCATATTTCGCAAAAAACGATTCGCTGTGATTTCAAAATAGATTAAACCTTCTTCTTGAACAATCCATTCTGCCTTAGTTACCGTGCAAATATTTGTCTTTACATCCGTATTCTTTTTGGAAAGAGATGTGAAGTCTTGTTCGCCTAGAAGCACTTTAGAAGCCTCATTCATTTTTTTTAAATTCAATGAACGCTTTAAATTCCAACTATAATCAGCCTTGAATGGATTCTTTTCTTTATTCACGAAATAACGGTAGGTCCGAGAACTTGCATCAAATCGCGCATGCTTATCGTCTTCGACCTCAATGAGATTATGAACCGCAATTGAACTGGGAAGCATTTTATTCAACTTATTTAAAAACAAAACATTATTCTCTACTTTCGGTAAATCGCAGTGAAGAATGAAGTGATGTGCATGAACACCTGTATCCGTCCTACCACAGCCCATGACTTTAATCGAAGTGTTTGAATGTAATTTAGATAATTTTTCTTCTATTACTTGCTGCACAGATATATCATTCGGCTGTCTTTGCCAACCAAAATAATCTGTGCCGTCATAAGCTAGTTCTAAGAAATATCTTTGCATGAATGGAAAGTCCGATACTATTTCGTTAGACTGAAACCAGTCATATCTATTTCATAGATATCAACACTCGCTTTTTTACGAACGATTTCATAACCAGAAATAAATGCCTTGTTCAATTCTGCATTATAAAAGAAATGAGTATCATTATTTACAGAGTTAATTCCGGCTCCTAGGTTCACAGGTTCTCCCCATGTGTCCCCTAAGTTTTCAACAACGTAAACATCTAAACCTCCCATTCCGGTTAATCCATTAGAGCTGTAAAACAGAAATCTTCCGTCTGGAGTAATATAAGGTGTAGTTTCCCTTCCTTTCGTATTCACATGCATTGGAAGAGGTTCAGCTTCCCCCCATTTTTTTCCATTTTTTTCAACCATATAGATATCAGTTGAACTTTTGGCTCCTTTGCGATCAGACACAAAATACATTGTATTTCCATCAGCGGTTAATGTTGCAGAACCTTCAAAGAAAGAGGTATTAATCGTTTTATTTTTAATGATCTTTGGAGAATTCCAAGTCCCTTTATCACTCATTTTAATTTCTGCGATATCAGAACCTTTTGTTGTTTTCTTGATGTCTAAAGCTGTCGTATTTAAAGTTAAAACACCTAAAAGTCCATCCGGAGAAACATAATTAAGTGCATCAAAACCATCAGAATTAATTTTTCCCATTTGATTGGTCGCTTCAATCCACTCTTCTTCTTCTTCGCTCCATGTCACCTTGTATGTATCCTCAAAAAAGCGCTGATCATCTGGATTCATTCCTCCTCCAGTCGTATTGCTTCTTCTTGAAATAAAATAGATTGTTTTACCCCCATCTCTCATAATCGCTCCGTAATCATCAAAGCCAGAATTTACTTCTCCCGGCAATCTCATTTTTGTGTATTTCTTTGCTGACTTATTTTGCTCAATTGCAAATTTACACTCTTCAATATGATGCTCCACTAAAAGCACCTTTGCTCGGGCATTAGACAGTTTATCTAATGCCAATTGATAATTAACCAATGCCGAATCTAAATTACCAAGCCTATGATGCGCTTCTCCAAGCAAAACATATATCTCCTTATTGACCTTCTCTGGATTCGTTTTTAAAGCTTTTTTAGCATATGTTAATGCATAACCATAATTATTAAGCTCATAATGACATTGTCCAACCCAATACATTGCTTTCCAACTGTTCGCATCTTTATTCGTGGCTTCTCTAAATTTGATTAGTGCATCCTTCATTTTCCCTGCCATAAACAAAGTTTTTCCCGCTTCAATAAGAACGACCGCAGACGTTTTATCAACAACACTTGTTGTTGAATCCGGAGGTGTTGTTTCAAAGTCGAAAGCGAAAGTTCTATTCACCGAAAAAATACATGTGAAGACTAAAATAAGAGTGTAAAATTGTGTCATTTGTTTTGTGTTATTAAGATTTCACAGTTTATTATACAAAAGGTATGCAAAAAAAGATAAAAATAACCTATCCCTTGAAAATAGGGCCATACTATCCAGCTTTTTTTGAAAATTTATTCGATTTCAAATCAACTAAGTCGTCCATTGCGATTGTCGCTGCTACGATCGCAAGTATCGGCGCGGTCGCTGCACAAAACCAAAGAAAAAGGTGTAAACTAAAAACACCAATAGTACTTAACATATGATCCGAAAAATTAGACCAGTCAAAGAGTGCTCCTAAATCAACAGGAACTAGAATTAAAACAGAATAAACCAAACCAATAGCAATAGCCAATCCTCTATTATCTCTGACAAAGGTGATGCTTTCATCAATATTTAACCTTCTTCGCTCATTAATATAGTCCAGAAACCCAAAACCATAATAGAAAAAACCCAAAGCAAAGGTTAAATAAAATACAGGCGATGATTTAGGATTCTCCCAACCCAAAGAAGAAACAACATATATTATAAGGAAAAAGAAATAATACCACATTAAATTTCTTAACACAATTTTAAAGGCTCTTTTAATATCATTCAATAATTGCGTCAAACTAAACGGGTAGCTATTCCCTGTAAGCTTATTCTCTGTCTTCATACTCAAATGAGAAATAAGGGGAGAAAGAATTATGACCACGAGGTACTTGGCAAACTCCATCAGCATAAGCGCAATTGATATTTCACCAAAAAGATAAATAAGATACCAAACCACCTCGTTCATATTCTGAACATTAGGCGCTACATAATGTGATTGCAGCATGGCCCCCAACTTATAAATAAACAGCATCACAATACCCGTTACAATTAAGTACCAGTATAGTTTATGCTGAATGATGAAAAGTATAGCCTTGTAATACGATATCATCCCAAACCAGAAGTTTTTTATGAAAGCCACAATCAAAAGTAATCAAAGGTTTAATAAATCGGTTATTCTCTATGACTTTTGTATTTTTGCACTTTCATTATTTACCAATAAAGTGATGCATTATGAATTTTAGCAGTCTAACAGCCATTTCTCCAATTGATGGAAGATATCAAGGAAAAACGAATGAACTCCAAACTTATTTCTCCGAATTTGGCTTAATTAAGTACCGTGTTATTGTTGAAGTAGAGTACTTTATTGCGATGGTCGAGAGTGGTGTTGAACCTCTAGTAGACTTCCCTAAAGAACGTTTTCCTGATTTACGAGCGTTGTGCGCTAACTTTTCAGAGACCGACGCACTTTGGATAAAAAATATTGAAAAGACAACAAATCATGATGTAAAGGCTGTCGAATACTTTCTTAAAGACAGAATGACGAATTTAGGTTTGGAAAAACACTTAGAGTTTGTCCATTTCGGATTGACTTCTCAAGATATCAATAACACATCGATTCCTCTTTCTTTGAGAGATGCTATTCAAAATGAATACTTACCATTATTGGATCAACTAATTACCCAGTTGGACACCTACAGCCAAGAATGGAAAAACATTCCAATGCTAGCAAGAACGCATGGTCAACCTGCTTCTCCAACAAGACTAGGTAAAGAGATCTTGGTTTTCTCTGAACGATTAAAAATTCAAAGAAAACAATTAATCACTATTCCTTTCTCTGCAAAATTTGGCGGGGCTACTGGAAACTTAAATGCACACAAGGTCGCATTTACTAGTGAGGATTGGGTTGGGTTTGCCAACAACTTTGTAAACAACATTCTTGGGTTAGATAGAAGTCAAACGACAACACAGATTGAACATTATGATAACCTCGCAGCATTGTTTGATGCTCTAAAAAGAATCAATACGATTATTTTAGATTTAGACCGTGATATGTGGACGTACATTTCGATGGAATATTTTAAGCAAAAATTAAAAGCTGGGGAAGTAGGTTCTTCTGCAATGCCGCATAAAGTAAACCCTATTGATTTTGAAAACTCAGAGGGTAATTTAGGAATCGCAAATGCAATTTTTGAGCATCTTTCGATTAAACTTCCCGTTTCAAGGTTACAACGTGATTTAACAGATTCAACTGTCTTAAGAACGATTGGAGTGCCAATAGCACACACCTTTATTGCTTTTAAATCAACATTAAAAGGTTTGGATAAATTACTCCTTAATGAAGCTGCTTTTGACAATGATTTAGAGAAAAACTGGGCGGTAGTAGCAGAGGCTATTCAGACAGTGTTAAGAAGAGAAGGATTCCCTAAACCATACGAAGCTTTAAAAGGCTTAACAAGGAAAAATGAAGCGGTAACCAAAGAAACTGTTCATGAATTTGTTAACACACTAGATATTTCGATATCTTTAAAGGAAGAATTGAAAAAAATCACCCCTCAAAATTATACAGGAGTTCAACTTGTGAAATAAGCCGGAATAGTTTTTGTTGATTCCAACCAAATTCACCGTATGAAATACTTTATCATTCCTTTTTTTATTCTCATCAATATAATTACTGTTGATGCCCAAAACGAAGAAATTCAATGGAGTGAGTTGAATGGTGAACAAGGACGATTAATTAAACTACTTCCTAATGAGAACAATGAATTCTATGCTCTTAGATGGGTCGGAGGAAGGCTTCTGGGCAGTTATCAGGTAACTCATCATAAGAACAATGCTGTAATTAACAAAAAGAAAATTAAAATTGTTGCAGAAAACAGTATTGCAAATTTTGAAGGGGCACAAGTATTTGGGGGTAAATTTGTTACTTTTCTCTCAGATAAAAACGTTGATGGAAACCATTTCTTCTTGCAAGAGTACAGCGATGATCTTCAAGAAACAAAAGACCCGATAAAACTAGCGTCATATAGTTTTGATAGGTCAAAAAAGAAAGGCGGTTTTAGGACAGCCATGTCGAGCAATAAGAAATTTCTTGCGGTTATTTGGCTAATTCCAGGTAAAAGAAATGAACGTGACGTTTATGGGTTTAAGGTCTTCAATACCGAATTAGAGTTAATAAATGAAGGTGAGTATCCTCTTCCTTTTGATCCACAAATGTCCACCGTAAACGCTCATCACATATCGAATAAAGGTGACTATTTCATGGCAATTACAGAGTTTGCACAAAAAGGTAAAACTTCTAACCTTAAAAGTGCTTTAAACTACAAAGCACTGCATATATTCAGAATTAACGATGACGGATTAGATGATTTTAAAATTGATTTAAGCGGAAAAAGAATTGAGGCAATGGCCATGTCGTCTGATGAAAACAATATGTTTATTCTAACCGGAATTTATGGCATAATGAATTTTTCTGGAGTTGAAGGAATTTTTCACCAAAGAGTAGATCTTAATACTGGTGAAGTACTCAACGAAAGTTTCAAGGAATTTGAAGAGTCATTTATTACACAAGATTGGTCAGAACGAGCAAAGAAAAAAGCAGAGAGAAAGAAAAGCAGAGGCCGAGGAGAACCACAACTCTATGACTACAAAATGCAAGACGTTACTATCCTAAAAGATAGCACTATTGTGGGAACAATGGAACAATTTTATGTTCATGTGCGAACACAGACAGATCCTCGAAATGGAACAACTTCCCAAAGTTATCAATACTACTACAACGACATTATTGCATTCAAAATCAATCAACTTGGAAAATTTGACTGGATCGAGAAAATAAGGAAGTTTCAAGTTTCTACAAACGATGAAGGCCCATACAGTAGCTACTATAGCTACATTGATGATGGAAAAGTGAAATTCATCTTTAATGACAATTTAAAGAACTATGAAAATGGTAAATTCAGCGACCCTGAAAATCTCGCTATTACAAGTTATTCTAGAAAAAGGAATGTAGCAGGCATAGTGACAATTGATCTAAATACGGGTATTCCAAATAGAAGAATTCTTTTCGAAAGAGCCGCAATTAACAGTCTAATCGTCCCAAAATTGTTTACTGTAGATTACCTGAACAATGAATTATTACTCTACTCTAATTCAGGGAGACGAGAAAGAATTGGAATACTGAAAATTAAAGATTAGACCTCTTTACTTAACTTAACTCGCAAAGCAGCTTTCTCTTCAAGAGAAAATTCATAAGAGCTCAAATCTTTAAACTTTACTCGAAGCATTTCATGTATCAACTTGCTGTCCCTTTTATAGTTTTTACATCCTTTGCACATCATTAAATGAATTTTTGTTGCCAAGCGATCTTTTCGTGACAGCACCTTATAGTTCTCACTTTCGATGAGTAATGTGACTTCTTCGCAGGTTTTCATTAAATCCATTTGTTTTTGAGGCAATCACGCAATAATAGCTTAGCTCTATGCATAATCACCCATAAATTAGACGAAGTAATGTCAAAGTCATTACAAATCTGCTCACTTTCTTTTTCCTCTAAAAATTTAGAGGCTATAATCCCTCTCCACTTTGCAGGCAAAGTATCCAAGCAATCACTCAACTCGGTCATCGTTTCTTGTTTTGAAATATCATCAACGATAGTTTCAAAATTTCCAGATGCGCTTTTTTCCATTAACCAATGACCTTTCTTTTCGTCCTGATCAAAAAAAGATGAAATTGGATCCGTATACCTGGTTTCAGCTTTTCTCCAATGGTCAATAATTTTTCTGTTCAAAATACTTGTTAACCAGGTACGAAGTTTACTTCTTTTCTCAAAAGTATCTAACTTGGTCAATGCTGAAACTAAGGTGTCCTGCACTAAATCTTTCGCTAAATCAAGATCATTCAATTTAGTCATGGCAAAAGACAACAAATAATCGCTATGATTTTCGACCAAATCTGTATGAGAAATACCCTTCGTTGTATTCATAATTTAGCGAATATATTTCTTTTTAAAGCGTTTGACGAAAGTGAATAAAAGAATTAGAATTGCAGCAAAACTAAAACTTCTTCCTAAAACATTACCATATTGCGTAAAAAATGTAATCTCTTTATTCAAATGTACTTCTCCTTTAATTGCGTCTTCCTCCCACCAATTTGTCGCTTGAAGAATATCACCTCTTTGGTTGACAAAACAACTTGTTCCGGTATTTGCTGAACGAACTAAAGATCTCCTGTTTTCAATAGCTCTTAGACTCGAAAAACTCAAATGTTGCTTATATCCTGGGGTATCTTTCCACCAACCATCATTCGTAATTATAGCAATCAATGAAGCACCTTTACGGCATTGTTCAGCTACCCACTCGCCATAAATTGACTCATAACAAACTACAGGTGCTATGGTTAAACTATCTATCTCAAAAACCTGAGGACTTTCTTCAATTCCTAGCGTTCCAGTTGTTCCGCCATTATTGATAGATAATGTTTCCAAAAAAGGAAGTGCATCTGAAAATGGAATAACCTCAACACCTGGAACTAACTTCGATTTATGAACAAATTCAACATCACTATTCTTGGTGATCAACATGGAGGAATTATACGATTCAAAGTATAAACCATCTTGTCTCAAATGACTTGCTCTAGAGTTTTTCTCTGAAAAGAAACTATATGTTGATGCTCCAATATACCATGGCACGTCATGCATTTTATTCTTTCTTTCTTCCACTATATATTTAAAGAAATCATAGGTTTGAATATCAGATTCAGCAAATGGAATTGCTAAAGCCGTCTCTGGAGCAACAACTAACTTAGTCTTGTCTGTAACTAAAGAATCTGCCAATCGAATAAAAGTATCAAGTTGACCTTGAAAACTCTCAGGGTCAAACTTCATATCATATGGGTCTATGTTTGGCTGGATCGCAACAACTTCTATCATATCTCCAGCATCTACATATTTATAATAGGTGTAAGAAGAGATAGCAATAGGTACAATTATTAAAAGAGTAGCTGACCAAACAATTGGTGTTTGGATTCGCCAAGATTCTTTCTTTAAATACACATTCTGAATACATCGGAAAAATAATAGATTCACTAACAAAACCCATAAAGAACCGCCAAGTACCCCTGCATAAGAATACCACTGTATCCATGAAGGAACAATACTAAATGAATTGCCTAGACTTAACCAAGTCCAGGACATCTCCCAGTTATAATGGAAATACTCAAAACCAATCCATAAAAAGAGTAATGAGATATAGCCTTCTTTCTCCCCTAAATATTTCTTCGTCAAATGAAATGCATAGAAGGTAATGGCCATCAATAAACTATTCAGAATAAACGCAAGACTTGCCCCCCCCGCGTCGGCATTCCATACCCACCATGTTGAGCCAATATTATAGACGAAAAAAGCAATATAGCTATGAATAAATACCTTTCCTGATTTATATTTTTTCTTTGTGACATAGCTTTCAATGAGCAATAAAGGAATCCATGCAACAAAAACCAATAGGGTCAGACTTCCTGAAAAAGGAAATGAAATCATCATTAACACCCCAGAAAGAATACTGAGCAAATACCGATGTTTTCGTGTCAAGTTTATCACAGCTTAAAAATAGAATAAAAAACCATACAATACTTTTCAAAATGCAAAAAGGAGTGGCAAAACCACTCCTTTTTAATATCGCTGAAATTGAATTTATTATTCAAATATAATTGTCATCTCAACACGTCTGTTTTTTTGACGTCCTTCTTTTGTTTTGTTGTCTGCGACTGGCACAGTTTCTCCGAAATATAGTGCGGATAATCTTCCTGCATCAATTCCTTGTCCAATCATGAAAGTCTTGACAGCTTCAGATCTCTTTTTAGAAAGAACAAGATTTCCTTGTGCCGAACCTACATTATCTGTGTGACCAGCAATCTGTAATTTCCAAGCTTCTTTCTTAACTAAAACTTCAGCCAATTCAGTTAAAGACGGAAGAGATTCCTCTTTAATAACATCTGATCCTGTTTCGAATTCTAAGTTATCAAAGGCAGTATTCAAGATTTCTTGAACTTCTTCTTCAATTACTGGACAACCTTCGTTCTCAACTGGACCTGGAGTTGCTGGACATTTATCATCTTTATCCAGAACACCATCTTGATCTGTATCGGTGTAAGGACAACCATTATTTGCCTTAGGGCCAGCAATGTTAGGACATTGATCATCTTTATCTAGTAATCCATCCTTATCAGTATCAGGCCATGGACAACCATTGTTTTCTCTTGGACCAAACTCAGTAGGACAATCATCGATAAAATCAAATAATCCATCACCATCTGTATCTGGACAACCATTGTTTACAAGTGGCCCTGCAACCTCTGGACAAGCGTCTTCACTATCCTTAATTCCATCACCATCCGTATCTGGACAACCTTTGAATTTCTCAATTCCGGCAACCTCTGGACATTCATCCTTTGGATCAATGATTCCGTCTTTATCCGTGTCAGGACATCCATCCAAATCTTTAGAGCCAAACAACTCAGGACACGAATCATCTTTATCTGGAATTGAATCTCCATCCATATCAGGACAGCCATTGAACTCAGGTAAACCTGCTTCGTTTGGACAATGATCTTCGATGTCTTTAATTCCATCGCGATCTGTATCTGGACACCCTTTAAAGGCCCAAACACCAGGAACAACTAGACATTCATCTTCATCGTCTGAAACTAAATCACCATCAACATCACTTGGATGTGTATATAAAATTGGAACTCTCAATCCTGCATAGAATTCAGCACCTCGAACCTTACCTTTCGCAAATAATGTTTTAAAATCGGTAACACCAACAGTTAAAGGACCTAATCTCGCTCCAAGTCCAGCTTTAACTCCACTATACTTATTATACGAAACTGGTATACCTAGACCTGCCCAAGCATAATCAAAACTTGGCGTTACAGATACTTGGTTTGCAACTCGAACTCTATGCGGGTTTTTTCTATTCTGAACAGATATCGTTCCAGATGCGTTCACATAAAACCATTTGTAAATGTTATAATCAAACTGCAAACCAATGGCAGTTGGAGTACTCATGAAAAATGTACCATCATCGTCTCCATTTGCAGAAACGGTTGGGTCATTCGTAATTAAACTATCAATTGATTCATCGATATCTGTTAAACCCTCATCATCATCAAAAGCCGCTCTAAAATCCCATCCTGTGCCATTCTCAATTTTAAAATCTCTATTCAAAGCCCCTTTCTGAAACTTCATACCACCGATATCTAAAATTGAAACACCAGCTCTCATTTTGTACTTCTCTTTATCTCTTCTCCAGATGTTAGTCTCACCATCCATATCATACTTGTACTCTTTCCAATCTGGTCTCCATTCGTAAATGAATCCTAAATCCAAACCTAAGCCCCAATCTGAAGCAGCTTTGGGCATACCTGTTGACTCTTCTCCTTCAAGAATCCCAGTAGAATGCCCGTAAGAAAAGCTCCCTGAAACATCTGAAAAAGTACTATCATTCTGAACATTATAACTGAAATCATCCGTGTGAATATATGCAGCAGTATATCCCGACAACCATTTTGCCTTACCTCCCATTTTCATGAAATGCTCACCATCGTCTTTTAATACTTGAGAATAAACCACCCCGTATTCAGCCCATGTCATATGGTTCATATTTAACAACCCTTCGTCAAAATCATTTCCCCATAAACTTGTTGAATATTGCACGGCAGCAGTTGAATCAGATAAAAAATCTTCCTCTAAAAGCATTGCCAATTTAGGGTCTATATCATCAGCATTTGTTACTGATCGGACTTTAGCAGTAAAACCAACAGCTATTGTTGGTTTTATATGAAACATAAAATTCAATACATCCATCTGAAGGCTATTATACACTCCAATTTTCTGAGAGGAATTCTCATTATAATTTTTATCAACATGTCGATCAATAAATAAATCAGTCGGGACCATCCAGTCATTATATGGATTAGTACCTCCTAATTCAGTTCCCATTATATTATTGCCTTCATCATCAACACCAACAATATCTCCTTTAAATGATTTAGACCACCATTTTGGCATGCCAGCAGTATTAAAAGAACCGGCATTTGTATAGGCATTTATGTTTGCACTTCCGAGGTTTAAATCAAAAACAAACCTTCCATCTACAAAGCTCGCCGGATTAAAATCCGTCCCCATAACGCCGGCATAATTACTGGCATGAACACCAAGATAGCTTTGTGCTGAGGCAGAAAAAAACAGTGCAGTTAGACATAAAGTAATAATAAAATTAAGCGTTTTCATTTTATAATAGTTTTTAGTTTATTCAAAATACTGAACGAAAAATTGATCAATAATTGTTGATACTTGTGATCTGTTTTTACTCTTAACCACCGACACTTTCGTTTGACCTTCTAGTGCTTTGTCTTTGATCTTTTCCCCATTAATATCATACAAATATACATTATTCTCTAAACCATCAATTATCGCCACAAAAGTCTTACCAGATTGCGAGTTGTAGATTGCTACATTTTCAACTTCATTAAATGGCACTTTAATTTGACCGAATGACAACCCTTCATTGTTGATTAGATGAATTACATTATTCGATTTGATGATAACTATTGGGCTTTTTGAAGTATTATCCACCGACAAAATTTTCCCGTTTTCATAGCTTTCAAATTCAACCTTCTCTCCTTTCTGGTCAATTTTAATAAGCTGACCATTCGTTAAAGCAAACTGAATTAGCTCATTGGGTATTTTTGCTGAATGCGTTTGAGACGGAAGCGAGAAGACTCTATGGCTTTTTTTCCTTTCAAGATTATACATTTCAAAATTTTGCCCATTCGAAAAACCACCGAACAACTTCCCTTGACTGGCCCAAACATCTATCTTTTTCTTAACTTCAACTTGCGTTTTAATTATTTCAAGTTCTCTGCCTTTCCCGTCAAACTTACCTACTTGATTCTCTTCCAATCCAACTAAGAAATAGCTTTTCCCTAACCATCGGTAAAACTTAACTTCATTCGTTACTTCATCTTCAATTTCAACAGGAAAGCCAGAGGATGACACACCACTTAAATCATACAGATAAATCTTATCTGCTGTGTTAAACAATATAAACTTTTCACCATTGTAGTACAAATCGATTAATTGAATATCACCAACAATTTTACCCTCAATTGTTTCTTTCCAAATTTGCTCTTCATTTTTATAGATCGCCAATTCACCTTTTTCTCCTTGCACAACAACGTTCCCATTTCCTTCTAGGACCAAAAAGTTAGAAATGTCAAACCCACAGTTGATGGAAATTGTTTCCTTTTGAACAACTTCTTTCTTTGAAGCTGAAGTCCCAAATTTGGTTTGAAGAATTTTATCCTTAAAAACAGTTTTAGAATAGGACTCAGTTTCAGAAATAAAGCGTTCCGAGATTGACTTAGGTAAACGCCCATAAACCATGTTCATCACATTTTGATTCAAAGCTATTGTATTCCCCAATTTAAAATCGCCAATCACTTTATCACAAGCACTTTCAGATTCAGAAATAACAATTAAGTCTTCTAAGTATTTAATGTGAAAAGATGAATTCTTCGACGGAAAATCATTTGTTAAGGCCACGTTAAATTGAGATTCTTCAAAACTTTGAAAAAGGTCGTTCAAAATAAGAATTGGATCTTGGCCATCAACATAATCAGAAATTAATACCCGACTCCCTTTGTAATCAATTTCCAAAACACCACTGAGACACCATTGGGCCATTGGGCCTTTAGCAAAGACAGAATCAGTAGATGCTAAAAAGTCTCTTTCTCTAAAATGATACCCTGAAAACTTACTAGTCACAACAGATGAAAAAATAACCTCATCCTTCACTTGATTGCCTAATGTGATACCGTTATTCGTTGAAACATAATTGATTTTTCCACTCGGAAGAAAATAGATGTCTGAAATTGATTTAACCCCATCTTCGTTCAATTGAACAATTGATAAACTTGACTTCTTATCAACTTGAAATGAATTTTTATCTAAATTCAAAAGCGAGGACTGTAAATCCCTTGAAGATAAATATAGGCTTGACTTGAAAAACTTTCCGTCATAATCTCCTAAAGTAAATTCACTGCCTATAATCTCTAATTCTAACCCCGTTTTATTAAACAATGATGTAATAATTTCTTTAGACCAATTCTCAGAATTCTTAAGAATGAAATGGGGGCGATTTAAACTAAAATATCCTGTAGAATAACTGTCAGGATTTAAATCTGAACAAAGTGATAAAAGTGGAGAATTTGAGAACTCATCCAACATTACGAATTGAACTTCGCTTGGCCTATTCACCACAAAAACCGCTTGATCTTCGATGCCAAAGGTAACATGTGGGGCAAAATTATTCTTTACCGATAAAATATCAAACCCAACGAAACCAATCCAAACAAGGCTTCCAACAAAAACTAACGCAAGGATTATTCTTCCAATCATTCTAATGTACTTTTCTCAAAAGTAAGGAGAAAGAAACCATGATTTTGTCAGTAACGATTAATCAATCAACATTGAGATGTGTATGCTCAAGAAGACTATCCTTCCAATATGCTTTTTAGATCTGGCTTAAAATATTGATCTGACTTCATTACTTTGCCATCCTCTCGATATATGGGTTGCCCGTCTTTGTCAAGTTTAGACATGTTAGAACGTTGAATTTCATTAAAAACTTCTTCAATTTTATCTTGCATTCCATGTTTTAAAATTGTTCCACACAAAATATAAAGCATATCCCCAAGAGCATCTGCTACTTCGACAAGATCTCCTTCTTTAGCGGCCTCAAGATATTCCTCATTCTCTTCAGCCATTAAGCGATGACGTAATTCAATATCATTTGAACTTAATTCAGTTGTTGGCGCGTAGTTGTTTCCAATTTTAAAAGCATCATGAAAAACCTCTACTGCTCCTATTGTATCTTTTAGTTTCATCGTTCGTCAATTTGATACAAAAATGGGTAAGATGAACTGAATTATCAAAATAAGTTATCAATGGTTATTAACGGTTTTACTTCTCAGGTTTTTCATAAGTTGCTATCACTCTAAAACCAACAGTAGGATGAGCTTCAATAAAAGCCTTGATACTTTCATTTCGAACGTCATAACCGGGTGCGCGCCAATCTCCGCCTACAGCATACTTACCATCAGAAATCATCTCAGAAACATTACCGTTCATATTGTAAAAGCCATACTCATTTGGCCAATACGATTTTGACGGTGCAGTGACATCGGGAGAGTTAAAATCTGAAACATGAATTGGAGGCGTAAGGACTATTTCAAATTTACCTGTTTCCTTATTTCTACTAACATTTCTTTCTCCTAATCGGACAAAATTAGCAATGACCGTACCTTTTGAATTTCTAAGAAAAGGACCCTTCCACGAATACGTGTATTCATGATGATCTCCTCGCGCCGCCCTAATCCATTCTGCTCTTGTTGGAATTCTAAATTTCAACTTCAACTCACCATTAGAAAGGCTGTCATATATTGAAGTAAGCCATTCACAAAACAATACAGCTCCATCTCTAGAAACATTTACAGTTGGGTAGGAATGATATGCTGGATGTTTGTGATAATGTTTTCCATACTGTTCACCTGAAAATGTATTAAACACTTTTCCCCATTGTAAACTGTCAACGCTGGCAATAGCCAGTTTTGCTTGATCGTCATTTTTTCTTAGAGAATAAATAAATTCTTGATATTGAATATTTGTAATTTCAGTTTTACTCATATAAAATGACTGGACTGAAACTGTATCTCCCTCAATAACAGCATTCCCACTTGGAACATAATTACAAAACCCATCCAAAACTTTTATAGCTCTTTTTGATGAAGGCCTTTTCGTGGTTGAAAAGCTGATAAGTATTAATGCAAAAGCTAAACTAGAGAGTGCCAATGTTTTTTTCATAAGTTTTTATTTAGTTGCTCACAGATAACGAATCAAATACAATTTGTTACAAAATATTTTCTAGAAAAAGACCTTCAATCTCAATGCAAACTCTATTTTTGGAGAAGCAATGAAATCTTCAATCAAACACATCCTAAAAAAGTACTTAAAGTATTACAAAGTACAAAAGAGATTTCATAAGTCCGTTCGGGCTGAGCAAGAAGATTTGGTGCTGTATTACCAAGCTAGTTTAGCTGGCAATAATCTCCCCAATATTAAAGAAACAGGTTTTAAATTATTCTCTCAATTTGAAGAGGATGGCTTGTTACTTTATATTTTCTCGATTATTGGAATGACTAAAAAGACATTCATCGAATTTGGGGCAGATGATGGGATCAACAGTAATTCAGCAAACCTTTTTTACAACCATGATTTTGAAGGTCTATTTATAGATGGGAACGAAAAAGCATTGGAAAGAGGTAGATATTTTTTCAATAGACATAAAAATCACAACAATAATAGTCCAGTTTTTAAGCAGGCTTTTATTAAAGCGGAAAATATAAATCAATTATTTCAGGACGCCGGTTTTGAAGGTGAAATTGGCTTATTATCTATTGACATCGATGGAAATGATTATTGGGTATGGAAAGCTATTGAAGTTGTTTCTCCGCAGGTTGTGATAATTGAGACACACAATGAATTCGGGATGAATGATATTATAGTTCCTTATGACCCTAACTATTTCTACCCGGGAAAACATCCAACCTACCATGGCGCATCACCTGTGGCGATGACCAAATTGGCAAAGAAAAAAGGATATCGTTTAGTTGGAGCCAATGAACTGGGCTTCAATCTAATATTTGTTAGAAATGATCTAGCTCAAGATTATATTCCAGAAGTTTCAGTCGAGTCTCTTCTAACACACCCATCTAACATTCAAGCTCAGGCGCGTTTCGAAGAGGTGAAAGATTGGAAATATATTACTGAAGATTAAAATGTCTCGAATTAAGAAACTAATAGAAAAACTTAATTTACTTCC
>CAJQPA010000012.1 GCA_905480145.1 uncultured Flavobacteriales bacterium | reverse complement strand
GCGCGTACACAGGATAAACCGGGAAAGGTGTTACCAGCAGTTATTACTGTTTACAGTGATAAATCTTTTGATTTCGTAATTAAAACTCCTCCAGCAGCAGTTCAAGTGATGGAACAAATTAATCTTAAGAAAGGATCTTCTGAACCTAACCGTTCAAAAGTAGGAACTATTTCTTGGGACAAAGTACGTATCATTGCCGAGGACAAGTTGCCAGATATGAACTGTTTTACTGTTGACTCTGCAATGCGCATGGTTGCCGGTACAGCAAGAAGTATGGGAGTTATTGTAAAAGGTGGTGAAGCACCTAAAACTAAATAATTGTAACGTTATGGGAAGAATATCTAAAAAGAGAAAAGAAGCTCTAGCGAAGATTGATTCTGCTAAAGCTTATTCGTTAACGGAAGCATGTAGTTTAGTTAAAGAAGTTTCAACTACTAAGTTTGATTCGTCTATTGATCTATGCATTCGTCTAGGAGTTGATCCTAGGAAAGCAAATCAAATGGTTAGAGGAAGTGTAGCTTTACCTCATGGTACTGGGAAAGACATGAAAGTGTTGGTTCTTTGTACTCCTGATAAGGAAGAAGAGGCAAAAGCAGCTGGAGCTGACCACGTTGGTTTGGACGATTATATCGCGAAAATTAAAGGTGGATGGACAGATATCGATGTTATTATTACTATGCCAGCAGTTATGGGTAAAGTAGGTGCTTTAGGTCGTGTTTTAGGACCAAGAGGACTTATGCCAAATCCAAAAACGGGTACGGTAACAATGGACATTGCTAAGGCTGTTACTGATGTGAAAGCGGGTAAAATTGACTTTAAAGTTGATAAACACGGGATTATACACGCTATGGTTGCAAAAGCAAGTTTCGATGGAGACAAAATTTTGGATAACGCGAATGAGCTTCTTCAAACGATTGCTAAATTGAAGCCTTCTGCAGCGAAAGGAGTGTATGTTAAGAGTATTTACATTAGTTCAACAATGAGCCCTAGTATTATGATCGATACTAAGTCTGTAATTGCTTAAAACTTGAGAAAATGACAAGAGAAGAAAAAGCAAAGTACATAGATGAGTTGGCTGCCGATTTGGCAAGTAACAACGTAATCTATTTGGCAGACACAGCGGAATTAACAGTAGAGACTGTGAACAGTCTGAGAAGAAAGGCCTTCAATGCAAACGTTAGCATGAGAGTAGTTAAGAATACACTACTTGAAAAAGCAATGGAAAAAGTTGAAGACAAAGACTTCGGAGATTTGAAAGGAACACTTGCGGGTGCAACTTCAATCATGTTCGCAGAAGCAGGTAATGGACCAGCAAAGCTTATCAAAGATTTTCGGAAGAAAGCAGATAAGCCGATTCTTAAAGGAGCTTGGATTGATGAAGGTGTATACATTGGCGATGACCAATTGGCTATGCTTGCTGATATCAAGTCTAAAGAAGAATTAATTGGTGATATTATCGCATTGCTTCAAAGTCCTGCTAAGAACGTTGTTTCTGGACTTAAGAGTGCTGGCGGAACAATCGCTGGTCTACTCAAAACGCTCGAAGAGAGAGCATAATTAATTATTAAGAATTTATATTTTAAATTGAATAAAAATGGCTGATTTAAAGAAAATCGCAGAAGAGTTAGTTAACCTTACAGTAAAAGACGTTAACGAATTAGCAACTATCCTTAAGGATGAGTACGGTATTGAGCCTGCTGCTGCAGCTGCGGTTGCTGTTGCTGGTGGTGCTGGTGGTGGAGAAGCTGCTGCTGAACAAACTGAATTCGAAGTAATTCTTAAAGCTGCTGGTGGTTCTAAGCTAGCTGTAGTGAAATTGGTAAAAGAATTAACTGGAAATGGATTGAAAGAATCTAAAGAAATGGTTGATTCTGCACCAACAACAATTAAAGCAGGAGTCTCTAAAGACGAAGCTGCAGGTCTTAAATCTTCATTAGAAGAAGCAGGAGCTGAAGTTGAGGTTAAGTAATCTCTAAATATTTTATTGGAAAGGCATCCCGATTTATCGGGATGCCTATTCCTGTTTTAGCATATTTGGTATGCTAAACAATTTTTTTTACTCACTAATAAACGTTTGGCTTTGGCATCATCAAACAGTATTTCAACTAGAGTGAATTTTGCGTCTAGCAAAAATCAATTTGAATATCCGGACTTCTTGGATGTTCAATTAAAGTCTTTCCAAGAGTTTTTTCAATTAGAAACTACTCCTGATAATAGAGACAGTGAAGGGTTATTTAAAGTTTTCGCTGAAAACTTCCCAATCACAGATACGAGAAATCAATTCGTATTAGAATTTCTGGACTACTTCGTAGATCCTCCGAGATATAGCATTGAAGAATGTATAGATCGTGGATTAACGTATAGTGTCCCACTTAAAGCAAAATTAAAATTGTATTGTACGGATCCTGAGCATGAGGATTTCGAGACAATTGTTCAGGATGTGTACTTAGGTACAATTCCATATATGACTCCTAAAGGATCATTTGTAGTTAACGGAGCGGAGCGTGTTATCGTTTCTCAATTGCATCGTTCACCAGGTGTTTTCTTTGGACAAAGTCGTCACGCTAATGGTACAAAATTGTATTCTGCTCGTGTGATTCCTTTTAAAGGATCTTGGATTGAATTTGCAACAGACATTAATAATGTAATGTATGCATATATTGATCGTAAGAAAAAATTACCAGTTACGACATTGTTCCGTGCTATTGGCTACGAAACAGATAAAGATATCTTAGATATTTTTGACCTTGCTGATGAATTGAAGGCTACAAAAGCAAATCTTAAAAAAGCTATAGGTCGTAAGTTAGCAGCGAGAGTTCTTAAATCGTGGGTTGAAGATTTCGTTGATGAAGATACTGGAGAAGTTGTTTCTATTGAAAGAAATGAAGTATTGTTGGATCGTGAAACAATTTTAGAAGAAGAGCACATTGAGTTAATCATAGATTCTGGTTCTAAAACAATTGTCCTTCACAAGGAAGATATTAATAGTGCTGATTACACTATTATCTATAATACGCTTCAAAAAGATACTTCAAATTCTGAAAAAGAAGCTGTTGAACATATTTATAGACAGCTGCGTAACGCTGAACCGCCAGATTATGAAACTGCCAAAGGTGTTTTTGAAAAATTATTTTTCTCAGATACTCGTTATGATTTAGGTGAGGTAGGTCGTTTTAGATTGAATAAAAAATTAGGTGAAAACATGGATGAAACATCTCGTGTTTTGACAAGACCTGATATGATTTCCATCATTAAATACTTAATTGAATTAATTAATTCAAAAGCTGAAGTAGATGATATTGATCACCTTTCAAATAGACGTGTAAGAACTGTTGGTGAACAATTGTACTCTCAATTTGGGGTTGGTCTTGCAAGAATGGCAAGAACTATTCGTGAGAGAATGAATGTTCGTGATAACGAAGTATTTACACCGATTGATTTAATTAATGCAAAGACATTATCGTCTGTGATTAATTCCTTCTTTGGAACGAATCAGTTATCTCAGTTTATGGATCAAACGAATCCATTATCTGAAGTAACGCACAAGCGTAGATTATCAGCCCTAGGACCTGGCGGTCTTTCGAGAGAGAGAGCAGGATTCGAGGTGCGTGATGTTCACTACACTCACTACGGTCGTCTTTGTACTATTGAAACTCCTGAGGGGCCAAATATTGGTTTGATTTCTTCTCTTTGCGTATATGCAAAAGTGAACAAATTAGGATTTATTGAAACACCTTATCGTGAAGTTAAAAATGGTAAGATTAATGTAAATCAAACACCAATTTATCTTTCAGCAGAAGAAGAGCATGACAAGTTAATTGCACAGTCTACAACTAGTATAGATGATAAAGGTAACCTAGTTAATGACGCTGTGAAAGCACGTAGCTTAGGTGATTTCCCGGTAGTTACACCAGATAAAATTGATTTAATGGATATTGGAGCAAATCAAATTGCTTCTATCGCCGCTTCTTCTATTCCTTTCCTAGAGCATGATGATGCCAATCGTGCACTTATGGGATCGAACATGCAGCGTCAAGCAGTTCCATTATTGAAACCAAATTCTCCAATTGTTGGAACTGGTATTGAAGAATTAGTAGCGAAAGATTCTCGTGTACTAATCAATGCGGAAGGTAACGGTGTTGTTGAGTATGTGGATGCAAATGAAATTAAAATTAAATATAGCTTAACAGTAGAAGATAAGTTAGTAAGCTTCGATGGTGAAGTAACTACTTATCCTTTGGTTAAGTTTGCTAAAACAAATCAAGGTACTTGTGTAAACTTGAAACCAATCGTTAAGAAAGGTGACAAAGTTAAATTAGGACAAGTTCTTTGTGAAGGATACGCTACTCAGCAAGGTGAATTAGCCTTAGGTCAAAATCTAAAAGTGGCATTCATGCCATGGAAAGGGTATAACTTTGAGGATGCCATTGTTATTTCTGAGCGTGTTGTGCGTGACGATGTATTTACTTCAATTCATATTGATGAATACTCAGTTGACGTAAGAGACACAAAACGTGGAATGGAGGAGTTAACTTCTGATATTCCTAACGTTAGTGAAGAAGCAACTAAAGATCTTGATGAAAACGGATTGATTCGTGTTGGTGCTGAAATTAAAGAAGGTGATATCCTTATAGGTAAAATTACACCTAAAGGAGAAACTGATCCTTCTCCAGAAGAGAAACTTCTTCGTGCAATTTTCGGTGACAAAGCAGGTGATGTTAAAGATGCATCTTTAAAAGCTAGACCTTCATTGAAAGGTGTTGTTGTTCAAAAGAAATTGTTCTCTAGAGCGGTTAAGGACAGAAAATCTAAAGCACAGGATAAACCAGTTTTGGAAAGCTTAGATGCAGATTACGAAACAGAATTCGCTGCATTAAAAGTTACTTTGATTGAAAAAATTGTTGAAATCGTTGGAGATAATAAGTCTGCAGGAGTTGTCAATAACTTCCGTGAAGAAATTATCAAAAAAGGAACTAAGTTCTCAACGCGTAACTTAAACGCGATTGATTTTTCAATTATCAATCCAACGAAATGGACAACTGATGAAAAAATTAATACTTTGATTGGTAGAGTTATCCATAACTTTAACATTAAGTCAAATGATTTATTAGGAGCATACAAACGTAAGAAGTTCCATATTTCTGTGGGTGATGAACTTCCAGCAGGAATCATCAAAATGGCTAAAATTTATATCGCTAAGAAACGTAAGTTGAAAGTAGGTGATAAGATGGCAGGTCGTCACGGAAACAAGGGTATTGTTGCGAATATTGTTCGTCAAGAAGACATGCCTTTCTTAGAGGATGGAACACCAGTAGATATCGTATTGAATCCACTTGGTGTGCCTTCTCGTATGAACTTGGGACAAATTTACGAAACAGTTCTAGGTTGGGCAGGAGAGAAATTGGACATTAAGTTCGCAACGCCAATTTTTGATGGAGCGCATCCTACAGAGATTGATGGATGGACTGAAAAAGCTGGAATACCAAAGTCAGGTAAGACATACTTGTATGATGGTGGAACAGGTGTTCGATTTGATCAAACGGCAACAGTCGGAATCATTTATATGTTGAAATTAGCTCACATGGTAGATGACAAGATGCATGCTCGTTCTATCGGACCATACTCATTAATTACGCAACAACCACTTGGTGGTAAGGCGCAGTTTGGTGGTCAAAGATTTGGAGAAATGGAAGTTTGGGCATTGGAAGCATTCGGTGCAGCTAACATTCTACAAGAAATCTTAACTATTAAATCGGATGATGTAATGGGTCGTGCTAAAGCATACGAAGCGATCGTGAAGGGAGATAACATCCCAACACCAGGAATTCCTGAATCGTTCAACGTATTGTTACATGAGTTGAGAGGATTGTGTCTTGAAGTTACAATGGACTAATTGTCAATTTTAGAAAAGAACAATCGAGTTGATCGAAGATTATTAAAGAATTAAGGCAATATTATGGCTTACAGAAAAGAAACATCGAAAAAACAAAATAGCTTCAACAAGATAACTATCTCGTTAGCTTCTCCAGAGAAAATACTTGAGCAATCAAGTGGTGAAGTGTTGAAGCCGGAAACGATAAACTATCGTACTTACAAACCAGAAAGAGATGGTTTGTTTTGCGAGAGAATATTCGGACCAGTTAAGGATTACGAATGTCACTGTGGTAAATACAAAAGAATCCGCTATAAAGGAATCGTTTGTGATCGCTGTGGTGTTGAAGTAACAGAGAAAAAAGTACGTCGTGAGCGTATGGGGCACATTTCATTAGTTGTTCCTGTTGCACATATCTGGTACTTTAGATCTTTACCAAACAAGATTGGTTATTTACTAGGTCTTCCTACCAAGAAGTTGGATCAAATTATCTATTACGAGAGATATGTTGTGATTCAGGCTGGTGAGGCAAGAACTGCAGAAGGAGAAGAATTAAATAGACTTGATTTCATTACGGAAGAAGAATATTTAGACATTCTTGATGTACTTCCTAAAGAGAATCAATACTTAGAAGATTCAGATCCAAATAAGTTTAATGCAAAGATGGGTGCGGAAGCATTGTATGATTTGCTGAAAACGATGGATTTAGATGAAACTTCTTATGAATTGCGTCACAAAGCGAATACAGAAACATCTGTACAACGTAAGAATGAAGCATTAAAAAGATTACAAGTTGTTGAGGCAATGCGTGATTCTCAAACGAGAATTGAGAACAGACCAGAATGGATGATCGTTAAGGTTGTTCCAGTTATTCCGCCTGAATTGCGTCCTTTAGTGCCGTTAGATGGTGGTCGTTTCGCAACTTCAGATTTGAATGATTTATACCGTCGTGTAATTATTAGAAACAACCGTCTGAAAAGATTGATTGAAATTAAAGCACCAGAGGTAATTTTGAGAAATGAGAAGCGTATGCTTCAAGAGTCTGTAGATTCTTTATTTGATAACTCAAGAAAATCATCTGCGGTTAAAACTGAATCTAACAGACCTTTGAAATCATTATCTGATTCATTAAAAGGTAAACAAGGTCGTTTCCGTCAAAATTTATTGGGAAAACGGGTTGATTATTCTGCACGTTCTGTAATTGTTGTTGGACCGAACTTGAAATTGCATGAATGTGGTCTTCCTAAGGATATGGCTGCTGAATTGTACAAGCCTTTTATCATCCGCAAGATGATTGAACGTGGTATTGTTAAGACAGTTAAGTCTGCAAAGAAAATTATTGATAAAAAAGAACCAGTTGTTTGGGATATTTTGGAGAACATTTTGAAAGGACATCCAGTTCTTTTGAATAGAGCCCCAACTCTTCACAGACTTGGTATTCAAGCTTTCCAACCGAAATTAATTGAAGGTAAGGCTATTCGTCTTCACCCGTTGGTAACGACGGCCTTTAATGCCGATTTTGATGGGGATCAAATGGCCGTTCACTTACCATTAGGTAATGCGGCAATTCTTGAAGCTCAATTATTAATGTTGGCTTCTCACAATATCTTGAACCCTGCAAATGGTGCACCTATTGCTGTACCATCACAGGATATGGTCTTGGGTCTTTATTACATAACAAAAGGTAAGAAGAGTCTGAAAGATGATATCGTTAAAGGTGAAGGTGGAACTTTCTATTCTCCAGAAGAGGTAATTATTGCCTACAATGAAGGAGCGATTGATCTTCATGCTTCAATAAAAGTTAGAACTTACGATAACGATGAAAATGGAGAACCAAAACTTCAATTGATAGAGACTACTTGTGGTCGTATCATTTTCAACGAAAGAGTTCCTGATGAAGCGGGTTACATCAATGGTGTAATGACGAAGAAAGCCTTAAGAGATATGATTGGTGAGGTGTTGAAAGTATGTGGAATTGCACGTACGGTAGACTTCTTAGATAGTATTAAAGAGTTGGGATATACAATGGCCTTTACAGGTGGTTTATCGTTCAATTTAGAGGATATTATTATACCAAAAGAAAAAGTAACTTTAGTTAATAAAGCAGAAGGCGACGTTAAAGAAGTAATGGACAATTATAATATTGGTCTAATTACAAATAACGAGCGTTACAATCAAATTATTGATATCTGGACACATACTAACTCTAGATTGACGCAAACGTTGATGGATCAATTGAAAAATGACCAACAAGGATTTAACTCAATCTATATGATGTACGATTCAGGAGCCCGTGGTTCTAAAGAGCAGATTCGTCAGCTTTCTGGAATGCGTGGACTGATGGCAAAACCTCAAAAGTCTGGAGCATCTGCTCAAGATATTATTGAGAATCCGATTCTTTCGAACTTTAAGGAAGGTTTATCGATTTTTGAATACTTTATTTCAACTCACGGTGCACGTAAAGGTCTTGCCGATACAGCCTTGAAAACGGCCGATGCTGGTTACCTTACTCGTCGTTTAGTTGATGTTGCGCAAGATGTTGTAATTAATGACTTCGATTGTGGTACTTTAAGAGGGTTAATAGCAGTGCCATTAATGAAAAATGATGACATTGTTGAACCTTTAAAAGATAGAATTATTGGTAGAACTTCTTTGATGAATATTTACCATCCTAAGACGGACGAATTAATTGCTGAGGAAGGCTTGTTAATTACTGAGAAGATGGCAAATGCTATTGAAGAAGCAGGGATTGATGAAGTTGAAATTAGATCTGTTCTTACTTGCGAGAGAAAGAAAGGAGTTTGTTCTAAGTGTTACGGATTAAATCTTGCAACTCAGAGACCAGCTCAAATTGGTGATTCTGTTGGAGTTGTAGCCGCACAATCAATTGGTGAGCCAGGAACACAGTTGACATTACGTACTTTCCACGTTGGTGGTACCGCTTCGAACATTGCCGATGATTCTGATTTGAAAGCGAAAACTGCAGGTTCTTTAGAGATCGACGCATTAAGAACAATTCAGAGAAAAGATAAGGATGGAATTAAAAACATTGTTGTTGGACGTTCTGCTGAATTGAAAATTACTGATTCAAAAGGTAATATTTCAATGACGACAAATATTCCTTACGGTTCTGAGATTTTGGTTGAAGATAAAGCAACTTTGAAAAAAGATGACGTAATTTGTAAATGGGATCCATATAACGCCGTAATTATTTCAGAAGTGAAAGGTACGGTTGTATTTGATAACATTGAAGAAGGCTTTACTTATAGAGAAGAAGTCGATGAGCAAACTGGATTTACTGAAAAAGTAATAACAGAAACGAGAGATAAGAAAAAGAATCCTGCGATACACGTTATTGATCCTAAATCAAAAGAAGTATTGAGAGAATACAGTTTACCTGTTGATGCTCATATTGCAGTTAAAGAAGGAGATAAACTTGCTGGTGGTGAAATCTTAGTTAAGATTCCTAGAAAAGCAGGTAAGTCTGGTGATATTACCGGTGGTCTTCCTCGTGTTACTGAGCTGTTTGAAGCACGTAACCCATCTAATCCAGCAGTTGTGTCTGAGATTGACGGTGTTGCTGAATACGGTAAAATCAAACGTGGTAATCGTGAGATTCAAATTACATCTAAAACAGGTGAAGTACGTAAGTATTTGGTGCCTCTTTCTAAGCATATTCTTGTACAAGAAAATGATTTCGTAAGAGCAGGTCAACCTTTATCTGTAGGTGCAATTACTCCAAAGGATATATTAAACATTGAAGGTCCTACAAAAGTACAAGAGTACATTGTAAATGAAATTCAAGAAGTTTATAGATTGCAAGGGGTGAAGATTAACGATAAGCATTTTGAAGTGTTAGTGCGTCAAATGATGCTTAAAGCACAGGTTTTAGATTCAGGAGACACTCGTTTCTTGGAAGGACAATCTGTTCATAAAGCAGATATCATTGAAGAGAACGATGCTATATTCGACATGCAAGTTGTTATTGATGGTGGAGAGTCTACTGAGATGAAAGCTGGTCAAATTGTTACTGCGCGTAAATTAAGAGATGAGAATTCTCAGTTGAAGCGTGCTGACAAAAAACTAGTTGAGGCTCGAGATGCTGTTCCAGCAACATCTACACCTTTATTGCAGGGGATTACAAGAGCTTCATTACAGACTAAATCATTCATTTCAGCAGCTTCCTTCCAGGAAACGACGAAAGTATTGAATGAGGCGGCAATTTCAGGAAAAGAAGATTATCTTCTTGGATTGAAAGAAAATGTAATTGTTGGTCATTTAATTCCTGCAGGTACAGGATTCAGAAGCTTCCAAAAGATGCTTGTTGGATCAAAAGATGATATGAAAAAGGAAGTTGAAGATGCGGTAGAGGTTACGGCAGAATAAGTTTTCATCATTTATATATTCAAATGGGACTACATTTATGTAGTCCCATTTTTTTTGTCACAAAATTGGTATATTAGCAGTATGCAAGAAAAAAAAGAAAATCAAATCAATATAGAACTTACAGATGAAGTTGCCTCTGGTGTTTATACTAATCTAGCGATTATTACACACTCTCCTTCTGAGTTTGTTGCGGACTTTATACAAATGATGCCTGGAGTTCCTAAAGGAAAGGTAAGATCAAGAATAATTATGACTCCACAGAATGCGAAAAGATTACTAAATGCTTTGGAAGAGAATGTTGAAAAATTTGAGCAACAATTTGGTCGGATTAAAGAGTCAGAGACTCCTCCAATGCCACCTATGAACTTTGGAACACCAACCACTCAAGCATAAAGTCTTAACCTTTTTCTACCTTTTTCGTATTAATAGTAAATACTCAAATATGAATGGTTTATATATTAAGAATATCAATGTACTAAGATGTGTTTCTCCGCTCCGCTTTTTACTAGTTGTACTATTGTTATTTTCAGTGTCTTGTAAAAAGTATGTTACACCAAAAAAAACGGAAAGAATTATTCAAAAGGATAGTTGGAGTATTAACCGTTTTGTTTTAAATGATTCTATAATCACCGATCAATTTGCTGATATGCCAATGACATTTGAATCGGATGGTGCTGTCTTTGTTAAGGGCATTGTTGGAACTTCGGGCAATTGGTCTACTGGAATTAACAAGAAGCCAACGATCCTATTCTTAAACTCCTTCAATGGTGATAATTTATTTGCGCTGAACAATGATTGGGAAGTTTTAAGTGTTTCAAACAAAAGGATAGAACTGCAGTCAGATGGTAATTCGGTTACTTTAGTTAAGTTTGAATAGTTACTTAAAAAGAATAGATTTCCTCCATTCTTTGATGTTGCCACAATCGTCTTTTACGATTAAAAGAAGCTCTTTCTGCCCTTTAAATTGCAAATCACGTTGATATCTAATCATTGCTCTTTTTGCATCGTACTCGAGTAAAACCCATTTACCATCAATGAATAGGTCATAGTCATTGATTCCCGTTTCTTTGTCACTTATTTTCCATCTTAGAACAGAGTTGTTTAAAACAGTTGTTGAAGAACTAAAGTTATTAGGGGCAATAAAGGGTGGGGCTAAGTCTCTTTTTACCGAATATGTCCCGAAATATTTTGGCTCAAAAATCATGAGACTATCATCGTAAATTACATTAACTGATTTATGCCTGCCTTTGGCGGTAAGAATGTCTAAATAATGCTTCCCATCTTCAATGCCGCTATGTTTAATTTTTAATTTATAGGCTCTTTGAACTGGGACTTCTGGAGAACCGATTTTCGTTTCTATTGTCATTGGGTTAATTCTAATCGGCTCATAAGTTGTTGTAGTGCCAAATTCGACTTCAACATGATTTTTTGATATCATCATTGTTTTTGATGGAGACAAATAAGTTGAATCTTTTTCAATTTTGTTTATTTCATTGATTGGCCCATTTAATATGTTTAGGTCAAATTTTAAATTAGACTTGTTCCCTTTTGTATCGTAAGCAATGTAATGAACCTTATATTTCTCGCCAGCCTTAGGGTAAAACAATCCTAACCCTTCGTTAATATAAATTGGTAAAGCATTCTCTTTGGTTCTAAATGTTTTATGAAATTTCCGTTTCAAATGAGCATATTCATAATAGTCTTTGTGTGAATTCACATATCGCGTACTTTCGAATGGTACGCGATTGGTTTCTTGTCCAAAAATTGTATCACCATTGATTATCAGAATACTTCCGTATAATCCACATTGGTTTCCAGCACCATCTAGTCGGTCAATTACATCGAAGGCAAATCCAATACCGCCTGACTTTGATAAGAAATGCGAGGGGATACTGATTTTGTTCTCAGAAACATAATAATTTTCAGTTCCCTTTTTTGTCATTTTTTTGACAGACTTATTTTTATATTGATAGCCACGTTCTGTCAACCCATAAATTTTTACGCCTCGAATTTCAGGCTTTTTGTGATCTGCTATATCAAACCCATAAACAAGCGGATTAAGAGCATGTTCTGTTTTAGTATCTCTTATCTCGAAATGTAAATGAGGAGCAGTTGAACTTCCCGAATTTCCAGATACTGCAAATACTTCCCCTTTTTTTACTTTAATTTGTTTAGGTCCAGGGAACACTTCAATTGCATAATTTTCTTCTTTGTTTTGGATCGAAGACACCAAGCTGTCAAGTGCTCCTTTAAACTCGCTGCAATGCGCATACACACTTGTTATCCCATTCGGGTGGTCGATGTAGACTACTTTTCCATAGCCATAAGGTGAAACTTTGATGCGAGAAACATACCCTTCCTCGATTGAATATAAATTGAAACCTGTTTTACCTTTTGTTTTAAAATCAACCCCCATATGGAAGTGATTTGGACGTAGTTCTCCAAAATTAGACGCTAGTATTAAGGGAATTCCGAGTGGAGGATGATAGTTGTAATTCTTCTGACTTTGTCCGTGAAAAAAGAAGGTAAAGAATAAAAGTTGTAATAAAACAAGGAGGGTTTTAATCATTTACCAAAAATAGATTTTAAATAAATTATTGGCAACTATTACATCAAAAATATTGGTGGTCTTCATTACTATGTTATTTTTGTATTAAAGTCATTTATATGTCACAGAAAATTCATCAGTTGATTGGTTCTATTCGAGAAAATTTTTCACGGATAAGCAATGAATTAGTTGGAGAACAGTCTCGAAATGAAGCATTTCAAAAAGAAATTGAAACGTTGAAGTCACAGATTGAAATTCAGAATGAGAAGCTCAATGCTTTGACAGTTGAATTAGAATTGACAAAAAATGAAGTGACTGAAGAAGTTATCACAAGATCTGAAGGTACAATGATATCAGAAGATCAGATAGATGAATTGGTGAAGGAAATAGATTACTGTATAGGACAGTTAAAAGAATAAAGTATGGCAAAAGTGTCTGTTAAAGTTGTAGTTGCTGGTAGAACGTATCCAATTTCCGTGGAGGAAACTGAGCGTGAAAAAGTGATTGATGCAGCAGCTGATATTAACAAAGCAATCAAAATGCTTAAAGACAATTATGCCGTGAAAGATATGCAAGATTTGCTTGCGATGACAGCTTTACAGTTGGCATCTAAAGGGAATGATAAAGAACCAGCTTCGGTTAATACGGATCTTCTTGAGAAGATAGAAGCTGATTTAGAATCCTTAGCAGATGAATTTAAAGCATAATTAAATTGTCCTTAAATATTTAATTCCCATTGATCCTTCTTGAAAAGTGATGTTATTATTTTATGTAAAATAAACATTGAATTATGGATTTAATTATAGGGATAGTTATAGGTGTTGTGGCAGGAGCCATTGTAGCTTATGTTGTTCAAAACGTACTTCTAAAGAAGAAAGCAGAAGCTGTTATTAAAACTGCTGAAAAAGACGGTGAGAATCTGAAAAAAGGTAAAATCCTTCAGGCAAAAGAGAGATTCTTAAAGTTAAAAGAAGAGCATGATGTGAAAATCAAAGATCGTGAAAGAAAGCTGCAGTCGAGTGAAGATCGTATTCGAAACAAGGAAACAACTTTGACGAAAAAAATCGATGATTATTCTAAAAAAGAGAATCAACTCAAGCAAAGCCAAGCATCTCTGGATGGTAAAATTGATGCTTATAAAGCAAAACAAGGTGATTTAGAAAAAGAACACCAAAAAATCGTTTCGGAATTGTCAAAAATTTCTGGAATGTCTGCGGATGATGCAAAATCAGGTTTAATTGAATCTTTAAAGGATGAGGCTAGAACAAATGCAATGGCGCACATCAATGAAATCACGGAAGAAGCAAAGTTAAATGCGAATAAGGAGGCTCGTAAAATTGTTGTTCAAACAATTCAAAGGGTTGCAACCGAACAGGCTGTTGAAAATTCAGTTTCAGTGTTTAACATTGAATCGGATGAAGTAAAAGGAAGAATCATTGGTCGTGAAGGGAGAAATATTCGTGCACTTGAGGCAGCAACAGGAGTAGAAATTATTGTGGATGATACACCAGAAGCAATTATTTTATCTTGCTTTGATCCAATTCGACGAGAAATTGCGAGGTTATCTCTACATCAATTAGTTTCTGATGGTAGAATACATCCAGCAAGAATTGAAGAGGTTGTTGCTAAGACTAAGAAACAATTGAATGAAGAAATTGCAGAGACAGGTCGCAGAACTTGTATCGATTTAGGAATTCATGGTTTACACGCCGAATTAGTTCGTATGGTAGGTAGAATGAAATACCGTTCTTCTTATGGACAGAATTTATTACAGCATTCACGCGAAGTTGCTAATCTATGTGCAATCATGGCTGCTGAACTTGGATTAAACGTTAAAGTGGCTAAGCGAGCGGGTCTTTTACATGATATTGGGAAGGTTCCAGATGATGAGCCAGAATTACCGCATGCTATTCTTGGAATGAAAATGGCCGAGAAATATGGAGAAAAACCAGATGTATGCAATGCTATCGGTGCTCACCATGATGAAGTTGAAATGACAACACTTATCTCACCGATTATCCAAGTGTGTGATGCTATTTCTGGAGCAAGACCAGGTGCGCGTAGAGAAGTTGTTGAGTCGTATATTAAACGTTTGAAAGATCTAGAAAGCCTTGCTTTAGGGTATGATGGTGTAAATACCGCGTATGCAATTCAGGCGGGTAGAGAATTAAGAGTTTTAGTAGAAAGTGAAAAAGTTTCAGACGCAAGAGCAGATGAATTATCTTTTGAGATTTCTCAAAAGATACAAACTGAGATGACTTATCCAGGCCAAGTCAAAGTTACTTTGATTCGTGAAAAGAGAGCAGTAAACTATGCCAAATAAGGAAATCAATATAGCCTTAAATAACTTAAAGAATAAACATGTTCTCGTTACAGGCGGGGCAGGCTTTATTGGATCTAATATTGTTGGTTTTCTAGTGAATAATGGTATTCAAGTTTCAGTCCTTGATGACTTATCAACGGGAAGGTATAGTAATTTGGAGGAGTTCGAATCCAACAACCTATTTCGTTTCATAAAAGGTGATATTGCTAATTATGAGGATTGTTTAAATGCGTTGGAGGGAATTGATGTTGTATCTCATCAAGCGGCTTTAGGGTCTGTCCCAAGGTCTATTGAGCTCCCGCACAATACACACAGAGTCAATGCTACAGGGTTTCTAAATATGCTTCAAGCAGTTAATGAAAAAGGTGTTAAACGATTTGTTTACGCAAGTTCTTCTTCAGTTTATGGGAACACTAAAAATTCTCCAAAAAGAATAGGAGAAGAAGGGGAATTATTATCACCATATGCAGTAACTAAGCGATTGAATGAGGAGTATGCCAAAGTATATCACAAATTACATCAAACAGAAACAATAGGGTTAAGATATTTTAATGTGTTTGGGCCTAATCAAGATCCAAATGGTGTTTATGCTGCTGCCATCCCTAAATTTATTGATAAAATGTTAAAGGGAGAGCAAATCATTATTAATGGTGATGGCGAACAAACACGTGATTTTACTTTTGTGATGAATGCTGTCAAGGCAAACGTTCTTGGATTATCAGTTGATAATCCGAATGCTTATGGTAATGCATTTAACGTTGCTTGTGGGGAATATCTTTCATTGAATGGAGTAATTATTTCAATTAAAGATGGACTTAAAATGACCGGTGATTTTAATGAGAATACGACAATTGTGAATGGCCCAGATCGGCCGGGAGATGTTCGTGATTCTTTAGCAGATATAACAAGCACAACCTCCGAATTAAGTTATAACAATCCAATTCGTTTTGATGATGGAATGGAAATTTATTTAAAGTATATCCTAAAAGGATAATAGCGATTTTCTTCGATTCGCAATCGACGGAATCTTTTAAAGATGTTTAAAAAACTGAATCTTAATTCTGAATTCATTAAACACATCACAGTCTTGATGTCTGGTACGGTGTTGGCGCAAATATTGGGATTGCTATTAACACCGATAATTACAGATATATATACACCTGAAGAGTCGGCAGAACTTGACTTGTTTGTTCGTATAGTTGCAGTTGTTGCCGCCTTAGCAACATTTCGATATGAATTGGCGTTACCTATTACGAAAAATGACTCACATTCTTTTCGCCTTTATCGAGTCGCGTTTAGGACAACAATTATAGTTACAATTTCTTCATTAGGGATAATATTACTTCCTGCGATATTTTCGATTAGCATAGAAAAATTGATTTTTTACCTATTAATGCCAGTGGCGATATTTTTTCTAGCCTTGAACAATATGGGTACCAATTGGGCTATTAGAAATAAACACTTTAAGAGTATAAGTTTTGCAAGAATTACTAATTCTGTTGGTGCTAATTTGACCAAAATAGGACTTGGTCTTCTTAATTTTGGATCAATCGGATTGATAATTGGGATGGTTCTAGGAGCAATTCTGGCAACAACATTATTTATTTTTGAATTTATTACAGCGAAGAATAAATTCAATATTAAATCAAACTCTCCTAGAAATTTTGTTTTAGCAAGAGAATATGATGAGTTTCCAAAAGTGAGTTTACCTCATGTATTGATGGATTTAGGGAGAGACCTCCTAGTAGCAGTTATGCTGCTCCAATTGTTTTCGAAAGAAGATTTTGGATTATATGGTCTTTCACTCAGGATGCTTAAAGTACCTTTGATATTTATTGGAGTAGCTCTAGGACAAGTATTTTTTCAAAAGTGTGCGGAGAAAATAAATGCCAAAGAGGACATTATTCCAATTATGCTGAAGGCTGTTAGAACTTTATCACTTTTTTCAATAGTTCCTTTTACTTTAATTTTTTTCTTCGGAGAAGAAATATTTGCATACGTATTTAGCGAAAAATGGAGAGGAGCAGGTAAGTATTCAGAAATATTAGCGCCTTGGTTTATGATGAACTTCATCAGTTCTCCTATATCGGCAATTCCGGTAATACTTCGAAGACAAAGAGAGTTCTTCATTATCGCTTTAATCGGAACTGCAACACTGTTATTGTCAATAGTTATTCCTCCAGTTGTATTTGACTTTGGAATAGAGAAGACACTTACTATAGTGAGTGGACTTCAAGCTTTGTATTTGTTCATTGCTATTAACTATATTTTTTCTTATGCTAGGAAAGGACGGTTAGAGGCAAAATAATGGAGTTTTAATATTGTCTTAAATGAAAGTTATCTATTGAATAGATATATAATTATATTTGATACTTCAATTACTAATTTTGTATGAACTCTTTATTACGTCTTAAGTTATCACATTTTAAAAGGAAATTTCTGCTTAATATTAGACATCGTCCAAAAATTAAATCTCAAGAATACTCCGTTGGAAAGAATGTCGTTTTTGGGAAGAACGTCCAAATTAATGCAAGAAAAGTATCTATTGGGGACGGTTGTGTAATTAATGATAATGTTAAAATTCTCGGAGAATCATTTGAGATAGGAGACTATGGGACTATTTATCATGACTGTTATTTCCCTGGGGGAAATGTGAAAATTGGCCATAATTTTTGGGTCGGAATGGGTTCAATAATTGACGGGCGAGCTGGAACAATAATAGGTAATAATGTTGGTGTTGGAGCACAAAGTCAATTATGGACACATATGGTTTTCGGGGACATGATGCAAGGGTGCCGATTTCATAACGAAACAGCTCTTAATATAGGAAATGATGTGTGGTTTGCTGGGCATAACTTAGTTTCACCAATCAATGCAGAAGATAGGAGTTTGGCAATGTTTGGCTCTCTTGTTACAAAAGATATGTTGATTGATAAAACATATGCAGGCTCTCCTGCGAAGGACGTAACAGAACGCATAGGCTCTCAATTTGAAGATAAACCTTTAGAAGACAAGTATAAATTATTAGAAGAGTATTTAATGAGTTTTACGAACCGTTATAATTTGGGAAGTTATTCAAAATACGTACGGATTCTTAAGACGGAAACTCAAAAGTTTAACAATGATTCTTTAATTCAAATCAATGTTGAAAAAAGAATGTATAAAAAAACTGGGAGTATCTTAGAGCATTATCTAATACGTTTCTTACTACCGGATATAAAATTGATTCCTTCAGACTAATTTATTATGCGAATATTAATAGTTGGACTTCCTTTATTTGCCGAGAGGCTTAAGAATGATTTGCAAGAATTTGATTCTGAAAATTCATACTTCTTTTTGAATACTTATTATAACAAATGGCATAAGTTAAAGGCCTTATTCTTGATACCTTTTGTTGATGTTGTTTATTCAATTAATGGTACTATTTCAACATCCCGGGCATTTGACATTGCTTTTTCGAAAAAGGTACCAGTAGTAATGAATTGGGTAGGAACTGATGTGTTGAAGGCGAATAAAAATTTTAATGCAGGGACATATCGGAAAGACTATATTGAGAATGCAATACATTTTTGCGAAGTCGATTGGATTAGAGAAGAATTAAAAGAGATCGGGATCAATGCTAAAGTTGTTTCTTTTATTGCTTTTGAAAAAGAATTTAAACTAAAGAAATTGGAGAGTGACAGGTTAAAGGTACTGTCTTATATTGCTACTAATCGTGCAGCCTTTTATGGAATTGACGCATTCATAGAGTTGGCAAATAATTTCCCTAAAATTGATTTTTCAATTGCCGGTTTTGATGAGTCAAATGCCGTAAATATACCCACTAACGTTAAGGCGTTAGGTTGGGTTGAAAATATGGATGAGGTTTTCAATGAAAATCATGTTTGTCTTCGTTTCCCTGAACATGATGGCTTGTCGGTTTTCATTCTAGAATCATTGGCTAGAGGAAAAAAGGTCATGTATAAATACCCTTTTGATTATTGTAATCATTGTCCCGATGAGAAGGGACTGCATGAGCAAATGTTAGACATTGAAAAAGAGTTCAATAGAGGTTCTCGAATTGAAAATCCAGAGGCAATAGAATTTATTAAGGAGAATTATTCATCTGCCAAGGTGTTTGGGAATATTGTGAATGAACTAAAACAAATTACTAATGCAAAATAATGTGCTAATCATCGCGTTTGCTTTTCCACCAAACAAACAGGTAGGTGCTCTTAGAACAGGATATTGGTATAAAAACTTACCGGGTAACATTAATGGAACGGTAAGAGTTTTGACCGCACAGGAAGATGCTTGCGGCGAAGGAGTGTATTTTGTAAAGAATGAGGGAGCATCAATTTTAGCTAACATTATAAAGGATGCTGGAGTAACTTGGAAGCATAATATTAAATCATTTCTATCTAAAAATGAGATCGACAATCCTGATATCGTGATTATCACGGGTTCTCCGTTTATGCACTTTGGACTTTCTAAATGGTTGAAAAAGAAATACGCATGCAAAGTGATTTTAGATTATAGAGACCCGTTTGCTAACAATCCAGGTTTTCAAAATACCTCTTTGAAATCAAGAGTAAAAAGTTTCTTTGAGAAAAGGTTTAATAGAAGTGCAGATGCATTAGTCACTGTAAATAAGTATTGCGGTGAATTAATAGAAAACTTTCAAAACAAACCGAATGCGATTATTCAAAATGGATATGACGAAACGATTTATCCATTATTGTCTTCTATAAATTTAAGTAAACCAAGTTTTTCTTATACCGGTAAGTATTATTTTGATCCAACTCCAATTATTGATGCCTTTGAAGAGTGCAAGTTGAAATATCATTATGCTGGAGCAGATGCTAATCAGCATAAAAAAGAACTTGCCAATGTTACTGATCACGGATTTATCAGTTATACTGAGGCCGTGCAATTAATCGCTAAAAATGATGTTGCCATAATTCAAACGTATGGTGAAGATTTTCAATCTACCACTAAAATATTTGATTATATAAGATGCAATCGAGCAATATTGATTGTGAGTGATAACCATATAGCAAGAGGAAGTATTCATGAGGAATTAAAGGGATATCCAAATGTTTTTTGGACGAAAAACAATAAACAGGCAATTTGTTCTACAATTAAGTCCATTCAAGAATCGAATTATAATGAGCCTCCGATGGATTATCATTTAAAATATTCAAGAAGTTGTCAAATGGATAAATTAATTCAATTAATAAGTCAAATATCGAAGTGAAACTATTGAAAGACTATATTAATCTTGGTGCTATTACTTATGTAATTATTTGCATCCTTCAAGCTATCGTATTCCCACCTAGTTTTTTAAGTTCTCTTGATAATGTGTTTTTCATATTTGCTTTATTGAATATTCTATTAATTAATATAGAAGAAAAAGAATGGAGGTTTATTACGCTTACTTTTCTATTGTTTTTTAGTTGGTCAGTCGCTTCAGATCTATTCAATCATGGATATGCGATGATGAGTAATATTACCTACTTGTTCTATTTTCTAAAATGGCCTGCAATATTAGTGACGGTCTTAGATTTCGCAAAACGAGGATCGGTAATTTATAGAATGCGCTATTTCGTTGATGGATTATTATTCTTCGTTATTTCAATCAACTTGTTTCTAGTGTTTAACCCATTTGGTTATGGAGAGTTTTTGCAAAATGTTTTTACGCCGAAACCTTATTCTAACTTTGTTTTTTTTAACGAATTTCAAAATTTCAGGCTAATAGGGACGCAAATGAATTCAAATGATAACGCTGTAATCTTGAGTTTATTCTATTTCTATTATTTAATGATTGACTCAAAAAAATGGTATTTCATTTTAATTTTAGGAGTATTAATTGTCTTAACGCAATCGAGAACAGTTTTCATTCTTACTGTTGTGCTGACCATGTTATTTTTATTTTTCTCTTTAAAGAATAGAATGAGTAACATGCGTTTTATGCTATCAAGCATGTTTGTAGGTGTTCTGCTATCAATTATTGTTTTATCATCGGGGAATTTAAGAAGTTTATTTAATGGAGAAGCTTTTCGTTCGAATTCACTCATGGTAAGATTAGAGAATCTGTCGAGTGCATTAAGTTTTGACGGTAATAGCTTATTGTTAGGACGAGGAACAATTTTAAATCCAATCGATACATTAGGAGTCTATATAGATTCTGAATACGTAAGAGTTATACTACAATATGGATTTATTGGAATGGCTTTTTGGGTTTTAATTGCCGTGGCAATCTTAAAGCAATTTAAATTGAGATCAATGAACTTCAGTTATTGGCTTGTTCTAATGACTTTTGTTTTTGGAGTTTCTCTTACGAACTTTACTTTTTCACATGGCGGTTTGGGAGTCGTCATTGTTTTTTTTATGGGACTAACATTCTGCTCTTCAGAAGATGAATTAACGACCCAATAAATAGACCGAAGATTATGTAAGAAAGAGCTGATACAATAGATCGGGAATCAAGGCTTTTTCGATGGGAATTATAATGAGCTTTTGATTGACTAATTTTAATAATTATTTTTTCAATCTCCTTCAAGTTTAGATCTCTTTCCGAGTATACTTTTAATTCAGAACGTTTTACCGAGTTAAGTGTGTCAGCAAATGATGAGTTAGTATTCCGAATTAAGAATTCATCATTATAAAATAATGTGTCTGATAGCAGCTGAATAGGAACACTTTCACTTAAAAACGGATCATATTCATAAATAATTCGATACATTTTTATTGAATCACTTTTAAGGTGAGTGAACAGACCAATTAGAATCCCAATTCCTGTAAATAAAAAGATAAAAAAATGTTTTTTTACGAATGCTAACAAAACGTGTTACTTTTGTTTAACAAATGTACATTTTATAAAGTATTGTCAGAGAGAAAAAAAATATTATTATTAGGCGATATCAACTCAATTCACTTGAGAAAGTGGATTTTGGGTTTGAAAAACGACTTTGATTTAACTGTGTTCTCTCTTGATCCTGTTGTGGATGAAACTGATGCGTTGAAAGGAATAACTATTCATACCAATGCCGAAAAAACCACTAAAACCTCAGGTAAATTAGGATACTTAAAGTCCATTCGTCATTTAAGAAAAATACACCGTGCTTTAAAACCGGATTTTGTACATTCTCATTATGCAACCTCATATGGTTTAATAGGAGCTCTGTTGCAACCAGAAACATTCTACGTTTCAGTTTGGGGGTCGGATGTTTATGATTTTCCACGTAAATCAGTGATTCATAAATTAGTATTGAAATGGGTTTTTCGTAGAGCAACGAAATTATTTTCTACTTCTGGTAATATGAAGTTAGAAATAGAAAAATATACTTCTAAAGCAGTTAATGTCATTCCGTTCGGGATCGATTTAGATAAATTTAAAAACCTTCAGCGGAAAGAAAAGTCAAATGACTTTGTTGTTGGCACTGTTAAAGCGTTAGAGAAGGTTTATGGTGTTAACAGATTAATAGAATCATTCGCTGAATTCAATAAGAAATACCCATCCAGCAGGTGTATCATTTATGGAAAAGGTTCAGAAGAAGAGAATCTTAAAAAAATGTCTAGTGAACTTGGTATGGGCGATAAAATAGAATTCAAAGGATTCATTAAGCATAGCGAAGTTTCTAAGGCCATTTCAGAAATGGATGTTTTCTGCATCCTGTCGATACGAGAAAGTTTCGGGGTTGCTGCATTAGAGGCAGCAGCTTGCAAAGTCCCAGTGATTGGGTCAAATGTTGGCGGTATTCCAGAAGTAATTATAGATAATGAGACTGGTTTTTTAGTTGATGACGCAGCTGAAACATCCGAAAAAATATTATTCTTAGCAACAAACTCAGAAGCTCGAATAGAAATGGGAAAAAGGGGTAGACAAATGGTTGAGGAAAAATATGACTGGATTAAGAATGTTGAACTAATGAAAAGTCATTATACCGAATAGCAAGAATGAAAAGTTGGAATTATAATAAGTATTATGAATTGAGTCTTGGGATCCTTGTATTCCTCATGATTCTTGTTCCTAGCTTGGTTGGAGTTGGGATCATAATATTGCTTGCTGTTTGGGTCTTTGGAATAATTAAACGTGAAGTAGAGTTTAAATTTAATTTTCTGAATTTATTATTGTTGGTTTTTTATGTTGTTTACCTTTTTGGAGTTCTGTACACCAATAATATGGACCTTGCGGGTAAGTACCTCGAGTATAAAATGGCATTGATTCTATTTCCTGTGGTGTTTTCTTTTATGCCTAAGAATAAATTGTCATTGCGCATCCCTGCTCTATTTATGATTGCAGCGACAGCTATTGTTTCTATTATTGGGCTATTTAGTGCGGTATTGCTATATAATGAAACCGGTAATGTAAAGTCGCTGTTAAGCACTAGCGTTTCGTTCATTCATCATCCAACATACCTTTCCCTTTATGCCGCATTTTGTTGTGCGATTTTAATCTATGGTCTAAAATCAAAATGGATTTACTTCACCAAAAGGAATGTTTTATTCCTCTTCTTTTTCTTCTTTGTAGCACAAATTCTATGCGTTTCCTTGGCTGGAGTATTATTTATTTTGAGTTATATAGTCTATTTAACGTTCAGTACGATTAAGAAAAGATTATCCAATCCAATCTTTATAGCCTTCGTTTGTGCTACTTTTCTTGCATTATTTTCTCTAGTTAAATTTACACCTGAAATTGGTGATCAAATGGTAAATTCGTTGGGGTATTTGACAGAATATATGGAGGACCCAGATGAATTTATTCGATCTAAACAAACCTATGTTGGTGGAAGTGAAACTCGATTAATTCTTTGGACAGCAGCATTTAAAGTTGTGAGAGAGAATCCGTTTGGAGTGGGTACAGGAAATGTAGATGATAGTATGACAGAGATGTTGAATAGAATAGGTCAGCCTAACATGGCTATCAGAAAATTAAATCCACATAACCAATATTTCCAAACGGCAATTGAAGTCGGTATGGTTGGACTGTTCTTCTTGTTAGCGATAATCTTTTTTGGGCTCTATTATGCGATTTTAAATAAAAACTGGTTATTACTTTTTATACTGATAAGTTTGGCCTTCAATTGTTTGTTCGAGTCAATACTGCAGAGACAGAGTGGTATTGTATTCTATACTTTTTGGATTTCATTACTTTTACTTATTGATGTAAGGAATGAAAAAGTCATTAAAGAATGAAACTATTGACACCACTTCAAGATTGGTTAATCATTAGATTCTGCTGTGACAAGAAATAGTGATTACCCATACTCTATTAACTTTGTTGTTAACTTAGAGACAATTAAATTTGATGATGAAACTTTTAATACTAACACAATATTACCCGCCTGAGATTGGTGCTCCGCAAAATCGACTGCATGAGTTAGCTGTTCGTTTAAAGGCAAAAGGGGTAAATGTTGAAGTATTAACAGCGATGCCGAACTATCCTACAATGGAGATTGATTCAAGATATTCATCTGGAAAAATCAAGGCAGAAGTAATTGATGGGGTTCAAGTGTTTCGGTCGCGTATTTATGTTTCTAAATCAAAAAGTATTATCCATAGATTATTGAATTATTTCAGCTTTGTATGGACTTCATATTGGCGAGGAAGAAAATTAGAGAATTATGATTATTTAATGGTAGAGTCTCCACCTCTTTTTTTGGGTTATTCTGCAATGAGGCTTTCAAAAAAACTAAAGGCAAAACTAATATTTAATGTTTCTGATCTTTGGCCAGAAAGTGCTGAGAAAATCGGTGTTGTGAATAACAAAGTCTTTTTAAATTTAGCCTACAAGTTAGAAGCGAAGTGCTATCGTAATGCCACTATTGTCACATGTCAAACAAAGGGCATTGTCGATAATATTAGGGAAAGATTTCCATCAACTAAAACACATTGGTTACCTAATGGTGTCGATCTTGACTTTTATAACCCTCAAAAAATTAAAGCTAACGGTTTTAGGAAAAAAAATAATCTGTCTGAATCTGATATTGTGTTTTTTTATGGTGGTATCCTAGGTCATGCACAAGGTTTGCAAGTCGTGTTGGAAGCAGCTAAGATTGTGAATAAAAATGAAGATGTTAAAATAATTCTTCAAGGTGCAGGACCCGAAAGAGAAATGCTTATGGAACTGAATGAAGAGTTAAATCTATCTAATGTATTGTTTTTGCCTCCTGTTGCTAAGAATGAAATGCCGGGAATATTAAAAGAAGTAGACGTTGCATTAGTTCCGTTAAGAAAACTCGATATTTTTCAAGGTGCAATACCATCAAAAATATTTGAGGCTTTAGCGATGAAGAAAGCATTGTTATTGGGTGTAGATGGAGAGGCAAGGCATCATTTTATTGATAAAGCAAGAGCCGGTCTCTTTTTTGAGCCTGAAAACAGCATTGACTTAGCAAAGAATATAATTGAATTAGCAAACAACAGAGCTCAGATAGCAGAAATGGGGGAGAGGGCTAGAGCTTACGTTCAAACTAATTTTAATAGAGACAATATTTCTAAAGATTTCTTAGAAATTCTAAATAATAATTAACCTAGTTTTTATATGATTCCATTTTCACCACCACGTATTGATGATAGAGTAATTGCTGAGGTAATAGCAGCATTAAAATCTGGATGGATCACTACAGGGCCAAGAACAAAGCAGTTTGAAAAAGACATTACAGCTTACTGTGGCAATCAAACTACCGTTGCAGTTAATTCTTGGACAATGGGAATGCAAGTTCTATTGCATTGGTGGGGAATAGGCGCAGGTGATGAGGTCATAATACCATCCTACACCTACTGCGCAAGCGCTAATGTTATTGTGCATTCTGGTGCCACTCCTGTAATGGTAGATATCAATGAAGAGGATTTTAACCTAAGTATTGATAAAGTTAGATCGGCAATCACCCCAAGAACCAAGGCTATTATGGCTGTGGATATCGGAGGTCTTCCCGCAGATTATGTTGAGCTAATGAATCTAATCAATGAAGAGATTATAATAAAGCAGTTTCATGCATCAAATGAGAAGCAAGAAAAATTAGGGAGAATACTTTTATTGAGTGATTCTGCTCATAGTTTTGGGGCAATATATAATGGCAAACGATCAGGTTCGCTGGCAGACATCTCTTCATTCTCGTTTCATGCAGTGAAAAACTTAACAACAGCAGAAGGAGGAGCAATTTGTTTCAACTTGCCAGATGATTTCGACCATTCATCTATTTATGCTGAGATGTGTACGAAAATATTACACGGACAAAATAAAGATGCCCTTGCAAAAACACAAAAAGGAAATTGGAAGTATGATGTGGTTGAGCCTGGATTCAAATGTAACATGACAGATATTCAAGCGGCTATTGGGTTGATTGAGTTGGAGCGCTATCAAGAGAACTTGGATAGAAGAAAATCGATTTTTCATCAGTATAATCAAGCATTCAAAAATGAGAGCTGGGCGATTAATCCTTTGTTTGAAACTGAAAATAAAACGTCAAGTTATCATTTATATTTATTGAGAATAGATGGGGCTAAAGAAAGAAGTCGTGATGCAATAATGCAAGAAATTTTCAATGATGACGTTTCTGTGAATGTTCATTTTCAGCCTTTACCATTGCTAACAGCATACAAGAATATAGGATTTAGAATGTCTGATTACCCTGAAGCTTATGAGTCTTTCGCGAATGAAATTAGTTTGCCCGTTTATTTTGACTTAACGGATGAGCAAGTCCAAATTGTAATTAACTCAGTTAAGAAAGCTGTAAAAACAATTCTTGGATAATTGGTGAAACGAATTTTTGACATATTAGCTTCATTTGCAATTTTAGCTGCATTTTTTCCTGTCGGAATCATTATTTCTTTGTCTGTTTTATTATCCTCAAAAGGTGGGGTTTTTTATATTCAGGAGAGAATAGGAAAGGATAAACAACCATTTGGTTTGTTAAAGTTTCGAACTATGGTGGTTGGTTCAGATGGTAAAGGTAAATTAACTGTTGGCACGAATGACATTCGAATTACATCAATAGGTAGAATTCTACGTAAGTTTAAATTGGATGAATTCCCTCAATTTATTAATGTACTGTTCGGTCAGATGAGTATTGTTGGCCCAAGGCCCGAAGTAAAAGAATACGTTGACTTGTATACAAAAGAGCAATTGGCCGTTTTAAACGTTAAACCTGGAATCACAGATCTAGCATCTTTGGAATATTTCAATGAAAATGAATTGTTGGGTAATTCAAAAGATCCACAAAAAACTTATATCGAAGAAGTAATGCCAGCTAAAATTGCTTTAAATAAAAAGTATTTGGCGAACGCTAGTTTACTCAATGATATTAAAATTATGTGGCGTACTTTCTTGAAGATTGTTAGGTTTTAATAATTGGAGGCTATAATTATTAATGCATAAAGAAGGCCAATGCGCAGCCTGTAAAGATAGTCATCAATTTCAAGAAGTTAAACTTATGGTTTTCACTCGTCTCAAAAATAATGGTAGTTGAGATATGTAGGAACATTCCAACCACAATTGCAAGAATAATATCAAAACTGTCACTTTCAAAAACGTTACTTGCATTGAATCCTATGGTTAGTCCAACAGATGTTGTTAAAGCAAAAATACTTAAGAATATCCAAGTTTGAGCTTTGCTTATTTTTGAAGATACAAGCAATGTCATTAATGCTATAGCCACAGGAAGCCTGTGAAAAAGTACCCCGAATAATAAAGTATTATCGCTGCCATGGTGATGAGCAGTTGCAATTTCTATCCCCGCCAATTGACTTCCAATCGGAATTCCTTCTAATAAAGAATGAACACTGAGTGCAATAACTAATGCTATAGGTAATTTAGCGCCTTCATGAATATGAACGTGACCATGTTCTATTCCTCCAGAGAAAAACTCTAACAATAGTTGAATCAAAAATCCAATCAGTATGTATGCACCAATATTGAAATCGTGAAACTCGTATAATTCTGGAATAAAATGTATGAATGCAATAGAGAGTAAAAAACCTCCACTGAAAGCAAGCATTAGCTTAATGATTTGTTCATTTCTTGATTTATTCAAAAAGGACACTAATAACCCTCCTAAAAGAACTGAACCAATAAGCGCAATATTGACAAGAATGAACTCCATTATTTTTTCTGGGCGATAATTATTAGTCGATCTGATGTTTCTTCACTGAAATCATTTAAATCGAAGTCACCAAAGGTACGAAGAATTTCGAATTTTGATAGAGATAATAAAGATTCAAAGTCATTGAATTTAATCGCTTGAACTCGCTCTGTATGTTTTTGATTTCTGCCTTCAGCGCCAAAGGATATCGTTTTGAATATGTGATTTCCATCATAATTTCTAGAAATATTGAAATGGACCTGTTCTACGATTTTCACTTCTTCTTCAACTAGGTTCTCAATGACTTTATTGGCATTCATAAAGTCAATGACTAAAAGTCCGTTCTCTTCCAGCATGTTATGGATAGATTCCAACATTCTTAGATTCTCTGAGTTGTCATCAAAGTACCCAAAACTTGTAAATAAATTAAATACAGTTTTGAATTTTTGGTCGGTAATAGTTTCGCGCATATCATGCACGGCAAATTTTAAACCTTCTGTTGTGTGTTCTGATGCTGAAGCAATACTGTTGGGTGACAAGTCAACTCCCAGAACATCTAGTCCAGCTTTGTGCAACGTTTTTGCATGACGACCTTTTCCACAAGCTAAGTCAAGTACTTTTGTGTTAGCTTCCAGTTCGAGATGTTTTACAAGAGTTAGAATAAATTTCTCAGCTTCCTCTTCATCTCTGTTTTTGTAGAGTAAATGATAGTAAGGAGAATCAAACCAAGAAGCAAACCAATCTTTTGTCATAATACAAAGTTACAGTAACTTTTCTTTAATTGCTTTTCTTTATCTAATTCATTATATTTGGGTAGATCCTATGGCTGTTACTGAAGTATATGAATTTTACCAGAGAATGGAAGATGAGAGAATTATACTCTCATTTAAAGGAGAATTCACGGCCGAACTTTTAACTTCTTTCTTGAATATTTTAGAATCTAAAATGATAGAACTGAGAATAGATAGCAGTAAGAAAAAAAGAGTTTTTAATGTCTTAATTGAATGTTTTCAAAATTTATATCATCACATTGCTATTACAGATTATAATGATGATGTTCTAGAAATCAAAAAGTCTGCATTAGTTATCGTAAAGCATTATGAAGGTGACTTCATTGTCCGTACAGGGAATTATATCGAAAATATTAAAATTAACGATCTAAGAAGAAAATTAGCGATGGTGAATTCACTCGATTCAGATGAACTCAGGGGATTGTACCAGATGAAACTAGCAAATGACCCACGCACTGACAAAGGCACTGCTGGCCTAGGCTTAATTGATATAGCCAGGAAGTCTAAAAGTAAACTTAATTACGAATTTATTGAAATAGATGAATTTTCGAGTTTCTTTTGCCTTAAAGTAATTATAGAATAATATATTTGAGTATGGAAAAATTTAGTTTAAATGGTTCAGCAAAAACTCCAACGATTCACTTTGACGGTGATACAGGTGTTTTAGAATTTAGTGGAAGATCAATTCCTGAAAATTCTGTAGAGTTTTTCGCGCCACTAAATGAATGGCTTGAAGTTTATCAAAATCATCCTAAGGGTGAAACTATCGTTGATATGAAGTTGGAATATTTCAATACTTCTTCCTCGAAATGTATTTTAGATTTTTTTAAGCGGCTGGAAAAAATAAATGGTCACTCAACTACTGTGCGAATCAATTGGTATTTTGAAAAAGACGATGAAGATATGGCAGAAGCCGGTGAGGATTATGGCGCTATTGTTTCTTTGCCATTTGAAATCATTGAAGTAGATGAGATTTAAGCAATGATCAAAGTTGGAATTACTGGTGGAATTGGATCTGGAAAAAGTATTGTTTCTAAGGTTCTAACTGCAATGAATTATCCAGTTTACAATTCAGATATAGAAGCAAAAAGAATTGTCCAGGAAAATCCAAAAGTGAGGTCACAATTGATTGAATTGTTTGGAAAAGAGCTTTACATTAATAATCAGCTCAACCGATTATATTTAGCAAGCATAATTTTTAATGACGATGTAGCACTTAAAAAAGTGAATAATATTATACATCCTCAGGTTAGAAAAGATTTCGAGATATTTTGCGAGTCTCAAAATAAAGAAATTGTATTTAATGAAGCAGCTATTCTATTTGAAACTGGCGGAGAGAAACAGTTTGATCAAATGGTGTTGGTAACAGCTGATGAAGATCTTCGAATTAGCAGAGTGATGAAACGAGACGGGATAAAAAAATCAGAAGTTAAGTCAAGGATAGGTAAGCAATGGCCAGATGAAAAGAAAATTCCTCTGGCTGATTTTGTGGTCAAAAATAATGGAAAAGAATTTTTGATAGGTCAAGTGGAAGAATTGGTAAATTCTTTAAGAGAAGTTTACAACTCTTCATAATCATCGAAGTGATCATCATTGTCTAATTGATTTCCTCCTGTGTTATTGTGTAAAGGCGTTTTGAGACGACCTCAATACCCTATTATCAAATTATTACTTTTGAAACTTCATCTCAAAACTACTTCCCACACCTTCAGTAGAGTTTATAATTACGATTCCTTTATTAATATCAAGATATTCTTTTGCGATACTCAAGCCCAATCCGGTACCTTTAATTCCGACTGAATTATTGCCACGAAAAAAAGGTAGCAGTAAATCTTCCATATTTTCTTTTGGAATGCCTATACCTTTGTCTGAAACAGTTAAACTAAATTCTTTTTCCTCATAAGTCAATTTTAGCGAAGGGTTCGCTTTTCCAACAGAATATTTAAACGCGTTACTAATTATATTAGATAAAGAATGCGTGAGCAATTTATGGTCTATTTCAACATTATAAGGTTTCCCTTTTACTACAAAATCTAACTTTCTGCCATCCTCTTGTATTAAATTGAATTGATCAATAAGTACATTACAGAATTCAAATAAATCGCATTCTTGAGGGTCATAATGAACATTTTCTGAGGTTAATTTACCAAGAATAAGAACGTCATCCATTAATGCTGTCATTTTAGAAATCTCCTCTGTAATGCGGGTTGATATTTTTAGATACTTTTCCGCTTTAACTTCTTGGTCACTTCCTACCAACATTTCAAATAATTGTGCATTTGACTGGATAACTGCTAGGGGGGTTCTAAATTGATGAGATGCCATCGAAACAAAGCTCGATTTCAGTAACCCCAACTCTTTCTCTTTCTTCAATAAGACTTCTCTTTCGGTTAAAGCGTTTTTTAATTTTAATTCTAGCTCTTTTTCTTCGGTTATATCTATATGACAACCAACTGCCCTAATTGGCTCACCATTCTCCCCCCACTCAATTACTTTACCGTTGCATCTAACCCAAACCGTCTTTCCATTTTTGTGATGATAACGCACAATGGATTTAAATGGTATTTTGCCAGCAGAACTTACATGTTTATTAAAGTTTTCAAACATTTCGGGTAAATCTTCTTGAAAGGCTATCTTTTGCCAAGATTCAGGTTTGTTTTCCATTTCATGATCATCATAACCGAACATTTCTTTAAATCTTGGGCTTAAGTATTCTTCATTTTTTAGAATATTCCAATCCCAGAATCCAGCAAGTGAACCCTCCAAGACACTTTCATTAAGAAGCTTAAGGTCGGATATGGATTTGTATTTTTTCAATGGCAAATGATTTTAACATGAATAAAATGTTATTCATATAATTATGGCTGTTTTTAAAGGTAACAATAATTTATGGTTTTGAAAGGGTAAAATTGAAGTTGTATTATGCCCTATACTTCCTCATAATCATCGAAGTGATCATCATTATCCAATTGATCTCCTCCTGTGTTATTGTGTAAAGGGGTTTTGAGACGACCTCCATTTAGGAAGAATAATACAGTATTGACCATCTTAAAGATTAAACTCAGCAAAAAGAAGAATCCTACTATTTTAAAAATGAATCCAAAAACGGGTGCTTTTTCCATAGCAATCGTTTTCTCACGAAACCATTCTGCAATAGGATTGATTGCATATTCTGGGGAAAACCAAAATAAAATAAATACAGCAAGAGAAACACCAATAATCATTGCTTCCGCGCTAAAATTAAAGTTGTTTTGGGTATTTGGCATTCCACGCCCCGCAATATTGAAAAACACGGATTTTGTTTTGTTTTGTTGAAGTTTACCTACGAAATAAGTTAACAATATCAGTCCAGCAAAAATAAACTTACTCAATTCAGGCATGGCAGAAGAGTTATTTTCAAAGCAAAATAAGAAGGTGACATTGACTAAAAAGAAGTATTTAATCAATCGGAGAATATACACTTCAGCCACAGAACGAATTCGCCCCGCACTTAATGCTTTGATCATAATGTCAAAAATCCCCCAAAGAAATCCGTAAACTGCGAATAATACGCCAAGTTCAAATATAAAATCTATCAATTGCACATCACAAATTTAACAATCTGATTATCTTTATCAGCATTAACGAATTCAAAAACTAGAAAATGAAAAAATCCGCTTTTATTATTTTACTATCAGTATCTTCAATTTTCCATTCTTTTGCGGAAGAGGGTATGTTAATCCCTTCTTTAATCAGTGCATTTGAAAATGACATGAAAGCAATGGGGATGAAGTTGTCAGCAGCTGATATCTATTCAGTGAACAATTCTAGTTTAAAAGATGCAATCCTTCATTTTGGTGGCGGCTGCACAGCAGAACTTGTTTCATCGCAAGGTCTATTATTAACGAACCATCATTGTGGATATTCTCAAATTCAATCTCATTCATCTCTTGAAAATGATTATTTGAAATATGGGTTTTGGGCAAAAAATAAGTCCGAAGAATTAAAGAACCCGGGCTTGACAGCTTCTAGAGTTGTGAGAATCGAAGATGTTACATCGATGGTTTTAACGGGTACGAAAGGACTTTCAGATAGTGATAAGCTTTTAAAAATGCAATCCAACATCTCTCAGTTGGTTGAAGATGCCATGAAGGGCAATGGGTATTCGGCAAAGATAAAGCCTTTCAACTACGGCAATGATTTTTATATGATTGTGAAGGAGACATTTTCTGATGTTCGTTTGGTTGGTACACCGCCCAATTCAATAGGAAAGTTTGGTGGAGATACGGATAACTGGATATGGCCAAGGCATACAGGTGACTTTTCAGTATTTAGAGTTTATACCAATGAAAAAAATGAGCCGAGTGACATAAGTGATTCTAATATCCCATATTCTCCGTTACATTTTTTGCCAGTTTCTATGAAGAAAAGAACTCCAGGTGAGTTTACTATGATTTATGGGTTTCCAGGAACAACTGAGCAACACTTGTCTTCGGAAAACTTAAGATATATAATGGATCAAGAGAGACCTGCAAGGATTAAGATGAGAGATAAATCATTAAGCGTTATTAACGCTGGAATGAGATCCTCTGATTTGACTAGAATTCAATACTCTTCGAAGCAGGCAAGAATTGCCAATGGGTGGAAAAAATGGATTGGACAAATTGGTGGATTAAAAACGGTTGATGCTATTCAAATAAAATTAGATAGAGAAGCTAAGTATATAGAAATGGTGAACTCTAAAAAGGAATGGAAAGATAAATACGGAAATGCTATTGGTGATATGAACGCTCTAGTAAAGAAGTATAAACATGCCGATTTTGGTTATTCTATGGCTATTGAGTATTTATATGTTGGTCCAGAATTGTTTAAACAAGCGAGAAATTTAAATAAATTTTTATCAAGCTACGATGCTTTAAAGGCGAACGGAGAGTTGGATGCTGAAATAAAAAAACAAATTAATGGAGCAAAAGGTTTCTTCAAGAACTATGATGAAAATGTAGATAAGAAAGTTTTCGAATTGTTGACTGCTGAATATGTTACTCAGGTCGGTGAAGGACCATTACCAGATCGATTGAAAAGTACTTCGGCAAAAATTTTGGCAGATAAAATATATGCAAAATCAATTTTAACGAACGAAGAGCGTTTTATAAAATTCATGAATAAATTGAATTCTAATTCATTGAAAAAATTGAAGAAAAAAGACCTTGGCTTTATGCTCTTCTTAGAGGCAGATGAAAATTTTATGAGTAATATTATTCCTGATATTAGAATATATAAAAGTGAAATGGATGGTTTGCTAAAGGTATATGTTGCAGGTAAAACAGAAATGTTTCCAAATGAAAAACAATGGCCAGATGCGAATTCAACTATGCGTATCACATACGGTAAATTAGAAGGTTCTGCGCCTCATGATGGAGCGAAATATACTGAGCATACCACTGTCGATGGGATCATAACAAAAAATAATAGCGGAAATCTTGATTATGAATTGCTCCCTAGAATGAAAGAATTGGTTAAGAAGAAAGATTATGGACCTTATGCTCAAGATGGTGAGTTATGGGTTTGTTTCACTGGATCCAATCATACTACCGGAGGGAATTCTGGTTCTCCAGTAATTGATGCAGAGGGCAACCTGATGGGTATTAACTTTGATAGATCTTGGGAAAGTACCATGAGTGATTTCATGTTTGACTCTTCTAGATGCAGAAATATTGCTGTTGATATCAAGTATGTTTTATGGGTAATGGATCGTTATTCTAACGCAAAACACTTAGTGGACGAAATGACCTTGGTGAAAGACTAATCTTTTTTTAGATTTTTCAGTTACTATTTTTGATTTCTGTATTATCTGTTTATGATAGAAACAATGGTAGCCAAGTGCATATGTATTTTATTTTTGAGTTTTGGATTATTTTCTTGCGCCCAATCAGATGCCAAACACAATAATTTAGAACAAACTCGTTTGAATTCTGATCAAGAAAAAGAAACACTATTCAATAACCAACGTAATGCTGAATATTGTCGTCAGAAACAATTAGCAGCTGAATACATCGTCAAGAATAAGAGATACAACCCTGAATTAGTCTTTTTATTAGATATGAGACGTCCTTCGGGTCAATTCAGGTTCTTTGTCCATGATTTAAAAAACGACTCTATAATCCATCGCGCTTTAGTTGCTCATGGCAGTGGCTCTGAATTGCTTGAATCCGATTCGTTAATGTTTAGTAATATACCGAACTCTTATCAGTCCTCTCTGGGTAAGTATCGTATTGGAGGGAAGTATATGGGTAATTTTGGAGAGTCATATAAACTTCATGGTCTGGATATGTCCAACAGTAATGCTTTTAAGAGGTACATTGTTTTACATCCTTATTCGGCCGTTCCAGATGAAGAACAAGATTATCCTATTATGCTGAGTTTAGGATGTCCTATGGTGTCAAATAGTTTCATGAATATTTTACATGGCGTAATCGCCAATTCACCAAAAAGTATATTAATGATTATGTATTATTGAAGTTGTTTGGTCTGACAGAATTAAATCGAATGATTAGAGTTTGATTATTCTGGCATAAAAAAAGGAGCAACTTTCCAGTTACTCCTTTTAAATTCATATAATTTAAAATTATACATGAAGAGCTCTATCGTCAGTTGCTGCTAAAGCTGCTTCTTTAACTCCTTCTGAATAAGTAGGGTGCGGATGACAAATTCTTGCCATGTCTTCAGCTGATGCTCTGTATTCCATTGCGGTAACTGCTTCCATAATTAAATCGGCCGCTCTTGGTGCAATCATATGAACTCCGAGAACTTCGTCTGTTTCTTTGTCAGCAATAATTTTAATTGTTCCCGCTGTATCCATACTAGCTCTTGCTCTTCCCAATGCTTTAATAGGGAATTGGCCAATCTTAATTTCTTTACCTTCTGCGATTAATTCGTCTTCAGTTTTACCAACTGATGCAACCTCAGGCCAAGTGTAAACCACACCTGGAATTAAATTATAATTAATATGTGGTTTTTGTCCTGCTAGAAACTCAGCAACAAAAACTCCTTCTTCTTCAGCTTTATGCGCAAGCATTGGACCTTTAATGACATCACCGATTGCAAATATATTTGGTATTGATGTTTGCATGTTTTCATTAACATCAATTTGACCTTTATTATTCACTGTTATTCCAATATTTTCAAGCCCTAATCCTGTTGTGAAAGGCTTACGACCGACAGCTACTAAACAGTAATCCGCTTCAAGAATAACTTCTTCTTTCTTTTTATTCAAGGCAATTAACTTCACACCTTTCCCCGTGTTAGTTACCTTCTGCACCTGATGTTGTAAATGAAATTTAAAGCCTTCCTTCTTAAGAACTTTTGTGAGTTCTTTCGACATCGTTTTATCCATTGTAGGTACAATTGTTTTTGCAAACTCTACAACTTCAATTTGAGTGCCCAGTCGTCCATAAACAGATCCTAATTCTAATCCGATTACACCTCCACCAATAACTAACATCTTTTTTGGAATTTCAGTCATGTTCAAAGCTTCAGTCGAAGTAATGATTCTTTTTTTGTCTGGCTCCATTCCTGGAAAGAAGTTAGGTTTTGATCCTGTCGCAATAAGAATATTCTTAGTTTGTAAAAGTGTTTCCTTTTGATCATTACCTATGACTTTAACTGTGTTTTGATCTACAATAGAACCTAATCCCGTAAACACTTCAATCTTATTTTTATCCATAAGATATTTTACTCCATCACAAGTTTGGGAGACAACATCATTTTTTCTTTTAATCATTTGTCCAATATTCGCCTTAACTTCTTTCACGTCAATTCCGTGTTCTGTGAAGTTGTGTGTTGCATTGTGAAAATGTTCTGATGAATCTAATAAAGCTTTAGAAGGTATGCATCCAACATTAAGACATGTTCCACCTAATGTTTCATATTTTTCAATGATAGCTGTCTTCATTCCTAATTGAGCGCAACGAATTGCGGCTACATATCCTCCAGGACCTGATCCAATAATTGTAATGTCAAAATTACTCATGATTTTGTATTTGATACAAATTTAATTTTTATAAACTAAGTACAATGGTATTCTACCAATGTTTTTATCAAAAAAAAACCACTCAAATAAATGAGTGGTTTTTAATTTTTTACCTTATTTCTTAAAGAACAACTACTTTACGAATAGTAGAATGGCCTCCAGAAGATACTTCTAAGAAGTAACATGCAGCAGATAAGTTTTCTGTACCATTAAGAGTACGCTCAACAGAAGTGCTTGTAGCTTCAATTGTTTCTGACGAAATTTCTTTTCCTTGAGCATTTCTCAATGTAAAAGTAACAGCTTCGTCTTGTCCTTGGTATGAAATGTTAATTGCCTTTCCTTTAGAAGTTGGGTTAGGAAAAACATTTAAATCCATAACTGAAATAGCATTTGAAGTAAGACTTAGCGTTCCTGTAACATTGATATTATCAATAAAAAGGTTACTTGAAATATCTGATGCTTCAAATACAAATTTGAAAATTGTTTTTGAATCAGCTGATGTAGGAATGTAATTAAAGTTTACTTCCTTATACTGGTTGTCATTTGTTGGCACGAAGTCAATATTACCCGCAAATCCTGCAGTGACAACTTGAGTTGCCGGTATTGTTTTTCTTAAAGACCATGTTTTTCCGCAGTCTCTAGAAGAATAGACTTTCAATGATTCAGTAACATCATCAGTACTGGTTGCATTCGTAGCTAGTGCATACTGAAATGAAACGTTAATTCCTGTTGTGTATCTGAAATCAAAAGATGGAGTAATTAGTTCATCAACACTTAATCCTAATCTGTTGTTGTACCAGAAGTCATTTGTGAATAAGTCTGCATTCGAAACATCCTTATAGTTGTTCAGTTTAAATGCTTTAGAGTTTCCAATTCCACCGTTGTTTGATATCTGAAATTTAGCGTAATTATTTTCAATGTTATTCACTCTAAACCAATCAGCGTAGTAATTTTCTAGATTAATAGAAGCAGGCCCATTGAAATCAGCCCAGTTTGGATAAACATAGATGTATTCAGTTCTTGTTTCAGTTCCTGTTCCGGCTGCATTAGATGATTCTAATGTTACAGTTTTGTAACCAGGGGAAGTAAAAGAAACAGAAGGGTTAAGTCCTGTAGCGGTTGCTGGCGATCCATCTTGAAATGTCCATGTTCTCGTATCTACAACTGCGTTCCAAGAAGCGTCATTAAAAGTGATCAAATCTCCAACACACGTTGTTTTTTGAGTAGAATTAAAATCTGCAACTGGAGCACACAAAGGAACGCTCAGGTTAGTAAGATCGTTTGTTGGTACTTGTGGTAAAATGACGTTAGTAAGTCCTGTTAGCATAATTGTTGAGTCAGTCCAAAGATTATTTCTTTGTCCAGATATTCCATTTAAGGTATTGTGCATCACTGTCACCTGACCTGGTGTGAAATGTCTATCACAATAAGAGTAGTCCATATAGTTTTGAACATCTTCAACTAACAAACCATCAGTATCACAAACAATCCAGCTTGCAGGATAAGTACTTATCGGACAAGTATTCCAACCTTTAGTTGGAGGAGTGTCTAAAATCCCGTCATCATTACAAATAGTTGGACCGTCATTGATTAAATCAGAGTTCCCAAAAGTATGAGGTAAGGCAAAGTAATGTCCAATTTCATGTGTTAAAACAGATTCTATACCTGCATTGCCACCAACATAAGTGTGACGCGAAAGAACACCATCAACCCAGTAACCATTTCCATCTGTTCCAGACGGGAATGTTGCATAAGCTGCAGCACCAGGAGTGCCAACAATATCTACTACCCATATGTTTAGGTAGCGTGATCTATTCCATTGATTAAGTTTGGCAAAAGCATCACCCGTTCTAGTTTCGTGAGAATAAATGTGCTCAATACCATTTGTACAATTCCCTAAAGGATCCAAAGCGGCTAGTTTAAATTCCATGTGACCATTTCCTATCAAGTTTTGAAATTCAGCTACAACGTCAGACGAGTCAGGATCAGCAGAATTAAATTCTCTATTGATTACCTCCATAGCCTTATAAACACGAGCATCAGAAATGTTTTCAGCTCCATATTCATGAAGAATGTGAAACACAACAGGAATCACACGATCAATGAGAGTGTCTGATTTTGTTGATACAATGCTATTTTGCAACAACAAAGATGCTTCATAGTTTTGACGTAATTCTGGATACATTTTAAATGTATTCTCCAAGGCTTCATAAGAAGCACATTTTTGATCAGGTACTTGAGCTTGAGACCCAAAAGAAATTCCTGTTAGCAATAATGCTGAAAGTATTATTTTTTTCATAGTTCTAAAATATATAAAGTATTCAAATTAGATGTTCTAAATTTAAACGTTGTAAAAATAACAAAAAATATTGAGATTTAACATTCAAAAAGTCTAAGTTATCGTAAAACTATTACTTTTTAGAGGTATAGGTATTCACACAATTACTACATTTCTGCAAATGTATACAGGTCTAACTTAGAATAAATGTTTTTCTGCGTGGTATGAAGATCTTACAAGAGGTCCGCTTTCAACAAACCTAAAACCCATTTCAAGACCTAGTTCTTTGTATTCTTGAAACCTCTCAGGAGTAACAAATTCTGCTATTGGAAGGTGTTTAGCTGTCGGCTGTAAATACTGGCCTAAGGTTAAGACGTCAACATTTACTGAACGTAAATCTTCCATAGATTCAATCACTTCTTCGTGTGTTTCACCGAGCCCTAGCATGATACCTGATTTCGTTTTCATTCCACCTTTTTTTAGACGAAATAAGACCTCTAGGCTACGATCATATTTTGCTTGAATCCGCACTTCTTTGGTCAATCGCCGCACAGTTTCTAAATTATGGCTTACAATTTCAGGAGCTACATCAATAATCACCTGTAAATTATCCCAATGACCACCGAAATCAGGTATCAAAGTCTCCATTGTTGTTCCAGGTGATTGTTTTCTGATCGCTCGGACAGTTTGAGCCCAGATAGCAGAACCTCCGTCTTTTAAGTCGTCTCTGTCCACTGAAGTGATAACAGCGTGCTTTACTTCCATTGTTTTTACACTATGCGCAACTTTTCCTGGTTCAAATTCATCAACGGTATCTGGTCGACCAGTGTTAACGGCACAAAATCCACAAGATCTAGTACAGATATTACCTAGTATCATGAAAGTCGCCGTTCCAGCTCCCCAACATTCTCCCATGTTCGGGCAGTTGCCGCTTTCACAAATGGTGTGTAGCTTATGCTCTTCAACTAAAGATCGAACTTTTTTGTAATTTTCCCCGGTGGGTAGTTTTACACGAAGCCACTTTGGCTTTTTAATTCTAATCTTATCTGTGTTTAATGTGTTATCAACCATTTTAACCAATTTTGAATCTTGCTTTTAACTTGTACCACAAATTAAAAAGGTACTTTTGTTCCATTGTGCTTACCTTAAGTAGAATGGATAAGTACAAAGTTAGATAAAAGCAACGTAAAATGGCAACAAGTAAAGTTGAATATTTAGGAGACTTAAGAACAAAGTGTACGCACTTGAAATCCGGTGTTGAAATAATTACTGATGCACCAACGGATAATAATGGAAAAGGTGAGGCGTTTTCTCCCACTGATTTGCTTGCTACATCATATGCTTCATGTTTAATTACAATTGTTGGTATATATTGCAATGCACATGACATTACATTTGAATTTTGTGAATCCGAGGTTACTAAAACAATGGGGGCTAATCCAAGAAGAATTAGTCGATTAGACATTTTCTTGGATTTTTCAAAAAATAAATGGGACGAAAAAACGCAAGTTAAAATTCAACATGTCGGTGAGGCTTGTCCAGTTGCTAAATCCGTTGACCTAGAAATGGAAATAGAAATTACATACTTGTTTTAAGAAATTATGGAAAGAAGAGATAAATACAAAGGTAGAGATGATAGAAACGGAGATAGAGGTGATCGCTACGAGAGTAGAGGCAGCCGTTTCGAAAATAGAGATAGAGATAATAATTACGAGCGTCGAGAGAAAAAGACTCCAAATGAAGAGTTTATTTATGGAGTTCGCGCAGTAATAGAGGCTATTCGAGCAGGAAGAGGATTTAACAAAATCTTGATTCAAAAAGGAATGGACAAAGAGTTGTTCTTAGAATTAAAAGAAGAATTGAAAGGGCATCATTTTCAATTACAATTTGTTCCTCAAGAGAAATTAAATAGCTATACAGAAGATAATCATCAAGGAGTTGTTGCACTGGTTTCTCCCATTACATATCATAAAATTGAGGATGTAGTGGAAGGTTTGTTGGCAGAAGAAAAAAAAGTGTTTGTTTTAGCACTTGATCGGATTACTGACATTAGAAATTTTGGAGCTATTGCAAGAACAGCAGAATGTGAAGGAGTTGATGCTATCCTCATTCCAAATAAAGGTTCGGCTCAAGTTACAGCGGATGCTATTAAAACATCTGCCGGAGCTTTGAATAGAATTAAAGTTTGTAAATCAGATAATTTTAAAGACTCATTATACTATATTCAACAATGTGGTTTAAGGTTGGTCGCATGTACAGAAAAAGCAAGTGTTCCCTTGTATGAGACAAATTTAAGGGGGTCTGTTGCTGTAATAATGGGGTCAGAGATGGATGGAATAACATCAGATTTGATCAATATGGCTGATATTTCATGTAAAATTCCAATGAGAGGCGAAATTGCTTCTTTGAATGTTGGGGTAGCTACTGGAATGGTGCTGTATGAAAAATTGAGACAAGAATTGCATTAAATTATCGTTATGAAAAATTTTCTTTTACTTGTTTTTGTTGGTGTTACGTTTCTATCTATAGGACAGCTGAACGGTAAACTGAAAAAGATGGTTGGTTCATGGGAGTATCGCAGCGGAAGTGGTATTGAAGTATGGAAAGAGGAGAATTCTGGATTGTACGGTTATGAATACCGTATAAGTAAAACTGGTGACACCGTTATAGTTGAGGAGATGGTAATCCGTTACATAAATAAAAATTTAACTTATTCGATAAAAGAGCATCATCATAATACAAGCTCTAATAAGTTTCACAAGAGTATGAGTTTTATTGCTGATAAGCGTAAGATGAGGTTTTATAACATTGATGAAAACACACCTTACTTCATACAGTATTCGATTGGACTTTTAACAAAGAATAAACTAAAAGTGAAAATCAAATCCGGTCAGAATGACAAGCCAGTGAAACTGATTCTATTGAGAATTAAAGACGCGCCTGAGCAATTTTAATCCAAGGAATTAATTCAATAATTTCATTTAGATTCTTTACTTGCCATTCATGAGCTCCTTCTTGGTGACCATTTTTAGTATCGAATAAAATACTTCTTATTCCACAGTTTTCCGCACCAATGATGTCGCAATGATAATCGTCACCAATCATAATAGATTCATGAGCTTGGGCATTCGCTCTTTTCATAGCTTCATGAAAAACTTCTTTTGCCGGCTTATTTTTACCAACTTCCTCAGAGCAAAGAATAACATCAAAGAAATCGAGAAGTCCACTTTGCGTCAGCTTAATAAACTGAACTTCTTTAAATCCGTTTGTAATAATGTGTAATTGATAACCTTCATTTTTTAATCCTTCAAGTGCTTCAATAGCATTGGGAAACAAGTTAGTTTGATAAGGTGAAACTTGAGTATAACGAGTGGCAAGTTGCTCAGCAAGTTCTTGATTTTTTAAATCAAATTCTGAAAATGTGTCAGTAAATCGCTGAACTCTTAGAGTGCTTTTTGAAATTTTACCCTTACCATATTGATGCCATAATTTAGCATTGATCTTTTTATATTTAGTATGAAACCGCTGAAAAGAAGGAAGTTGATTAATCATTTCCAACTCTTCAAAAAGAATTTCCAAGGCCAGCTTAGAATTTTTTTCAAAATCCCATAATGTATGATCTAAATCAAAAAAAAGATGCTTCATATTTTAAAATAAGTAGGCGATCCCTGTTGTAACAATGCCATTAATAAAAATTCCTAGAACAATTAAAGGGTATGATTTGTTCGAGTGTCCGTAAAATTTTGCAGAAATAATACTCCCTATGGGTATTGATAAAAAGAATGGAGCCCAAAAACAAATTCCAACTTGGCCCAATGATCTTTTTATTTTCACTATGAATTTATTCATTCGTGTAAAGTTCTTTTTTCGTTTCACTGGTGAACCATTTTTTAGCGCCTCTTTTTGTTTTTGAATTCTTTTAGCCGTTGCACGATCCATAAGGTAATCTGCCGAAAAATAAAATAAAGCGGAAGATAAAATTGCTCCAGATACACAGCCTGAATATGTCTCAAGAAAAGTTAATCCAAGTGCAGGCCCACCAAATGGAGCGAACATGAATTTTATCCAAGAGATAAAAAAAAGTGATGAAATTGCTCCCCAGACCATCAGCTGTGCATTAACATTTTACACCGTAAGCTAGGTCCCCTGCATCTCCTAAACCAGGCACAATATACGACTGCGCTGTTAGTTCTTTGTCAATGGCTCCAATAAAATATTCTGTTGTGTCAGGTAGATACTTTTTTAAATATTCCAAAGATTGCGCTGAAGCAATAGCTGAGACGACAATTACTCTTGATGGTCTCCCCTGTTTTAAAAGTGCTTTGTATACAAGTGCCATTGAACCTCCAGAAGCAAGCATTGGATCATTAATAATTAGCACTTTATTGTCAATTTTTGGTGAAGCCATATACTCAACATGAATGTCAAATTCTTCAGCTGTTGTATGCTTTCGATAAGCAGACACAAATGAACTTTCTGCTTTGTCAAAATAATTAAGCAATCCCATATGCATACCTAATCCTGCTCTCAGAATTGTTGCAATTACAGGTTGATTCTTGAGTACAGCAGTTGGAGCAATTCCTAAAGGTGTTTCAATATCCTTTATTTCAAATTCCAGCTTTTTAGACAATTCATATCCCATTATTTCAGAAATTCGTTCTAAATTCCTGCGGAAGCGCATTGAATCTTTTTGAATTTCTTTATCTCTTAATTCCCCTAAGAATGTAGAGAAAATTGAATGTGTGTTTGAAAAGTCATGTACCATAGAGTAAAGTTAGAATAAAATCAGTTCAGTACGAAGGATTATAAAAATAAAATCAATGGATTTAAAATCTATTGAATCTTTCAATTACTTTTGTCTCAATGGCTAAAAAATCAAAATTGAATATTAAAGTTTTTTTAAGACTTCTATCTTATTGGAAGTCCTATAAAACGTTGTTTTTTTTAGCAGTTGTCACAACTTTTTTACTTGCTTTTCCTGGACCATTGCGCCCATACTTTATAGGTGAAATGGTTCAAAAATATATTGTTGAGACTCAAAACCCTGACATGCTTCTTTTTTGGACTATTCTTGTGGTTGTTCTTTTAATGGCTGAAGCAGCACTAAGATTTTTATCAGCGTATTTTTCTAATTTATTCGCGCAATCCATTATTCGAGATGTAAGAAAAAGTTTATTAAAGCACATTTTAACGTTTAGAATTAAGTTTTTTGACAAAACACCTGTTGGAACTTTGATCACCAGAGTAGTCTCAGATCTAGAAGCAATAACGGAAGTTTTTTCTTCTGGTATGATTGCAATTGCCGGAGAATTGGTAATGCTTTTTGTTACAATTGGAATGATGTTCTATACAAATTGGGTATTGACCTTGTTAGTGCTGATTCCAATTCCTTTATTGCTTTATGCGACCCGAATGTTTGCTAGAGTTATTAGGAAATCATATCAGTCAGAGGCAATTCAAGTGAATAAGTTGAATGTTTTTGTTCAAGAGAGAATAACAGGTATGTCACTGGTGCAATTGTTTAGTCGTCAGAAGCAAGAGTTTGAGCAATTCAAGGAAATTAATAAAGGTCACAGGCAAGCACACATCAAAGCTGTTTGGGCAACATCTATTTTCTTTCCAGTTGTTGAGTCTTTGAGTTCGATATCAATCGCTTTATTGTTGGTTTGGGGAGCACTTCAAGTTGAAGGGAAAACTTCAGAAGAGATTTCAGGACAGTTTGGAGAAATCGTTGCTTTTATTTTATGGGTGCACATGTTGTATCGTCCAATCAGAATGTTGGCAGATAAATTTAATATTCTTCAAAAAGGTACAGTGCGAGCAGAGAGAGTTTTCGCGGTGATAGATTTACAAGACAATATTCAAAATAATGGAGAGTTAACGGAATGTGATTTTAATAGAGAGATAAAATTCGAAAACCTGTACTTTGCTTATACGGATGAGGATTGGGTGTTGAAAAATGTCAATTTAACGATAGAGCCAGGTTCTACTGTAGCATTTGTTGGAGCTACTGGTGCAGGGAAAAGTTCATTGGTAAATTTACTTGGTCGTTTTTATGAATATCAAAAAGGGGATATATTTTTTGGAGATCAAAAATTGATTGACATTGAGTTGAATTACTTGCGAAAGAATATTGCAATTGTTTTACAGGATGTTTTTTTATTCTCGGGAAGCATAATGTATAATATCACATTGGGGGATAAAAGTATTTCAAAAGATCAAGTAATTGAAGCATCAAAAGCAGTCGGCGCACATACTTTTATTGAAAAGCTTCCAAACACATATGATTATGAAGTTGGAGAGAGGGGAGGTGTTCTCTCGACTGGTCAAAGACAATTGATTTCTTTCATTCGAGCTTATGTTTATGATCCTCATATTTTAATTTTAGACGAAGCGACATCAAGTGTTGATAATGAATCTGAAGAGTTGATTCAAAATGCAACATTGGAGTTGACTAAGGGGAGAACATCTATTGTTATTGCACATCGTTTGTCTACAATCAAAAATGCGGATAAGATTGTCGTATTAGATAAAGGCGAAATAATAGAGCAAGGTGCGCATGAGGATTTAATGAAATTACAAGGTTATTATTATACACTTCATGAGAAACAATTTTCTTAGGATTAAAGAGATTTATTTATGAAAGGATTTAAAATAGGAGGCGTTCCAGAGCATTTTAATTTGCCATGGCGAACTTGTATTGAAGAAGGAAGATTTAGGAAAGAAGGTATTCAATTGCACTGGAGTGACATGGGCGGTGGAACTGGACAAATGATTCGAGGTCTAGAGAACAAAACATTGGACGTCGCTGTACTTTTAACGGAAGGAATAACAAAAGCAATTCTTGAGGGTTTAGATGCGAAAATCTTGAAAGTCTATGTTACGACCCCGCTGCATTGGGGTATTCATGTCCCATATAATGGTAATATCAACTCTGTTGAGCAATTGGAAAATCAAACCTTCGCAATTTCTAGAATGGGATCAGGTTCGCATCTAATGGCATATGTGAAAGCAAGCCAAGAAGGTTGGGACCCAGAAAAATTAAAATTCAATATTATTGGAGATGTCTATGGTGGGTTATGGGCTCTTGAGAATAATGAAGCACAAGCTTTTTTATGGGAAAAATACACGACACACCCTTATACGGAGCAAAAGAAATGTAAATATATAGGAGAAGTTGTAACGCCTTGGCCTTGTTTCGTCATAGCTGTTCGAACAGAAATTTACGAAGACAATAAGGAAACACTAGATAGAATGTGCACTATCGTCTCTGAGAAAGCTAGAGAGCTTAAAGAGAACGAAAATGTTGTTGATATAATTAGTTGGAGGTATAACCTGCGTCACGGGCAAGTCGAAAATTGGCTGAATGAAACGGATTGGAATTATGAGGGAATAGATTATCCACTTGCATTTGAAAAAGCAGTTAAATACTTAATCAACTTGAACCTTTTGTCTGAAAAAGATGCAGAGAATTGGAGAGAAAAGTTATTCATTTAAAGTACGATAAACATGAAGAAAACAGGTGTTTTATTAATACAATTAGGTACTCCGGATAGTCCAAGTACAAATGATGTTAGAAGATATTTGAATCAGTTTTTGAATGACCCAAGAGTCATTGATTTACCTTGGTTAGGCAGAAAATTACTAGTGAATGGTATAATCGTTCCTTTTCGAGCGCCAAAATCAGCAAAGATTTATAAGGAATTGTGGGATCTGAGTAATGGCATTTCTCCATTAATTACGCACACTGAAGCCGCTCAGGAAAAGCTTCAAAATCGTTTCCCTAATGAAAACGTAACGGTGCATTATGCGATGCGATATCAAAACCCTTCGATGTATGATGTGATGGAGGAGATGCGTGCGAAAAACTATGATAAAATCATTCTATTGCCATTATTTCCTCAGTACGCCAGTGCTTCAACAGGATCGGCAATTGAATTAGCAATGGATATTATACGAAAATGGTGGGTTATTCCTGAGGTTTCTACAGTTGCACAGTTTTGGGACAATGAAGGGTATATTGATTCAATAATTGAGAATACAAAGCAATTCAATTTAAAAGAATATGATCACATTTTATTTTCATATCACGGCCTTCCAGAACGTCATGTGGATAAGGTTTATGAAAATGATGATTTATGTTCTGATCAACCCTGTGAGTCTGAGATGAATAGTGAAAATCAGTTTTGTTATAAGGCAACGTGCTTCGCAACTACTCGATTGATTGCTGCTAAATTAGGAATTACAGAAGCTGATTATACAGTTTGTTTTCAGTCTCGATTGGATAAAAAATGGTTGACACCTTTTTCCGATAAAATTGTGGAAGAACAAGCGAAGAAAGGAGCGAAAAAACTTTTGGTTTTTAGTCCAGCATTTGTTGCTGATTGCCTTGAAACGCTTGTTGAAATTGGAGTGGAGTACCAGGAAATCTTTGAAGAGTTTGGCGGAGAAAAAGTTCAGTTGGTTCCGAGTTCTAACAGTGAAAATCGATTCATTGATGGATTAGAAGAATTGATAAAAGAAAGACTAAATTAAATCAAATGACTAGTTTAACAGAAGGAATTACATCAAAATTTTTAAATGATGAAGGAACTCTGTATCTTTGCAGTCATTAATTACGAACATACATACAAAAGAATATGAGTACAATGGAAAAATTAGCTTACAAGGTTAAGGATATTAGTTTAGCTGACTGGGGAAGAAAAGAGATTACAATAGCTGAAGCAGAAATGCCAGGTTTAATGTCTCTTCGCGAGGAGTATGGAAATTCTAAGCCTTTAGCTGGTGCGAGAATTGCAGGGTGTTTGCACATGACAATTCAAACAGCAGTTTTGATTGAAACATTAACAGCGTTAGGAGCTGAAGTTACGTGGTCTTCTTGTAATATTTTCTCAACACAAGATCAAGCAGCTGCGGCAATTGCAGCAACAGGAGTTCCTGTTTATGCATGGAAAGGTTTAACGGATGAAGAATTTGATTGGTGTATTGATCAAACAATTCACGGATTTAAAGATGGTAAGCCATTAAATTTGATTTTGGATGATGGTGGAGATTTAACGAACATGGTGTTTGATAAGTACCCTGAATTATGCGCTGGAATAAAAGGATTGTCTGAAGAGACAACTACTGGTGTTCACAGATTATATGATAGAATGAAAGCAGGTACTTTAGTTATGCCAGCGATTAACGTTAATGATTCTGTTACTAAATCTAAATTTGATAACAAATACGGATGTAAAGAGTCTTTAGTAGATGCTATTCGTAGAGCTACTGATGTAATGATGGCTGGTAAAGTTGCTGTTGTTGCAGGTTATGGTGATGTTGGAAAAGGTTCTGCTGCTTCTTTAGCTGGAGCTGGAGCAAGAGTTATTGTTACTGAGATTGATCCTATTTGTGCATTGCAAGCTGCAATGGACGGTTTTGAAGTAAAGAGAATGGATGATGCTTGTAAGGAAGCAAACATTATTGTTACCACAACGGGTAACTTTAACATTATTCAAGGACGACACTTTGAATCAATGAAAGACCAAGCGATCGTTTGTAATATTGGACATTTCGACAATGAAATTGACATGGCATGGTTAAACGGTAAGTATGGTCACACTAAAGATACTATCAAGCCACAAGTTGATCAATATCAGATTAATGGTAATACAATTTTTGTTTTAGCTGAAGGTCGTTTGGTGAATTTAGGTTGTGCAACAGGACATCCTTCATTTGTAATGAGTAACTCATTTACAAACCAAACATTGGCTCAATTAGAGTTATGGAACAATACAGATGCTTACAAGAATGAAGTATACATGTTACCGAAGCATTTAGATGAAAAAGTAGCAAGATTACACTTAGCTAAAATTGATGTTGAGTTAGAGACTTTAACGCAAGAACAAGCTGATTATATCGATGTAAAAGTTGAAGGTCCTTACAAAGTGGATCACTATAGATACTAGAATTAATATTCTATAAAAGTAAAGGGGAATCTAGTTGGATTCCCCTTTTTTATTCCTCAATAATTTTTAATTTGAATGAATAGTGAGTACCCGATTCATCTGTTGAAAAATTAGAGATTCCCTCTAGCTGTTGGGTCATGGAAGAAATTAACTCTCGTCCGAATGAACTGTGGTTAGGTTCAATCCATTTGCCATTGTCGCTATAGTCCAATTGAAAGTAATCGTTATCTAATCCTTTTAAATTGACGGTTATTTGTCCATTTTCAATGTTTTTCAAGCCATGCTTTACGGAGTTTGAAATAAGTTCATTGAATAGCATTGATAAAGGGACAATTCCTTTTTGACCAATGTCTTTTTTCTCAGAATTTACGTTAAGCAGTATTTTTTTGCCTACAGAATAAGTGTCAATTATTTCAGTAGTAAGTGACTCTAAATAGTTCTTCAAATCAAAGTTGACAAGTGTATCCGACTGATAAATTTTTTCATGGATAAGTGCCATAGACTTAACACGGGTTATAGCTTCCTCAAATGCATGACTTTCCTGGCTTCCTTTCAGGTCTATTGCTTGCATTCTCAATAAGCTTGTAATAATTTGAAGGTTGTTCTTCACGCGATGATGTATTTCGCGTAACATCACTTCTTTCTCTTTGTTTTGTGTGTTAACAAGATTGTTCTTTACCCTCAATCGCTCATTAATTTCTTTTATTTTCTCTTCTGCTTTTGAGCTAGAGTTTATGAACTGTCCTAAAATGTAGAATATTGCGAAAGCAAGAATTGAAGTTTCAATGATGTAATTAATGATATCCAATTCTGAGAGTTTATAAAGGTTCTCTAGATTCGATTTAAAGAAAAACCAATAATAGAAAAAAACCACAATGAAATGCATGGTCAAAAACAATGTTCCCCATCGTTTACCCAATACGAAGTAAGTAATAAGTATGTTTAAAATCATCCACAGCGGAGTTGTGTAGTGGGGAGTGTTTTTTATTAATAGAAATGTTAATGATATAATTATAAAAACACAGGTTACCGTAAAAATACTTATAGCTCTGTATTTTTTTTTCCATTTAAGTATAAATAATGAAATCAGACAAATGAAAATGCCTCCGATATTTGGAAGTTGTGCATAGTTAGAATTAGTAATGTTTGATATAGATACAAGAGAAAGTAAGGTGGCTACTGTTAGTGCTACATTCCAAATCATACGAATTTTTGATTGGTCGTAATAATCTTTTGAATCAGAGATGGGTGGTTTTAAAAAATCCATAATGCTTAAGGTAATCATTTATTTGTTGAATGTTGATTTTCAGTGATCTAAATTTCAACTGTTTATGTTTAAATAAATGGGCAGCGTTCATCAGCCTTATCTTTTTTATATCTTTATGGCAATGAAGAAAAAACTGTATAAAATCATTTTTGGAACAACCGAGCAAAATGCAAGGTCCTTCGATGTTGTTTTATTGATTTTGATCTTATTATCTGTTTTTATCGTAATGTTTGAAAGTGTTCCTGAATGGAGCGAACGTTTTAAATTAGAGTTATTCTATTTAGAATGGTTTTTCACTATCGTATTCACGATTGAATATATTCTTCGGATTTGGGTTTCTCCTAAGCCACTAAAATATATTACAAGCTGGTGGGGGATTATTGATTTAATTTCAATTATTCCAACCTTTATCTCACCGTTCATTTCCGGGACTTCATCCTTGAGAGTAGTGAGAGCGGCGAGATTATTGAGAATCTTTAGAATACTAAAGTTGAGTCGCTTTACCGCAGAATCACAAGCACTTGCTCATTCTTTAAAAGCGAGTTATTATAAAATCACCATTTTCTTGTTTTTTGTAATAATGATGATGGTCATGGCAGGGACATTAATGTATGTCATAGAAGGTGGAGATAATGGATTTACGAGTATACCTGCGAGTATTTATTGGGCTATAGTTACAACGACAACAGTTGGTTATGGAGATGTTGTACCATCGACAGATTTTGGGAAAATGATTTCTTCAATGATGATGATTTTGGGTTATGCAATAATTGCAGTTCCCACAGGAATCATATCTGTTGAAATGTCTCAATACAAGGATGATGGTGAGAAAGATAATTTATGCGATAACTGTGAAGCGGATAATCCATTTGGCTCTATTTATTGCAATCAGTGCGGCAATGAAATGATGAGTTAAAAAGAGCTGTCAGCTTCCTTGAACTTTTTTTAGTAATTCGCACAGGATTAAGAACTAATCTTCCAGAATCTTAAAAGTAAAAGAATAACTTGTACCAAGGTCAGTTTTGTCAATGGCATAATGTCCATCAAGCTGTTCTGTCATCGCTTGGATTAATTCAGTCCCAAATGACGTGTTGACATTACTCTTCCATTTACCGTTGTCCGTGTATATCATTTGAAAATACTCATTATCAATTGGGTTGAAGGTAACGGTAATTTTTGGCTGTTCAACATTTATAAATGCATGCTTTACAGAGTTGGTAATTAGTTCATTGTAGAGCATTGCAATAGGGACGATTGACTTGCTGTGAATCATTGTTACGGATGATTGAACGTTGATCAAAATTTCTTTTTTGTAGGCGTAATTGGCAATGATATTAATAGATAATGAATTGAAATAATCTTCCAAATCAAATTTCGAGATGGTATCTGTTTGATACATTTTTTCATGAATCAGTGAAATTGAACTTACTCTGTTAATGGCTTCTTTAAAGGGAGCAATTACTTTTTCATCTTGAATATCATGAGATTGAAGTCTAAGTATGCTCGTTATAATTTGGAGATTGTTTTTCACCCGGTGATGAATCTCTTTCAGCATTACTTCTTTTTCTTCATTTTGTTCACTGATAAGAGAATTTTTATCTATCAAAGAATCATTTACAGCCTTTAAATCGTTTTCAGCGTGCTTTGTTGTTTTAATGTATTCTATGAGTATATAAAATATACCCGCGCCGACAATTGCACTTTCAATAATAAAATTCCAAATGTCTCCATTTTTAAGCTCAGGTAAACCTTCTAAATTTGACTTTAAATGAAATGAAAAATAAAAAAAAAGAACAACATAGTGTACTATAAAAACAAGTGTTCCCCAATTTCTGCCGAGAATAAAGAAAGAAAGTAAAATATTCAATAGCATCCACATGGGAGTGGTGTAGTGGATGACATTACGCTGAAAGAAAAAGGTAAGAGAAATCAATATGAGAATACTTATCACTGCGCCAATAGCTACCGCTTTGAATTTCTTTGTTTTGTAGAGAAAAAACATAACCAATGCACAAATCAAAACAGCTATTAAATTAGGTATAGAGCTATAATTATCATTGGAGTGGTTTGAAATTGTAACCAGAATTAAAAGAAGAAATATAGACATCGAAAAATTCCAAATTAAATTAAATTTGGATACTTCATAGTAATCGGTATACTCAGTTTTCGGTGGTGTAAATAATTTCATCTATCTACAATGTATGGTTATTATTTATATAAGCATAAAAAAACTTCTTGTTAATCACAAGAAGTTTTCTTTATATAGTCGTCCTAATTATCCGAGAAGTATCGGGAAATTAGGAACGGAAAAAGGACCATTCAAAAATGGCCCTTTATCTCTTTGTTTGAATTTTACATCATTCCTGGCATTCCACCTGGCATTCCACCTGGCATACCTGCCGCTGATTCATCCTCGGGCTCATCAGCAATAACACATTCTGTCGTCAATAACATAGAAGCTATAGATGCTGCATTCTCCATTGCGATCCGTGTTACTTTTGTTGGGTCAACAATTCCAGCTGAGTATAAATTCTCAAATGTCTCTGTTCTTGCATTGTATCCGAAGTCATCTTTTCCTTCTTTTACTTTTTGAACAATTACGGCTCCTTCACCTCCACAGTTAGCTATGATTTGTCTAAGCGGTTCTTCAACAGCTCTTTTGACAATCGTAATCCCTGTCATTTGATCATCATTTTCTCCTTTGATGCTGTCAATGCCGCTAATTGCGCGTATTAAGGCAATCCCACCACCAGGAACAATTCCTTCCTCAACGGCGGCTCTAGTTGCTGCTAATGCATCATCAACTCGATCCTTTTTCTCTTTCATCTCAACTTCAGTTGGGGCGCCAACATATAACACAGCAACACCACCTGACAATTTAGCCAAACGCTCTTGCATTTTCTCTTTGTCATAATCTGAAGTAGAAGATTCAATTTGTGCTCTTATTTGGTTTACTCTAGTTTTAATATCAGCAGAGTCTCCAGCACCATTAACTATGGTAGTGTTGTCTTTGTCAATTTCTATTTTCTCAGCTGTTCCCAGCATATCGAGAGTAGTGTTCTCTAGTGTCAATCCTTTTTCTTCAGAAATAACTTGAGCACCTGTAAGAATAGCAAGATCTTCTAACATGGCTTTTCTTCGATCTCCAAAACCAGGAGCCTTAACTGCTGCAATTTTGAGTGAACCACGAATTCTATTCACAACTAATGTCGCTAAAGCTTCTCCATCAATGTCTTCTGCAATAATTAAGAAAGGTTTTCCTGTTTGAGCAACTGGCTCTAATACAGGAAGTAATTCTTTCATGCTAGAAATTTTCTTGTCATAAATAAGAATCATAGGACTCTCCATTTCTGTAGTCATTTTCTCCGTGTTCGTAACGAAATACGGAGAAAGGTAACCACGATCAAATTGCATTCCTTCCACTGTTTTCATATCAGTTTCAGTTCCTTTTGCTTCTTCTACTGTTATTACGCCATCGTTTCCAACAACTTTCATTGCTTCCGCAATAAGAGAACCAATTACCTCATCATTGTTTGCTGAAATAGAAGCAATTTGCTTGATTTTAGCATTGTCAGAACCAACTTCTTGAGACATATCTTTTAAGTTATTCACGATATGTGCAACAGCTTTATCAATTCCTCTTTTTAGGTCCATTGGATTTGCACCAGCGGTTACGTTTTTTAATCCAGCCGTAACAATTGCTTGCGCAAGAACGGTTGCTGTTGTTGTGCCATCTCCTGCTACATCAGCAGTTTTAGAAGCAACTTCTTTAACCATTTGAGCACCCATATCTTCAATTGGGTCTTTTAACTCAATTTCTTTTGCTACAGATACACCATCTTTTGTAATATGAGGGGCCCCAAATTTGCGTCCAATAATAACGTTTCTTCCTTTTGGTCCCAACGTTACTTTAACAGCATTTGCCAATGCATCAACACCAGCTTTTAGTTTTTCTCTAGCTTCTATATCGAATAAAATTTCTTTTGCCATCTTCTTTATTTCTTAAAATATTCCGTAAATATCAGCTTCACGCATAATCAAATACGTTCCACCATCTAATTTAATTTCAGTTCCTGAGTATTGTCCGTAAAGAACCTCATCACCTGCTTTTAAGGTCATTGGCTCATCTACTTTGCCGCTTCCTGCAGCAACAACTTTTCCTTTTAAAGGCTTTTCTTTGGCCGAGTCCGGAATAATTATTCCACTAGCCGTTTTCATCTCTGCAGGTGCTGGCTCAATAAGAACTCGATCCGCTAAGGGTTTGAATGTGATAGACATATAATTTGTTTTTATTTTAGTGTTTGTAATTCCGTTATAGAACGGTTTGTCTTCTCTAAATTTATGCCATTCTTTGCATTAAGACATTATTACCTATTTAAACAAAAAAATGTCAGTATGCGTGACATACTGACATTTTAAAACGATTGTTTTAATTTTTTTATAAAGCTCCTCCGTCATCTGGTGAACCAGCATCAACAGGTTGTTCAGTAGGCGCAACCTCTTGAGGCACCTCTACTTGTGCTGGCTTCATGTATATTGTCATAATAATACTACAAACAGCAATAAGACCAGCCAAAGACCACGTTGCTTTATCAATAAACTCATTTGTTTTCTGCACACCTCCTAATTGTGATGCAGCTCCGAAATCAGAACTTAATCCTCCACCTTTAGGGTTTTGAACAAACACAACGAAAATCAAAAGGATACTCGCGATAACTATGATAATTGAAAATAATGTCATTTTTTATTAATTTAATTTTTTCTCTAATTCTTTTATTTGGACTGCAAAGAAAATCTTTTTTTCCGGATATTTCAAACTTAATTGATTATAAGCTAAAATTGCCTTAGGAAAGTTGCCTTGTAAAGCATAAATTTTAGCTAAAGTTTCACTAACAGGCAGCAAATCTTCTTGTAAACTTTCTTTTGCTTTTTGGGTAGGTGAAAAGAAAGATTTTTTGGATTTATTGACCTTTCCAAATAATGCGGATGAATCCGTCTTGTTCTCTTTACCCTCAGCAATAGAGAGGATTTTATCTTTGTCGTCGTTTTTATTTTCGCTGTAATTTTGGTTCGAATTCAGCCAAGAGTTAAACGATTGTTTTGTGTCAATGTTAATTTCATTTTCTACTTTTTCTTCCGCAATTTTTGTCTCAATTTCAACACTTTTAATAGTAGAAATATTTTTTTGTTCTAAAGTAATTTTTTCTTCTTCATTTAATTCAGGAAGAGAGTAGTTGGCTGTAAACGCATGTTCAAGAATAGATTTATCTATGTTATCTATGTTATCCATCGTTTTATCGTCAGATAGTCTTTTAGAATCATGACTTTCAATTTCTGATTCATCAATTGGTACTTCTAATTCTTCTGTTGCAATTTCTGATTCTAATTCAAGTGTATCTGCTTCAATTGAAATGATTTCATTTGTCGACTCATCTTCAACGATATCTTCAGTTATTTCTTTATTCTGAATTAAGTTATACAATTGAGTTCTATCAGTAATTCGAAATGAATGAGCACTCAACTCCTGGTCAAATCGAATATCTCGGTGCAGGCTTAAGCCTTTCAAGTATAGAATCGAGTATATTTGAGAATAAGGAACGTTTTCAGAATTTTCTTTTAAAAAGTCTAAGTCATCAGGCGTGATCAGTTGAGTGTTCTCAATTCTATTAGATATGTCCTTAATATTCAGCATTACCAGTTCGAAAGTAATTTATTTGTGACATCTTGAACTATTTGGGCGTTAATTTCATCTAAAAAAACAGACTCTTGACTGCTTAGATCAGCGGAAGCATCATAATCAAAAAATCGAGTACTGACCAAAGTCATTTCATCCTCTTCAGGAGCGTTGATATAAAAATTGAATTTAACTGAAATTGTCAATCTGTTTTGAGTAGCGTTATCTCCTTGGACTAATGCAATTGGTGTAATGGAATAAGAGGTTATTGCTCCATCAATTTCAATTTGTGCATCCTTAGGGTCTGAAGCTAGTTTTAATCGAGACCCATTTTGAATACCATCTTTTATGGCATCTGAGAGAATAGCAGAATAACTAATTGGTGCATTAGGGGCATTGCTTTTTAACGTGCTCAAAGAAAAGAATTTCCATTCGTCTGGCAAGTTGCCATCAACAAAAGAAACGCTCTTTGGCCAGCAACTAGTCAGTAAAATTATAGCAATAAAAGCAATGATTAATTTCATTAGTCGATCAGGTTATACTCTTTAATTTTACGATATAAGGTTCGTTCACTGATTCCTAATTCAGCCGCTGCATATTTTCTTTTGCCCTTATGTTTAACCAATGCTTTTTGTATTAAATCTTTTTCTCTGTCTTCTAAAGAAAGAGACTCTTCAACTTCTTCATGTTTTTCATAATTCAACTCTGAAGAATGAACTGGGTGAGAAAAATTAGTTTCAGTAGGGGATGCTGGCGGTAATATTTTTGTAGAACTTGGCGCCGACTGCACATCATTTGTAAATCGATTAATTGTAGTTTCTTGATCTCGACTAAGTTGAGTTGAATTTGAGCCAGGTATCAATTCAAGGACTAACTTTTTAAGATCATTAAGATCTTTTTTCATGTCAAACAAGAACTTATACATCAACTCGCGCTCGTTTACACTCTCTTTATTGTCTTGAATTAATGCTGGACTTAAGTCCATTTTCTTAGGTATGTATTGAATCAATTCATTTGCCGTAATTTCCCTAGAGGTTCCAATTACCGATATTTGTTCTACAATGTTTCTAAGTTGTCTTATGTTCCCAGGAAAACTATAATTGTTTAATAAATGCACGGCGTCATCAGTTAATTTAACGGCAGGCATACGGTACTTATCTGCAAAATCTAAAGCAAATTTTCTAAACAGAAGGTGTATATCATCTTGGCGGTCACGAAGAGGAGGCAATGAAATAGGAACTGTGCTTAATCTGTAGAATAAGTCTTCTCTGAACTTACCGTCTGCAATAGCTTGATGAATATTTTCATTCGTTGCTGCAACAACTCTGACGTTCGTTTTAATAACCTTAGAAGAACCAACTTTTATAAACTCTCCAGTTTCAAGAACTCTTAGGAGACGAACCTGAGTTTGTAAAGGAAGCTCAGCAACTTCATCTAAAAAAATGGTTCCACCATCAGAAACCTCAAAGTAACCTTTTCTGCTACCACTTGCTCCGGTAAAGGAACCTTTTTCATGACCAAATAATTCAGAATCAATTGTTCCTTCCGGAATAGCTCCGCAATTGACAGCAATATATTCAGCATGCTTTCTAGAACTTAATTGATGTATTACCTGCGGGATAATTTCTTTTCCAGTACCACTTTCTCCGGTGACAAATACAGAAATGTCTGTTGGTGCCACCTGAATCGCTACTTCTAGCGCACGATTTAATAACGGAGCATTTCCAATAATTCCGAAACGTTGTTTTATCTGTTGAATATCCATAATTAATCGGATTTTATAGGTGACAAGATTTCAACAACTTCTCCAATTAAGGTTGCGGTTGTGCAATCCGTTATTTTTACCATTACATAATCACACTTTCCAAAATCACCTTTTGGAAAGACAACTTTGGTGTTATGATCGTTTCTTCCATCCATAAAATCTTCTGATTTTTTAGAAGTACCTTCTACCAGAACTTTATGAATTTCACCAATTTGACCTTGTTTAATAAAATGACCAGTTGCTCTTTGTAAATCAATAATTTCCGTTAATCGTTTAGCCTTAACTTCTTCAGGTACATTGTCTTCATATCTTCTTTCAGCAAGTGTCTTCGGTCTTTCAGAGTATTTGTACATGAAGGCAAAACTCCAACCTACTTCTTTTAAAAGTGAAATTGTATCCCTGTGTTCTTCCTCAGTTTCATCACAAAACCCCGTTATAATATCTGTTGTGATTGCGCAGTTTGGGATTATTCTTCGAATTGCTTCAATACGATTAAGGTACCATTCTCTAGAGTAGCCTCTGTTCATTCTTTTTAAAACTTCCGTATTTCCAGATTGAACAGGAAGGTGGATATAGTTGCATATGTTGTCGTGAGAAGCAATTACTTCTAATACTTCATCTGACATGTCTTTCGGATGTGAAGTAGAAAAGCGAATCCTTAAGTCAGGAGAAACTTTTGCTACCATCTTCATTAACTCAGCAAAGTTTGTTGTTGGCTTACTTTCGTCTTTAATTTCTCCTTTCGAAGTCATATTCCAACGGTAAGAATCAACATTTTGTCCTAGCAGTGTGATTTCACGATACCCATTTTTGAAGAGCTCTTCACATTCTTTATAAATTGTCTCAGGATCTCTCGATCTTTCTCTTCCACGCGTAAATGGAACGACGCAGAATGAGCACATGTTGTCGCATCCTCTTGTAATAGAGACGAATGATGTGACCCCTTTTTTATCTAAACGAACTGGAGAAATGTCCGCATATGTTTCATCTCTTGATAAAAGAACATTAACGGCTTTCTGTCCTCCCTCAACCTCAATAATTAAGTTTGGTAATTCACGATAAGAATCTGGACCCGCGACAATGTCAACGAGCTTTTCCTCCTCCAATAATTCTTTTTTCAGTCGCTCGGCCATACATCCTAAAACACCAACTATTAGTGAAGGTTGTCTTTTTTTGCGATTCTTAAAGTTGGTTAAGCGCTTTCTGACACGCAGTTCAGCATTATCTCTGATCGAACAGGTGTTGATGAGGATTATATCTGCTTCAAGTTCATCCAATGTTGTTGTGTATCCTTCTCCTATTAAAATAGAAGCAACTACTTCACTGTCAGAAAAATTCATAGCACAGCCGTAACTCTCAAGGAATAATTTTTTTCCGTTTGGTGTTACTATTGTTTCGGCAACAATTGCTTCTCCTTGACGAGATTCGTCAATGGTTTTGTTAAAAGTGCTGGTTTCGCTCATGTCAATCTAATCTGAGTGCGAATTTAGTCAAAAAGTAGAGGGTGTCAAAATGGCAGTTGATTTATTTTAAAAATCATTATTTTCTTTAACCTACGGTTAATATATATATATAGCAAGGAAAGTTGAAAATAGTTCGAATAATCAGTTGCAAATTGAATTTAATTCCTCTTATTTTGCATCCTTAAATGAGTTGAACCTCAAACATTAATATACTATGGCTAAGAATTTAGTAATTGTCGAGTCACCTGCAAAAGCGAGTACAATCGAAGGATATTTAGGAAAAGATTTTGTTGTTAAATCCAGTTTCGGTCACGTACGTGACTTAGCAAAGAAAGAAGCTATTGATGTTGACAATAATTTCATGCCCAAGTATGAGGTTTCAGCAGATAAGAAACAAGTTGTGGCAGAACTGAAACGTTTAGCCAAGGCAGCTGAGACGGTTTGGCTAGCGACCGATGAGGATCGTGAGGGAGAGGCTATTTCGTGGCACCTTTATGAAACTTTGGGTCTTGCGAAAAAGGAAACGAAAAGAATTACTTTCAATGAAATTACTAAATCAGCAATTCTCAAAGCCATTGAATCTCCAAGAGAAATTAATAAAGAATTAGTTGATGCGCAGCAAGCACGAAGAATCTTAGATAGATTGGTAGGTTTTGAACTTTCACCTGTTTTATGGAGGAAAGTTAGACCAAGTCTTTCTGCTGGACGTGTTCAGTCAGTAGCAGTTCGATTGATAGTGGAGAAAGAGAAAGAAATAAATATTTTTAATTCTGAAACATTTTATAGAATTACTGGCCAATTCAGCACCGATAAAGGCAGAGTCAATGCGAACGTTTCAAAACAATTAAAATCTGAAGCTGAGGTTGTTTCATTTTTAGACGATTGTAAAAATGCAACATTTGAAATCTCAGATGTAATTAAAAAACCCGCGGTTAAGAAGCCAGTAGCGCCATTTACGACTTCTACTCTGCAGCAACAGGCCAGTATTAAATTAGGATTCTCTGTTTCAAGAACCATGTCCGTTGCACAAAGACTTTATGAATCAGGTCGAATTACATACATGAGAACGGATTCTGTAAACTTGTCTCAAACAGCACTTGATGCCGCTAAAGCAGAAATTGAAAGGGCTTATGGAGCAGAATTTTCTAACACCCAAAAGTATACAACCAAAGCATCAGGTGCACAAGAGGCTCACGAGGCCATTCGTCCAACAGAATTTTCTAGACATTCTATTTCTGGTGAATCAGATCAAGAGAAGCTATATGATTTAATTTGGAAAAGAGCAATTTCTTCTCAAATGTCGAATGCGAAATTGGAAAGAACAACCATTAAAATTGATTCTCCATCAGTTTCGGAAACTTTTTCTGCAAAAGGTGAAGTTATTTTATTTGAAGGTTTCCTAAAGGTTTATTTGGAAACGGATGTAGAGGATAGCGAAAATGAATTTGCCTCTGGAATAATGCCAGCGGTTTCTTCAGGTGATGCTGTTAATGCAGATGAGATTCAAGTTACGCAACGATTTACTCGTGCTCCTTCAAGATATGTTGAAGCATCATTGGTTAAGAAGTTAGAAGAATTAGGGATTGGCCGTCCATCAACTTATGCACCTACAATTTCTACAATTCAGAAAAGAGGGTACGTTGAAAAACCTGAGAAAGATGGTGAAGAAAGAAGGTATGACCAATTTGTTTTATCGAACGGGGCATATGTTAAGAATGAATTAAAAGAAACAACAGGTAAAGAAAAAAATAAACTTTGCCCAACAGATATTGGAATTGTCGTTACAGACTTTTTGGTGGAGCATTTTTCTCAAATTATGCAATACAATTTTACAGCAAATGTAGAGCAACAATTTGATGAAATTGCCAAAGGGCTTGTAGATTGGACGAAAATGATTGCGGATTTTTACACGCCATTTCACGAAAGAGTAGAGGATACATTAGAAAATTCTGAAAGAGCATCTGGAGAGAGAGAATTGGGGATTGACCCTGAATCTGGGCGAAAGATGATAACTAGAATTGGACGATTTGGTCCAATGGTCCAAATTGGAAATGAGGAGGCAGATGGTGAGAAACCAAAGTTTGCGTCCCTGAAAAATGGGCAATCCATTAATTCAATTTCATTAGAAGAAGCATTAGAGTTGTTCAAATTCCCAAAAACAGTTGGAGAGTTTGAAGGGCATGAAGTTATTGTTTCTCAAGGTCGTTTTGGCCCATATATACGATTTGATGAGTCATTTGTTTCTTTGCCGAAAGACGAAGACATGGGTGCTGTTGACCTGGATAGAGCTATTGAGTTGATTAAAGAAAAACAAGCTGCTGACGCTCCTGTTGCTGAATATGAAGGCTTGCCCGTTCAAAAAGGATCAGGAAGATTCGGACCATTTATAAAATGGAATGAATTATTCATCAATGTCAATCGTAAATATGACTTTGACAATTTAAGCAATGATGATATCATTGAGCTAATTGAAGCGAAAAAGCAAAAGGAAATTGATAAAATGATTCACAACTGGGAAGAAGAAGGGATTTCTGTTCAGAAAGCACGTTGGGGTCGTTTTAATATCATTAAGGGTAAATTGAAGATTGAACTTCCTAAAACTTTTAAAGTTGAGAAATTAACATTAGAAGAGGTTCAAAAAATGATTGAAGCTCAAAAACCGAAAAAGAAAGCTACCAAGAAAAAGCCCGCGAAGAAAAAAGTAGCTAAAAAGAAATAAAAATCATTCACTTAATTTTTTAATTGAGTTTTTTAAAAATGATTTATACGAGGTTATTCGCGCAATAAAAAGTTTTCAACGACCATACTTGTAAACATTATTTATTGAGTTTGATTGTCAGTCACATTATCGTTTAGTTTTGAGGAAAGCTAAAACACAATGAAGGATATCTCAATTTATTTCAAACCTGTCCCAAAGAACCTTTTTGAAAAGACAGGTGAACTTTTTAGTTCAATTCAAATTCACGATGAATCGGGTTTTCCGGAAATAGATAAGAAAGGAGTTGCGATTATTTATACTCCCGAGTACAGGAACTCTGAGATCGACTCTGACATTCAAAATGATAGCTTTCGGAGCCATTTGTACAGAATGTCAAATGGTGACGCTTGGAATTTCGAGATTTACGACCTCGGCACCATAAGTCCTGGAGAAAAGGAATCGGATACAGGCTTTGCTTTATCTCAAGTTATTTCTGAATTGCTAAAAAAAGACGTTCTTCCTATTGTCGTTGGTGGAAGTCAAGACCTAACTTTAGCTTGTTATAAAGGGTTCGAGGTTCATGAACAAATGATTAATATTTGCTCTATTGATAACACATTGGATGTCGGGGACCCAAATACGCCAATAGCATCAAATGGTTTTATTAGTCACTTATTAATGCAGCGCCCTTGTTATTTGTTCAATTATACAACAATTGGAATTCAGCGACCGTACACTTCCAAAAAGGATGTGGAGCTTTTTGATAAGTTATATTTTGACTTGTGCCGCTTAGGACAATTGAACACAGATTATAGAGTAGCAGAGCCCTTCTTGAGGAATTCAGACTTGTTAACAATAGATTTTAAAAGTATAAAGTCAGCAGACACGGATCCATTGGTTTACACTAATCCAAATGGAGTCTCGGCGTCTCAAATTTGTCAGTTGTCAAGATACGCTGGAATAAGTGATAAAATGTCTTGTCTTGGTATATTTGATATTGAGCCGAATCAAAGTAATGCTGCTTCTGAATTGTTGGCGCAAATTATTTGGTATTTTATGGATGGATATGCATCCCGCGTTGGAGATTTCCCTATAGGTAGCAAGAAAAATTACACTAAATTTTATGTTCACTTGGATGATTTTGATGATGATTTGGTTTTTTACAAAAGTGACAAGTCAAATCGCTGGTGGTTAGAAGTTCGCTACAATCCTGATGTCGAGAGTATGTATGATAGACATCAGATGGTCCCATGCGATAAACTAGATTATGATAATGCTTTAGCTAATCAAATTCCTGATTTGTGGTGGAAAACATTAAAGAAAATTAATTAGTATCAACCTAGTTTGTGTTTTCTGTGTAAAGGAATTTTTTCTAAAAATATACTGTAATAAGTTCTTATTTATAATATTAATACTTATTTTAGACGCCTATATAATAAGCTTAAAGACGTAAATTAAAACGAATTAGTTGCATTTATTTATTATTACACTTATGAAAAGAAATTCTTTATTGTTATTGTTGTTCATCGTTGTAGGCTCCTATTCTTTTGCTCAACAAGACAAATTAATTACTCACTTTATGTATGATAAGATGAGTTTGAATCCAGGTGAAACTGGAATCGATGAAGGGATTTGTGGAGCAATGGTATATAGAAATCAATGGGATAAAGTAAATGGAGCACCAAATTCGATGTTGTTGAATATCGAAGCTAACTTGACACGTTTTTTTCCAGGTGGAGTTGGTATCTCCATGTTTCATGATCAAATTGGTTTTAATAGGCAAAATAACGTTGTCTTAAACTATTCGTTTCCTTACACGGTTCCTACAATAGGTACTTTTGGAGTAGGGATAGGTGTTGGTTTAACTAATTTTTCGATGTCTCCAAATTGGGAGCCACCAACGACAAGTGTTGATAATACTTTACCTGTAGCATACAGCGATAATAATTTAGACCTAAATTTCGGAATATACCTTAAAGGAAATGCTGACTATTATGTGGGGATTAGTTCTACACATTTGTCGCAATCTTTATTGAGTTCGGAAGGCGTGAATCCAACGACATATAATACTGCTCGTCATTATTATTTGATGGGTGGAAAAACTTTTAATAATGTTTTCGGTTCTAAAGGTGATATAGAGACAAATGCATTGTTTAGATCTGATTTAGTTTTAGCTTCTGCAGATGTAAACGTTAGATATATGTATCATGGGGCGTTTAATGCTTATGGGGGGTTGACATATAGAACGTTTGATGCTATTGCGGTCATGCTTGGATATGAAGTGATACCGAACTTAACGATTGGTTATTCTTATGATGTGACTATCAATAGATTGTCTGGTATTTCAGCTGGTTCTCATGAGGTAATGGCTAAGTATTGCTATTATCTTCCGACACCTCCAATCCAGAAATCAAAACACCCGAGGTGGTTGTAATTGTCAATTATTTTTTGAATATTTGTAACCTTTAAAGGTATAATGCCGTTATATTGAAGTAATCAGATCCTGTAAGTAAAGTTAATAGAGATATCCGGTAAGAATTAAAAGAGGTAGAATGAAAAATTTATTAGTAGTAGGTATTCTTAGTATTGTGCTCGCATCATGTAGTTCTCGAACAGGAGAGTTGACTGGTGCTTTAGGCCGTCCAGTTTATCAGCCCCAAATTCCACTGGGAATGGTTTATATCCCTGCTGGCTCATATCAGATGGGTGAGAATGATGGTGATATGCCATTTTTGCATCAAACAAGGGCAAAGACTGTTTCAGTCCAAGCTTTTTACATGGATCAAACTGAAATTGCGAACAATGAGTATCGTCAATTTGTTGAATGGGTGCGAGATTCAATTGCCCGTGATAAAATATATTATGGTCTGGAAGAAGACGAAGATGCAGATCGTTTCATCAATTACAATGATATGTATTTTGATGAAGGTGCTCTTGAGTATGTAGAATACGATGGTTCTGACCGTGAATTAAACAGAACAGTTTTTTCATTAAACTGGGATAGAAGTTTTTCATATGCAGACCCTGAATTGGTGCCTATTTTGGCGGATATGTATTACCCGCAGCCTCAGCGCTACTATAAAAGAAGAGAGCTTGATGTTAGAAAACTAATGTTTAGATACTACTGGATTGATTTGGTTGAAGCGGCTAAAAGAGGACGAATAAATATTTCTCCTGATGCATATGACAATCAAGGGAATAAATTAATCGATGAGCATAGAGAATTGGAAACACCTCCGCATCCTTTTACCCAAGAACCACAAGGTCAGGATTTAGACTTAAGTAATGGTATTAATAAGAAAGGTCAAAGTAATGCAATTAGAGGGCATGCAAATCGTCAGCGTTTTATTATTGATGAAATTATCAATGTCTATCCTGATACTTTATGCTGGGTACGTGATTTCACATACTCTTTTCATGATCCAATGACAAATATGTATTTCTGGCATCCAGCTTATGATAACTATCCAGTAGTTGGTGTGACATGGGTTCAGGCGAAAGCATTTTCTGTATGGAGAACACAATTGTTAAACAATTGGTTGGTTGCAATGGGAGATTTGTTTGTGAATGATTTCCGTCTGCCTACTGAAGCAGAATGGGAAAGAGCATCACGTGGTGATTTACAATTGTCTCAGTATCCATGGGGTGGACCGTATATCAGAAATGAGTCCGGTTGTTTCTTAGGGAATTTTAAACCAATGAGAGGTAGATATTTTGAAGATGGTGGATTCCATACGGTCAAAGTATTTTCTTACAATCCAAACGGATGGGGGTTATATTGTATGGCAGGTAATGTCTCAGAATGGTGTGAAACAGCTTATGATGAATCGATGTATGAGTTTTCTCATGATTTAAATACTGATTATAGGTATAATGCAATGGACTGGGATCCGCCCTCAATGAAGCGTAAAGTTCTTCGCGGTGGTTCTTGGAAAGACATTGGATATTATTTAAGAAACGGAACTCGTACATTCGAGTATCAAGATACAGCCAAGTCTTACGTTGGATATAGAAACGTAATGACACACCTTGGACGTGGTGGAAGAGATTTTACTTCAGAAGGTGGCCAAGACAATCGAAACGACATAAACCTTCGTTAAGATTAACAACAACAAAACGCGGTGGGAAAAATCCATCGTTATAACTAAACAGTAAGTATTAACAAACCAAAGTAAAACTAGAAAGATTATGAAAATTGGAGGAAAAGCGTGGAAAAATTTTATGGCTAAATTGTACGGATTAGGTGCAGCAGTTGTAATTCTTGGAGCAATGTTTAAAATTATGCACTGGCCAGGAGCGGGACCAATGCTTGTTGTGGGTCTTACTACAGAGGCGGTAATTTTTGCTTTCTCTGCATTTGAGCCTATTCATGAAGATCCAAACTGGGAACTTGTTTACCCAGAATTGGCATTAGGTCATGATGATGATCATGCTCTTGAAGCGGGAGGTAAAAAAGCAACAGGTATTACTGATCAATTAGATCAAATGCTTGAAGAGGCTAAAATTGATGGTGAATTATTAACAAGATTAGGTGACGGTATGAGAAGCCTAGGAGATAATGCAGCGCAGTTGAAAGGTATTTCTTCAGCAGCAGCGGCAACAGATTCTTACGTTGATAGTTTGCAAGGAGCATCTGATAAGGTGTCTAAATTATCTGATTCTTACGAGAAAGCATCTATGGCTATTTCTGGAATGACTTCTGCTACTGCAGAAGGTGAATCTTTCGGAGAGCAAATGGGGAAAGTTTCTAAAAATTTATCTGCATTGAACAATGTATATGAATTACAATTAAAAGGATCTTCTGCTCATTTAGAAGCTACTGAGAAATTCCAAGGTCAAGTAACTGATATGATGAAAAATCTTTCTGATTCAGTTGAAGATACTCGTCTATACAAAGAAAACATGTCTATGTTATCTCAAAACTTGACTGACTTGAATAGCGTATATGGAAATATGTTAAAGGCTATGACTATTTCTAAATAAGGGGCAATCTATTATTTGGAAATAAGAAGTAACTAATTGTTTAACTAATAAATTAATATACCATGTCAGGAGGAAAAGAAACCCCAAGGCAAAAGATGATCGGGATGATGTACCTAGTACTTACCGCTCTTTTAGCCCTGAATGTATCTAAATCTATCCTTGATGCTTTCGTAGCGATTGAGGAGAATACACAGAAAGGGAATATTGTTCAGTTCGATAGAGGAACTGGATTTATTTCCGATGTAGCGTCAGAAAAAAGCTCTACTAAAAATGATGCTGAAAATAAAGCGAAACTTGAGAAGTTAAATTATGTATTAAAGCAAATGGCTTTAATTGATGATGAGGCTGCTAAGATGATTAAGCAAATCGATGAAATCAAAGTAGACATCATGACCAAAAGTGGTGAGGATGCAACTACGATGAAAGACAAAGATGAGGAAACTATCATTTGGACTAAGTATGATAAGTCTCGAGGTGCTTTGCCAGTTAGAATGAATTTAATGGCGGTTCAAGCAAAGGATCAATATGATATTCCGATGCATGAGATTATCGGTGAAGATATCAAAAACCCATCGGGTGTCGGTGATAAACTTTGGAATGATTTTAACGCTTACAGAAAGAAAATTGTTGAATTGACAGGTACATATAAATGGGGTAAAACCGATTATAAAGTGAATGTTAAAGATATTAACGATTTTAAGAGTAACGCAGATTTATCAGCGCAGGTTAAAAAAATGATCGACATTAAGACGGTTCATAAAGATGATAAGCAAGTATTGCAAGATCTCTATATGGGAATGACGAAGAAGGAAATAAACACTGTTCATGGAATGGAAGGTGTGCATTGGATTGGTCAAACTTTTGATCATTCGCCTCTAGTTGCTGCGATAGCTTCATTGTCTTCTATGCAACAAGATGTTCTTGCTGCACGAGCTTTATCTTTGGCACATTGGAAATCGAAAGTGTCTACTGGTGAATATAGCTTTAACAAGATTATGCCATTAGCATACGGACCAATGGTCTCAAATAGTGGTGATGCGGTTGAATTGCAAGTTATGATGGCTGCATTTGATTCAGACAATCAGCCTAAAGTAACTGTAGATGGTTATGAAGGTGCAACAGTTGAATATCCTGGAAACGGACAAGGTCTTGTAAAATTGACTGCTGGTGGTTCTACAATGTCATTGAAAGGTACTGTTTCAATCAAGAACAAATCAGGTGTTGAAAAGAAAGAAGACTGGTCGCATGAGATTATTATCATGAAACCTGCTGGCTCTATTGAATTACCAGAAATGAACATGTTGTATAGAGGTTATGCGAATAAAGTAGAGGCTACGGCTTCTGGTTATGATCAAACTAGTCTTGGAGGAAGTGGAGTTGCTCTTTCGAAATCAGGTACAGGATGGATAGCTAAACCAACTGGTAGAGCAAGAGAAGCTTATTTAACAGTAACGGGTAAAAATTCGGCAACTGGAGAATCTAAGCAATTGAAAAAAGTAAAATATAGAGTTAGTAACTTACCTGATCCTGAATTGTATTGGGGTGGTGCTAAATCTGGAACAAAAGCAAACAAGAATGGAACAAAGCTTTTTGCTAAATACCCACCTGAGATTCCTTTAAATGCAACATTTAAGATCGTTGCTTGGGAATGTACAATACCTGGAGCACCAGGTAGACCGCCTTCTGGGTCTGGTAGTAACATTTCTGCTGCTTCGTCGTTAATAAGACAAGCGCGTTCAGGAATGACTGTAAGTTTTATTGCTACGGTAGTTGGTCCCGACGGAATTCGTAGAAAAAAAGCAGGTGCTTTTAAAATTTAAAATTTAGAATTATGAGAAGTTTAATTTATTCAATATGTACAGTAGCGTTCTTCGGAACTGCTACAGCATATGCTCAACCGGATATCGATGGTGGGCCTGTGAATGTTCCTACAGAAGGAATCATTGATGGGGTGTTCATTCAAGAACATATTCCTACCAAAAGAATGATTCCTTATGAGCACGTGAGAGAGGCAGATGCCATTTGGAGCAGAAGAGCATTTGAATATCTAGACTTAAGAGAAAAGATTAATCACACACTATATTATCCGCTAGATGAGATTACTGGTGGAGGTGACTGGGTGAAAAATGCTACACGTTGGAGTCTTTGGACTGTTATACGTACGCACATCATCAAAGGTGATTTAAGAGTATTCTCTCCTTATAATCCTTTAAACCAATTTGGTGAATGGGATGGATATCAGTTGAAGTACCCTGTTGATCCTGAGCCAGGATTAACATATGATACAGATTCTATTTACAGAGAAGAAATGGTTTACTTTTTGGGTAAATTAGGTCCTCAAAGTGATATAGCGGAAGTAGATGATGATGGTTATGAAATAATATTGACATTGCCGGATGGTTCTTCAACTTTTAAGTATCCACCACCAGATACAATGTGGTATACATCAAAAGATATTGTTCAATATAGAATTAAAGAAGATTGGTTCTTTGATAAAGAAAGATCAGTTTTAGATGTTCGTATTCTTGCAATTGCGCCAGTTGTATATGAAGTAACTGAAGATTCTCAAGGTGAGAAGAGTATTAGTGGAATGAGAGAATTATTCTGGTTATACTTTCCTCATTGTAGATTTGTATTCAATAATTACTTTGTTTACAATGAATCGAATGATGCACAATGGATGAGTTTTGATGATTTATTCTGGAAACGTAGGTTCAGTTCTGTTATTTATAAAGAGAGTAACATACACGATAGAAAAATTGAAACGTACCAGGCAGGAGTTGATGCATTGTATGAATCACAAAAGATTAGAAATGAAATTAGAAATATTGAACACGATGTTTGGTCGTTCTAATTAATTTGAATAATTATAATATAAGCCCTTTACAGTAATGTAAAGGGTTTTTTTTGTTACTTATTTTTCTTTCTTGCATTCCACTGTTATAAACCAATAAAATTTGAATTATGGCAGGAGGAAAGGAAACACCAAGACAAAAAATGATCGGGATGATGTATCTCGTGCTAACAGCATTACTGGCGTTAAACGTATCTAAATCTATTTTGGATGCTTTTGTATCTATTGAAGAGAATATGCAAACTTCCAATCTTACTCAACTGTATCGTGGGGATGAGAAGAAGTCTGAGTTGACTGAGGTATCAATGGATAGGTCTAATATCCAAAGAGCTGATAAAGCAAAACTACTAGTTCGTACCGTTGCTGAAATCGATGAAATGACCGAGACACGTATCAAAATGATTGATGCGCTTAAATTACAAATTCTTGAAGATATAGGTGAGGATGTAAATACTGTAGGTAAAGTTCAATCAATCCTTGTGACGGATCCTAATGTGAAAGGTATCAAACCTATTCGGATGAATCTAAGTTATGTGCAAAGCAAAGATAAATTCGATGATCCCATGCGTATTATGCTTGGTGATGCTACTGATCTTAAAGCGCCATCTGGTAATGGCCTTGAGTTATGGAATTCAATTAATGATTATAGATTAGAGTTAACTTCTAAGATTGCTAGTTCGCATGTGATGTATAATGATAATAAGAAAGCCGTTTATGATCAGAGATTTTCATTTAAAACGGAACATTTTAATTCTTTCGCGTCTCAAAGCATGCTCAAAGAACTATTAAAACAAGAAATTAATAAAAACAAAGTGCATCCTGATGATCAAGAAGATATTATAGAAATTTATAGTATTCTTACCAAGAATGAATTATCATCGGCCAATGGCGTCAATGATGTTCACTGGTTAGGAAAAACATTTGATCATTCTCCAGCTGTAGCAGCAATTGCATCTTTAACTTCCTTGCAAAATGACATCCTAGCTGCTAGATCGCAGGCGGTTACTCTTATTCGTAATAGAGTTACGGGAGGTGATTATTCTTTTAATAAAGTGATTCCTCTAGCATATGGACCGGCAGTGGCAAATAGAGGGGATGATGTCAGTGTTAATGTTATGATGGCAGCTTTTGACACTGATAAGCAGCCGCGTGTAACTATTAATAATATGGATGGCGCGCAAATTAACATTGCTAATGGGCAAGGCGAAATAAAATTTAAGGCCGGAGGAAGTTCAATGTCACTTTCAGGAACGGTGTCTGTTCAAAAGAAATCTGGACAATGGAAGGAGGAGAAATGGTCTCATGACATTGTGATTATGGAACCATCTGGTTCTATTGAATTGACAGACATGAATACTTTGTATCGTGGGTTTAAAAATAATGTTCGCGCAACCGCTTCTGGTTTTGATATTACTAAATTAAGTGGTTCCAATGTTTCGATTTCTAAATCATCTGATGGGTGGGTTGTAAAACCAACAGGAAGGGCAAGAACGGCTGTTTTGAAGGTTGTTGGTGTCAACTCAAATACTGGTGAGCAAAAGGTTTTAAAAACGTTGAGCTACAAAGTTCGGAATTTACCAAAACCTTCAATATTTTGGGGCGGTGCGGATGAGAATTCTAGACCAAATGTAAGGGCGACGAAGCTTTTTGCTAAGTACCCGCCGGAGATTCCATTAAATGTTGATTTCAAAGTAATCAGTTGGGAGTGTGGAGCTGGACCAGGAGCACCACTTAAAGGAAGGAGCAATGATATTTCTGCGGCTCTTTCTTTGATCAGGCAAGCACCGCGAGGTACAATAATTTCGTTTAGATGTAAAGTGAAGTTTCCTGATGGATCTATTCGTCCTATTAATAGTTCCTTTAAACTCTAATGCGATCTTAATACTAGCCAAACGCTAAACAAGTATCTTGACATCAAGATGCTTGTTTTTTTTTGAATCAGTATTTAAAAATAATCTATCTTTGCACCCATGATTAATTTAGAAAATATAGGTGTTCACTTGCCTCAAGGCTATTTATTTAAAGATTTAAACTTTCAAATAAATAAAGGAGATAAGATTGGGTTAGTAGGTAAGAATGGTGCAGGTAAATCTACCTTGTTAAAATTAATCGCAAAATTTGATAAGCCATCTGAAGGCAGAATACATCAGCCATCTGGCACTACTGTTGGTTTTTTAACGCAGGATATCAAAATTGATTCAACTCAATCTGTATTTGAATATCTGAATAGTTCTAACCTACTATTAGCAAAAATCAATGGTAGGATTGAAGAGATTAATATAGAATTGGTCGAACGTACTGACTATGAGTCGGATAGTTATTTGGGAATGTTGGATGAATTGAATGATCTAAATCATGAATTCAATATTAATGAAGGATTTCTTTGGGAAGAGAAAATAACACATACATTGAAAGGTCTTGGTTTTAGCGACAAAGAACTTGGTATGAGTCTTCAAACATTTTCTGGTGGTTGGAAAATGAGAGCAGAGCTAGCAAAAATTTTAGTTAATAACCCAGATATAGTATTGTTGGATGAGCCTACCAATCACTTGGATATTATCTCTATTAGTTGGTTGGAAAATTATTTAAAAACATTTGAAGGAGCGGTAATTGTTATCTCACACGATAGATTGTTTCTGGATAATGTTACTAAGAGAACCTTGGAAATTTCCAACGGTAAAGTTTTAGATTTCGCTTTTTCTTACACTAAATATAAAGTTGCGAGAGCTGAAGAACTTGAGCGTCTAGCTGGAGCAGCTAAACAACAGGTAAAAGACATTAAGCATACCGAAGAATTGATTAATAAATTCCGAGCTAAAAAGAACAAGGCCGCATTTGCTCAATCTTTGATCAAAAAACTGGAGAAAACAGAACGAATTGAAGTCGATAATGATTCGGTGACCGGAATGAAGATTAATTTCCCATTAAGTATTCAACCAGGAAAGTGGGTTGTGGATATGAAAAACATGGGGAAAACCTACGGGGATAAGATGCTTTTTAAAGATGTTAACCTAACAGTAGGTAGAGGAGAAAAAATAGCTCTTCTTGGAGCAAATGGAACTGGTAAATCAACATTGCTTAAAAGAGTAATGGGCGTTATCGATGGTGAAGGAACGGTTGAGTATGGGCATAATGCAAATATTACCTATTTCGCACAAGATCAAGCAGAAGCGTTGGATATAACGAAGACTGTATATGAAACGGTTGATGATATTGCGAAGGGTGATATTCGAAAAGAATTAAGAAAAGTACTCGGTGCTTTCTTATTTAGAGGCGAAGATGTAGATAAAAAAGTTGCTGTATTATCCGGGGGAGAAAGAACAAGACTGGCTTTATGTCAATTGTTATTAAGTCCATCAAACTTCTTAATTCTTGATGAGCCTACCAATCACTTGGACATCCAAAGTAAAGAAGTGTTAAAAGAGGCGTTAAAAAACTATGAAGGAACTTTTATTGTTGTTTCGCACGATAGAGAGTTCTTGGAGGGCCTTACAAATCGTATTTGGGACATTGAAAATCAAACATTGAAAATTCATCATTTTGGCGTAAAAGACTTCTTAAAGCGAAAAATGGAATTGTTAATGCCGGAATCGCAAAAGAAAAAGAGTTTAAATCCAAAGAAGGAAAAAAAAGAAAAGAAAACGAGCTCTGAGAATAAAAATAATTACCAAGATAAAAAGGAACTTAAAAGAGAACGTAATAAATGGAACAATCAAATCAATTCTTCCGAGAAAAAAATTGAAGAATGTGAGGCTAAAATAGCGGAAATGGATGTTGTTATGACCACTCTTGATTATTCTAACTCAGCAAAGGCTGGTAAGGCATTGGCTGATTATGAAGCTTTGAAGAATGAACTTGACAATCAAATGAAGTTGTGGGAGGAAGGAACAGAGCGTTTAGAAGCGATGGATAATTAGATGTGAACTAATGCTTAAGATTATCTTCTCTTTTTATGTCGAGCAATTCGCTTATTTCTTTTTTTATTTTTTTTAATAGATTTCTTAGACTCTTTAGATTGTGCTCTCCAGTATCTTTTATCTGATTCTTTTCGAGCCTTTCGTCCTTTTCTGTTCGCTTTTTTATTGTTTTTTGCCAACTTTTTCTCTGCTTCAGCGACAGAAGTAGGATTATTTTTAGGGCCTACACTTCCGCAATTTGCAGTTGTTAGTGCAAACAACAATAAAAGGACATGGAATATCGTTCTAAACTTCATAACTTTGCTTAATACTATTTGAACGTAATGAAAGTACTATTTATTTTTCTGGGAACAATTGTCTTTCTATTTTCTGCGTGCAAGAAGAACAACAATCATCCGGTTCCTAATGTACCGTTTGATGTAATTATTGACATCAATTTACCGACCTATTCTGACTTAATCGGGGTAAGTGGATATGCGATGGTCAATGCTGGATCTAGAGGTGTCATTGTTTATAGAAGAGGAATTGAGGAGTTTATTGCCTTTGACAGGCACTCTCCGGCAGATGTCGATGGAAGTTGTGCACTTCCGTTAACCCCGGACCTGGATAATTACCTAGTTTTAAATGATACCTGTAATAACGCATCATTTTCTCTTTACGATGGATCACCAATTTCTGGTTCAGACTATGGACTGCGCCAATACCAAACAACATGGAATGGAAATGAATCATTGAGAATTTTCAATTGATTGATTACCTTTGCATGAATTACAAATTACAATGCAAGACGTAAAAGTTATAATTATAGATAGAGAAGGTTCGAAGCACGAATTAGAAGGGCCAACGGACATGAACATGAATGTCATGGAGCTCTGCAAAGCATATGAACTTCCTGTTTTGGGAGAGTGTGGAGGAATGGCAATGTGTGCAACATGTCAATGTTATTTGGAATCAGAAACTAATCTACCAGAACAAAGTGACGATGAGTTGGATATGTTAGACCAAGCTTTCCATGTTGAAGATAACAGCCGTTTAGGGTGTCAAATTCAAATTTCAGATGAAATAGATGGAATTGTTTTAAGGTTAGCACCTGAGTAAAAGAGCATATTATCTTTTTGTCACGTAGGCTCAAAAGTGCAATGAGACCTTTAAAGGTTTGCTAAGGGAAGGTGCACTGAGGCTCTCGAAGTGCACTTACTCTGAGAATAGTCTACTTCTCTAACAACTCATTTGGGATCTCACAAACTGGAATAGGAATCATTTTATGCTGGTTGGCTCGATTAAATTTCTTGTAAATGGTGAGAACTTCTTTTTGACGTTCCGATAAGTTCGTGTCTAGGTTCTTATTTTCAGAAGCAACAAATTCCATGGCCCATTCTAATTCAGGATAAGTAGCTCCAATTTGATCTTCATCACTTCTACCATCTTCCCATAAACCATCAGTTGGCTTAGCATCTACAATTTCATCAATAACACCAACTTCGCGCGCTAAATCCCATACTTGCGTTTTCGTTAAGTCAGCAATTGGACTTAAGTCAACACCACCGTCTCCATACTTTGTATAAAAGCCAACACCAAAATCTTCTATTTTATTACCGGTTCCTGCTACTAAAACTCCATTAGCTTGTCCTAGAGCGTAAAGTGTCATCATTCTCAAACGAGCCCTTGAATTGGCCATAGCCAAATGTTGCTCTTGAAGATCAAAAGGCATATTCTTTTCAAATTCCGAGAAAGTATCCGTTAAATTGATATCGTAAACTTCAACATTGTCAAACTTTTCAGTTAAATCCGTGATGTGGTTTTTTGCTCTAGAATATTCAGCAGTTGTTTGGCGGATAGGCATGCTTAATAGTAAAACCTTCTTACCAGTCATTGCGCATAACATTGAGGTTAATCCAGAATCAACGCCCCCAGAAATACCAACGATAAATCCTTGCGCTCTTGCAGAATCACAATAGTCACTTAACCAAGAAACAATATGTTGTGCTACTTTTTTTGAGTTCAATTTTCTAGAATAAAATTGAAACTTTAAACATCAACTGCGATTGCTTCACTGCATTGTTGAAGAAAGAAGGAGCGTCATCTACCTCACCAGCATTAGAAGTTGCTAAAGAAGAATTTTCATCTTTTCTATCCCAATGGATATCAGTAAATCCATAATAGTAACCAATTTCTGCTACAAGGCATGTTGATCCTGTAAAATTCCATTCTGCCCCTCCAGCTACTCCTACTGAAGATTTAAAGAAGTCCAAATCATTTTTGCTATGCGTCATGTTTTCGTTGGTAGCAGGAGTTCCTACAGCATTTGAGTTATTGAAAGGGTCATCTAATCCTACTCCATTAGTGTATGCAATTCCTTCATCTGTTACAGCATTAGATAGTAAAAAACTTGAACGCAAACCGAACTTTCCGAAATAACGGAAATAACCAATAAAATTAGTTCTAAACAAAGCCATAACGGGAATTGTTAGGTAAATAGGTTTTTGACTTCTAGAGCTCATTAGAAAAGTACCTTCTGCATCGGAAGCTTCATCTTGTGTCAATATTGTATTGTCATCATATCTATAATAAACATTGTCTACGGCAGCATATTTTAAAGTAGAAAAATCAAATTCAACACCAGTTGTTATGCCCACTGTTTCGTTAAACGTATAATTTAAATTAGCACCAATTGTCCAATCAGCGCCAGCTCCTCCTGAAGCTATTCTCTTAGTCCCCATCTTCGCGAAATTCATACCTCCTCCAACTACTAATCCAGCCTGAACTTTCTTATCCGCGGCATCTTGGGCCTGAACTCCACCGATGAATCCTAAAAATGCCAATCCTAATACTATTTTTTTCATCACTTATGATTTTTCTTTACTTTAAAACTTATACTTTTTGAGTACTTTTGACTACGAAAATAAAGAATTTTAATGACTCTAAAGAATACTATCATTTTTGTTTTTGTATCTATCATTTTGATTGGCTGCGAAAATAACCCACTTCTTGTTAACACGTCTGATGTTCAGTTGGATATGGGGTTTATTAATGTTGATGAGATTATATTTTACAGTGACTCATTAGAATTGATGAAGCAACACGAAGAACTATCAAAAAACGAAGAAAGTATTTTGGCGTATGAAATTGGACGAGTATTAAAAATTGGAAAAGTATCTGACACTGCTTTTTATAATAGTATTCAAGATTTTAGAAGCGACACATCTATTCAGGCTTTGGAAAGAGATCTCTCTAGAATTATTCCTTTGTTAATTGATAAAGAAGATATAATCATCGATGGATTCAAGCACATTAGATTTCATTTCCCGGAAGGAAACATTCCTGAATCCATAGCTTATCTTAATGGACTCTTTACAACAGCTATGTTCAGCGCAGAGAAAGAAATAGGGGTGGGAGCTGAGTGGTACATCGGAGACACAAGCAGTATTGTTGAGCAGTTGAACACTCAGTATTTCTTTGATTGGATGAAGAATGCAATGAAAATGGAGTATTACGAGAGAGACGTATTGACCTCTTGGATCGAAACACATTATGTGAATCCGGTAGATGGTAATGTTGCTGAAAATATGATAAGATGGGGGAAAGTTCTTTACCTTGTTGAGGCCGCTTTTCCAGACATGGATCCTCGATTAATCATCAGATACACCAAAGAGAATTACAATTACGCAATAGACAATGAAGAGTCCTTTTGGAATTATTTAGTTGATGAGAAATTATTGTTCAAAATTGATGAGCGCGCGACGCGTAACTTGATTTCTGAAGGGCCATTTACTCCTGGGTTGCCAAATCAGGAAGCCCCGGATCGATACGGCCAATTTTTAGGTTGGAGAATGGTGCACCAGTACATGAAGAAAACGGATACGAGTGTCAAGGATTTAATTGATGCGGAGTATAACGACATTCTCAGAGAATACGAAATAGAAGATTAATTAGAAAGAAATAAATTATAATGGAAGATAAAATTGTAAAGACATCCAACATTGCTGTTAAAGTTGGATTGAATGAAAATAATTTACCGATTGGTATGAAGTGGTCTGCTGATGACGGTGGTGTGGAGAATGCAGATGCTAAAGCTATGCTATTGTCACTTTGGGACCCTACTTCAAATAACACGATGAAGATTGATTTATGGACCAAGGATATGTCAGTTGAAGAAATGAAACAGTTTTTTCACCAGACGCTATTGACCATGTCAGATACTTTTGAAAAGGCAACAGGAGAACATAATATTTGTGAAGATTTGAGAGATTACTGTCATCACTTTGCCGATAAAATGAATATTCTTCCTGAAGTATAATATATCATGAGCGCAATAGGAAATTTAAGAAAAATGTCGGTTCACTTAGATGCTGAAATTCAGTATACATTGAATTTGTCTGAAGATATTCTAATGAACGATTTGATTGGAAATCATATTCGTCTCGAGTGGAATGGTGTAATTAACTGTTCTTCTTGTAAAAAAGTGACGAAAAAATCTTTTGGACAAGGCTTCTGTTATACTTGCTTTGCTAATGCGCCTGAATCTGCAGAATGTATTATTCGACCAGAACTTTGTCGAGCACACCTTGGTGAAGGTCGTGATCCAGAATGGGAGGAAAAGCACCATAATAAACCTCACGTTGTTTATCTTGCAGCATCAAGTGCTGTGAAGGTTGGTATTACTAGAGGAGATCAAGTTCCAACAAGATGGATAGATCAAGGGGCTTCATCTGCGATAAGATTGGCAGAAACACCCAACCGTTATGAAGCGGGTAGAGTGGAAGTTGCGTTAAAAGAATTCTTCACGGATAAAACAAATTGGCGTAAAATGCTGAAGAATGAAATTGATGAGGAAATTGATTTAGAAGAAGAAAAGTGGGCGCTTGAAGAACATTTGCCGGCAGATATTATTGAGTTGTTTTCTGAAAATGACGACATAATAGCGTTAAATTATCCTGTTGTAGAATATCCTGAAAAAGTAAAAAGTCTATCTTTTGACAAAACAAATATAATTGAAGGGAAACTAATGGGGATAAAAGGACAATACCTACTTTTTGAAAACGGAGAAGTCCTCAACATTAGAAAACATACAAGTTACCATGTCAAATTTAATTAAACTTCTAGCCTTCTTTTTTTTGTCAGGAACAGCTATTGGACAATGGCAATGGACAGAATTGTCAAGCATGCCTTTTCAAACAGCAAACAATGCTCTATGCGAAGCTATAGTGAATGGCAATGAATATGTTTATTCGTTTGGGGGGATTGATACGACAAAAAGTTATGCTGGAATACATCAAAGATCTTTTAAATATGATGTAGCCAATGATAGCTGGACAGAAATAAATTCTCTTCCTGACACTTCTGGAAAAATTGCTTCGGGAGCTTCTTTTGTCAAAGACCGAATTTATATATTTGGGGGCTATCATGTTTTAGCTTCACAGAATGAAGTTTCTTCAAATAAAGTTCATGTCTATAATCCATCAACGGATTTATTTGAGCAAGACGGAGCAAGTATACCTATTCCAATAGATGATCATGTACAATGCGTTTATAAGGATAGTTTGATCTTTATTGTAACAGGTTGGAGTAATACAGGAAATGTACCTAATGTCCAAATTTATGATCCTTCATTTGATACTTGGCAAGCAGGAACAAGTACGGGAGGAAATGCTTTTTACACTTCTTTTGGTTCATCAGGACATATTATTGGAGACACCTTATATTATTATGGTGGTGCCGGTGGAGGTTCTTTTTTGGCAAAGAAGTTTATGAGAAAAGGCTTTATAAATCCAGCTGACCCAACAGATATTACATGGAGTTTGATGCCTGACGCTCCTGGACTAGCAAGTTACAGGTCGGCATGCAGCGGTACAGAGAATTCTGTCTTTTGGATTGGTGGATCTTCCGTGTCTTATAATTTTGA
>CAJQPA010000011.1 GCA_905480145.1 uncultured Flavobacteriales bacterium | reverse complement strand
TGAGTTTTTTATGATCATTGCACTTCCTTGCCAGTCAGGTAATTCAATGATAGACTCTGGAATTGACCCAATAAATTCATCGATAGCTTTTGGTATACCATCCCAATTATGGTTATAATCATGGACTATGATTACACCACCACTTTCTAATTTGTCATAGAAAAACTCTAACGCCTTAATGGTTGGCGCATATAAATCGGCATCGATATTAACCAATGCAAACTTTTCATTTTCTAATCCTTTTGCAGTGTCAGGAAAGAACCCTGGTTTAAAACGAAGTTTCTCATTGCCGTTTATATACTTCTTAACTTCGTCTATGTTGGTGTCTGCAAACATATCTGTTGAAAACCGATCTCCTGTCTGACTTTCTTGGTCGAGGTCTTCTTTCGAAAACCCTTCGAACGTATCAAACAAATAAAACACTCTACTATCATCCATATGATGCATTGCCTTTGCCGTTTCTCCCTGATGGACACCAAGTTCAGCAAAAGCTCCTCGGATCTTGTTTTTTTTCAATTGCTCTGCTTGAAACCACAGGTTGTAAAACCGAACTTTATCTCGATAACTTCGCTCAATTTTGAGTAGTTCTTTTGAAATCAATTTATTGTTTACTGCTTTTTCCCACGCATGTGGCTTACTGATTTTATAAGACCAAAATGTTTCTGCGTATTTAAAGCCTAGGAAAAGTAATATGACTACCAATATTATGCTGGTACTTTCCGTAAATGACATTTGTAATTGAATAATATTCATAGAAATTTTAAAATGATCAAAAATAGTATTTCTAATAAGTGATGAGTTTATCAAACAGACAACTCTATAAAAGATTAAAATTATTTTTTTAAGATTTTAACACCGACTTTCTCACTGCCATTTAAAGAAAAGTAATACGCACCAACGCTAAGCGCAGAAATATCAATTTTACTTTCTAATTCTGTAATTGAGCCGCTTAATACATCCTTACCTTCGATGTTATGGAGAGTATATTCCATACCTATCATATTTTCAGAAGCTCGAAATACCAATTGGTTTGTTGCAGGATTTGGGTAGATTAGCAACCGTGATTCTAAATTATCAAGGCCAACCGAGCTTAAAATAGTAATTGAATCCTTAACTTGACATCCATATAAGTCAGTTACAGTAATGGTATAGGTTCCTTCACATAAGCCTAAAATAGTATCATTCATTGTTACGTCTTGATCGTTCCATTGATAAACATAGTCAGGTGTACCTCCAGAAATAGAGGCAATCCCCCCTCCGGTGCATAAACCTGTTGAGTCAACCCAAGTATCTGCAATGGTAATAATAATTTCAGAAGACTCGCTGACAATAATATTATTCTCTAGCGCTACACAGCCGATAGAATCAGTTACTGTTAAGTCATAACTATCCGCTTGTAAGCCATCATTTAAAGATCCAGAGATGCTATTGGACCATGAATAAATATAAGGGTAATATCCACCAGTAACCATGGAGTTAATACTACCAGTGCTATCTCCAAAACAATTGACATCCGTAATTGTGAAATTAATCACCAGAGTGTCCACAGCGTTTATAATGACTGAATCATTATATTCACAACCACGATTATCCAGCAAGTCGAAATAGTATACGCCAGTATTTAAACTGTCGATATATGAAGTAGTATCAGTCGTGCTCCAATTAATAGTTGTGTTCAAAGGGTCAAATAGATGGAGTTCGATAAAACTTGAAGCAAACGGATCTGTGGCACACAAAATGTTAGAATAAGTGACGCTGTCCATAATTTCGTATGTCTCTGGGACTAATACTGAATCAATAACGATACAACCATCCATATGCGTAATGGTTATAACATTCCAACCGGCAACTAAATTGGTAGCTGTTTTTATAGTGTCACCTGATACCCAGTCAAATATACAAGTACTGAACATACAAGGACATCCTGTGCTATTGACAACTGCAACGGCGTTTGAATCGGCAGGGCAATTCGGAGGATTTATTCCGCCAAAAGTAATTACATATGGGTCTGACATGTTAAAATTCATTGTTTCAAAACAACCTGTTGAATCTGTCACCGTAACATTATATGAGCCAACGTCAAGTCCGCCAATAGAATCGGTTATTTCTCCGGTGTCCCAAATGTAAGTGTATGGAGCCGTTCCCCCTGTGGGAGTTACTGCTACTGATCCATCCGCAAATAAATTACAAGAAATATTTTGAACATTAGAATTAATAACTAAAGTGCCGCAATTCATACCCTCATAGTTGTAATGTCCGTCCCAAGCACTGCCCATATAATTTCCCCAGGCAGTTCCAACTCCTGGAATCTCATTTGCTCCTTCTAGGCATTTTACGTAAAAACCACTCGCTCCCATTGGATTTATGCTATCTGCACGGTAGGCATACACAAAATCCAAAATTCCATTCCCATCAATATCTTCGATAAACGGTGTGCAAGCTAGATTAACTCCAGACTCTTCCAAATAGAAAGGACTAATTATATTATTTTGAAAATCAATTGTCATCAGTTGATGAGAAAATGAAATTCCATTATGATTGTTAATTGACATTAATATTTCATCTCTACCATTTAAATCCAAATCTACGGCAGATGAGGACCCATAGTGCATCATTCCAATACTGTCTTTGAACGCTACATTTCCTGTTGCTCCGTCTATCATTACTTGATAAAAATCAGTAAAACTTGGTGCGGCACCTTTAAAAAGAACATTAAATACATCCGGCGTATTGTCACCAATAAAATTTCCAATTGTTGGCGCTGAACTTGATTCAGTGCCAGGAGTTTGAACTTCCCAAATCATATTATTGGTTGATCCGTCAAAACAGCGAAGGGTACCATCATAGGCCTGATTTATTATGTCTAAGGTTCCATCTCCATTCATGTCTGCAATACTTGAAGGTGCAATAAACCCAAGATTAGGGTCTTGCACCAGCATAATAGAATTACTAATATCATCATTCATCAATTCACTTAAGGGAACTCTCCACAATGCGCCACCATCATTTTCACCACCAGACCCAAAGATGATTGTTAATTCTCCAGAATAGTCAACAAGAACCGGTGAACAGTATGTTTCTTCTCCATCAGGCATTGTATCTTTCGCCAGTAAACTTCCTGTCATAGCATCAAGTATCATAAGCATTCCGGGAGGTCTCAGTGTGTCCCAAGCCGGCGCAGAATGATTCCCTCCATTGGCGACCAGTATATCTGGCATCCCATCAGAATTTTGATCTGGAACAAATTGCGCGGTGTAGAAATTGAACCAACCGCTATCAATCGCTGCAGTTGGAGAATAAGGAAAAAATTCCCAAATCATATCTCCTGTACTTCCGTTTACCGCATAAAATTCAGCATATCTTCCACCAATAAAAATATCGTCAATGTTGTCACCTGTAACATCCATAAATTGCGCACTTGCAAACATTTCTTCTTCTGTAGGGAAGTTCCATAAAATGGATCCATCTTGACCATTGATTGCATTAATTCCATTTGACTCGGGCGAAGCATCAAGACCCCCACCGATTATGATATCTAGAATATTATCACCGTTAAGGTCAGCTCCTCTTGGAGATGAGAATGTCGTTGAAGTATCTATAAATGCAGACCACTTAAGATTTTGAGAGTGTCCTTGAATTGTAAAAATAACTGAGACTAAAAAGCCTAGAATAGTTTTGTATGAAGTAATCATGACAGAATATAAATTTAAGTGTTAAAGTTAGTTACTTATTTAGTGATTTTGATAATTTGGAGGTAATAATATGGTTAACTATTTAATATTGTGTCAATTGTCTATTAAAATATTACCAACGTCTTTAACATTATGCATAATTTTTATTAAAATTATTCTATTCGTTTAAATCTAATTCTCCGTATATTTGCGTAAAAATTAGCAAAGATGTCAGATAATTCTAGAATTTCTACAAGTAAGGCACCTAAACCAGTTGGCTTATACCCCCATGCGCGTAAAGTGGGAGATTTATTATTTCTTTCAGGAGTAGGTCCTCGTGTTGCTGGTTCTGATGACACGGATTCTGCTGTTCCAGGATTGAAATTAGATAAAAATGGAAACTTCTTGGAGTTTGATTTTGAGAAGCAATGTAGAAGCGTTTTTGATAATGTTAAAATTATTTTGGAAGAATCAGGTTCTTCATGGGATCAGTTAATAGATGTTACTGTCTTCTTAGTGAATATGAAACGTGATTTCCATACCTACAATAAAATATATGCAGAATACTTTAAGGACAATCTTCCTTGTAGAACAACTGTAGAAATCAATTCTTTGCCTACGCCAATAGCCATTGAATTAAAATGCATGGCAACAATTAAATAATTATGATCAGATTTATTATCAGATGCGCGATTGCAGCATCAGCTTTAGCAGCAACAGTTGCTTTATTTTATAACGGATATTGGGGATGGGGAATTTGTATGATTCTACTTTTAGTAGTCTTCGGATTTACATTCTTTAGAGATGAGAGAATGATCTTAGCATTAAATGCAATGCGCTCAGGTGACACCGATAAAGCAAAGTTGCAAATCAATAAAATTACAGCGCCTCAATTTTTACCTAAAAAACAACATGCCTATGTTTTGTTTTTGCAGGCAGTATTGGGAACACAAGATTTAGGTCTAGCGAAGAGTGAAGAATTACTTAGAAAAGCAATATCAATGGGCTTAAGAACGAATCAAGATAAAGCAGTTGCTCGAATGCATCTTTCTGGAATTTGTGCTCAAACTGGAAGAAAGAAGGAAGCTTTGACCCTATTAGGTGAAGCAAAAAAATTAGATGATAATGGTATGATGAAAGACCAAATCAATCAAATGAAAAAGCAAATGCAAGTGGCTCCTTCTAAGAATCAAATGAGAATGGCCCAAATGGTAAAAGGAAGACAAAAGTCTCCTAGAAGATAACCATGTCTGGGCAAAAGCTTTTCACCAAAGGATGGGATGATTATGAATTGATGGATGCCGGTGGAGGAAAGAAGTTAGAACGTTGGGGTAAAATTTTTACTATTCGCCCAGAAGTTCAGGCCTATTTTAAATCCGGAAAGACATTCGAAGAATGGAATAAATTGGCACACTGGGAATTTATTTCAAAAGGTGGCCAATCAGGAAATTGGAAAAGACTCAAAAAGGACGCTCCAGACGAATGGAAAATCAAATATGAATCGTTACAGTTCCAATTAAAATTAACTAAGTTCAAACATCTTGGACTTTTTCCTGAGCAACGAATCAATTGGGATTTCATCTCGAAGAACACACACAGAGACCAAAATTTTTTAAATCTATTTGCCTACACGGGTGCTGCATCTTGTATGGCAAAAAGTAGAGATGCAATGACGTTTCATGTTGATTCAGTTAAGCAATTAATTTCTTGGGCAAGAGAGAATATGGAATTGAGTGAATTGGAAGATATCAAATGGGTACATGAAGATGCGCTTAAGTTTGCACAAAGAGAATTGAAAAGAGGTAATAAATATGATGGAATAATCATGGACCCTCCAGCTTGGGGAATCGGAGCAAAGAAAGAACGTTGGAAATTAGAAGATAAGCTTGACGATTTAATGTCAAATGCGGCCAAGATTCTCGACAAAAAAGGATTTCTTATTATGAACACCTATTCACCGAAAATTGATTTAAGCTTGCTGGAAAGTAAGGCTAATGATCATTTCTCTAAGCGAAATTTTGAAGTTGTTGAACTTTGGATGAAAACTGCGACAGGTAAAGATTTATTCTATGGAAACCTTCTTCGTGTTAAGTAAGGATATTATTTAAAGAAAGCCAAAATCTTATCAGCAAGCACGTTACTCAATTTAAAGTAACTCTCATTGGTCCATCCACCAACATGCGGTGTAAACAAGGTTTTGTCAGAATCCAATAAATACTTAAAATCAGAGTTTAATTCTTGATCAAAAAAAGACTCAAAACTTGTTTTCTCATATTCCAAAACATCCAGGCAAGCACCAAGCACTTTGTTGGCTTTTATCGCTTTTACTAGAGCACTTGTTTCGACTACCTTCCCGCGAGAAAGGTTGATGAGGTAAATACTTTTTTTAAATGATTCAAAGAATTCATTATTCCCAAAGTAAATGGTTTCTTCATTCTGAGGAATGTGGAAACTCAGCACATCACAGTTTTGATAAATATTTTGAAGTGTTGACTCTGAAACAAAGGCATCGCTAAAACCACTTTTGTATTTGTCGTAAGCTAATATGCGAACATCAAAGCCACTTAGTTTTTGAGCAAAAGCTTTACCGTTATTTCCATAACCAATTAGCCCAACGGTTTTTCCTTCAAGCTCAATTCCTCGATTCCCTTCTCTATCCCATTTACCATTTCTTACCTCCGTATTCGCCAAATGAATTCTATTGAAGAGTGTCAAAAGCATTCCAATTGCATGTTCTCCTACTGCATTTCTATTTCCCTCTGGTGCATTAAATAGGTGAATATTTCTTTCTTCACAATAATGGATGTCAATGTTCTCCATTCCTGCACCTGATCGTGCAATAAATTTCAATTGTGGAAAGTGAGCAAGGAATTCCTGATCCATTTTAAAACGGGAACGAACAACAATACCTTCGAAATCAGAAGCGATGTCTTGGCATTGTTCTTTGGATAGGTGGGTGCCGTTTACACAAATGAATTGTGATGAAAGAAGTCTTTCTTCCAAAATGCGATGAACAGAATCGATGAAAAGGACTTTCATTTATAATCCAAAAAATAATACGCCAATCGTGAGGTAAATGAAAATTCCAAGGACGTCATTTAGAGTAGTAATAAATGGACCTGTCGCAAGGGCAGGATCAATTTTGTATTTATCTAACAATAATGGAATCAAGGTTCCAAATACTCCGGCAAAAAGAATAACAGTGAAAAGTGATAAACTTACGACTGTCCCCAAAGTAGGTCCTTCAAAAATATAGGCTATTCCATAAATAATAATGGAAAGAACAGCACCGTTAGCTAACGCTACTAATGTTTCCTTTCCAATTTTCTGCAGGATCGACCCGAATTGATCGGTACCTCTTGCTAAAGATTGTACAACGATTGCAGAAGATTGTACGCCGACATTTCCTCCCATGGCCGTTATTAAAGGAATGAAAAATGCCAAAGCAGGCACCTCACTTATACCCCCTTCGAATCCTGAAATTACTTGCGCACCGAAAACCCCCCCCATTAATCCTATCAGCAACCAGGGCATTCTTGCACGAAACATTTTCCAAATGGAATCATCAGATTCAATGTTCTCAGAAATACCTGAAGCCATCTGAAAATCTTTCTCTGCCTCATCTTTAATGACATCAACAACATCATCAATTGTAATTCTACCTACCAATTTATTTTGAAGATCAACAACGGGAATGGAAACCAGATCGTATTTTTCCATTGTTTTTGCGACATCTTCACTCTCTTCACCAGTTTTAACTGAAATCACATTTTTGTCCTGGTACAAATCGGCAATTGCCGTATCTGGTTTCGCAAATAAAAGTCTTTTAAGCGATAAAAAACCTAACAACTTATTCTGTTCGTCTACAACGTATATTGTGAATATTTTTTCAACAGACTCTGCTTGCTTTCTTAATTGAACAATGCATCGATTCACAGGCCAATTGGCATTTACTTGCATGAATTCCTTCTGCATTAACCCACCTGCAGTATCAGGATCATAATTTAGCAGGTCAACTATATCTTCAGCCGTTTCATCGTTAGAGATTTGAGAGATGATTTCTTCAACTTGCTCCTTTGGAAGCTCACTCATAAAATCAGCCGCATCATCAGAGTCTAACTGTTCTATTTGCTCAGCAATTTCTTTAGTAGAAAATGACTGAATCAAATTTTGACGAAGATCTTCATCCAAGTCCATTAGGATGTCTCCTTGTGTTTCTTCGTCTAAGAAATTATATAAATAAGACGCTTCGGCAGTTTCTAATTCATCGAGAATGTCAGTGATATCAGCATCATGGAGTTCGCAAACATTTTCTTTAATCCAACTCAAATTCTCCCGCTCTATTGCGGAAATTAAAATCTCAAGAAATTCTTTTGTTAACTCGAACTGCATAACATGAATTTTGAGCAAAGATAACACTTTTGCTGTATGACAAGCAAACGCTACTATAAATGAAAACTATATTTTTTTTTCGGGTGTCGGAAGGCTAAATAAAGCAAAAAACAAAGCGTAGAAAGTAACACCTGTCTGAGATTCTATAGTGTCTTCAATTAAAAAAGACACTAGAATAATTAAAATGAAAACCACTCCTAAAATCTCTTTGCGAGCAATGTTCTGTTTTATGAATTCGACATGAATCCATAAAAAGTAGACCAGACCTATAATGCCAAAGGTAATCCAAACGGTTAAAAAATAGTTGTGTGTTCTTCGCCGATTATCTTCTGTCAGTGCTGAATTATTTTCCAAATATTGTTGGTTGAATGCATCCTGAATATCACCAATACCAACGCCCAAGATTGGCTGTTTCTGGATTATTTGAATTCCTGTTGTCCAATACTCGATGCGTTGCAATAATGAGTGTCCATTTGGATTTCCTTTATTCAGTAATTGATACTTTAAGCCATAGAAGCGCGGAAGAATTCCGTCATAGACTATACTCGTCACTCCATTTTCAATGAGTTGAATCTCTTTTTTAGTTAATTGGCTAAGTGACGCTGCGTCTTTCCTCATTTTTTTTGAAGATAAGTACCTTATTACTGTCGATTTTAAAGGTTGCCCTTTTTTATCTTTACCTTCAATGTCCATAGAAGAATATTTCCCCCAATCACGTTCTATTTCTTTTCGACAGACATATATCAATATTGGCTCTTCTGTTAAAGGTGATACCACTTCTAAATTATGACTGTAATAATTCCCTTCAATGGTAGTTGTTTCTAAGTTTGAATAAGCATCTAAATCAATGTTAACCGGAGAAAAAAGCCAAATTAAGCCAAGAGTTGTGCTCAATGCTAAGATGGAAAATATGGAAAGAAGGATTATTTTGTTTTTCTTCCAAAAGAGATGGGTGATAAAAACACATGTTATAACGAATACCGAAATTAAACCAGATAAAACTTGACTATACAAAGTGTAGTACAATAACCAAGCAGTGATTAGAATTAATGGGATTCGATACTGTTTGAATTTTTGGAGATAATACAAGCAAATTCCAATTACAAATGCAACAATGATAGCAAAACGAATATGAGATGTAAGAATTGACATTTCGCGGATATCTTCATATTCTCTATGGCCAAACCATTGATTGTAGAAGCCATAATTTAAAACGGTGAGGAGTATTGTCGAGATCGAAATACTTGCTAGGACAAAATGCAACTGTGATCTGTTTTCTAATGGTTTGGCTGCCAAAATTGTCGGAATAACCAACAAAGGAAGCTTGACTCTCAAGTCATATAATGTATAGTCCATGTTTTCAGACCATACTATTGAAGCAACATGAAGAAGGTAAAACCCAAGAATTAATAGGTATAATTTGTTTTTTTTAAGGCGTTCAAAATAGGTTGAGAAATCAGCTTCTAGAAGAAGATTTAAAACTAAAAACATCATAGAAAGAGACATTACAATCTTATTCAGCGGAGTGCCAATCGCAAGAGTGCAAAGACCAAATAAATGCAAGTTTCGATGAGTATTAATCCCGAAAAAACGATTCAACATAAGTAGATTTTAGAAAGACAGTATTTCATCCTATCCTTCGTTCAAACGGTTAATTACCTAAAATAGTATTGTATTTGGACTTATTTTGAAGAATTTCCATTGACTTGTTGATAAACACGTCATCTTTAAATGATTGTATAGCTCGCCCATTTTGATAAAAATACCTCGATATTATTTCATTCTCCAATAAAAGTTTTATTTGAGTTTTGAATTTCTCTAAATCTCGTTCTTTTGATGGTGTAACTTTAGTCATCAGGGCTTCGTATTCTTTTCTTAAATCTTCATAGAAACCTTCCTCTTCGGCTGTCTCTTTCATGCTTTTAAGCATTTCTTCGGAAGCGGTTGAATAGGTGAATTCTTTTCCTAGAATGTAGCTCTTGAAGTTATCATAAATAACATCTGTAATCTCAAATTTATCTGCAGAAGCAATCGTAGGATGCGTGTAATAGAAATCAGTAGCATAGTCGAATATGAAGTTGTTTCTTAATAAAGTAATAGTAAGACGACTTAATTCTCTTTGTTCAACTGTTTCATCAGGCTCAACCCCTCTGCCATCAATTACATCTCGACCATTTTTTGTTTTAAAAATTGTAATTAATGAATCAGGAATCTCTTCTGCAGACTCACTATCCAATTTGTCATAGTATTCTAGGCGTTGAACACATCTGCCTGAGGGTGTATAATACTTCGCTATAGTTAATTTCATTTTTGATCCATAATCGAGGTCGTACGTTCTTTGAACTAAACCTTTCCCATATGACCTGGTGCCAATTATAACAGCTCGATCTAAATCTTGTAAACTTCCCGAAACAATTTCACTGGCAGAAGCAGAACCTTCATTCACTAAAACAACAATTGGAATATCTAAATCTATAGGTTCTTGTTTTGTTCTGTAAGTTCTATTTTCTTCAACAACACGCGCCTTGGTTGTGACAACAATTTGATTTTTAGGCACAAATAAATTTACAATGTTCACAGCTTCTATTAATAATCCACCTCCATTTCCACGTAGATCTAGAATGATACTTTTCGCTCCCTCTTCTTTTAGTTTTAACAGTGCTTTTTTAACTTCAGCTGATGCCGTTCTTGTAAAGCTATTTAGTTTAATGTATCCGGCATCATTTTTTAAGATCCCTGAATATGGAACATCAGGAAGTTTTATTTCCCCTCGCGTTACACTAATTGTTTCAGTAATTGTCTTGTTTCTTTCGACTTCTATTTTTATGGCCGTTCCCTTTGGCCCCTTTAATGCAGAAGACACTTCCTCAGAATTTTTGTTTTCCATTGAAACTCCGTCAATTGTCAATATTTTATCTCCTGCTTTAAGACCACTTAATTGAGCTGGTTCACCTTCGTATGGCTCTGCTATGTAGACGAAGTCACCTTTTTTACGAATTAACGCCCCAATACCACCATATTGTCCGGTGGTCATTAATTGATAATCTTCAATATTTGATTCATGATAATAGACAGTATAGGGATCAAGTTCATTGAGCATTGCATCTATCGCAGTTTTTGATAGGCTTCCTGCCTTAACATCGTCGACATAATATTTATCCAGTTGCTCATAAATTTGATCCATGAGTTCTAAACTTCGTATAACTTCAAATCCATTGGATTGCGAAAATCCTGTGAAAGAAATTAAAACTGATACTATTAAAATGTATAGGTTACTTTTCATCTAATTGTTTTATCATTTTTGAGAATAACTTTATGGCTTTTTTCTGAAGCAATTCATATTCCAACTCTTCTTTGTTGGCGTAAATTAAAAAGAATGCGACTTGTTTCTTGTTTTCTTTGAGATAAGTTTCAAACGGCTGTTTGTTCAAGCGGATACATTCTCTCATTACACGCTTAATTCTATTGCGCTGATAAGCAAAACGGAAAGTCTTTTTTGGAGCAGAAAAGACAAGCTTAAAAGTTTCTCCTTCTTCAAGAACACACTCTTTCATGAAAACAACAAATGGATAAGAAGATATCCGTTTACCAGATTCAAACAAGCTATCAATCGAGATTTTGCTTTTAAGAGAATATGATTTACCGAGTTTATTGTCCATAATGGAAGACAAGTAAGTGTCTTAGTTTTGGTCGTCTTTCTTAAGCCTTGGTAAAAATATTTTTTCCTTGACAATAAAACTGGTGGGGAATTCAGCTTCAATTTCAGATTTAATTTTTTCAGCCTCCAATCTGGTTCTGAAATCACCAGCTTTTAAAAAGAAATTAGGTGCATTATAAACAGTGTATGTATCTATCTCAGGATATCCAGAAATAAAACTTGAACGACTTGCATTTAATTTCTCTTTGTCTGAATCAAAAAACAATTGAATTCGATATCCATCTACCTGCGGTTTAATCTCAGGGGGTATAATTTCACTTTGAGCATTAACTAAAGCATCAATGCGACTGTCCTTTATTATTACAACTTCATTCTCTTGAGAAAATGATTTCCCAATGAACACGAAAGAAACGTAAATGATTAAATACTTCATAACAGCACTGTTTTTTAAACTGAATTCAAAATTACGAAATACTTTAATCAATATTCATACCGAACAGATTAATATCTTTTATGTCTGCTTTTGAATTAAAGTGTTCGGATTAAATCAATTGCATCAAAGAAAAGACAATTCCTTATTTAGAATCATTTTAAATTAGAGATTCAAGACTTGAAATTGTCATAAAACTGTCATGAAATAGCCCTTTTCTACTATTTTTGCAATGCGCTAAATAGTGTTTTTTAGCGATAGACTAACAGTTTTTTACATGGAAATATCTAGTAGTCAGATGTTTAGAAATCTTAGAAAATGGAGCCTCAGCGCATTAACGTTGGTGTTTTTGGCGAGCTCTTTTAATTCTCTAGCACAGGGAGAAGACCTGTTCAAGGTAAAATGTGCAACGTGTCATCAGGTATTTAAGGATGGCACTGGACCAAAACTATATCAAGTTCGCCAGAAATGGGAAGAAGGTGGAGCTGCTGAAGGATCTATTTATCTATGGGTAAATAATTTTGAGGCTGCTGCAGCTGCGGATCCATATGCTGCTACTGTAAAAGAGTGGTCGCCAACGAACATGAATAAGTTCCCTGATTTAACGAAAGAACAAATCACATCAATTTTTGATTGGGCGGATAGCCAAGTTGAAGATTCTGGAGCTTCTGCCGCTGGCGGATCAGCAGTAGGAGAAACGTCGACGGAAGACGAGTCTTCAACAGGCTGGATTTGGGTAATACTTGGAATCGTTTTCGCAACAATCATTATTGCCGTTGGTGGTGTGAGTCGTCAGTTGAAGTCTGCAACATCAGATGGAGATTATGATGCTGACATGAGCATGGCCGATGAGACAAAAGCGTGGGCTTGGAACAATAGAAAGAAAGTAGTTGTTGGTATTGTTATTCTAATAATGGCATTAGTTGTCACTTTATTCTTAAGCTTATACACAATTGGTACTGTTGAAAATTACCAACCATCTCAACCAATTGAATTCCCTCACTCAGTTCACGCTGGAACAAATGGAATTGATTGTAAATATTGTCACAATACAGTGACGGAATCTAAAACGGCTAGTTTGCCAACTGTGAATGTTTGTATGAACTGTCATAAGCAAGTGAAAGGGACTACCGAAGAACAGGCAGAGCAGATTGCTAAAATCTACGAAGCAGCAGGATTTAATCCTGAGGGAGCTGGAACATACACAGGTGTAACTAAGCCAATCGTTTGGAACAAAGTTCACGTTCTTCCTGATCATGTATATTTCAATCACTCTCAGCACGTTGAGGTAGGTGGAATTGATTGTAAGCAATGTCACGGAGACATGACTAAAATGGAAGGGACCGCTAAGGTTCAGCCAATTTCTGAACTGAACAAAGTAGAAGGAAATATTCAATTAACGAAAACAACTTTAACAATGGGTTGGTGTATCGAATGTCATCAGGAAAAAGAAGTCTCTATGGGAACTCTTGATTCTAAGAAAGATGGTTATTACGATGAAATCCATAAGCGTTTAAGAGATCATGACCAAGGTCTTTACGAAGAATACTTGGAAGATGGTAAAGTGACCGTTAAAGAATTGGGTGGATGGGAATGTGCTAAATGCCATTACTAAAATATACGTACAAGAAGAATTCGAAATAAGATTATGGGATCTACAAAAAAGTATTGGAAAGGAATAGGTGAGTTGAATGAGACTCCTGAATTTCTGCAATCAAGAGATCAAGAGTTTTCTACTCAAACAAGTGTAGAAGAATTCTTGAGCGATGAAAGCTTAAATGAAACGTCTACAGCTAGACGTGATTTCTTAAAGTTTTTAGGATTTAGTGTCGCAGCAGCAACTGTTGCAGCATGTGAAACCCCTGTTACTAAGGTTATACCTTATGTAAATAAGCCAGAAAATGTTACGCCAGGTTTAGCGACTTGGTATTCTTCTACTTATTATGATGGAAATTCTTACGCTAGTATCTTGGTTAAAACAAGAGAAGGTCGTCCGATTTTCATAAAAGGAAACAAAGATCACGGTATTACACACGGTGGAGCTAATCCTCAAATCATCGCTTCTGTTTTAGGATTGTATGATAGCGCAAGATTAAAAGATGCGACTGAGAACGGCAATAGTTCGGATGTATCATCAGTGGATAAGAAAATATCAAAAGAATTAAAAGCAGCGAAAAGTGTTGTTTTATTATCTAACACAATTATTAGCCCATCAATACGTGAAGCAATAAATGAATTAGGTAGTTCAATCAATGGAGAAGGTTCAGATAAATTTGAACATATCCAGTATGATGCTGTTTCTTATGCAGGAATGCGTGAAGCAAACAAAGCAACTTTTGGTTTAACAGTGAACGAAGGAAGTGAGAATGGAATTATTCCTAATTACGACTTTTCTAAAGCAGAAACAATTGTTAGTGTTGGAGCTGACTTCTTAAACTCTTGGTTATTACCAACACAGTTTACAGGACAATATGCATTGACGAGAAATCCTGATTCAAAATGGATGTCTAAACACTTCCAGTTTGAAACGGTAATGTCAATTACAGGATCAAATGCTGATTATAGAGGGATGATTAAGCCTTCTGAAGAAGCAAAAGTGTTGGCATACATGTTAAAAGGAATGGGCGCAAGTGCTGCTGGTGTTTCTTCTGACTTAAATGCAGGTGCTAAGAAGATAGCTGATCAAGCAATCAAAGCATTGAAAGCTTCTAAAGGGGCAGCTCTAGTCGTTGCAGGATCAAACAATAAAGCTGTTCAAATCTTAGCGAATAAATTAAATGATGTTGTTGGAGCATATGGCTCTACAATTGATTTAAATAATCCTATCGAATTATTCATGTCGGAAGATGCTGCCATGAGTAAATTTGTGAAAGATGTTGAAAATGGAAAAGGTCCAGATGCAGTAATTGTATACGGAGCAAATCCAGCATATTCTTTGCCAAACGGTGATAAATTCGCACAAGGACTTAAAAAGATTAAAACGACAATTTCATTAGCAGGTTATGCAGATGAAACAGCGTCGAATTGTACATATGTTGTTCCAGATCATCATGCATTAGAAGCATGGGCTGATTTGAGACCAACAAAATCGCATTATGCTATAGCTCAACCGACTATTCGTCCGTTGCACAATACAGTTTCTGCATTAGAATCATTCTTAGTTTGGGCTGGTAAAGCAAAACGTGAAGGGAAAGATTCTAAAGTAGCACACAATTACATTAAGCAATTATGGCTTCAATGGGGATTCCCAGACCAGACAAAGTATACTGATTCAGAAACGTATTGGAACATGATGGTTCACAACAGCTGTGGAGATTCTTCTACAACTGGTGAAGCAGTAGAAACAGCATTCATTGATGCAGCGATGTCAAATATTGCTTCTGGTCTTCCAAAAACTGGAGCCAAAGAAGTTATATTATATCAAAAAGCTGGTTTAGGAATTGGTTTACAGGCAAACAACCCTTGGTTACAAGAGTTGCCTGATCCATTGACTAAGGTAACTTGGGACAACTGTATTACGATGAACCCGGTTGATATGGAAGGTTCATACGCAACTTCTTTTGATCAGGAACATGGCTTAAACATGGCAACTGTAAAAGTAGGTTCAAAAGAGATTACTTTACCTGTCTTCCCTTTGCCGGGTCAAGCTAAAGATACAGTGGGTATTGCATTAGGTTATGGGCGTGGAGCAAACGGAGAAAACATTGGTAAAGCTGCATTCCAAACAAAAGAATATGGTGGACATGTAACTGACGAGAGTGGCAAACCAGCTGTTATCGGAGCAAATGCTTTTGCATTTACTTCAACAGTTAATGGAACTACTTCTTATGATGCTACATGTACAGTGACGAAAACAGAAGGAGTTCACATGATTGCTTCTACTCAGATTCATCAAACAGTCATGGGCCGTCATTCTGTAGTCAGAGAAACAACATTAGACATTTATAACCACAAAGATAAAGAAGCTTACAATCCAGCACATGTGTTGTCTAAATTAGACGAGCATGGTCATCACGTTGAGGTGCCAGTTGGAGAGGTTGATTTATGGGATGCTCATCCAGTAGAGCACATTGGACACAGATGGGGAATGACAATTGACTTGTCTTCTTGTATCGGTTGTTCTTCTTGTTTGATTGCTTGTCAATCAGAGAATAATGTTCCTGTGGTTGGTAAAACTGAAATCCGTAAAGGACGTGAAATGCACTGGATCAGAATTGACCGTTATTTCGCATCTGATGAAGAGGTTGTTCCAGGATTAAGAAAAGACGCAGATACTTTTTCTTTTGCGGAAGCTGAGAAACCAGCATTGAATCCTAAAGTGGTTCACATGCCAATGATGTGTCAGCATTGTAATCATGCATCTTGTGAAACAGTTTGTCCAGTTGCGGCAACTACACATAGTAATGAAGGATTAAATCAAATGGTATACAACAGATGTATCGGTACTAGGTATTGCGCGAATAACTGTGCATATAAAGTACGCCGATTCAACTGGTTTAACTACCCATCTTATAAAGCACAAACTGAAATCAATCCTGCACAGGATGATCTAGGTAGAATGGTTCTTAACCCTGACGTTACGGTTCGTACACGTGGAGTTATGGAGAAATGTTCTATGTGTGTTCAAAGAATCCAAGAAGGTAAATTAGGAGCGAAGAAAGAAGGTCGCGCAGTAGTTGACGGAGACGTTACAACGGCATGTTCTGATTCTTGTCCAACAAATGCCATAAGTATTGGTGATTGGAATGATTTAACATCTATGGTTCGTAAAGGGTCACAAGATAAGCGCGCTTACCAAGCACTAGAAGAGGTTGGTGTTAAACCAAATGTTTGGTATAAGGTGAAAGTAAGAAACGAAGAGAACAAGGATTTAGACGCACTTCAAGTTGCCAAAGAACCAGCTCATGCGAGTCATGGTGAAGGGCATGGTGAAGGGCATGAAGAAAATAGTCATCATTAATTGAAATTAATACCTATTGTAAATGCATAAGGAAGCAGCAATTAGAGAACCCCTCATATTAGGTCATAAGACTTATCACGACATTACAGAAGATGTATGTCGACCAATTGAGGACAAAGCACCAAGAATGTGGTACATTCTTTTCGGTGCCGCGTTAATAATCGGTCTATATGGAATTGGTTGTATCTTGTATCTGTTAGGTACAGGTGTCGGTGTTTGGGGATTAAATAAGACCATTGGATGGGCTTGGGATATTACTAACTTTGTTTGGTGGGTAGGTATTGGTCACGCCGGAACATTAATTTCTGCGGTGCTATTATTATTCCGTCAGAAATGGAGAATGGCCATTAACCGTTCTGCAGAGGCAATGACAATTTTCGCCGTATTTATGGCAGGAATGTTCCCATTGATTCATATGGGTCGTTTATGGTTAGGTTATTGGGTACTTCCATTACCAAATCACTTTGGTTCTTTATGGGTAAACTTTAACTCACCTCTTTTATGGGATGTATTTGCCATTTCAACATATCTTTCTGTTGGTTTGGTTTTTTGGTATATCGGTTTGATTCCTGATTTTGCAACAATTAGAGATAGAGCTAAGAAGCCAGTTTCTAAGAGAATGTATTCAATCTTAGCATTCGGTTGGTCTGGAAGAGCAAAACACTGGAACAGATTTGAATTGATCTCATTGGTTCTTGCAGGTTTAGCGACACCACTTGTATTTTCTGTTCACTCTATTGTATCCTTTGATTTCGCCACTTCGGTAATTCCTGGATGGCACACCACTATTTTTCCTCCTTATTTTGTTGCGGGGGCGGTATTCTCTGGGTTCGCAATGGTACAAACGCTAATGTTGATCATGCGTAAAGCAATGAATCTTGAAGCGTATATTCACACTAAGCACGTTGAATACATGAACATTGTAATCATGGTTACAGGTTCTATTGTAGGTACTGCATATATTACAGAATTGTTTATTTCTTGGTACTCAGGTGTTGAGTATGAGGCATACGCATTCGTAAACAGAGCAACTGGGCCTTACTGGTGGGCTTACGCGGCAATGATGACATGTAATGTTGTTTCTCCGCAGTTAATGTGGATTAGAAAGCTAAGAAGAAGTTTAATTTTCACATTCATTATTTCAATTGTAGTGAATATCGGAATGTGGTTCGAGCGTTATGTAATTATTGTTACATCGCTTCACCGTGATTATCTTCCATCTTCTTGGAGCATGCATTACCCAAGTCACATTGATATAGGTGTTTACCTAGGAACAATTGGACTGTTCTTTGTGTTCTTCTTGTTGTTTGCTAGATACTTTCCAGTTTTAGCATTGAATGAATTGAAAACAATCTTGAAATCTTCTGGTGAGTCTTATAAAAACGGTGATGCCGAAGTACATCCTAAACCAGTTCCGATGACAGCTGAACCTGCAGCCAAAATTACAGAGAAGGTTGCAGAAAGCACTAAAGAAGCGGCAAAAGAAACGAAAAGTGAATTCGACGCCAATTCTGTAGCTGAGTTGATGAATTCTTTAGGAAATGGATCTGCTGAGAACAAAGATGACTTAAAAGTAATCTCTGGAGTGGGACCTAAGTTTGAAGAAACAATGAACAAAATCGGAATCTTTTCTTATGATCAAGTAAGCAAAATGACAAAGAAAGAATATGATCTTTTGGATTCATTGACGAAGAAATTTCCAGGTAGAGCGGAAAGAGATGACTGGGCAGGACAGGCAAAGAAATTAATAGAAAATCGTTAAGTCGAATTAAAAAATTAGAGACATGGCAGACAGAGTAATATATGCAATGTATGACGATGACGAAATCCTTAAGGATGGAGCAAAGAAATTAGTTGCAAAAGGTGTGAAAGTGGAAGAAGTATTTTCTCCATTTCCAATTCATGGTATCGACCCAATTATTGGAGTTGAACAAACTAGACTAGGAATTTTTGCTTTTATCTATGGATTGATTGGTCTTACATTGGCTACAACAGGAATGTGGTTTATGATGATCATAGATTGGCCAATGAATATTGGTGGTAAACCAAGTTTTTCTTACATGGAAAATATGTTATCATTCGTTCCTATTTCTTTTGAGTTCACAGTTTTATGTGCGGCGCATGGAATGGCAATCACTTATTTAATTGCTAACAGAACATTACCAGGTATGAAGGCTCAGAATCCTGACCCAAGAACAACAGATGATAAATTTGTGATGGAGTTTAGAACTTCTCAAAACAAACAATTTACGGCAGACGAGTTAGAAGCGATGGTAAAATCTACTGGGATAGTGGAGTTAGAACAAAAAGACATTTAATAAATTTTCATAGAAAGAGATGAAATTGAATTTAAGAATTATATCGAGTATTGCACTAGTAGCGGTTTCTTCATTTATGTTGGGGTCTTGTGATGCTGATCCAGATAGCTCAGGATTTGAATACATGCCAGACATGTATCGTTCTCCTGCAATTGAGCCTTATGTAGATTACGGCGAAGTGAAAGGAAGAGTAAACGATAGCATTAAAATGCTTCAAACGGCTTTAACACCTCCAAATGGTACAGTACCTTATTATGGAACTAACGAAGATGAGATTTCTTTAATGTTACCATATGCTAGAAAGGCAAATAAGGCATTTAGATTATCACATGGTATGTTTAATTCTGAATTGACTGAAGCGGATGAATATGCATTAGCGGTAGATGATGTGAATCCAATGAAATTGACAGTAGATAATTCTGAGGCGATATTTAAATCGGGTAAAAAATTGTTTGCTGCTAATTGTGCTCATTGTCATGGTGAGAAGGGAGACGGTAATGGTCCTATGATGGTAAATGGCGTTTTTGCTGGGGTACCTGATTATGCGAACTTGAAAGAATTAAGTGATGGTCAAATGTTTTACTCTATCTATTATGGTAAAGGAATGATGGGTTCTCATAGCTCAATCATTAATAAAAAAGAGATTTGGACATTGGTTCACTACATTAGAAGTTTCCAAGATGAGAATTACGGTAAAATGCTAAGCACTGAAGTTTCTGATTCAACAACTGTGTTAGAATTATTAGTAGAAGTTCCTGAGGTTGAGCATGGAGATCACGATCACGGAAGTCATTAATTATCACAAGTCAATATAAGTAATACGACATGGATTTTAAAGTAACAAAAAAGGAAAACATTTTTACGCTAACGTTAATCGTTATCGGTGTTTTGTTTACAGCAATCGGAATCGCAACTCATGCGGGGGACGATAATTTTATCACTAGATTCTTAGCTAATAGTTTAATCAATAGCTTATTCTTTTTTGGAATTGGCTTAGGAGCATTATTTTTCTTGGCTTTACAGTATGCTACGGAAACTGGCTGGTATGTTGCCGTTAAAAGAGTAATGGAGGCTTTAACAGGATATGTTCCTTATGGAATCGCATTCTTGGTATTGGTTTTTATTGCACTTACAATTACAGATGGCGCGCACATCTATACTTGGATGGACCCAGAAGTTGTTGCACACGATTCAATTATTCAAATGAAATCAAGTTACTTGAATAAAGGATTTTTCTGGATAAGAACAATCGTGTATTTAGGAATATACTTTTGGTACTGGAGAGGCTTTAGAAAACGCTCTTTACAAGAAGATATTGAAGGAGGAACTGAGATTCATTTTAAAAACTATAAAAAAGGTGCAGTGTTTTTAGTATTCTTTGCTGTATTTAGTTCTACTTCATCTTGGGATTGGATTATGTCAATTGATGTTCACTGGTTCTCGACTTTATTTGGATGGTATACATTCGCTGGAATATGGTGTTCTTCAATGACAGTGCTGGTTATGTTGACTGTTTATTTGAAGAAGCAAGGTTACCTGCCAAAAGTAAATGATCATCATATTCATGATATCGGTAAATGGACTTTCGCAACTTCTTTCTTATGGTCATACTTATGGTTCTCTCAGTATATGCTAATCTGGTATGCTAACATGGGTGAAGAGGTTATCTATTATGAAATGAGAATTGAAAACTTCCAATTCCTTTATTTCGGGATGTTTATTGTGAATTTTGCGTTTCCAATGTTATTGTTAATGTCAAGAGAAGCGAAAAGACATGCTGGAACTTTAACCGTAATAGGAATTATTATTCTATTAGGTCACTGGATGGACGTATACGTAATGGTTTCAGGAGGTTCAATGGGTGCAACTGCAAGTATTGGAATGTTAGAAATAGGAATGTTGGCTTTAATGGCTGGAATTTTTATAAGGATTATTCTTAACAACTTGACAAAAGCACCTTTAAGCGTTGTGAACCACCCATACTTGGATGAAAGTATTCACCACGAGATATAACAATTTTATATAGATAATTAGATTACAATGGAAAGTAAATTACTCATAATAGCGGTTATTATTCTTGGTGTTATCGCGGTGACACGTTTGATGAAGGTATACGACCTTTCGTCAAAACTTGGAAACAAGAATGAGGCAGAAATAAGTGAACGTCACAATAGATTAAATGCTAATTTGTTGCTTCTGTTCTGTGCATCATTATTCATAGGTTTTCTTTGGTTAATAGTGCACTTTGGTTGGTCGGGTAGAGGACCAGCGGCTTCAGCTCATGGACATGGATTGGATGTTTTGTACAATGTGAATTTTGCAATCGTGTTGTTCGTCTTCTTTTTGACACACATCTTCTTATTCTATTTTGCATTTAAATATGTTAGAAAACCAGGAGTAAAAGCTTATTATTTTACGCACAGTAACAAGTTAGAAGTTATTTGGACAGCAGTTCCCGCTGTAGTTTTATTCATAATCATCATTTTCGGATTAAGATCTTGGAACACGATAACGGATGATGCTGCTCCTGAAGCAATTCGTTTGGAGTTATTTTCTAAGCAGTTTGACTGGACAGCTAGATATTCTGGTACTGATAACAGATTAGGAAAGTTTGATTACAAATTAACTACAGATAATAATGAATTAGCATTATTAACAACGAATACCATCGATTCTGCCATTCAAAATATGGATTATGGAATCAATGGAATTCATGATTTGGAAGCAAAATTGAACAATCCAGAATTAGTTGTTTCAGCGAAAGAAAGAAGTGATATGATGACGACTTTAGATCGTAAAGGTCGATTGATTCGTTTGTTGCATCAAATGAAGGGTCGTCATGATTCTAAAAACGATGCTTATGCTTGGGATGATATCATTCAAAAAGACACTTTATACTTATGTAAGGGTACACCTTACGAGTTAAGCTTTAGATCGAAGGATGTAATTCACTCAGCATATTTTCCAGAATTCAGGGTTCAAATGAATACGGTTCCTGGATTCCCTACTCGTTTTAAATTTACACCAGATATTACAACAAAGGAGTACCAAGATGCAAACAAGGATTCAGATTTCAACTTTGCATTATTGTGTAACAAAATTTGTGGTGGATCTCATTACAAAATGAAAATGGCAGTAGTTGTATTAAGTCCTGTTGAATACAAGGCTTGGATGAAGACGAAATCATTGGCAACATTTAAGGATAAATACTTTGCGAAAGCTGAGTAAGAAAGGAATTAGTTAATTATTATTTTAAAATAGATAACAATGGCGGCAGTAGCAACCGAAGCACACGGACATAACGATTCTCATGACCATCATGAAGAAAGTTTTGTGTCAAAATATATCTTTAGTCAAGATCACAAAATGATTGGAAAGCAATTCTTAATGACTGCCATTTTTATGGGGGTTGTTGCGATGCTTTTATCAATTTTGTTTAGAGTTCAATTGGCTTGGCCAGGTGAAGGATCTGATTTTGTTTCATTCTTTTTAGGTGAACAGTGGGCACCAGGAGGTGTTATGAAAGAAGACATGTATTTAGGATTGGTAACAATTCATGGTACGATCATGGTTTTCTTCTTATTAACTGGTGGTCTTTCGGGGACCTTCTCTAATCTTTTGATTCCTTTCCAAATTGGAGCGCGTGATATGGCCTCAGGGTTCTTGAACATGTTATCATATTGGTTCTTCTTTCTTTCTTCAATATTAATGTTGGTATCGATGTTTGTTGAATCTGGACCTGCAATGGCTGGTTGGACAATCTATCCGCCTTTATCAGCACTGCCCCAAGCAGTCAGTGGATCAGGCCTTGGTATGACTCTTTGGTTGTTCTCAATGTCTGTCTTTATTGCGTCTTCATTGATTGGTTCTTTGAACTATATCGTTACCGTATTAAACCTACGTACAAAAGGTATGTCTATGACACGTTTGCCACTAACAATTTGGGCTTTCTTTGTAACTGCTATACTAGGGGTACTTTCTTTCCCAGTTTTATTATCTGCTGCCCTATTGTTAATAATGGATAGAATGGCTGGAACTAGTTTCTTCTTATCAGATATTATAGTCGGTGGAGAAATGTTAACTCAACATGGCGGATCTCCTTTGTTATTTCAGCATTTATTCTGGTTCCTAGGCCACCCTGAAGTATACATTGTATTGATTCCAGCGTTGGGATTATCATCTGAAATTATTTCTACGAATTCTAGGAAGCCTATTTTCGGATATAGAGCTATGATTGGTTCTATATTGGCTATTGCATTCTTATCATTTATTGTTTGGGCTCACCATATGTTTATAACTGGAATGAATCCATTCTTAGGAAGCGTTTTTGTATTTACAACATTACTGATTGCAATTCCTTCAGCCGTTAAAGTATTTAATTACATCACGACTTTATGGAAAGGATCAATTGTGTTTACTCCAGCGATGCTGTTTACAATAGGACTTGTTTCATCCTTCATCTCTGGTGGGGTTACTGGAATTATTCTTGCTGATGCCGCATTAGATATTATGGTTCACGATACATACTTTGTGGTTGCTCACTTCCATGTTGTAATGGGATTATCTGCAGTCTTTGGTATGTTTGCCGGTGTCTATCATTGGTTTCCAAGAATGTTTGGTAAAATGATGAATACTAGTCTTGGATATGTTCACTTCTGGATAACAATTATTGGAGCATACGGAGTGTTCTTCCCAATGCACTTTGTTGGATTAGCAGGAGCACCAAGAAGATATTATAACTATTCAGTTTACGGTGATTTCGATACTGAAACGTTCAACATTATTATGGACCTAAATGTAATCATCACTTATTTTGCAATATTTGCGGCCTTGGGTCAATTGGTTTTCTTGTTCAATTTCTTCTACAGTATATTTAAAGGGCAAGTTGCTCCCCAAAACCCTTGGAGATCGAATACGCTTGAATGGACAGCACCTGTAGAGCATATACATGGTAACTGGCATGGAGAACTTCCAACCGTTCACAGATGGCCTTATGATTATTCTAAGCCAGGAGCAGATGAAGATTTTGTTCCTCAAAACGTTCCTTTAAAGGAAGGTGAAGAAGAGCATTAGAACTTTTATAATAGAATTTATTTTAAGCCCTTTGTCGATGACAAGGGGCTTTTTTTTATTTTTGATTAAAACAAAATCCTTTGGAAGAATCTTTTGATTATAACGATGAAGCAGAATTACGTGGTGATCAAGACTACGATAAAGTATTGCGTCCTCAAAAGTTAGAGGATTTTACAGGACAAAAGAAAATAGTTGAAAATTTAGACATTTTTATTCGTGCTGCAATATTGCGCGACGAACCCTTAGATCATGTCTTATTACATGGACCTCCGGGACTTGGTAAAACTACTCTGGCGAATATTATTGCGAAAGAGCTTAGTGTCAGTTGTAAAGTTACTAGTGGCCCCGTATTAGATAAACCTGGAGACCTAGCAGGTCTTTTGACGAATTTGGATTCAGGGGATGTTTTATTTATTGATGAGATTCATCGCTTAAGTCCAATTATTGAAGAGTATCTCTATTCTGCCATGGAGGATTATAGTATCGATATTTTGATCGATTCAGGACCTAATGCTAGAACGGTTCAGATAGCATTAAATCCATTTACATTGATTGGTGCCACTACTCGGTCAGGATTATTGACTTCTCCGTTAAGAGCCCGTTTTGGAATTAATCTACGATTACAATATTATGACTCAAAGACACTTACTTTAATTGTAGAAAGATCGGCTAATCTTTTAGATATTCCAATCTCCGAAGATGCAGCTTACCAAATAGCGAGTAGAAGCAGAGGTACTCCACGGATTGCCAATTCATTGTTAAGGCGAGTTCGTGATTTTGCGCAAGTGAAGGGAGATGGTAATATCGATATCGAAATCACTAACCATGCATTGACAGCATTGAATGTTGATCAAAATGGCTTGGATGAAATGGACAATAAAATGTTGGCTACTATCATTGATAAGTTTAATGGTGGACCTGTTGGTTTAACGACAATTGCAACTGCTATTGGTGAAAATGCTGGAACTTTGGAAGAAGTATATGAGCCATTTTTGATTCAAGAAGGATTTTTAATGAGAACAACTCGAGGGCGCAAAGTCACAGAGAAAGCATATAAGCATCTAGGGAAAAATCCTGGCGCGACACAAGGAGGATTATTTTAACTATTCTTATGGAGAGAATGCTACTGGGGACAGATGAATTAACGAGCGATATTGTTGAGTCGGGAATTGTTGATTGGAAAGATCTAGTAAGAACAGTCCGGCAATTTCATTTCGGTAGAAATTCAAACCGAGAAGATTTTACATTGGTTTGGTCGGAAAGAAAAGGAACTTGTAGTTCAAAACATGCGTTTCTTAAATTAGTGGCTGAATTGAACGGATTTGAGAATGTTGAGCTGTGCATTGCGATTTATAAAATGAACTCAATAAATACTCCAATAATAAGAAAGGTTCTTGAAAAAATAGACTTAAGCTATATCCCTGAAGTCCATTGTTATTTGAAAATAGATGGGAACGAACTGGATGCAACAAATTTAAAATCAGATTTTAATAATTATAAAGCGGATATCATAGAAGAGTTCGCAATTGAAAAAGAAGTTGTTGTTTCTAAAAAGATTGATTTACATAAGAACTTCATTAAAAATTGGATAGAGACCGAACAAATATCTCATTCACTTTCTGAAATTTGGGAATTTCGTGAACAATGTATTTTAGCATTAGAAAAAAGATAGCCTTTTGAGTATAGAAGAGAAACATACCCGCCTAATAAAAGAAAAAGCGAAAGACCTTGGTTTCTTTTACTGTGGTGTTTCTAAAGCTGACTTTTTAGAGGAGGAAGCAAAGCACTTAGAATCTTATTTGAAAAATAATTTCAATGGGAAAATGACTTACATGGAAAACCATTTTGATAAACGGTTAGATCCAAGATTGTTGGTCGATGATGCGAAAGTTGTGGTTTCTCTCTTAATGAATTATCATCCAAATGAAATTCAGAAAGACAAAGCCGCCCCTAAAATTTCCAAGTATGCATACGGACAAGATTATCATCTTATTATCAAGGATAAACTTAAAAGTTTGTTCTCATATATTCAAGAAGAAATTGGAGAAGTGGGAGGTAGAATATTTGTTGATTCTGCACCGGTATTAGATAAGTCATGGGCACAAAAAAGTGGACTAGGTTGGATGGGGAAGAATACAAACATCATTAATCCAAAAGAGGGTTCTTTCTTTTTTATTGCTGAATTGATTCTTGATTTAAATCTAATCCCTGATGGACCTATAAAAGATTATTGTGGAACTTGCACTAAGTGCATTGATGCTTGTCCGACAGACGCAATTGTTAAACCATATGTTGTGGATGGGTCGAAATGCATCTCCTACTTAACAATAGAGTTAAAAGATGAATTGTTACCCAAAGAGTTTTCTGGTAAAATGGACAATTGGATGTTTGGATGTGATATTTGTCAAGACGTTTGTCCATGGAATCGTTTTTCTAAACCAACCAAGGAAGCCTCATTTTCTCCACATGAAAACTTATTGCATATGTCAAAAGCGGATTGGGTTGATTTGACAGAAGAGGTATTTCAAGAAATATTTCGAAAAAGCGCTGTTAAAAGAACAAAGTACGCGGGCCTTAAGAGAAATATTGGGTTTTTGAAAAGTTGATTACGTTCAAACTTATCCTTTTGCTATCTCATTGTAATTTAGTATCTTGGATTTTAATTTATCACTATTACTATGCCAGACCAAGGACAAGGATCACAGGTTTCTTTAAGTATGACTCCATTTACAGGTCCATGGACAAAAGTTGAAGCTGCTCACTTATTGAGACGAACTACTTTTGGCCCTACTAATCAGCAAATGTTAGACGCCGTGACAAATGGAATGTCTGCAACTGTAAGTACTTTGTTAACAATTCCAGCAGGAACGGAGCCTTTAACTTATCTACCAGAAGAGACAATCGCTCCCTTTGGGACAACTTGGGTGAACTCAGTTTATCCTGCAGATCCCATTTCGGCTCAGGCTGTTGAAACGGCTAGAATTTTGTCATTAGGTGGATGGTTAATGCAAAGGTTAAATACAGAACAACTTTCAATCGCAGAAAAGATGGCCTTATTTTGGCAAAATCATTTTTCCGCTAATATTGGTTTTGATGCTCGCGCGACATACGAGTATATGAATAAATTATACAATTCTTCATTGGCAAATTTTCGTCAATTGGTTAAAGATATTACGGTAGATCCAAACATGTTGTTGTTTTTAAATGGAGCTACAAATACTCTTTATAGTCCGAATGAAAATTATGCTCGAGAGTTATTAGAATTGTTTACCATTGGTAAAGGCCCTCAAATAGGACCAGGAGATTATTCGAATTATACAGAAGCTGATGTGGCTGCTGGCGCAAAAATTCTTACAGGTTATATTGTTGATGGTCTAAGAAGTGATACAGCAACAAGTGTTACGGCAAACTTTACTCCAATTCTTCATGATACTTCTGCAAAAACATTGTCTATTCATTTCGGAAATGCGGTAATTTCAGATAACGGCGCAAATGAATATTCTGACTATATAGATATCATTTTTCAGCAAGATGAAGTTGCCAATTTCATATGCCGAAAACTCTACCGTTACTTTGTGAACTATGACTTGACCCCTGCTGTTGAGACAACAGTAATAGCTGAAATGGCAGCAACACTAATTGCTAATAATTATGAGGTTCTTCCAGTTCTAACAGAACTTTTTTCAAGTGAACATTTTTATGATATTTCTGTTCGTGGGGCATTAATTAAAAGTCCTTTAGAAATGATTTATTCAATGATGAATAGTACAGAGTCTATTACATCATTTGATTTAGCTACAAATTACGAAATGCAATTGAGTATGTACTGGCTCGCTGAAACAATGGGGCAAGCTTATGCTGCGCCTCCAAGTGTTGCCGGTTGGCCCGCTTATTATCAAGAACCAAGTTTTTCAAAATTATGGGTGAATGCGACTCATATGAAATCGAGATTTGATTTAAGCGCATGGTTGAGTATTTATGGAGGGATACCAGTAAATGGAAATAATTGGAAAATTAACGCATTGACCTTTTTAGATAATTTATCAATGCCATCAGACCCTTCAGCCGTTATTGACGACATTTGTGATGTGTTTAGCCCGAAAGGAATAGATGTAATTCAAAAATTAATTTTGAAAGGAATTTTAACCAATAGCTTACCAGATTTTGAATGGACTCTTCAGTACAGTGAATATCTTGCTAACATTGGAGATATAACTTTTTCAGACCCTGTTAAACTGAGAGTAGAATTAGTATTGGCAAGATTTTTCCAAATGCCAGAATTCCATACAGCATAGTCCACTAAAAGAAAAGCAATGAAAAGAAGAGATTTTGTAAAAAATATGGCGTTTGCCTCAGTGGGCACACCAATTTTATTGAATGAAATGAATTTTCAATCAATTGGCAAAAAACTGTTTAACGTAACTAAAAGTGCTGAAGATAGAGTACTGGTTATTATTCGTCTTAATGGAGGCAATGATGGACTTAATACAGTTATACCCAGAGATCAATATGCCAACTTAGCATTACAAAGAAGTAATATATTAATCCCCGAGACGGATGTACTTTCGTTAACTACTGAAGTTGGATTTCATCCTGTTATGACAGGGATGAAAAGCATGTATGATTCAGGTAAGCTTGGTATAATTCAAAATGTAGGATATCCTGAGCAAAATAGATCACATTTTAGATCAATGGATATTTGGAGTTCAGGATTAATTGAGACCAATGCTACAACAGGTTGGTTAGGACGGGATTTTGATAATCATTACCCCAATTATCCAGATGCTTACCCGAACATTGATAATCCAGATCCATTTGCAATAAGTATGGGCTATGAGGTATCTTCTACGTGTCAAGGACTTATGGCGAACTTTAGTCATGCTGTAAATGATCCGTTTGATGTGTATAATTTAGCGGCCAGTTCAGCGGTTGATGATGGAACATATTATGGTTCTCACATTGATTATTTGACGACTTTAATAGATCAAGCAAACGCGTATGGTGCACAAATAAATTCTGCCGCAACGGCAGGAAATACATTGTCCTCAATGTATGATCCTACCAATCAATTGGCAACACAATTGAAGCATGTTGCACAAATGATTTCGGGCGGCTTACAGTCAAAAGTTTATGTTTTAAACATCAATGGCTTTGACACCCATGATTCTCAAGTTAACCCAACGGACACGACATTGGGGACCCATTCAGACTTAATAAAAATGTTGTCTGATGCGATTTCAGCATTTCAAGATGATTTGCAACTTTTAGGCTTGGAAGATAGAGTTGCTGGAATGACATTTTCTGAATTTGGTCGTCAAGTGGCATCAAATGCAAGTTTTGGAACTGATCATGGTGATGCAGCTCCGTTATTTTTGTTCGGTACATGTTTAGACTTTTCTCTTATGGGAAATAATCCAACAATAGATAGCACTGTTGTAAATCAAGCGGGCATCCCTATGGAGATTGATTTCAGGGACATATACGCTTCTATATTAAAAGATTGGTTTGGAGTTACTACAACGGACATTCAATCCTTATTTGAGCACTCTGTAACTTTTTATCCTCTGCTCGGAGCTTGCAGTGTTGGTATTGATGAAGAGGAAGATTTAGCAAAAGATAAGGCGCTTATATATCCTAATCCCTCATTTGGAAATTCTACAATTAGATTCGCTGCACATAACGAGTGGGTAAAAATTGTTGTTTTTGATTTAACAGGAAAACAGGTTGCAGAAGTCCATGATAATAATTTAAATCAAGGGAGACACGATATTAAAATGGAATTAGCTGATTTAAAGCAGGGGGAATACATAGTAACTATTCAAAAACCTTCTGGTAATGTGAATTGTAAATTCTTGAAAGCAAAATAGACCATTTAAGAATTATGAGGTTTTACATCCCCAAGGACCCCATTTCCTCCATGGTCATTTCTTCATAACCTTCTGGTATTGATACTTCAAAATTAGTTTCGTTAGAAATTTTATCTTCAACAGAAGTCGCAACGTAGCTCATCGTCATGCCTCTTTTGTCGATTGAAAAAGCCAATGCTATTCCAGGTATAAGTCCATTTGCGTTTCCTTGTCCCTCTACTGTTAATTTTAATTTTTCGGTATACCAATATTCGATTTGATTATCATCAGAGTCTGTAACGATTGCTTTTTTACATGTGTAGCCAACAACATCTTTAGTTTCATCTAATAATTCAACAGTGGCATCCATATCCGCACCTTCTTTGTCAATTAATTCGCTTTTTGTGGTTTTAACAGCTTTGTTTCCCATCATTCCTCCCATAAGAATTAAAACATCTTCTCCATTCACAGTCGTAGTCATAGACATCATTGCACCCATGTCCATTTTTGCCATGGTTGCTCCTTTTCTAAAGGTTAGTTCAAATTTAGAGCCACTCATCATTTGAGCTGCAATAGACATTTGTGGGTCGTCAGAAGACATCTCCACTGCATATACAATCTTACCTTCTTCACTTTGTGCAAGAGTTAACCCTGCCAATAATACCGCTGTTAAAGCAAAAAATAGTTTTCTCATAATTTTATTTTTTCAGTAGAAAGCAATTTGTGTTCCAATTTTATCATCCAAAGATCATGCGGTAGACATCATTTCCATTTGCGTACAAAAGAAGCCCCATTAAAATGAAGAATCCAACCATTTGTGCATATTCCAATACTTTTTGAGGAGCTTCCTTTCCGGTCACCATTTCATACAATAAGAACACAACATGGCCTCCATCAAGAGCAGGAATAGGTAGGATATTCATAAAAGCTAAAATGATTGAAATGAAAGCCGTGTTCAGCCAAAATTTCTCCCAGTTCCATTCTGCCGGAAATAAATTTCCAATTGCGGCAAATCCGCCAATGGAAGAAGCACCTTTTTTCGTAAATAAAAATTTCAATTGACCAACGTAGTCTCCCAAAGTCGTCACACCCCTGTCAAAACCTCGCCCGAAGCTTTGTCCTAAAGAATAATCAACATGCCTAAAAGCTGCAGAATCAACATATCCAACAGTTCTAACTGTAAATCCTAAAGAGCCAGATTTTGGCACTTCTACTTGTAACTCTTGAGTTGTACCATTTCTTTGAACAGAAAGAACAGTCTCTGTTTCTTTTGCATGGAAAAGCTCGTCGGTTATGTCGTCAAAATATATTATTTCTTCATTGTTTATTTTTTTGAAGTTATCCCCAGGTAGAATTCCAGCCGATAATGCTGGAGATACTTCTTTCAATAAATTGAAATTAGCACTTGCGATCTTCTGAACTAAAGTGTCGTTGCCGCGAATCAGAGTAAGATTGAATTTTTTTTCAAGGTTGTTGAAGTTAACTTGATCTAAAGGCTTATCATTTATGGTAAGAAAAACATCGCCAGCTTCAACTTTAATGGTGTCATTCGTTTTCAGAGCGCGAAGAAATTCTACTTTAGTGGACTGGTGTCTCAATTCTACTGTTGGAAATGCCCCAGCTTCAAAAATTGCATAATCTATTGAGTCTGGTAATAGTATGTTTTCAATATCACCACTGGCTTTTTGAACTTTTAAATTTTGCTGCCCTCTTATTACAAGTCCACTTGTAATGTCTCCAATATGCGTTACTTCAACATCGTCAATGGCTAAAATATTATCACCGGATTCAATGCCGTATTGCTGCATAAATGGATGAACAGTAAGTCCATCTTTCAAGTCTGCAGTATGGATTTGCTCTTCTCCCCAAGCAAATACTACACCGATGTATATTAGCACACCAAAAATTAAATTCACAACAACTCCAGCAATCATTACAATCAATCGCTGCCAAGCAGGTTTAGCTCTAAACTCCCATGGTTGAATAGGCTGAGCTAATTGCTCTTTGTCCATAGATTCATCAATCATTCCGGAAATCTTCACAAAGCCACCTAAAGGCAGCCAACCAATTCCCCATTCTGTATCCCCAATTTTTTTCTTAAAAAGCGCAAACCACGGGTTGAAAAAAAGGTAAAACTTCTCCACTCTTATTTTAAAGTAACGAGCCGCAAAATAATGTCCAAATTCATGTAAAACAACAAGTAAGGAGAGAGATAATAGTAATTGAAGAGCTTTTATTAGAATTTCCATTGATTAAATTTTGTGCGAGCAAATATACCTAAATTAAATGACAGGTTTCAGTTGAAATAGATGTAAATTGAATCGAATTAAAATTGACAAATGGTTGTAAACTTAAAGTTAACTATAAAGCTTTTAATTATTTCTCGGCGAGACTAACATATTCATTCTGAATAAAGTAATCGGTCATTGCTTCCTTTATCAAATGCTGTTGTTCACGATCATTAATGGCCGGTAATTCCTTTATTAATTTGAAATGCGGCCAATTTTCTTCGTCGCGCTTTTCAAATTGATAATAGCCATAAGGCTCTAATAGTGTGCAAACAGCTATGTGAAGAACATCAGTTTTTTCACTTTTGGAAAATTCACGGTATCCCACTCCTAATTCGTTTACGCCAATTAAAAAAAGAATAGACTGCACATCCATTCCTTCGCCGAATTTTTTTTCGAGTTCGGTCTTTACTTTTTGAAAACGTAATTCTACATCGTGATCCATTTTGTAAAAGTAATATAAACCCATTGAATTGCTCGCATAATTGTGAACCATTGAGTATCTTAGACAAAAAATAAAAACGATGAAAAATAGAATTGTATTATTGGCCGCTTTGACTGTTACTTTAATGATGACTTCTTGTACTTCTGAACCTAAAGAGATTGAGGTTGTTCAGCCGGAGCCGATTTGTAAATATTCGTACAACGCTGAGTCGACAGAGTTTGAATGGACAGCTTTTAAAACTACTGAAAAGGTCGGTGTAGCTGGTTCTTTTAACGAAATTGAAGTCACTTCAATTGAAGTTGAAAATGATAAAGATGTAATTGAATCGATTAAGTTTTCTATGAATACGGCTTCCGTTGAAACATTGAATGAAGATAGAAATTTAAAGGTTGCAAAGCATTTTTTTGAAACTATTAATACAGAAACAATCGACGGATCGATAAAGTCTCTAGGGGAAGATGGAAAAGCTATTGTAGAAATCTCGATGAACGATTTATCAATTGAGGTAGAGGGTGAGTATGAATTGAATGTGGGTATTTTCACCTTTGAAACAACGATTGATTTAGCTTTATGGAATGCAATTTCTGGTGTTGATGCATTAAATGAAATATGTAAAGATTTACATACGGGAGAAGATGGAGTGTCTAAATTATGGTCCGAAGTTGAGCTATCTTTAAAAACGACACTTACCAAGACTTGCGAATAAATGAATTTTATTGATATTATTGCAGTAATCGGATTGAGTTACGCAATTTGGAAAGGTTTTTTTAAGGGCTTTATTATAGAACTATTCACTTTTTTAGCCCTTTTCATAGGACTCTATGCTGGGATTCATTTTTCCGAATACGCATCTAATATTTTAATAGAAAACTTTGATATAGAAAATGAATATGTACCTACGATTTCATTTACCATCGTTTTTCTTATTGTTGGTGCAATGGTCTTTTTTGGAGGAAAGGCGATTGAGAAAGTTGTCAATATTGTGCAGTTAAGCCTTTTGAATAAATTGCTTGGTGTATTACTTTCATTGGCGAAAATGATTTTTATTTTAGGAGCCATTATTCTCTTGGTAGAGTCTTATGATGAGAAAGGTGATATTCTTTCGGATAAAGCCAAAAACGATTCAGTGTTCTATTCCCCAATTAAATCCTGTGTTTCTATGGCAATACCGGCGTTTGAGGATAGCACATTGTTTTTAAAAAACACTTTAATAAATGGTGTTGAAATAGACGAAAACACATTGACTGAAGAAGAGTAATTAATTGAACCAATAAATCAATCGAAATTGTTTTAATTTTCTTTTCTTAAAAGAAGGCTGAAACAATTCAAATTCACTAACTTTGCAAGTTCGAATAAGAAAAATATGTCAGTAGGAGTAAAAATATTTGCAGGTGAAGCCTCGAGAGAGCTAGCCGAAAAGGTAGCTGCAAGTTACGGCTCTCAGCTAGGAGACTGTAAAGTTACTACGTTCAGCGATGGTGAATTCCAACCTTCCTATGAAGAAACAGTTCGTGGAATGGATGTGTTTATCATCCAATCAACAATGCCTCCAGCGGATAATTTATTCGAATTATTATTAATGGTGGATGCTGCAAAGCGAGCATCAGCGAGAAAAATAATCGTTGTTATTCCTTATTTTGGTTTTGCGAGACAAGACAGAAAAGATAAACCAAGAGTTGCTATTGGAGCAAAATTGGTGGCAAATATGCTAATGGCTGCAGGAATCGACCGTATTATGACAATGGATTTACATGCAGATCAAATTCAAGGTTTCTTTGAAGTTCCAGTGGATCACTTATATGGTTCTACGATATTTCAACCGGAAATTGACAAAATTAACAATGGGAATTTGATTATGGCAGCGCCTGATGCAGGTGGAACTAAACGTTCAAATTCTTATGCGAAAAGACTTGAAGTAGGTTTAGCAATTTGCCATAAGCAAAGAAGAAAGCCGAATGAAGTGGCGGAAATGACCGTAATAGGTGATGTTGCAGGTAAAGATGTTATCCTTGTGGATGACATGTGTGATACTGCAGGTACACTAACAAAAGCGGCAGATTTATTCATGGAGAAAGGAGCTTTAAGTGTTCGTGCATTTTGCACGCATGCTGTATTATCTGGTCCTGCCTTCGAAAGAATTACCAATTCTTCAATTACAGAATTGATTGTTACAGACACCATCCCTTTAAAGCAACAACACGATAAAATACGTGTTATAAGTGTTGCAAATTTATTTGGGGATGTCATCAAAAAAATGGTAAACAATCAATCAATTAGTTCACATTTTATAATCTAATAAATAGTTAAACAATGAAAAAAGCGCAATTGAGCGGTTCGTTAAGAGCGAACGTAGGGAAAAAGGATGTTTCTGCTTTGAGAAAAGAAGGAAGAGTTCCATGTGTATTATACGGACAAGGTGAGCAGACTCACTTTTCTGTAAGATCAGTAGATGTTGAGAAATTAGTTTTCTCTCCAGATGTTTTTCAAGTAGAGATTTCTATCGAAGGAGGAAAAACAGCGATGGCAATTATCCAGGATTTGCAAATGCACCCTGTTAAGGATAAGCCAATGCATGTTGACTTTCTTGAATTAAATGACAAAAAACCAGTTAAGGTAAGCCTTCCTGTTTTAACGACTGGAGCTCCAATCGGTGTTATGAACGGGGGTAAACTTAGACAACCATACAGAAAGTTAAGAGTAACAGGATTGCCAGGAGATCTTCCAGATTCAATTACTCTTGATGTAGCTTCATTGCGTATCGGAGAATCTATTCGTGTTTCGGATATTGATTTAAGTGGAGTTGAGTTTAGAGAGCCTGCTTCTGCAGTTGTTCTTGGTGTTAAAATGGCAAGAGGTGCTGTTGATGAAGACGAAGAGACAGAAGACGAAGAAGCTGAAGGAGATGATGCAGCAACTGAAGAAGGAGCTGAATCTTAACCAAACGGTTTTATTCAAATTAAAAAAAGGGTTGTCCATTGGACAACCCTTTTTGATGTAAAAATATTTTGTAGTTATTCTATAACCAAAGATTTAACTGATAAGTAATTATTCGTTGAGACTAAAACTGAATAGTGTCCTCGATCCAATGCAGAAATATTTATTTTCTCACCGGCTTCAATTGTTTGATGAATACACACTTTACCTTTCGAGTCATATAAAATCAATGAAAGCGTTTCTGTGTTTCCTTCTATCGTGATAAATTCCGAAGAAGGGTTTGGAAATAATTGAAGATGAATTAATTCGTTATTTATATCATTTACCGCTAAATCAGCAAGGTAAATTTGCCCGTCAGAAGTAAATTCACTCACCAATCCGGCATTGTTCAATGCTCTGATAGAAATATAGTAGGTTTCATTATGAATTGGGTTATTCAAGACTGTTGAGAGGGCAGGAGATATACTATTACTTGTCCAAGGATAGATATCATCTAAAGTTGGAAGTGTTCCTATTGCGACTTCATAAGACTGAATAAAAGAGTGAGGATCTTGAAAATCCCAATTGCCTTGGAGTGTTGAAATAGCAAAAGTATCGATGTCCGCAGATGGACCATCATTTAACCCTATCATCTCAGGGACTGAAAAGTCTAATAAGTATGTTTCAAAATCTATGTTAGACCAATTGTTTGCGCTATCCAAAACAATTGAACGAACAGAACCTGATGGAACAGCATTGATACTTTCGATCCGCATTTCACCATTGACTCCTGAAGTTATAATGTTTGCTAAATTCCCTCTGGATTTATAAACACGAACGTTGTCAAATTCAGCGGCACATCCACCTGTTCTTAATGAAATAAACCCACCTGAAATTAGTGGTGTGGAATCAGTCCATTCTGAAATGAAAACATTATTAATGAAAACCTTAATTTTTCCAGAACTTGGATTAAATAGCACTTTACAGTTGTATGTTTCACCCACATTAATAGTCTGCGAAACAGAAGATTCTGAGTTGAAAACATCATTATCGACAGATAAAATTTCAACAGCGTTATCATTTTCTCTCAGATAAACGAAATATGAGTTGCCGCGATTACTTAAGTTTGGATTATCACAAAAGAAATGAATTCCTGCTCGCTGATTACTTTCACTACTCGTTATTTTTTGATCCCACTCATACAGATAATTGTTTGTGTTTGTTTGCGAAATAGACAAGTAAGTATTGGAGTTTTGTTCTGTTACATCCGAGAATATAAACTTCCCTCCATTCAATATATAGCTGCCCGTAATAGGTAGCCAATTACTTGAATTATCTCCAAATTCTTCTGATACAAATCCTGCGTTTCCGTTTGAGTGCCAAGATGTTTCTGAACTAGTTTTTTCAGCAACCAAATAAAATTTATCCGATACTGCAGTATCATCTGTGTCTGTGAAATTAACAGAAAAATCATTTGTTTGCCAAGGTGAAGCTCCAATTATTTGGGTGATTGGTTGGATCGTATCAATGTCAGGAATAACTGCTAGGGTTCCAATGCAAATATCAAAGCTAGTATTTTGTTGATTGGCAGGTAAGTTGGTGTTAACTCGCACATAATAGGTGTTACCAGGAACTAAAGAGTTGGCAACACTCGAATTTTCATCAGAGCAAGAACCTGGAAAGAGTTCCAAAGAATTACAACTTCCTTCCCACACAGAATGATGTAAATCAGTTGTAGACCCAATAATGTTTTGGATATCTATTGAATGTTGATTTGCAACAGCAACGAAAGAATACCAAACATCATCATTTTCTGTTCCACCGCATGAAAGACTATCCTCATTGGAAGCTGTCGCTGCGTAGATACTCCCTGAAGTAATACTTCCACACAGATCATCACCATTCACTATTAAACTTATACTTCCTACGCAATCATCATTTGCAGGTGGTGTAGGTGGTGGAATTGTAGCCGTTACCATTGCCTCCCAACCTTCGGATATTGTAGCGCAATCACTTCTAAATTCAACTAAAAGTGAATTGCCAGTTGAGGTTATTGAACTAGGAATCGTTGTTCCAGTATACGTGCCAATTAAAGGGGCATCAATAGTTTCACCATCATATATGAAAAGGAAATCCCAATCTTGTTCAATGTCAAAGGTAATAAAGCTCAATGTAACATTTGTAGCTCCAGTAGGCTGGAAGAGCCAAAGTTCACGTTCATCATCTTGATATGTCCCAGTGTTTCCTCCGGTATCGTAAAAATTTGCTGTGGATGAAACTGTTGTAATTAAGGGGTTGTCATTAATTAGGCGATAATAGCGTTCCCAGTCCCAATTGATTCCCGGATCAGTGTGCGTAGAATTAGGATAATGCTGATGTCCTTTAATTTTTGTGCATCCGCCTAGTGTGTTTGTTCCTGCCGAGGAAGCACCAAAATATGTTCTCAATGATGGAATTCCGTAACCACTGTTTACAACATCTCGACTTAATTCTGCTGAACTATTATACAAAGGATCTGTTAGCCATGAAATGTCATCAACGTAACCATCATGTTCGTATCCGATTGTATACGGATTCTCGCTACCTACATGCCATGCCTTATCACCCTCTAAAACCATTTGTGTGACCTGTCCGTCGGAAGAACGAATAACATAATGGTACGAAACATTTGAATTGCAATTTTGAGCCCATGAAATTGCACCAGCATAGGTACCTTGAATAGTATGAATTGTAATGGATGATATTGGGGTACCATTTCTTGAACTATAATTACAGGATGGAGCCGGGTTCCATATCGCCGGGCCGAATTCTGTAGATTTAGATGTTACAGCAGTATAAAGTTGATTGTTGTCGGAAAGAATTCCTTCAGGCATGAATCGTATTTTTTCGCTAGACAGAACAGCAAAATTTGCTTCCCCAAAGACCTCAGGCAAATTGAAGTTTTGGACATTGAAACTATGTAAAGAAGCTTTTTCTTCAGAATTCATAAATTTCAAAACAGAATAAACTTGAATGTCTCGAGCCAATAAATTCACAACTCCAGAATCCGGGATTTCGCTCAATTGATGCAATACAGTTCGAATTGTTTTTCCATCATTCAAAAATTCACCCTCATTTATTCGAATCTCCATTAAATAATCAAAAGCTTTAGCGTAAGCATTGATTTGATTGTCTGCGTTCAATTTTTGTTCATCAACAGTTACACCAGATAAAGTTGCGACAATAGCTCCATTTTCGATGAAATAATTTTTACCATCATCGTGTAATCCCATAATTCCATAGGCAACTGGTAGTCCAGAACAAGATTCTGGAGCATTTTGTAAATGAACCATGTGCGTATTATTCCAAGCTACGGCTTCTAAAAGTCCTGCAGGAACATTTGAATGGTTAGTATATGCAGTTTGAAAAGCAGATTGAGAATTCCCAAAAAGAGAGAAGACAATTGCGAATGCAAGTGTTAGTTGTAGTTTTATCACGTTGATTAGTTTGAAGTTACGAATATACGGAATTCTAACTAGGCTTCAAAAAAACGAAATTTAATATTAATTTATAGCTAAACCTGAGTAGTAGAAATCATAAGAGATACAGGAGTTTTTACTTTTTCCTTCTTTCTTTTAACCATTTCGGAACTTGTCGATCTTGTGCTTTTGGACCTAATAATTTTTCCGCTAAATCCATTCTGTCTGCTTTTCTCAAAGAAGTCTTAATATATTCATGGTTCTCACGTTTGTACCAAAAAAAGAAGCGACGCTGATTCAGCTTGTCCTCTTTTTTCTTTACTGTTTTGTATGGCTTTAGCGTATATGGATGTACCCCGCTATAATAAATAACAGTTGCAACCGTCATAGGAGTTGGAGTAAAATCCTGTACTTGCTCCAATTGAAACCCCATATCTTTAGTTTCAACCGCTAGGTTTGCCATATCTTCACTTTCACAGCCTGGGTGGGAAGAAATGAAATATGGAATAAGAGGTTGTTTCAGTCCATGCTTTTCAGAGATGATATCGTACTTCTCTTTGAATTTGTGGAAATATTTAAAAGAAGGTTTTCGCATCACTTTAAGAGTTGCATCAGACGTGTGCTCTGGTGCAACTTTCAAACGGCCACTAATATGATGTTTTACTAATTGTTCAATATACTCTTCGTGATTTCCATCATCATTATTCTTATTGAAATCATCAACCAATAAATCATACCGGATTCCAGATCCTACAAATGCTTTCTTTACTTCAGGATGGGCATCCACCTTTTTGTACAAGTTCGTTAAAGGCTTATGGGAAGTATCAAGGTTGCTACAAATTACCGGATGTATGCAACTTGGACTCACACATTTCTCACAAATACTTTCATCCTTTCCTTTCATTTTATACATGTTGGCAGAAGGCCCACCAATATCAGATAAATAACCTTTAAATTCTGGATGCTTAACTACTTCGTCGACTTCAGCCATAATAGATTTCTCGCTTCGAGAAGCGATAAACTTTCCTTGGTGAGCAGAAATGGTGCAAAAACTGCAACCCCCAAAACAGCCACGATGCATGTTAACAGAAAACTTAATCATGTCATACGCTGGAATCGCACCTCTTTTTTGATATTTAGGGTGCGGCATTCTCGTATAAGGAAGGTCAAAAGAAGTGTCAATTTCTTTCTCGGTCATTGTCTTGTAAGGAGGGTTGATGACTAATGTTTGCTCTCCAACTTTTTGAATAATCCTATCTGCTCTCCACTTATTGGATTCAACTTCAATTGTTTTGAAATTTGCTGCAAATTTTATTTTATCCTCTAAACACACTTCATGGCTAGATAATTCTAAATCGTTCCAGTTCTTGTTCTTGGGTAAAGCGTTTTCTGTTTTTTGCAAGAAGGCAACTTGTTTCAAAGTCCTTAAACCTTCAAATGGTACTCCTTTCTTTAAGAGTTTTAAAATCTCTCTTAAGGGCTGGTCTCCCATTCCATATACCAACATGTCTGCTTTGGAGTCAACAAGAATAGAGGGTTTTAACGCATTGGACCAATAATCATAATGCGTAACACGTCTTAAAGAAGCTTCAATTCCACCAATCAATACAGGAACGTCAGGATATATTTCTTTTAAAATTTTAGAATAGGTTTCAGTGGCATAATCAGGCCTAAATCCCGCTTCTCCACCGGGAGTATAAGCATCTGTTGATCGTAATCGTTTATTAGCCGTATAATGATTAACCATGGAATCCATGCAACCTGCAGTAACTCCAAAAAAATAATTGGGTTTTCCGAATTTCTTAAAATCCCTCAAATCATCTTGCCAGTTCGGTTGTGCAACAATTGCAACGGTGAATCCTTCATCTTCAATGATACGGCCAACAACGGCTGTTCCAAATGAAGGATGGTCAACATAAGCATCCCCAGAAATCAACACAACATCAACATTACTAAAACCTCTTTTCTCAAGGTCTTTTTTTGTGATTGGCAACCAATCTGTTATAGGACGATCATTATACATAGTGCAAAGGTAGAGAATTTCGTTTTAGTATTTGATTTAATTAAGGTGTATGATTTTTGGAGTTAATATAGTCATGATAGCAAGGTGTTCTTTTTCAAAGAGATTGTCTATCTTTACTCAGTATGCAAAAGAACATCATTATTCTTCCTGTGTTTGCCTTAATCTTGTTTTCATGTTCATATGTTTCAAAGAATAAGAAGAAACGTAACAAAATCATCCACCAATCATTTGTTTTCGATATGAAGCAGATGTTTACGGAAAATGAAAATGATATTACTTTTCCAATTTGGTTCAATCAAGGGTTGATCCGAGAGAAGAGAATTAAACAGGTTACTCGCAAAATGTATGGATCTTCAAAAGATTCTACCATAGAAAATTTAACTCCAAAAGAAGTCCGCCATTATACATTTGACACCAACGGAAGGGTCATAGATATTCAGATTGAACAATTTTATGAATACATTAGTTTAGGCGCTGTTCAATTTAATTATCAAATTGATCAAGATAAATATGGCTTCTCTAAACCCGAAGTAATCACAGGAGAAGTGAATGATTTATTAGAACAATTCCAGTTGTATACAAAAATAGAATACAGCGAAAAGTATTTGGTTTATAAAAGTGAAGCAACCGGTGATTATAAATTCCACATGTTGTTTAAAGAAGGTTGGGGAGCATTGTCGTTGGATTCTATTTTAAGCCCTACCCCTGCAGATTTGGTTGTTTTAGGCCCCCCAGGAACACCAGTGAATTCATTTTACATGGAGAATACAGTGAATCAGGCAAAGAAAACCTCATTTAAATATTCAAAGAAAGGTCATTTTTTAGGCTTTGAAAAAGACAATTTCCCATTTGCTAAGAGCCGAACAATTAGTTATAATGATGCGGGAGCATGTGTTGGGTTTGTTGACTCAACATTTAATGACAATGTTTTTTTATTAAGAAGAACGTCCACTTTTGATTTTTCTAATGAGCTACCTTCTCGTCTGGTTCACGCTAGATTGTCCGGAGTTATGGGAGAACCATATCGGGAAATTGAGACGTTTCAATATACACTGTTCCAAGATTGATAAGTTTTAAATCCACTTTTCCTTTTCTGGTTTTTTGCCAAGATTCTTAATGAATAAAAGTTAACTTTGTTGTTCAAAATTTTGGAAATGAAATTAACAGAAAGCAATACACTTAATACGTGCAAGCATAGAGTAATTATAGGCAATTCAAAGAATGTTTCTTCAACATTGACAGGAGAGGATAAATCTCTTTTTGATGCATTTTTAAAGCAGGAGGAGGACTTCAAAGAAGTTTCAAGTTTATCTGGGTCTGTTTTTTTAGTGAGATTTAATCAAGACGCTGAGAAAAACAGAGTTGCTGGAGCAAAAGTCCGTCAGCTTTTAAATAAAGAGATTGAAGAAATCGCATTCTTAGGAGGAGCTGATTTAGTATATGATTTATTAGAAGGTTTTCTTTTATCAAGCTATCAATTCTTGAAGTATTTCAATGATGCTGACAAGAAGGAATTTAAATTAGAGAACTTGTTAGTGGAAGATGCTTTCGGAGATGATTTAATTGAAGAGTTATTTGACATCACTACTGCAGTTTTTTGGGCCAGAGATATGGTGAATGAGCCTGTTTCTTTTCTAACAGCAGAACAATTGGCTGAAGAAATAGTAACATTAGGGCTAGATGCTGAATTAAATGTCACTGTTTTGGAGAAGTCTCAAATTGAGGCCTTAAAAATGGGAGGCCTATTAGCTGTCAATAAAGGTTCAATTGACCCTCCTACTTTTTCAATCATAGAATATAAGCCTGAAAACGCAATCAATAAGAAGCCGATTGTTTTAGTTGGTAAGGGTGTTGTATATGATACGGGCGGGTTAAGTTTGAAGCCAACCGCGAATTCTATGGATATCATGAAAAGTGACATGGGTGGTGCAGCGACTGTTATGGCAGCGACTTATTTGGCCTCAAAACAAGATTTACCAATTCATATCATAACATTAATACCTGCAACAGATAATCGTCCTGGCCTAAATGCTTATGCTCCTGGAGATGTGGTAACGATGCTGAATGGGCTGACTGTAGAGGTCTTAAATACCGATGCAGAAGGAAGAATGATCTTGGCAGATGCCTTGACCTATTCAAAGAAATTTGACCCGGAATTAGTAATTGATGCAGCTACTTTAACTGGCGCAGCGCACAGGGCAGTTGGAGAACACGCAACATGCATTATGGGTACTGCAAAACAAACTTATTTTAATCAACTAGAGCAAGCAGGTTTTGATTGTCATGAAAGAACAATGACTTTTCCTTTTTGGGAAGAATATGGTGAGGAATTGAAGTCTCCTATTGCCGACTTAAAGAATCTTGGTGGGCCAACAGCGGGTATGATAACTGCCGGAAAGTTTTTGGAAAACTTTGTTGAGGCACCATATGTTCATATGGATATTGCGGGGCCAGCTTGGTTGGATAAAACAACTGCCTATAGAACTAGAGGTGGTTCAGGAGTTGGTGTGCGTCTGTTGTATAACTTCTTTAAAAATATGAAATAATGGATAAGGAGAAAGGAAGAGTCTCGACTAGTTCAAGACCTAATGTGAAAGTTGGTATTTCAATTGGTGATGTGAACGGAATTAGTCCTGAAGTCATAATGAAAGCCCTTGGAGATAGTCGAATGATGCTTGACTGCACTCCAGTCATCTATGGTTCATCTAAAGTATTTTCTTTTCACAAGAAAAGGATGAACTATGAAGAGTCAAAGAATAGTTTTAGTTATGTTCTTTGTGAGTTTGCTGATAAGGCGAAGTCTAAGGCCGTTAACTTGATAGATATCTGGAAAGATGAATTGAAATTTGATTTAGGTAATGCAACTGCTGAGGGTGGTAAATACGCTTTCGAATCATTAGAAAGAGCAACCCAAGATTTAGCTTCTGGAAAAATTGATGTACTAGTTACGTCACCAATTAATAAAGAGGCAATGGGTAAATCAGGATTTAAATTTCCTGGTCATACGGAATACTTAGCGGACCTAGCCGGTCAAGAAGAAGCCTTGATGTTAATGATTTCCCCAACACTCAGAGTTGGGTTGGTGACTAGCCATATTCCGATTAAAGAGGTAAGTGCCGCGGTTACTACTGATAAGGTATTGGATAAATTAAAAGCGTTCAACAGTTCTTTGAAAAAAGACTTTGGAATACGAAAGCCAAAAATTGCTGTTTTTGGATTGAATCCTCATGCTGGTGAAAATGGAAAAATGGGAGCGGAAGAAAATGAATCCATTCATCCCGCTATTTCAAAAGCAAACAATGAAGGAATTATGGCATTTGGTCCTTTTCCTGCGGATGGCTTTTTCGGTTCTTCAGCGAGGTCTCAATACGATGGGGTTTTAGCAATGTATCACGACCAAGGATTGTCTGCCTTCAAGGCTCTATCTTTTGATGAGGGGGTGAACTTCACTGCCGGCTTACCAATCATTAGAACTTCTCCGGATCATGGAACAGCTTATGATATTGTTGGTCAGAACAAAGCATCGGGGGACTCTATGAGAAATGCAATTTATTTAGCTGTCGATGTTTTTCGAACGCATTTAATGGAGAAAGAGGTAAATGTGAACCCGTTGGCTATCAGTGAAAAAAAGGACAGAAGGAAGGAGCGTTAAAAAAAAGAATTAATTTATGCACAGAGAATAGTGGATTAGTTTATTAATTACTATCTTTGCGCCCCGTCTTTCGCTTGGAAAGATGGACAAGAATTGAAAGAGTGAAATTGAAAAGAGAATATATTATCCCTTTTGTTGGTTTAGAACTTGGGATTCATAAATTTGAATACGATATTACTGATTCGTTCTTTGAAAACTTTGAGTACTCTATAATTCACAAAGGAAATGTGAAGGTTGAGTTGTTGTTTGAGAAAAAAGAAACAATGCTCATTGGAGATTTTATTATCAATGGTAAAGTAGAAACAAATTGCAGTAGATGCAATGGCTCTATGATAACAGAGGTGAATGGGGAATATCAGTTAATTTTTAAGTTTGATACAAAACCTTCTGATAATGAATCTTTAGTAACCATATTTCCAGAAGAATTTGAAATTGACATGACAGAACATATTTTAGAATTTATTTCTGTTTCTGTTCCTTATCGCCCAATTCATGATGAAAATGAATGCGATGAAGAAACCATGAATATTTTAAGTGAGTACATATTGGTTTCAAAAGAAAACGATTCAAACGATGAAGAATCGGATGAATCAACTGAAAACAGTGAGGACGATTATATCGACCCTCGCTGGAAGGCATTACAAGACTTATCGAAGGGTAAGAAAAATAGATAATAAAGAATACAAATAAGATAAAATGGCACATCCAAAACGAAAGATCTCGAAAACGAGACGTGACAAAAGAAGAACGCATGTTAAGGCGGAAGCAAACAACATTGCAACTTGCCCAACAACTGGACAACCTCATTTATTCCACCATGCTCACTGGCATGAAGGTAAATTATACTACAAAGGACAAGTAGTAGCGGAGAAAGAAGTTGCAATTTAATTCTGTACTTTAGTTCTTCTTAATGAAGATAGGTATAGATGTATTAGGAGGTGATTTCGCACCAGACGCAAATATTGCGGGTGCGGTATTAGCTAGAAAGGAACTTTCTAAAGACGATAAAATCGTTTTGATAGGCGACCAAGAGCAAATCTTAGGTGGCCTTTCTTCGTTAGAAGAAAACCCTGAGGATTATGAAATTATTCATGCTCCAGATGTAATTACAATGCATGACCATCCAACTAGGGCAATTGTGCAAAAACCAAATAGTTCAATAGCTGTAGGTTTTGATCTTCTTGCAAAAGGAGATATTAATGTGTTTGCAAGTACAGGGAACACGGGAGCAATGCTCGTTGGATCAATGTTTAAAATTAACACAATTCCAGGAGTGATTAGACCGTGTATCACTTCGACTCTGCCTTCTGTAGACGGAACGAAAGCAATACTTCTGGATGTTGGCTCTAACGCTGACTGTAAACCAGATGTTTTGTATCAATTTGCAATTTTAGGATCATTGTATTCTCAAAATGTATACGGAATTGAAAAACCACGCGTTGCATTGCTTAATATTGGTGAGGAACCCTCAAAAGGTAACTTGTTAACACAATCAACGCACAAGTTATTAGCGGAATCGAAAGAGATTAATTTTATTGGAAACATAGAAGGGCGTGATTTATTTTTAGGTCAAGCTGATGTTGTTGTTTGTGATGGATTTACTGGAAATATTGTTCTAAAGCAAGCAGAAGGTATATATACACTTATGAAAAAGCGTGGGATTAAAGATGAATTCTTTGACCGATTTAATTATGAGAATTACGGAGGGACTCCAATTCTTGGTGTGAAAGGAAATGTTGTTATTGGACATGGAATTTCAAATGACATCGCTGTTAAAAACATGATATTACATTCAAGCGAAGTGGCAAACTCAGGTTTAGCAACTCGCGTTAACGAGGCATTTAACTAAACACATGAGCAAAATTACAGCAGCAATTACTGGAGTTCAAGGATACGTTCCTGAATTCGTTTTAGACAATGAAAAATTATCTAAAATTGTTGATACAAATGATGAGTGGATTACTTCACGAACAGGTATCAAGGAGAGAAGAATCATGAAAAATGGCGCTTCTTCTGACATGGCTACAGAAGCTGTTAAGGGTTTATTAGAAAAAACAGGAACGAAGGCAGAGGATGTTGACTTGGTAGTTGTAGGAACGGTCACGGGTGATTTTCCTTTTCCAAGCACGGCAAATGTACTTTGCGATAAAGCCGGCTTAAAAAATGCTTGGGGATTTGATTTAAGTGCTGCTTGTTCAGGGTTTATTTATTCATTGGCTACAGCATCTCAGTTTATCGAGACGGGTAAGTATAAAAAAGTAATCGTGGTTGGGGTAGATATGATGTCCTCTATCATCGATTATGAAGATCGAACAACTTGTGTTATATTCGGTGATGGTGCGGGGGCAGTTATGCTTGAGCCAAATGAAGAAGGTCTTGGCGTTCAAGATTTCATTTTAAAAAGTGATGGAGCGGGAAGAAACTATTTGGTTCAGCCAGCTGGTGGATCTTTGAATCCTCCGACAATTGAAACGGTTGAGAAAAAAATGCACTATGTTAAGCAAGAAGGAAAACAAGTTTTCAAGTTTGCAGTAACAAACATGGCAGATGTTTCAGCGGAAATCATGGAGAATAATAATTTGAAAAGTGAGGATGTTGATTGGCTAGTGCCACATCAAGCCAATTTAAGAATTATTGACGCTACGGCGAATAGAATGGGATTACCGAAAGAGAAGGTAATGATTAACATTCAGAAATACGGAAATACAACGGCAGGTACTTTACCACTTTGCCTATGGGATTATGAGAAGCAGCTTAAAAAAGGAGATACGTTAATACTTTCAGCATTTGGAGGCGGATTTACGTGGGGGTCAGTTTATTTGAAATGGGCCTATAATTCTTAAAAAAAATATTATTTTTAACACCTTAAAACCAGTAAGAAATGAATATTAAAGAAATTCAAGATTTAATAAAATTCGTTGCTAAATCAGGCGTAAACGAAGTTGAAATTGAACAAAAAGATTTTAAAATCGTCATCAAATCAGACGATAAGAAAGGAAGTGCTGAAAAGCAAATTCTTGTTCAAGCGGCTGCGCCGATGGCTCAAGCGGCTCCAGTTGCAGCTCAAATTGCGGCTCCAGCTCCTGAAGCTCCTTCAGCACCTGTAGTTGCTGAAGAGAACTCTAACTATATTACAGTTAAATCTCCTATGATTGGGACTTTCTATAGATCATCTAGTCCAGATAAACCACCTTTTGTGGCTGTTGGAGATACAATCAAAGAAGGCGATGCAATTTGTATTATTGAAGCAATGAAATTGTTCAATGAGATTGAAGCTGAAGTGTCAGGTAAAATTGTTAAAGTATTGGTTGATGATTCTTCACCAGTTCAATACGATCAGCCTTTATATTTAGTTGATCCTTCATAATTAAACGTCGAAAATAATTTGACAAGAAACTTGCGTTCTACTCAATTTAGAATGGGAGTAAATATTCACATTAATTAAAAGACATGTTTAAAAAAATATTAATCGCCAATAGAGGAGAGATTGCATTGCGTATTATTCGTACTTGTAAAGAGATGGGGATTCAAACAGTAGCCGTATATTCTACGGCTGATAAAGATAGTTTGCCTGTTCGTTTTGCAGATGAAGCCGTTTGTATTGGCCCTGCGTCAAGTGCATTATCTTATCTATCTATCCCTAATATTATTGCAGCAGCTGAAATAACAAATGCTGATGCAATTCATCCTGGTTATGGGTTTTTATCTGAGAATGAAAAGTTTTCAAAAGTTTGTGAGGAGCACGATATTAAATTTATTGGAGCTACACCGGAACAAATATCTGGAATGGGAGATAAAGCAAATGCGAAAGCAACAATGATTGCAGCAGGTGTCCCTTGTATTCCTGGTTCAAAAGGATTATTAAAGAGTTTGGATGATGCTATTAAAACAGCGGTTAAAGTTAAATATCCTATTATTCTTAAAGCAACTGCCGGAGGTGGTGGAAAAGGAATGAGAGTGGTATGGAAAGAGGAAGATATGGAAGCAGCTTGGGATGCTACTCGTGCGGAATCTGCTGCCGCTTTTGGAAATGATGGTTTGTACATGGAGAAATTCATTGAAGAACCTAGACACATTGAAATTCAAATTGCTGGAGATCAGTTCGGGAATGCGTGCCATTTATCGGAAAGAGATTGCTCAATTCAAAGACGTCATCAAAAGTTGGTGGAGGAAACTCCATCTCCATTCATGACTGAGCGCCTTAGGAAAAAAATGGGTGCTGCAGCTATTAAAGCGGCTAAGGCTGTTAAATATGAAGGGGTAGGTACGGTTGAATTCTTAGTGGATAAGCATAGAGAGTTCTACTTTATGGAAATGAATACTCGAATTCAAGTAGAGCATACAATTACTGAAGAAGTAATTAACTATGATTTGATTAAAGAACAAATTAAATTAGCGGCAGGTGATAAAATCACAGGCGGCAATTTAATTCCTAACATGCATGCTATTCAATGCCGTATTAATGCGGAAGATCCTGATTCAAACTTCAGACCTTCTCCAGGTAAAATTGTAAATTATCATGCTCCAGGTGGACATGGGGTAAGAATTGACACACATGTTTACGCGGGATATGAAATTTCACCAAATTATGATTCGATGATTTCGAAATTAATTGTTGTTGCTCAAACTAGAGAAGAGGCAATATTAAAAATGAAGAGAGCTTTGGATGAATATGTCATTGAAGGAATTAAAACAACAATACCATTTCATCAGAAATTAATGGAGGATCCTAAGTTTAAAGAAGGGGATTTCAATACAAGTTTCATGGAAACATTTGAATATTAAAATTGAAAGGACGCGTTAAGCGTCCTTTTTTTATGCGTTAAGATGAAAGAAAAGCAGACTTCTATTGTATTCTCAATTGCCAATTGTAAATGCCCACGCTGCAGAAAAGGTGAACTTTTTAAAAAGAAGGGAATGTTCAGATACAAAGACCTTTTATTAATGAATGAGTCTTGTGATAATTGTAAATTGATGTATGAGCTTGAACCTGGGTTTTGGATCGGCTCTCTTTATGCGAGTTACCCTTTTGTGGTTATCATAGGTATACCCTTTATTTTATTGGCTCTTTTTTCTGATGGCAACATGGTGTTTGTGTATACAGGAATGATGTTGCTGCTGTTAATGCTATTTAGACCGCTGATGATACGTTTAGGGCGCTCTCTCTGGATTCATCTTAATGTTGGTTATAACAAGTATTAATATCTCAAAATAGTATCTTTACGCGAATGGCGAAAATTAAATTTATAGAACGTTCAACTGGTCAGTTGATTGAAGAAGATGTTCCTGGAGGTCGTGTTCTCAATTTTCTCTATGGTAAAAATCCGTTGGGAAAACTGTCGTTGTTTGTAATGTTTAGAAGAAAGTATTTCACCGTGTTGTTTGGGAAGTATATTGACAGTGCAAGATCTAAAAAAGGTGTCATTAAATTTATTGAAAAATTCAATATCGATATGGATGACTACCAAGATGAGGTAGCTTCATTCGAAACTTTTAACGAGTTTTTTTACCGTAAGATAAAGCCTAGTGCCAGACCTATTGGTCAAGGAATTGTTTCTCCAGCAGACGGAAGAGTTCTCGCTTTCCCAAAAATCAGCGATTCAAGAAGGTTCTTTATTAAAGGGTCTGAATTTAATCTTAATACCTTTCTCGGAAATCCATTATTAGCAGATAAATATACAGATGGTTCAATGTTCATCGTTCGATTAGCTCCAGTAGATTATCACCGTTTTCATTTCCCTGTTGAAGGCGTTGCTAAGGCAAGTACTAAAATAAAAGGAGCTTATTATTCTGTTTCTCCGATGGCATTAAGAAAGAATTTAGAAATATTCTGCCAGAATAAAAGAGAATATTGTACAGTAAAAACAGAAAATCGCGGTGATGTCTTAATTTGTGATGTCGGTGCAACATTAACAGCTGGAATTCATCAAACATATTCTGCTAATAGTAATGTCAAAAAAGGTGATGAAAAAGGCTATTTCTCTTTCGGAGGGTCAACTTTAGTGGTGCTATTTGAAAAAAATAAAATGTCTTTTTCAGACGACTTAATTAAGAATACCGAAGAAGGCTTGGAGACATGGTTACAGATGGGGGAAACAATAGGCGAGTAGTTTGTGCATAATCATTTTGATTCTTAACACTGTAGTAAATGATTAGTTGCACAAAGATCTTTATTTAATGGGTGTCCTATGAAGTAAAAATGTAAAGTCTTGACCAAAAAAAACGCCCTGATTTCTCAGAGCGTTTTCAATATAGTTAGAAGGAATTACATAACCTCTTCAATCTCCTCTTCTATCGTTTCAGTTGCATGTCCGATGAACTTTCCATCCTCGTCATACATAGCCATACATTTTGCTTTATCTTCAGCTGAGCAACCTTTTTCGTCACACATTGCAGCACATTCTTCCATTGTCATTTCAGAACACTTAGACATGTCACAACTTGATGCTGAACAATGCTTTTTATCCTTAGAACAAGATTTTTCATTCGTACAAGATTTAGCTCCTTTATCACAAGATGCCTTTTCTTTACAACATTCTGTTTTTTCTCCAGAACATACACCCGCTTGTGTTGCATCACCATGTCCATCTCCTAAGATAGGCGCGATAACCAAACCAATTAAACAAGTTAATTTAATTAAGATGTTCATTGAAGGTCCAGAAGTATCTTTAAATGGATCACCAACTGTATCTCCAGTTACTGCCGCTTTATGCGCTTCAGAACCCTTATACGTCATTTCTCCATCAATCTCAACTCCTGCTTCGAAAGATTTTTTAGCATTATCCCATGCACCACCTGCGTTGTTTTGGAAAATTGCCCAAAGAACACCACTTACAGTAACACCTGCCATATATCCACCTAGCATTTCGGCAATGATCAAATTGTCCATTCCGAATAACAATGGTAAGAAAGCAATTACTAATGGGAAACCGATTGTTAAAATTCCAGGTAACATCATTTGTTTCAATGAAGCTTCAGTAGAAATAGCAACACATTTATCATATTCTGGTTTACCAGTTCCTTCCATAATTCCTGGAATATCTCTAAACTGACGTCTAACTTCTTGAACCATTTCCATAGCAGCCTTACCTACGGCATTCATTGCTAGCGCAGAGAATACAACTGGTACCATACCACCAACAAATAGCATTGCTAGTACAGGTGCTTTAAATATGTTAATTCCATCAATTCCGGTGAATGTGACATAAGCAGCAAACAAAGCCAAAGATGTTAATGCTGCAGAAGCAATAGCAAATCCTTTTCCTGTTGCTGCAGTGGTGTTACCAACAGCATCCAAAATATCTGTTCTTTCACGAACGATAGGTTCTTGTTCACTCATTTCAGCAATACCACCTGCATTATCTGCAATAGGTCCGAAAGCATCAATAGCTAACTGCATTGCAGTTGTTGCCATCATTGCAGAAGCAGCTAGTGCTACACCATAGAATCCAGCCAAGGCATAAGAACTCCAAATTGCACCAGCAAATAAAAGAACTGTTGGGAATGTAGAAATCATTCCAGTCGCTAAACCAGCGATAATATTAGTTCCAGCTCCTGTAGAAGATTGTTGAACTATTTTTAAAATTGGTTTTTTACCTAATCCTGTATAGTATTCAGTAACAGAAGAAATAACAGCTCCAACAATTAACCCTACGATTGCAGCTCCAAATACACGTAATGAAGTGATTTCAATTAATCCTTCACCGAAGAAGCTCATCATCATAGTTTCCGGCAACATCCATGTAATTAAACCATAACATGAAACTGCAACTAAAGCAATTGAAACCCAATTTCCGATGTTTAATGCACCCATTACTTCTTTCTCTTTCGCATCATTTGATTTGATTTTCACCAACATTGTTCCAATCAAAGAAATAATTACACCAACACCTGCAATTGCCATTGGCAATAAGATTGGTCCCATTCCATTAAAAGCATCAGCAATTGCTCCACCGTTATCTCTGATAATATAGTTTCCTAAAACCATTGTCGCTAATACTGTGGCAACATAAGAACCGAATAAATCAGCTCCCATTCCTGCAACGTCACCAACGTTATCACCAACATTATCCGCAATTGTTGCAGGGTTTCTTGGATCATCTTCAGGAATTCCAGCTTCAACTTTACCAACTAAATCAGCGCCAACATCAGCAGCTTTGGTATAAATACCACCACCTACTCTCGCAAATAATGCAATTGATTCAGCTCCAAGTGAAAATCCAGCTAAAGTTTCCAATACAATGGTCATGTCATCAACTGAGGTCCATTCGCCTCCCATAAACATATTTAAAAATAGGATAAAGAAAACAGTTAAGCCAAGAACAGCTAGTCCTGCAACTCCTAATCCCATTACTGCTCCACCGCCAAAAGAAACCTTCAATGCTTGAGGTAAACTTGTACGAGCAGCTTGTGTTGTTCTTACGTTTGTTTTAGTCGCTATTCTCATTCCCATATTACCTGCAATTGCAGAGAATAAAGCACCGAAAATAAAGGCAACTACTATTAACCAGTGTGTAGAAGGGACAAAGTATGCTACAACAGCAAGAGCAACACTTACTCCCACAACAAAAATTGCTAATAATCTGTATTCAGCATTTAAGAACGCCAAAGCTCCTTCATAGATGTGGTCAGCGATTTCTTTCATCTTACCATCACCTGCGTCTTGTTTCATTACCCAAGACTTTTTCACCAACATGTATGCAAGACCAATTAAGGCTGCTACTATTGGCATATAAATAATCATTGATTCCATAATTCTTCGTTAGATATTTTAGGCTGCAAAAGTAATTTTTTAGAAGTGTTAATGCAAGTTTGCAGGCTAATTTCTGACTTATCTCATTTTGAGAGAGTTAATATAAGCACTGACAAATGGTTGAAACCGTTTACTTAATCGTTAAACTTAAAGATCAAAGCCAAGATGAGGCAGTTACGTTGGTACCTTTTCAACATAGGTCTATTGATGCATTTTGACAATAAAAGTTCAGTGTTCTATGTTAAAAAGGTAACTTTGCCTTATGCGAAATGCTAAATATATTATTGGAAATGTTCTTAAGCTATTACTTTTTTGGATTCTCATTTTTGATTTTGAAAGAATTCTCTTCTCTCTGCATAATTGGACAAAATTTGAAAGTGTTTCCTGGACAGATTGGTTTCTAACATTTTTGCATTCGCTTCGCTTAGATATAGCAACTGGTGGTTTTCTGAGTATTCTTCCTTTAATAGCTCTAGTAATTGGGTTTGTTTTGTCTAAAAAGTGGACGTTTAGTTTGTTTAAAATCATCGTTCTTAGTGAGGTTGTTCTGGTCGCGCTCATTCATGCGGGAGAAATTAATGCTTATCCAGAATGGAACCATAAATTAACTTCTCGGGTTTTCATGCACTTATCAAATCCAGATGAAGTATTTAGAACGGCAGATTACAGTATGACTTTCTGGTTTATAATTTATTCGGTGCTTGAAATTGTTTTTGGCTATCGAATTTTTAATCTCTTATTTAAGCCAAAAACAACAGAAAATCAGAAATCAATATTGGCTAATTTATTTGGGGCACTTGGCTTATTTGTTCCCTTAACAATTGGTCTTTTTCTATTAGCTCGTGGAGGATGGCAGCAAATCCCATTGAATATAGATTCTGCTTATTTTTCAAACAACCATGTAGCAAATGATCTATCGGTAAACTCCACCTATTATTTTGCGAACAGTTATATGCTTTACAATAAAAGTGAAATAGATAATCTACTACCCAAAATAGATTCAGGTGAATCCAAAAAATTGGTCAATGAATTATATAATTTCCCCATAGAACATGACGTTCAAATACTAGATAATAAACGACCAAATGTCGTATTTGTGATTTTGGAAAGTTGGGCAGCTGAAGCAATAGGATGTTTAAGCGAAAACAAAGGAGCTACTCCACATTTTGATGCTTTGGCAAATGAAGGGCTTTTATTTACAAATGTTTACTCAACAGGACACACTTCTGAGATTGGTAATTCAAGCATATTTAGCGGTAATCCGGCAATACCTGGAATTTCTATTTCTCTCCAACCTGACAAACACAGAAAACTAAGGTCATTAAATCAGGATTTCCAAGATTGGGGTTATACTTCACATTATGTTTTCAGTGGTGATCTTAAATATGGAAACATTGGGGGTTACTTTATGGATCATGGCTTTCAAGATGTGATGGATGAAAATGATTTTCCAAATGGTTTAGAAAGAGGGAAGTTAAACTTCTATGATGAAGATTTATTTGACATCTTTATCGATAGAATGAATACAACGAAAGAACCTTTCATGCATTGTGCTTTTACTGGAAGTACTCATTCCCCATACGACCACCCAGAAGCACCAAATCAAAATTGGCAAGGCGAGGAGAAAGATTTTATGAATTCTGTAATATATGCCGATGATTGCATCAATACATTTATTGAGAATTGTAAAAAACAAGATTGGTATAAAAACACCCTCTTTGTATTTGTTGCCGATCATGGTCATGCCGCTCCAGGTGCAGTTGACCCAAATTCAAATAAATTCTATCGGGTGCCTTTATTGTTATGGGGAGAACCACTTAAAAATGATTACAAAGGTGTAAGAATGGATAATATTGGTTCTCAAGCTGATATTGCAGTTACTTTGTTAAATCAAATGGGCGGTGATATTTCCGCTTATCCATGGAGTAAAGATTTATTGAACCCTAAAGTTCCAGAGTTCGCTTTACATACTATTATTAGAGGATATGGATGGGTTACAGAATTTGGAAGTTTCAGCTATCAAATGGATATGAAAGAGTTTGTGTTCGACTCTTACGATAAGGCTCATCAAATTGAAGTAAAGAAGGGTCAAGCATTTTTAACGGAAATTTACAAAGCATATAAAAACCTTTAACCCTTGAAAATACTTGTGATTCGTTTTAGTTCTATTGGTGATGTTGTCCTAACAACACCAGTACTCCGTGGACTTAAAGAACAAATCGACCAGGTAGAGATACATTACTTGACAAAAAAAGTATTTGAACCTATTGTTAAGAATAATCCTCGAATTGATAAAGTCTATGCTATAGAGAAACACATTGATGAAGTTATTGGAGAATTGAAACAAGAAAATTATGATTTTATTCTCGACCTGCATAACAACATAAGGACCAAGTCGGTTAAGCTGAAATTAAGAAAGCCAAGTCAAAGCTTTTCTAAGTTGAATTGGGAAAAATGGCTACTCGTTCGGCTTAAAAGAAATCACCTACCCAAAGTTCATATTGTAGAGCGATATTTTGATGCGGCTAGAAAATTAGGAGTAAAAAATGATCATTTTCCTTGTGAATATTACCTTTCTGCGAGCGAAAATGTCAATATTGAGAAAGAGTTTGGAGTATCCTCGAAAGGCTTTATTGCGTTAGCAATAGGCGCTCAGTTTGCGACCAAGAGAATGCCGAAACCGCTTCTTTCAGATATAATAAGGGCCTTGAATCAACCGGTAATTCTAATTGGTGGCCCAACTGATTTAAAATTAGCTGAGGAGTTAATGGATGAGTTTCCAGAGAGTCAATTGATGAATGCCTGTGGGAAATATAGTCTGAATAAATCGGCTAGTATTGTAAAACAAAGCAATGGAATAATTACCAATGATACAGGAATGATGCACATCGCTAGTTGCTTTGATTTAAAGATTGTTTCTGTTTGGGGAAATACCGTTCCAGATTTGGGTATGTTTCCGTATTCTCCTCAGAATAAAAACTATTCCATTCACCAAGTGGAGGGGTTAAGTTGCAGACCTTGTTCTAAAATTGGATTCAAAGAATGCCCAAAAGGACATTTTGATTGTATGCTTAAACAAAATCCAGAAGAAATCGCGCGTAGTTTTAATTAAAAGAATGTTTGCGATTTTAAAACCTACCTTCCTTTAGTCTTCTCCGACCAAAAATAATTTCTTCAATTCTGTCGCGTCTGCTGGATTCATTTTTCCAGCAAGAATTAGACTCAATTGTTTTCTTCTTAAGGCACCTTCGTAACGCATTTTTTCTATTTTTGTTTCTGGGATTAATTCAGGTACATTAATTGGACCTCCGTTTTGATCGACAGCAACAAAAGTGTAAATGGCTTCATTGCTTTTTACTTTTTCTCCCGTCAAATGATCCTCAACGTATACATCGAGAAAAATCTCCATAGAAGAATTAAACGCACGAGAAACTTTTGCTTCTAAAGTCACAATAGAAGATTGTTTGATGGGTTGTTTGAAAGATACATTGTTCACCGATGCAGTTACTACAACTCTTCTGCAATGACGATGAGCAGAGACACTAGCAATAACATCCATCCAAGCTAATAGTTGACCTCCAAACAAGTTACCTAAAGTGTTGGTGTCATTCGGTAGCACTAATTTAGTGGTTACCGAAAGCGTTTCTTGTGCAGTTCTAGACTTCATAAATAAACATTTAGTACAAATTTACGATTATTCAATATATGGGAGCTAAAGAATATATTAATATACGTGTTTTTGTGTTAATTTCGTAATGATAAAATTTACGATTAAAAAAGTAAAACTATGCCAGAAGTTATCTTCGAAAATTTAGGACTGATAGATTACAAGGAAGCTTGGGATTATCAAGAGAAAATCTTCAGAGAAACAGTCAATCAAAAAATAGAAATTCGAAAAGGAGACAGAGTCGAGCCTACTAAAAATTTCATTCTTTTTTGTGAGCACCCGCACGTCTATACACTTGGAAAGTCTGGTGATAAAGAGCATCTGCTGCTCAGTGATGAGGCATTAGAAGAGAATAATGCGACTTACTATAAAATCAATCGTGGTGGAGATATAACGTATCATGGCCCTGGTCAAATGGTGGTTTATCCTATTTTAGATTTAGACCATTTTTTTTCAGATATCCATAAATACCTTAGGTTCCTCGAAGAATCCGTGATTCAAACATTACTCGTATATGGAATAAAAGCGAGCAGAGTTGATGGTTTGACTGGCGTTTGGATCGAAGGAAATACATCAAGGGCAAGAAAAATTTGTGCTATTGGTGTAAAAAGTTCAAGATGGGTAACAATGCATGGTATTGGTTTCAATGTGAACTCAGACTTATCCTATTTTTCTCATATTATACCTTGCGGAATAGAAGATAAATCAGTAACTTCAATGGAGCAAGAATTAAATAAAAAAATGGATATGGCTGAGGTCATGTCAGTTTTAAAGGAAAAACTTGCCGAACAATTTGACTTTATCTACATCTAATCTCCAAAAATGAAAAAACTTCTCAAAGTGTTTAAATATTTAGGAATAATAATAATTGCAATTATTATTACACTGAATTTATATATCCTTCTTTCAGGTAGATTTTATTTGTACAAAGGGATTGCGAATACTTATTTAGTGGGTAAAATTAAACCTTCGATATACGACCTGAAAGTTTTCCCATATAGCACAATGGAAAAAAGTGATGTTGTAAGGCCTATATTGTTTCATAGCCAATTTAATAATTTTCAAATTTCTCAAGAGCAAGAGGAATACCAACAAAAGATTCAATCAAAAGGACTTTTGATTTTTAAGAATGACTCCTTGCTTTTGGAAAAGTTCTGGGGCGAACATGATAATTCAACTGTGTCAAATTCATTTTCAATGGCTAAAACAGTTGTAGCCATGCTGATAGGAATTGCCAAAGAAGAAGGTGACATCAAGAGTTTAAATGATAAGGTTTGTGAATATTTGCCTGAATTTTGTGGCAATGGTAAAGAGAAAATCACAATCAGACATTTATTAACAATGTCTTCGGGGCTTGACTGGACAGAAAGTGCAAAAAACCCTTTCTCAAATAATGCTGAATCATATTATGGAGAAGAGCTTCGTGATTTAGTGTTAAAACAAAAGGTGTCCAGTGAGCCAGGAAAAGTGTTTAAATATCAAAGCGGAAATACACAAATTTTAGCATTTATATTGGAGTCTGCAACAAAGAGAGATTTAAGCGAATATGCTAAAGAAAAAATTTGGGATAAGATTGGAACTGAATCCGACATTTATTGGAATTTGGACAAGGAAAATGGGGATGAAAAGGCGTTTTGTTGCCTATATGCATCTGCAAAGGATTACGCCAGGTTAGGAATGGTACTTTTGCACAAAGGAAATTATAATGGACAACAAATTATTCCAACAGACTATTATTTGGATATGGTTTCTCCAGAGCCACTTACTACTAAAGAAAAGATTCCAAATTATAGGTATGGATTGCAGACCTGGACATACATGGACGATGAGGTTCAGGTGAATTATATGCGTGGAGTTAAAGGACAATATATCATCACAGTCCCAGAAGAAGATTTATTAATTGTCCGCCTAGGGTCACACAAAGAGCCTGATTTTGAACTTGATGAAACTCAATTGTCAGATCCTCTTTATTTTGAAACAAATAAATTCAAAGTGGGTCATTCAACAAGTTTTTTAGAGGTTCTGAAATTGGCCAGATCAATCAGTGATAAAACGAAAGTAAAATAATGCGAAAAGAATTAGAAGGCCCTAAAGTAGAAAACATTGGAGTTGCCATCGTTGAGCAAATGAACGAGTTAAAGGTAAAAATATACAATGTGTATTTATTGAATCTAAGCGAGGATATTATTGAAGGCATTATGATTACAAGCAAAGGGTATGGAGAAAATTTAAAAACTGGAGAAAAAATTAAAACATCAACTCTAAGGCATTCTTTAGAGATTCTTTTACCGAATGAAGCTGCTAAAATTGAACCAATAATGGAAAATGTTTTTGGTTTAGCCAATGAATTTTGGGTGAGCTACTGGTCAAATGAAGTAATGTTCGATAAGAAATTCATTTTTGTTCCTGAATCAATTTCTCCTGAAAACATGAAGAATATCCCAGTACTTGGAGATAAAGGAGTTATGATAATTTAATTGAATAGCATTTTGTATATTTGCTAAAGAATCTCAAAATTGAATATTAATTTGAACCATATGATAAAGCTTTCGTTACTTCAAGCCCTGTCCATAATTGGAATTATGATGATGTTCTCATCATGTGAAGATGTGCCAGTTGCTAACAATGAAGATGCCGAAATCGTTGATGAATACTATGATTTTCAAGACTTTATTCTTTCTAGCTATGATATTCCGGCAATTATCTCTTTACCAGATGAAACGGCTAACATTGGGGCGTCAACAAAACCAGAAGTTATTCATATTCAATCTGACTATAAATGGGATTTGAAGGTAGGCCAGAATTTCAAAATTCACATCGAAGATTGTGCGGAAGTTGCTGATTTAGTTAAAGAGAAAAAAGAAGAATTAGCAGACCGAACATTTTATAATATCAAATATTTAATTGAAGATGAAGACTTGATAATGTATGAGAGAACACTTGTTGTTTCTGGTGCAGAAAATGCTTCTCCGACAGTAGGTATTGAGCACAAGTCTTACCATGTTTATGGTCAAAAAAAACTAGGTAAAATTTATTATGAACTTCGCTCGCAAGAAGAAGGTTCTGATAAAACAATTATTAATTTAATGGTTAAGTCGATTAGATCACTTCGCACTAGTGAAATTAAATAATCCTTTCCAATACACATAACAGAATGGAGTTAACCAGAGAAAGCGTTTTAGAAGTTTTAGGCGCTATAATGGAGCCAGATCTTAAAAAAGATATTGTTTCTGCAAACCTTGTAGAGGCATTGGTAATAAATGATAGCAAACTGACGTTAAAAGTTTTTGTTTCAAACCCAGCTATGCATGCTCGAAAGAGAATGACTGAAGCTTTGAGTTTTAACTTGAAACGCGCATTTGGGGATCAATTACAGTTGGAAATTGAAGTCGCCGGAATACCAGCGGAAGCAAAATCTGCTCACAGAAAAATACTTCCGAAGGTAAAAAATATCATTGCGGTTGCATCAGGTAAAGGAGGTGTTGGAAAATCTACAGTTACTGCTAATTTAGCAGGGGGACTAGCAAAAGCTGGGTTTCGAGTTGGAATAGTTGATGCAGATATTTATGGGCCTTCAATGCCAACAATGTTTGATGTCGTTGGCGAAAAACCTACAATGATCGATGTGGAAGGTAAACCAATGATTAGTCCAGTAATTAGTTACGGGATTAAAATTCTTTCTATCGGATTTTTTACGGAACAAGATAACGCGGTAGTTTGGCGTGGACCAATGGCATCGAAAGCGCTTACTCAAATGTTTACAGATGCATATTGGGGAGATTTAGACTATCTTTTAATTGATTTACCACCTGGAACAGGTGATATACATTTATCATTAGTTCAAACAGTTCCATTGGATGGAGTTGTTATCGTTAGTACTCCTCAAGAAGTGGCTCTGGCAGATGCTCGAAAAGGAGTAAATATGTTTCAAATGGAATCGATCAATGTTCCTGTTATTGGAATCATCGAAAATATGGCTTGGTTTACTCCAGCAGAATTACCGGATAATAGGTATTATATCTTTGGCCGTGACGGAGCGAAGAATTTAGCGCATGGAATGAATGTTCCATTTTTAGGTCATATTCCACTAGTACAAGGGGTTAGAGAAGCAGGAGACATAGGTAAACCTGCTGTTTTTCAAGACAATACGCCAACATCAAATGCATTTGAAGAATTAGTTGGTATATTTGTAGAAGAAGTGAAAACATTGAAGTCAAAGAAGGAACCTTCTAAGAATACGGAACATGCCAATTAATAAAAAAGAAATAGAGGTTAAAGTAATTGATGCTTTAGAACAATTGCGCCCATTTCTTCAGGCAGACAGTGGAGATATGGAATTGGTTGAAATTAAAGATGATGCTACTGTTGTTGTGAGACTCTTAGGTTCATGTAAAGATTGTTCTATGTCAATGATGACATTAAAGGCAGGGTTAGAATCTGCTGTTAAGAAAATGGCACCTGAGGTTAAGGAAGTGATTGCGATTAACATGCCGGCAGTCGTTTAGCTCTATATTTGAAAAGAATATTTCTTCAACTCTCTTTGACCATCGTGTAAGCGAACATAATAATTTCCTGGTTCCCATCCTCTTACTTTTATTGTGAACGTATAAGTGATGTTCCCATCTCTAACTGTTCTGTATGGTTCTGTTGAAATCAACTTAATTCCATTACGACCATGAACATCTTGAAAAATTTGGGTTGCTTTTCTGCAGTGAAACGAAATTTCACCAGTAATTGTTGTTGTCGTGCTTACGATATTTCCATTTGAGTTGACATGAACATTTTGTGGTGTTGAATACCATGTGTTTTCTTGCCCTGTTAATTCGGAAACATATTCTCGTAATTCTGAAGATTGATTATTATTTAAAATGTTTGACACACTTTTTCCATCTGTTACACACCAAATTGCTTGCTGGTAGTGAGCTGAATTAATTTTATTAGTTTTTAAATGATTTATTAGAGAATCAAGTTTCTGATTTTTATTTTCACTGATGCTCATTGGATCATTTGCAGTTGGACAATTGTCATTAGACTCGGTGCAGAAGGCTTCGAATGTGCCTTCTATTTTCTCCTTGCTTTTAAGCGTTAATATATTTTCATGTACCTGAATTAATGTCTGTTCGCTAGAATCTTTGGGATGAAATAAGGTTCCTGAAGGCACTCTAATTGATAAAGTTTGATTCGTGTTATTTGAAATAATATAATCCACGGATTCATCTGAATAATTTCCGTTCGACTTGAATTCTGCCGTTATTTTTTTTTGATTAATTGCAATTTTGAAATCAATGGGATTCGTAAGATACATCGAAATGAAGAAAGAAGACGCTATAAAATAGATTAAGGAAAAAATAAGGAGAGAAAAGAGTTGTCGCATTTTGGAGAGTTTAAAATATAGCGAACATCTTAATCTTGGTTACAAAAAAAAACGGTAAATGAATGAATCATTTACCGTTTTCAATAATAATAATGAATTATTTTGCAGCTTCGAAATTAGCTGAAACTGCTTCCCAATTGATTACATTAAAGAAAGCATTAACATAATCAGGGCGTCTATTTTGGTAATTTAAATAGTATGCATGTTCCCATACATCTAATCCTAAAATTGGTGTTCCTCCACATCCAATATTCATTTTAGGGTTATCTTGGTTAGCTGTTGAGCAAACTTCTAATTTACCGTCAACAACACAAAGCCATGCCCAACCTGAACCGAAACGAGTTCCTGCCGCCTTTGAGAAAGCTTCTTTAAAAGTAGCGAAAGATCCAAAAGCATCGTTAATTGCAGCAGCAAGATCTCCTGTTGGTTCACCTCCACCATCTGGACTCATTACCGACCAAAACAAGCTATGGTTCCAAAAACCACCACCGTTGTTTCTTACTGCTGGAGAATCAACACCCGCAATTAATATTTCATCTATCGTTTTTCCTTCTAAATCTGTTCCCGCAATTGCGTTGTTGAGGTTGTTTGTGTAACCATTATGGTGCTTAGAATGATGAATCTCCATTGTTCTAGCATCTATATGTGGTTCCAATGCATCGTATGCATATGGTAATTTTGGTAATTCAAATGACATATTTCTTGAGTTTAAATTTTGTATAAACAAAGTTATAAAATTCTAGGACTTAATAAAATTATCAACTTTTAACTCTCTCAAAAATGAGATTCACTAATTAAAGTTTGGTATTATCAAAGGCAATGATTTTGTTAGTCCTTTTTTTGTTTCTCGTATTTTTTGGCGTACTTCTTATATAATTTTTCTTGCGTGTTTTCAATAGTCATAAACTGCCCATCAATTATTCCAAGAATGACCTGATTCGTTCGCATGTCTAGTGCGTTTCCTTTAGAGACGAACAAAGTCGCTGACTTTCCTTTTTCAATACTGCCATAGTTTTTTCCAATCCCCATAATTTGTGCACTAGATAAACTTACAGAACTTATAGCTTCTTCCTCTGTTAAACCATACGATTTTGCAGTTCCTGCTAAAAACGGAATATTTCTAGCGTTCATTGCTTCCATATCACCTTGATTCTGAATGCAAAATTGAACTCCACCACTTTGAAGTAAAAATGGTAATTTATAACAATGATTAACGTCATCTTCTTCGTTTACTGGAAGACTATGAGGACGAACCAACATTACTGGGATTTTAGCATCGACTAGTTGCCGTGTGATTAGGTGAGAATCGTACCCCCCAACTATTACAGGAAAATTAAGATTAAAGTGTTTTGCAAAATCAATTATGTCCATCAGTTGTTGTAATTCATTGGCGTGGATGTATACCCTTTTTTCACCATTAAAAACACCTTTCATGGCTTCCATTCGATTGTCAATTTTATCATTTTTGGACATCTTAGAATAAGATTTACTCATTTCGAAAAATGAATAAATTTCAGCTTTTTTCTCTGTATATTTTTCACTCGCTTTAATAGGCTCAGAAGACCATCGATGATTCATAATACTTTCTGGCCAATTAAGATGGATACCATCGTTTGCCGCAATTGTTGCATCTTCCCAATTCCAGCCGTCAAGCTTCATTACACTTGAGCTTCCCGATATAATGCCACCTCTAGGAGTTGCTTGTGAAATTAGCACTCCATTGGTTCTTACGGTACTAATGACCTTTGATTCGACATTAAAAGCAATTTGAGACCGAACGTGTGGATTGAAGATTCCAACCTCTCTATAATCTCTTGTTGCGCGAACGGCATCAATTTCCGTGATACCTAACGTAGAGTTTGGAGCGATGAATCCAGGGTAAATATGTTGACCTTGCAGATCAATAATCGTATCCCAATCTGATGCTTGATAACTATAGGCAAGAGTGTTCTTGATTAGTTCTATTTTTCCATTCTCAATTCCAACTAGAGCTCCTTTAATCGTTTCGCCATTTCCTTTATGAAGAAAACCGTTGATTAACAAGATTTTATTTGGTGATTGTGCTTCACTTATATTTGAAGACAGAATTAAAAGAAGAAGTATTAAGTATTTCATAATTAGTGGTGATTTTGTTCTGTTGAAGATTCCTCTCCAATTGTGTTACAATGAAAATGTCCTTTTTTAGTTTTAATGAATGTTCTTTTTTCATTGAGAGGTGTTTTGTCCGCGAGCATTTTAGAAATGATTCGGGCCTTCTCTTGATTATTTCGTTCCTTTAAAAGAACATCATTCTCAACATTATATAACAGTTTACCTTCTATAAAAGTCGATTCTACTTGAGCGTTAATTGATAGTGGGTTATCAGACCAAATTACAATATCAGCGTCTTTACCCGCTTTTAAACTTCCTATGCGTTCTTCCATATGTAAAAGTTTGGCAGGGTTTAATGTAACCATTTTCCATGCTTCAATTTCACTCATTCCACCATATTTGACTCCTTTTGCTGCTTCTTGATTCAGACGTCGTCCCATTTCAGCGTCATCTGAGTTAATAGCCACTGTAACTCCTTGATTTGCCATTAATGCAGCGTTATATGGAATCGCATCATTCACTTCGTATTTGTAAGCCCACCAATCAGAGAAAGTAGAACCACCGGCGCCATGCTCAACCATTTTGTCTGCCAGCTTATAGCCTTCCAAAATATGTGTAAACGTATTAATTGTGAACCCCATCGTGTCAGCAACATGCATTAGCATATTAATTTCAGATTGTACATAAGAGTGACATGTAACAAAACGATTACTTTGTAGAATTTCACTTAAAACCTGTAATTCTAGATCCACTCGAGGTTTGTTCAGGTTACTGTTCTTTTTATAGGCTGACCATTCTTTCATGTAATCCCTAGCCCTTTGAAATCCATCAAAATATAATTGCTCAACACCCATTCTAGTTTGTGGGAAACGGATAGAATTTTGTGAACCCCAGTTTGATTGTTTTACATTTTCACCTAAGGCAAACTTGATGAATTTGGCTGCATCATCCACTAACATTTCATCAGCGCTATGTCCCCATTTTAATTTAATTAATGCAGATTGACCTCCAATTGGATTCGCAGAGCCATGAAGAAGTTGTGAAGTTGTGACACCTCCTGCTAATTGACGATAAATATCAATATCATCAGGGTCAATAACATGCTCAATACTTACTTCTGCAGAGATAGCTTGTCCCCCTTCATTTACACCTTTTGAAATAGCAATATGTGAGTGTTCATCAATTATACCACAAGTGATATGTTTACCTTTTGCATCAATAAGTAGGGCGTCAGCCGGTGTTTTAAATTTACCAGTTCCTACATATGTTAATTTGCCGTTTTCAACTACAAGAGTTGCGTTTTCAAGGATACCAATTTCTTCATTTGTCCAAGCTGTGGCATTTCTAATGACAATGTTTTGAGCCTCTGGAAGAGAATCAAATCCATAGGCAATATTTGGGAACCATGCATGGTTAATTGTATCCACTTCATATTGAACGGGGTCATCATTTTCTTGGTTCGCCTTATCTGTTTTAATAGCCGTCCATTTCACCCATTTTCCATTCGATAGAAAACCACCTCCTTCAAAAACACCAAATTTGGTATTTGTTTTTCCACGAAGTGTAATACTGCCTTTCCAATCAGCATCATCAATATTAAATTGAAGGGTAATGTCATTGAGATGATTAATTACTTTTAAATTAACAGTAGAATCTTTTTTCACCCCCTCTTTTAAAGATGTAAACGTGATTTTTCCAGTGTATTTATCGGAATTACCTGCAATGCTAATTGGAAGTTTTTTCTCCTCAATTATCAAATTATATTCTCCTGCAATTTCAGAATTAGCTTCAACTCCCTGAACGTCTTGATTTCCCAACATCCATGTTTCAAGAATTTTCGCCGATTCTAAAAAGGGATTTTTATTGTAAACAATGAAGCTAGCAAATTTTCCTTTTTCAAGAGAACCCATGGTCTTGTCTACACCAATTAGTTTTGCAGGTTCTAATGTTAAAGCATTCAAAGCATCATCCATTGAGAGACCATGTTGAATGGCACTTCTCAAATTACTCCAAAATTCTTTTGCATTTTTAACATTCATTGATGAAAGACAAATGTTAATGTCGTGTTGTTTTAAAATTACGGGATTCATGGGAGCCATTTCCCAATCTTTTAAATCACTTAGCGGAATTTGTCTGGATATATAAGGGTTAGAGACATCGTATGCTTTAGGGAAGTTTAAAGGGAGAATTACTGTTGAATTTATAGCGGATAGCTCATCAACAATTTGGTATTCATTCCCCGAGCCAATGTAGTTGAATGAGAGATCAAATTCTTTGGCAATCTTACTCGCTCTTACTATTTCATATTTATCGTCAGTATGAAATATAATATTTCCAGTTCTTTGAGTATTCAAATTCTCTAATGAAATATTTCTAGTTTCAGAATTATCCTTTAGCCAGTTGGCATCATGAAAAGTCTGCCTTAAAAGCGCAATAGAACCCATTTGAGAAGAAGGGTAAGACTGATTAGAAGTTCCTTTTTTCAACGAAAAGAAACTTGTTAATTCAGATTGCATTAATCCATTATTTTTTTTCATTAATGAAACGAGAGCACCTTTTCCTCTTGCGATTCCATCTTGTTGGTGTGTCATAGCAAAGCCAAACCCCATTTTCATTAATTCTTTATTTTGCTTTATATTTTCACTATATAACTCACTCGCGCTAATTTCTGGGTGAATAGATTCGTTCCAATAGTAAGCTCCAGGTTTGGATGTCTCATATTGTGGTCTTGAACTTCTTGACTTCCTTTTCACTTCCGGCAACCCTACATTTGAATTTAACTCAATGAATGCAGGAAGTATTGTTTTTCCTTCACAGTCAATAATAACGGTGTTTTTAGGGATCTTTATATTTTTCCCAACCGCTTCAATTTTGTCTTTCTGGATTATTATTGTTGCATTGTGAAGAATGTTTCCTGGGGAAACTACAATAGTTGCGTTCTGAAGAGCATAGTGCTCAGGAATGGAAGTTTTAAGTCCGTTAACTGGAGTTGTTTGAGCAAAAACAGCAGTTGCGGAAAGCAAAAACGAAAAGAGGAATATACGATTCATATACTAATAGTTTATTATCCTCGTGAAAGTATAAAATACTGCGGACTTTATCACATAGTTAGTCAAGTAGTCCTGCATTTTTTTACTTTTGTAAATAAAAAAATAAATGAACGCTCTTCTTCACGCACATTCAGGTTTAAGATGGATTGCTTTAATCTTATTGGTTTTAGCAATATTTAATGCGATTAAATCTCAAAATTCTGGCAAGTATCTTAAAAAGGATAAGATGATCAATCTTTTTTCTATGGTCTTTTTGCACATTCAATTACTGATAGGTCTAGTTCTTTATTTCACTTCTACGAAAGTAACTTTTGTCGACGGATGGATGAAGGAACCATTAACTAGATTCTATGGCATGGAACATTTAATAGGAATGATTATCGCAATTATTTTAGTAACTTTAGGAAGGAGCAAAGCAGAGAAGAAGTTGAAAGGTTCACGTGATAAACACAGAAAAATAATGGTCAGTTATACGATTGGATTAATTTTAATTCTAGCTTTTATTCCATGGCCATTTCGAGAAGCTCTTGGAGCTAACTGGTTCTAAAAAAACATTTATGAGTCAAGGACACGTGCTTGTTGATGAGACAAGAGAGAAATGCATTTTAATTGGAGTGATTACCCAAACCGTAACAGAAACCCAAGCCGTTGAATACATTGACGAATTGGAGTTTTTGGCTGAAACTGCAGGCATGTATTCTGAAAAGCGATTTTTTCAAAAACTTGCAAAACCAGATTCAAAAACATATTTGGGAAGTGGTAAACTCGAGGAAGTTAGGATGTACATCAATGCGAACAACATTGGTATTGCCATTTTTGATGATGAGTTATCTCCTTCACAATTGCGAAACATTGAAAAGGTACTTGAGATTAGAATTCTTGACAGGAACAATTTAATTCTAAATATTTTTGCGAGTAGAGCTAGAACTGCAAGTGCTAAAACGCAAGTTGAACTTGCACAGATGCAATATTTATTGCCAAGATTAACCAGAATGTGGACCCACCTGGATAGAGAAAAAGGTGGGATTGGCATGCGTAGTGGAGCGGGTGAAACTCAAATAGAAGTAGATAGACGATTAGTTCAAGATAAAATTGCTGCACTCCAAAAGAAATTGAAAGCTATAGATAAACAAAAATCTGTTCAGCGCGGAAATCGAGGTCAATTAGTGCGTGTTGCTCTAGTTGGTTATACGAATGCTGGAAAAAGTACCGTAATGAACATGTTGAGTAAGTCAGATGTGTTTGCTGAAAATAAACTTTTTGCAACATTAGATACTACGGTTAGAAAAGTAGTGATTGAGAATTTACCATTCTTACTGGCTGATACTGTTGGATTTATTAGGAAGTTGCCGCATCAGTTGGTGGATTCGTTTAAATCAACACTAGATGAGGTAAGAGAGTCTGATTTAATGGTTCATATTGTAGACATTTCACACCCAAGTTTTGAAGATCATTATAACGTTGTTTGTAATACGCTTACTGAAATTGACAAGTCAGACAAACCGTCGATAGTTGTTTTTAATAAAGTAGATGCATATACTTTTATTGAGAAAGATGAAGATGATTTGACACCTAAAGAACAATGCAATTATTCTTTAGATGATCTTAAAAAAACGTGGATGTCGAAATTGAATGATACCGACTGTGTTTTTATCTCTGCGATCGACAAAGGTAACATTGAAGAGTTTAAAAGTATCCTTTACAAAAAAGTAAAACTCATTTTCCAAGAAAGATATCCTTATCATAACTTTCTTTATTAGAATTTATAGAAACGAAAAAAAGCCTCG
>CAJQPA010000010.1 GCA_905480145.1 uncultured Flavobacteriales bacterium | reverse complement strand
TTAGACCTTTCTCAACAAGAAAGTTTGATTCTTGTTATTTTCATGGTGTTTTGGTTGTACTTTGCCTATAAGGTAACAGGCTCTTTTCTTTGGATGTTATGGGGAAAGGAACTCATTAAGATTGATGAGGTAGCTCTATATTATAAACGGTCAATTAAAAAGTATGGTAAGTCAACACCATACTATTTGGAAAATATTTCTAAATTAGAATTAAATCAACCCAAAGAAAAATCAGTACAAGCTGCATGGGAGAAATCACCATGGATTGCGGGAGGAGAAAGAATCGAATTTGAATATTTGGGGAAACGAGTGAAGTTTGGACGTAAGCTAAACGAGAAGGATACCACTTTACTTTTCAAGTTAATTGCGAAAAGAATTAGTGAACGCTTAAAAGGCAAGTAAATAATAATCCGCTATATTTTCAATTTCAGTTCTAATTAAAGTTTGCCAAAAAAATATTTCCTCTGACAAAATTAAACAGTTTTAAATGCTGTCCTATGGAACGGTCTAATTTTCTTACTGAATTACATTACTAAAAGAAAGATTCAGTTGTGTATGACTCAGACGAAATTAATGAGTTTGCTTCGCTTTTTTTTCTCTTTTTGCTGCTTTTTTTTCCTTAGCCGTTTTAGTGGCTTCCTTTTTTACGCTTTTCTTTGCATCTTGACCTTTTCCCATGATTTCCTTTTTTTACTAATTAATTATGGAATAAATATAGCGAATAAATGATGTCCATTAACAATTGACAATAAATTGAAGTTCTAACTCATCGCATTTTTGAAAGCGATGGATGTTACTCTCTTTGTACTTATTCCATTGATATCTTCTCCTCTGATTAAAGATTTGGCAGCTTCATCTTTAAAAACTTCATCTAATTTTTTGACTTTCCCCGCAGGGACATTTTGATTTTGTAACTCATTCAACAGTACCTTTGAGTCATAGGTACTTATTTTGTCTTGAATTAGACGTGCTAGTTCTTTTCTATTGATCACTCTGTTTTGGTTGTTATTAAACTTTGATTCATCAACTATAGAGTTTAAGCCAATGGACGCGCATAGCTTCGAGAAATGAGTGTTAGACCCAATCGCAAATGTGATCGTTGCTTTGTCTTTAGTTGTGAATAACTCACCATAAGGCGCTATATTAGGATGCAATGAACCTATTCTCTTAGGGACATGACCAGCCATTAGATAATTAGATGCTTGATTGACAAGACTACTGATTGCTGTATCATAAAGTGAAACAGAAACAGATTGACCTCTTCCTGTTTTCTCTCTTTGGTAAAGAGCTAATAGGATACCCTCCTTTAGTTGGTGAGCTGCTAAAACATCTATTAAGGCAACGGGCATTTTTACTGGACCACTTTCTTGAGTCCCATTCATGGACATAAATCCAGACTCCGCTTGGAGTATTAAATCATAAGCTACACGATCATTTAGAGTGCCGTACCCATTGATTTTTCCAATAATTAATCTTGGATTAATTTCTAAAAGATATGAATCCGTAATATTTAATTTAACGTCATCTCCCTTTTTAAAATTGCTTATTAAGATATCAGCGGCGGATAACAGTTTAATAAATTCTCGATGATCTTTTTCATCGGCTAAGTTTAGTTGTTTGTGCTTCTTTTTGTAATTGATACTAGAAAAATAGGCAGATTGACTTTGTCCAGGTTTTTCACTTGGCAATTTCCAACTTCTTGTTACATCAGGATGTTCTGGGTGTTCAATTTTCAATACATCTGCTCCTAATTCGGCTAAAAATGTGCCAACAGAAGGACCTGCTAAAACAGTACTTAAATCAATTACTATTAATCCTTTGAGCATGCTAATTATTTAAGTCCCAGCTCACATATGCTTGAACTAATGTCGCATCTTTTGCTGAAAGTTCAGCTCTTAATGACATATCTGGTAAAATTTTATTCCATTGTTCTTGAGTATATTTTTTAATCACCATAGGAGCATGGCATTGGCTACATTTCGAATCATATATTGATTTTCCCTCTTTTAATTCTATGGTTGGCAACATCGCCTCTTCTTTTATTACTGGTGCTATTGAACCTGATGTTTTCGGTGAGCATGATATTGCAATTATTGCGATTGAACTAATGAATAATAATTTTTTCATGATATTAAATTTAGATATCGAAGATACAAAAAGATCTATGTTTATTTTGTATTTAATGGATAATTCAAAACAACTCCTATTTTTGTTTTATAAATCACTTGAATGAAAGAATTAGAATATATAAAAAGAAATACTGGTCTAATTGAAAAGGGAATTTCTTGTGTTGTAAACTTATTAAGTGAAGGTGCAACGGTCCCATTTATTGCAAGATACAGGAAAAGTATGACCGGTGAATTGAATGAAGTACAAATTGCATCAATTCGAGATGAGCAAAAGAAATTTATTGCAATCATAGCCAGACAACAGACAATTCTATCGGCAATAGAAGAACAGGGAAAACTATCAGATGAATTGTCTTCAAAAATTAAAGAATGTTTCGACTTGATATCGTTAGATGACATTTACTTGCCCTATAAGCAAAAAAGATTGACGAAAGGTGAAAAAGCGAAGAAAATGGGTCTCGAACCTTTGGCAAAAATGATCATGTCCCAAAAAGGTGATAATCCTTTTAGTATGGCAAGTAGATTTGTTAAAGGAGAAATAGAGAGTGAGGCTGATGCAATTGCTGGTGCAAAAAACATTATGGCAGAATGGGTCAGTGAGAATGCTGCTCTGAGAGCGAGGTTAAGAAGTATGTTTAATAATCGTGCTTTACTCAGCTCTAAATTAGTAAAGGGAAAAGAATTAGAAGCAGAAAAATATAGAAACTACTTTGATCATTCAGAATCAATAAATAGGTGTGCATCCCATCGTTTTTTAGCAATTTATCGAGCAAATAGGGAAGGAATGTTGTCATTGAAAGTAAGACCTGATGAAGATAGTGCTATGGAATTGATAGAACGTTTCTTTGTTAAAGGAAATTCTGAATTATCTGAAGTTGTTCAAAAAGCTTGTCTTGACGCATATAAAAGATTGTTGAGGCCATCATTAGAGAATGAAGCAATCACAATTGCTAAAGAGAAAGCAGATAAAGATGCAATCAATGTTTTTTCAAAAAATTTGAGACAATTATTATTGGCACCTCCATTGGGAGCGAAAAGAATATTGGCAATTGACCCAGGGTATAAGTCAGGCTGCAAGGTGGTATGCATAGATGAAACAGGAGCCTTATTGACAAATGTGAATATTTATCCTCACCCACCGCAAAAAGAAACTTCAAAAGCACAATCTAAATTATTTCAATTGGTGCAAGCCTATAAAATTGATGCTATTGCAATTGGCGATGGAACAGCGGGAAGGGAAACGGAAAACTTGGTTAAACATATTCGCTTTGATAGGGACGTAGATGTATTTGTGGTAAATGAAGATGGTGCTTCGATTTATTCTGCGAGTAGCATTGCTAGGAAAGAATTTCCAAATTTTGACATTACCGTGAGAGGTTCAGTTTCTATAGGTAGAAGATTGATGGATCCTTTGGCTGAACTGGTGAAAATTGATCCAAAATCGGTTGGAGTGGGACAGTACCAGCATGAAGTGAATCAAACACGTTTAAAAGAAGCTTTAGATGATGTCGTTATTTCATGTGTGAATACTGTGGGTGTTGATGTGAATACAGCTTCAGAGTATTTATTGAGTTACATTTCTGGTTTGGGGCCAACTTTAGCCGAAAATATTGTTGCTTATAGAAAAGAAAACGGTCGCATTAATTCTAGAGAAGAATTAAAAAAAATAAAACGTTTAGGTAGTAAAGCTTTTGAACAAGCTGCAGGTTTTATTAGAATTAAAAACGGTAAAAATCCTTTGGATAATTCTTCGGTTCATCCAGAAAGTTATGCTATTGTTAAAGCAATGGCCAAGAAAATCAATACACCAATGGATCATTTGATTGGTGAAAAAGAAAAGGTTGACAAACTAGATTGGAAAGATTTCAGCACGATCGACAAAATAACATTTGATGACGTCATAAAGGAACTTAAAAAACCAGGTTTGGACCCCCGGAAAAAAGTCAAAGTTTTAGAGTTTGATGGCAGTATTAAATCAATTGCTGATTTGAAGCAAGGTTTGAAGTTGAATGGCATTGTCACTAACGTCACTAATTTTGGTGCCTTTGTCAATATTGGAATAAAAGAAAATGGATTGATCCACAAATCAAATCTAGCAGATGTTTATGTTGAAGATCCATCAGATTTTATAGCACTACATGAGCACGTTGAGGTTGAAGTAGTGGAGGTGGATGTAGAGCGAAAAAGAATTGGGCTGAAGAAAGTCTAATGTTTGTTTACAAAGATATATCCATTTTCTACCGTCAAATCACTTGGGATATTATCAGTGTATAATGACCCTGTTCCCAGCCCTTGTGGTAATTGATTGTTATATTCTGCAGTGAATTGACATATTGCATTCAATCCAATATTTGACTCTAGAGCTGATGTGATCCACCAAGCAATATCTCTTTTCTCTGCCAATTTAATCCACTCTTTACAGCCTGAAATACCGCCATGTAAACTGGGTTTTAAAATAATATACGGAGGTTTAATAGTATCAAGTAATTTTATCTTTTCCTCTAAAGTATTAACACCAATCAATTCTTCATCTAACGCAATTTTAAGTGGAGATAAAGAGCACAATTCTTGCATTTTTTTATACTGACCCGCTGCGATTGGTTGTTCAATAGAATGAATGTCTATAGATTCCAATAAAGTGAGTTTTTCTATGGCGGCTTCTGGTGAAAAGGAACCGTTGGCGTCAACACGAACCGTTAATTCTTCTTTTGAGTATTTTTCACGAATTCTAGATAGCAGTTTAAATTCTGTTTCAAAATCAATAGAACCAATTTTCATTTTTATAGTTTTGAACCCAGCTGCAATTTTTTCATCGATTTGATCTTGCATGAACCCTTCAGAGCCCATCCAAATCAATCCATTGATTGGAATCTTTAATTTTCCTTTATGAAAATCATTGTCAAAATAAATTTGATTGCCTCTGCTATTTAGATCTAGCAATGCTGTTTCTAATCCAAATTTAAGAGAAGGCCAGTTCGCCAAGTCAATAGAAAGATTTCTGCACAACTTAGAAAGTTGCTGCTCATAATCGGCGAATGAGATAAAATCAGGAGAAAGCCCAGGGATAATACTGCATTCTCCCACTCCAATTGTTTGAGGAGATTCTTCATCCCAAACACTCAAAAACCAAGCATGTTTTTCTGTTAAAATACCTCGACTGGTGCCGCTTGGAACTTTAAAGTTGAAAATCTTTTTTTTGAAGGATGCCTTTATCATAGGTAGAAGAGTCCAATTGAAGTTAAAAGGGAGAGAAAGAATGTTAACAAAGCGACTTTCTTTAGTTCTGGGTCAAATTCCTTTAGTTCTTTAACGCCTAATACTTTTCTGATGTGAATAAATAAAAATATGGCAGGCGTTAAAGCAACGAAAAGCAGAGGCTCTTCTGTTTTTTGAATAAACAAGGCGAGAGACATTAATGCAATAATAATTAATAGAATATGGTAGAATTTAGCCAGGTTAGGACCCATTTGAACAACAATTGTATTTTTCCCAGATTCTTTGTCGTTAACATAATCACGCATGTTGTTTAAGTTTAAAACTGCCACACTCATTAATCCTACAAAAAACACGAGTAAAATATTCTCAGCAAGAAATACAGGTGCATATAAAGAATAAACACCAAGAACACTGACGCCACCAAAAAAGATAAACACCATTAAGTCTCCTAAGCCGTGATACCCATAGGCTGATTTACCTACAGTATACATTATTGCGGCAGCTATGCAGGCAAAAGATAAACCAACATAAAAGTAGATTGTTGTGATGGATAATGTTTGAGATGCATTATATATAAGTCCAATTGACGAGATCAAACTTAAAATAGAAGTTATTATAACAGCAATCTTCATCTCATTGCTTGAAATTATCCCTGATTGAATAGCTCTGGTTGGACCAATTCTATTATCGTTGTCCGTTCCTTTACTGGAGTCACCAAGATCATTGGCAAAATTTGAAAGAATTTGAAAAAGAACAGTCGTAACAATGGCAAGTATAAAACTAGTAGTATTAAAATACCCATTGAAAAACGCAACAGCAGACCCTAATATTATTCCAGAAAGCGAAAGAGGAAGTGTCCTCAAACGCATTGCTCCAATCCATGCTTTTGTTTTTGACATAGAACAAAAATAATGATTCCGTGGTTTGGTTAGTCATTCTATGAAAGAATAAAATATTCCTGCGTTATTATTATATGCATACATAGTAAATTATATTATATTTGAATCATGAATGTAAAACCGAATGAAGTGGCATTGAGTAAAATGCTAAATATTGAATTTCCTGTAATTGTGGCCCCAATGTTTTTAGTGTCAAACGTTGAAATGATTATTGCATCCATTAAGTCTGGAGCTACTGGAGCTATACCTGCTCTTAATTATCGTACCGTTGATGAGCTGCGAGCCGCGATTAAAGAAATAAAAGCTGAAACAGATGGCCCCTTTGGTATTAATTTGATTGTGAATAAGTCTAATTTTCTATACAAAGAACAACTTAAAATTTGTTGTGAAGAAAAGGTTGATTATATCATAACTTCTTTAGGTTCACCAAAAGAAACAATTATTGAGGCTCACAAAGCTGGAGTAAAAGTGTTTTGTGACGTGGTAAATGCTGAGTATGCTCTTAAAGTTGAAGCTTTAGGAGCCGACGCTGTTATTGCTGTTAATAAAGAAGCTGGTGGACATGCCGGTCCGATGTCATTTAAGGAATTACTACCAGAATTAAAGAAGGTTTGTAAAATTCCAGTAATATCAGCTGGTGGAGTTGGCAATGGAAAGGAGATCAAAGAGATGATTGAATATGGTGCCGATGGTATTTCCATGGGCAGTGTTTTTATTGCGTCTGAAGAAGCAGGAGTTTCGGATGACTATAAACAAGCATGTGTCGATTATGGAGCAGATGATATTGTCATGACAACAAAGTTGTCGGGAACACCTTGCACTGTAATTAATACGGAATATGTTCAGAAGGTAGGGACACAACAAAACTGGTTTGAACGATTATTGAATAAGAATAAGAGATTGAAAAAGTGGTTCAAAGCATTCACTTTTTTTAAAGGAATGAAGCGACTTCAGAAAGCAGCATTTAGCTCAACCTACAAAACTGTATGGTGCGCTGGTCCATCGATTGAGCATGTTAAATCAGTTCGTCCATTAAGTTTAATTATTGAAGAACTAAAATTGCAGTATGAAGAAGGGTAAAAAAGTTTCATTAAAGAAAATGCAATGGTTGCTCTTTCAATTGGGTTTTTTCAAAATTCCAATTATTGGTTTTGTAAAGCCTAAATTACTTGTTCTAAATGACAGAGAAAGTCATGTGAGAATAAAAATCAGACGAAGAACAAAAAATCATTTAAACTCAATGTACTTTGGAGCATTAGCTGTTGGAGCAGATGTGGCAGCAGGTTTGCATGCCTTTTACTTTGCAGAAAGTATGGGGTATAAAGTGTCTTTTGCCTTTAAAGGTTTTAGTGGTGAATTTATAAAAAGAGCGGAATCAGATGTCATCTTTAAAATAACCCAAGGTGAACTAGTTCGAGGTGCAATTGAAAAATCTGCACAATCAGGGGAGCGAGTGAATCAAGAAATTGATGTTATAGCGACGAATGTCAGTAATGAAGAGGTAGCAACATTTAAAATGGTAGTATCTGTTAAGGTCAAGTAGGTATTCAATAATAGTTCATTTTATCTAATTTCATCCCCTTGTAAGGTAAATACTATTTGCATATATTTGAGCTTTAAATTATCGAATAAAATGGAATTGATTTGCCCAAAAGAAGTTCATGAGAGATTAATATCTAAGAATGATCTTGTTATACTGGATATTCGTGAAGGATATGAGTTAGAAATCTGCGGAATTGATGCTGTTCATATTCCTATGGAAGAAGTTCAATTTCGCTTAGATGAAATCCCTTCAGATAAAGAATTAATAATTATGTGCAGGTCTGGTAAAAGAGCCATGGCTTTAGCTAATCTTCTGGAAACTGATTTTGAGTACACGGATGTTTATGTAATGGATGGTGGTATTTTGCAATGGAAGGAATTGATTGATTCTAACTTAGAAGCATATTAATGGCAAAAAGATCAAATAAACAATATGCTCTTTTGACATTGAAAGGTATGGCAATGGGATCGGCAGATGTTGTTCCTGGTGTTTCAGGGGGTACAATTGCTTTCATTTCAGGTATTTATGAGGAGTTAATTTCTACCATTGATTCTATTAACCTTTCTGCGCTGAGAACTTTATTCAAAGAAGGTTTAAAGCCTTTTTGGAAACAAATAAATGGAACGTTTCTCGTTTTTTTATTCACGGGAATTCTTTTCTCAATCGCACTGTTATCGTCAATCGTTATTGGTCTGTTAGGTTCACATCCAATTTTAGTATGGAGTTTCTTTTTGGGTTTGATAATTGCTAGCATCTGGTTGGTAGGTAAATCAATAACCAAATGGGATTTTAAAACAATTTTTGGGTTGCTTGTGGGAACAGGTGTGGCTCTGTGGATCTCATCAATTCAAACAGTAGCTTCCGTGGATGCTAATTGGTATATTATACTAAGTGGGGCAATTGCAATTTGCGCAATGATTTTACCTGGAATTTCTGGATCTTTCATTTTAATTTTACTAGGCAGTTATCATACTGTTTATGGAGCGATAAAAGAAATGAACTTTGTTATTATCGGTCTTTTTGGATTGGGATGCATAGTTGGCTTATTGTCTTTTTCAAAGGTTTTAAAGTATTTGTTTGCAGAGTTTAAGAATGTTACCATTGCTATTCTGACTGGGTTTATGGTTGGATCAATTTATAAAGTCTGGCCTTGGAAAATGAAAATAGGATCTGAGCCATTAGTGGTTCATTCTGATGGTCGTGAAGACTATATGATGGGGAATGTTTTTCCTAGTGATTATCAGGGTGATTCTCAACTGGCGATCTCTATTCTTTGTTTATTTATCGGAATCGCTTTGATAATATTTTTGGAACGTGTTGGGCCAAAAAAGGAGAAGTAAGATTCATAATAATTTATATGCTCAAATTCGGACTCCTTGGTAAAAGTTTGGTTCATTCTTTTTCAAAGAATTTTTTCACAAACTACTTTGCTACTAATAAAATTGACGCTACCTATGAGAACTTTGAAGTTGAAGGGTTAGAAGATGTCGAAAATGTTTTTTCTCAAAATTTTTCTGGATTTAATGTTACGATACCTTATAAGGAAATAATTATTCCTTTTTTAGATGAGTTGGATGAGGTAGCCCAAGAAATTTCTGCCGTTAATACGGTGGTCATAAAAAATGGCAAATCTATTGGTTATAATACCGACGCCTATGGTTTTCATCAGTCTATCAAGCCTTTTATGACCAATCAGCATGAGCGGGCAATAATATTAGGAACAGGAGGAGCGTCAAAAGCTGTCGAACATGTTTTAAAATCATTAGGTGTAAATGTGATCTTTATTTCTAGAAACCCAATCGGTGAGAATCAATTTTCTTACGATGAAATTAGCGGGCGTATGTTAGATGCTTGTAAGTTAATTGTGAATTGCACTCCTGTAGGAACTTTTCCAAATGTAGATGATTTTATAGAGATTCCTTTTAGTCATCTAACAGAACATCATTTAGTGATTGATTTGATATACAACCCTGCAAAAACTAAATTTCTTTCTCGTGCAGAAGAAAATAATGCAATGATATTAAATGGTGAATCAATGCTGAAGCATCAAGCTTTAAAGTCGTATGAGTTATGGAAAGAAAGTGAGAAATGCCTTTAAAAGAATTATTAAATAACAAGTCTGTTTCTAGAAGAGCAGCCGCTAATGATAACCTGGAAGTAGCAACTTTATTTTCTAGTTATGCAAACACTGATGGTGGAATTGTTTTGTTTGGGGTTAAGGAAAATGGTAAATTGGTTGGGGTATCACCACAAAATTTAATTGAGGATATTAAGTATGCTTTGTTAGAATCAGGAATGGCTGATATTGTTTGGGAGTATGAGCAATTAGTAGAAGGTAGACACTTGTTAATAGCTGTTTCAATTTCAAAGAGTATGAATAAATTATATATTCAGAACGGCAGAATTAAGGAATATTATTGTAGGATTTGCGATAAGATTATAATTGCGAATAAAATAATAATGAAAGTTTGGTCGCTAAAAGACGGTAGGAGTGAATTCAAAAAGTTAAATGAACTTGAAAGTGAAATTAAACGGCTTATTCAAGAAAATCAAATGATTAGTTTAGCCTTTCTCTATAAAAGTCTTTCTGAAAAAAATAGTACAACTGAACTAGCATTATCGCAGTTGATCCTTAAAAACGAGGTACAAATCATTTGTAAGAATGATGAATTGAAATATTCTCAAGTAATTTTTAAATGAGAACTATTATAATGTATTTTAAGTTTAAAATACATTTAGCTTTGATTTATAGGAATCTTTCGTATATTCAAACGATTTTAATAACAAATTAAACAGATAATTAATGGGTAGACCAGCGACTAAGCCAGCAAGATTGAAGGATGGATTTTACATAGAAGTAAAGAATCAAGGAAGTGGAGGTGTTTTAATAAGAAGAGATACAAAAGAGCAGATGCTTATGGCTGCAGAAGATTATTCTAGAATGAAAACAGTAAATGTTTTGGGAGAAATGAAAAGTGATAAGTGGGTGGATAAGATTAAAAAGAAGAAATCGAAATAATTTAATCTCATATAAGATGCTATAATTTATAGTTAAGTACTTCGATTACACATTAAAATACTTAAATAATGCTGTTCTATATATAATAGGGCGGCATTTTTTTTTGGGTTACATTTAATTATATATGTGTATTAATTTGTTGTTGGTCGAAAAGGTTTAAAAAACTTTAGCAAGTATATGTCGCGGTTTCAGTCACTTATGGAATGAGTTAAAAATAATTCATTTTTTTTTGATTTAT
>CAJQPA010000009.1 GCA_905480145.1 uncultured Flavobacteriales bacterium | reverse complement strand
CAAGATGGAGGAATGAATTTAGTGGAAACTGGAACTTTTGCCTCTGGAGTAAATGTATTATATCCAGTTCCTTCCGCCGAAATATATACAATAACAATAAATGATGGCGCTTGTCCTTATGTATTTGTGGTTGATGCTTCAGGATGTATTAACCCTTGTATTGCTAACCCTATTATAGAATTTGTAAATGTTGTAGTTTGCGAAGGGCAGCCAGTTTTCTTAGAAGGCGCTAATCAAACAATGAGCGGTTTGTATACTGATGTCTTTACTGCTGCTAATGGATGTGATAGTACAATATTTACAACATTAACGGTAAACCCGGCTGCATCATTTGAACAAACACTTTCAATATGTCAAGGAACGTCAACAACTGTTGGTGTAAATACTTATTCTACTTCCGGAGTCTATACTGATGTTTTAATTGCAGCAAATGGATGTGACAGCACCGTGACAACGAATTTATTTGTAAATACCGTGATTAACACAAGTTTCGATCAAACGATTTGTTCGGGTGACTCATTTCTTTTTGATGGGGTTGCATTGACAACAACAGGAACGTATTTGGATAGTTTAATTGCTGTTCAAGGAGGGTGTGATTCTTTAGTAACACTTTATTTAACGGTTACACCGCCAATTACCAATTCAACTTCATTGTCAATATGTTCGGGTAGTTCTTATGTCTTTGGAACTCAAACTTTATCAACTGCCGGTACATTTATAGAGAATTATGTGACCGCGGCTGGTTGCGATTCAATAGCAACCTTATTTTTATCCATTGACCCAGTTTTAAGTTCGTCAGCATCTCAAACAATTTGTGCTGGTAGTTCTTATACATTTGGAACACAAACTTTGAATGCATCAGGGTCATATTTAGAAACATATGTCTCAATTGGTGGATGTGATTCTATCGCCACTTTATTTTTAACTGTTAGTCCAGTGTTAACTGGCTCTAGTTCTCAGGTGATATGTGCTGGTTCTTCATATGTATTCGGAACGCAAACGTTAAATGCATCAGGTAGCTATACCGAGAACCTAACAACGGCAAGTGGATGTGATTCTGTCGCAACCTTATTCTTGACAGTTAGTCCGATTTTAGCAGGTTCTGCGTCGCAAACAATTTGTGCTGGCTCTTCTTATATTTTTGGGACACAAACCTTGAATGTTGCTGGAACGTATACTGAAAATATTACAACAGCGAGCGGATGTGATTCTATCGCCACTTTGTTCTTGACGGTAAATCCAACCTTAACAGGGTCTGGTTCACAAACTATTTGTGAAGGAGGATCATACAATTTTGGAACACAAGTATTAACCACTGAAGGAACATATACTGAGACTTTGACTAATGCATCTGGATGCGATTCAATTGCAACCCTATATTTATTTGTAGGTTCAATCATCGAGAATTCAATTACGGAAACAATTTGTCAAGGTCAATCTTATACGCTAGGGACACAGACATTAAATTCAGCAGGAGAATATTATGAGTCGTTTGTGACGGCTGCTGGCTGTGATTCTTTGGTACATCTTTTCCTGAATGTTGATGATGGAGTTTCTGAAACTGTTAACGAAGAAATTTGTTTGACAGAAACATTCTTGCTAGGATCACAAACTTTAAGTTCCTCAGGGACTTATTCTGAAGTATTCTCCGGAATTGGTGGATGTGATTCTACTGTGACTGTAATATTGACCGTTACAGATTGTGACTCAATATTCGAAATAAGTAACGTTTGTACGCCTAACGGAGATGCCCAGAATGATTCATGGAAAGTAAGTGATATAAATTATATATCAGGATGCACCGTTGAAATTTTTAATCGTTGGGGGCAACTCGTTTATACTTCCACTGATTATAAGAATGATTGGGAGGGAACTAAGAATGGAGAGGTTTTACCTGATGGTGTTTATTATTATGTGATTTCTTGTAATGAGGAAAAAGAGTTCCAGGGAGCGATTAACTTAATGAGATTTAAAAATTAGAAATATGAAAAACATTTTAAATCATATCGTCGTTATTTCTGTTATCTGTATTGCTTCAAATGCAATAGGACAGCAGACAAGATTGTCAAATTTATATGGCCAGAATAAATATTCGTTTAATCCCGCTTATGCAGGTTTAAGTGGCTGCACTGAGGTTAACTTCTCTCACATGAATCAATGGACAAAAGTTGAAGGAGCGCCAGTTACAAACTATTTAAGTGCAAACACTCGATTAGGGAAATCATTTGGTATTGGAGGAAATGTTTTGATTGATCAAATCGGAATGTATCAAAACATCTCGGCTTCAGGGTCTGCCGCTTATGGAATTACTTTTGCCAAGTATCATATGATTAGACTTGGCATTTCTGGGGGTTATTTTCAAACAAGATTAGATCCTACGGGGGCTATAGCATTCGATAATGCTGATGTTATTGTGAACGGAGGAGTTCAGTCTTCTAATGCATTATCAACTGATGCAGGTCTTTTATATAAATTCAAACGATTCCAAATTTCATTTGCTTCACAGCAACTACTTGAAACAAGGTCGAATTTTAATTATTCTCAACTAGAAGGGTATGGGTTAAAAAGACATTTTACTGGATATACCGAATATGAATTCATTTTGAATAAAACACTTTCTTTGACTCCATCCGCTTTATATAGAGGAGTATCGAATAATCATCAATTGGATTTTAATGCTGATTTAAATTACAATGACTTTATTCATGGAGGCCTGGGTTACAGAATGCATGTAGGATTAATAGGGCGAATAGGAATTAATATTCGAAAGTTGTTTTTTATAGGATATGCATACGAGGTTCCAATGCAGAATATTGCATCCTACGGCGGTGGTTCTCATGAAATAGCGTTAGGTTTAAAATTCTGTAAAAAGGATAAGAAAGAATTGCCAGAAGATAATTTAACTGCTGTTGACCCGATGACTCGATCTGTCGACACATTGAGGTTGGTGGAGCAAACAGTAGATACTATAACAATAGTAGAGCGGGTCGTTGATACGCTAATTGTTGAGAGAATAGACACCGTTTATATGGATGGTTCCGGCACATCAAATAGAGAGGTGAAAAAGGCATTAGTTACCGCTGCGGATCAATTAGAATTTGAGAATGATAAATCAATAATACTGAAGAAATCATACGGTGATCTTGAAGCCTTGACAAATCTGTTGTTAATTAGGGGAGATTTAAATATTTCCTTGGCTGGTCATACCGATAATGTTGGAACGGAAGCTTATAACATGCGATTGTCCAAAAATAGAGTAGAGGCTGTTAAGAAATTCTTAATGGCGAATGGTATTGCTGCTAGTCGTATTAGAACGAATCACTTTGGAGAATCTAAGCCGATTACAGAAAATAAAACGGAAGAGGGGCGTTCTAGAAACAGAAGGGTTGAAATGAATGTGAATTAATAAGATATTTGTAACTAATTCTAGGCTTTCTTCTTATATAAGAAACCTAGAATTATGCTAAAACCTCTCTCCATTGCCTTTATTTTCTGCTTTGTTCAAAATGTAAGTGCATCTGAAATAATTTTTAATCGATTAAATAACTTGTATAAGCAAGATGCAAAGAAGTGCTTGGTCGTTGCAAAAAGGTATATCAAATATTTACCAAATAACGGTACTTCATTTTTCTTCGCTTCTAAAATACATGAAGATAAAGCGGTTTCTTCAAAAACAAGTCGAGGTAAGTATCTTCACATCAAACGTGCTATAAATTTTGCATCAGATTTTGAATGTAAAAGTAATGATGCTTTAAAAGTATTAGCAGAATGGAGTAATTTCAAATCTGAATTGATTCAGACTGCAGCAACTATTATCACTTTATTATCTGAAAATAATCAGTTTGATCTTAGGGAGAGATTATCTTCATCTGTCGCATCATTGAATAATGAATATTTTGATATTGAATTTGAAACAGAGGAAGTTGAAAAGAATGAAATAAATGAGTTGCACAAAAGTCTAAATTCAACACTAACATTTTCAGGAATGCCTGATGGAACTGAACTAGTTAAGTCTGCAAGTTTAAGCGGAGAAAAAGCTTTGTTAAAATGCATTAATACAGAACGCATAAAACAAGGGTTAGTTCCGCTTGAGTGGCAAGAAGACTTAGCAAAAGCCAGTCGATATCATGCTTATGATTTAGGGAGTCAGAATTACTTTAATCATTCTACCTATGATAGAAAGGATGGTAAACTTGTTAAAATTGGAGGAACATTTGAAAGGATTAAAAAATTCTATTCCGCTTCTTATGTGAATTCAGAAAATATCGCAGCGGGAAATTCAACGGCTTATGCTACTTATCTTCAATGGTACAATAGTCCTGGTCATTATGCAAATATGTTTAATCCTGAAAGTACTAAAATTGGTATTGGAGTTTCATATTTGGAAGATTCTCCTTTTGGATATTATTGGTCAATGTGCACGGCTCATTAAAAAAATAAAAGGTGATCAAAATACTGAACACCTTTTACTTTTGCACTTTTCACTTACTACTATTGGCTTTCATATCTTCCCGGGTGAACATGCGTTACCTTAAACTCTGTTCTTCGGTTCCATTCATGTTCTTCATCTGAACAATCTGAATCATTCAAACAATTGTTGCGAGGGACTGATTCTCCATATCCTCTCCAGCTTAGTCTGCTGGCGTCTATTCCTGAATTTATTAAATATTGAACGGCAGAATGTGCTCTTTCATCTGATAGGTCAAAGTTGTAAATTTCCGTTCCACGAAGATCGGTATGAGACCCCATTTCTATGTCTATCATTGGATTCTCATTGAGTAACTTAACAAGCTTGTCTAATTCTTTAGCCGCGTCAGGACGAATATTGGCTAAATCAAAATCATAGTAGATATTTTCCAAAACTATAGGAGCGTCAATTTCTATCCATTCAATTTCAAAGTCAGCATAAAAGTCTTTTGAGTATCGATGCCCCATTGTCGTTACATAATCAGTAAGAGAATAAAAACCAGGCTTTGTACATAGAATACTGTATTCTTTTTCAGAGCCCAATTCAACAATAAACCCACCATTCTCATTGCTTATTGCCGAAATTGTTTTCAATTTTTTTTTGTCAATTATTTCAACAACTACCTCTTCAATTGGTTTCATTGTTCCTTTTTCGTGTGTGAAGCCTATTAAATTAAAGGTTGGGTCATAATTTCTAACTTCATAAATTCGATCATTATCTGAGCGAGACGATGAGAGAAATCCTTCTCTGCTATCACTACTGTATACAAAACCGAAGTCATCTTTGGTTGAATTGACCGGGTAGTTTAAATTTTCTGGAGTACTCCATTCTGAACCTGAGTAGTGGGTCATGAATACATCTAGTCCACCCATGGTATTGTGAGCATTTGAAGAAAAATAAAGTTGGTCATTTGTTTCATCCATGTATGGAAACATTTCATTTCCTGAAGAATTTATTTTATCACCTAGATTTTCTGGTTTTGACCATTTACCATTGTTCAATTTTGATTTATAGATATCCGTTCCACCAAATCCGCCGGGCATATCTGAAATAAAGAACAATTCATTCGATGCCGAAGCTAAGCAAGGGTGACCAACAGAATAGTCATCGTTGTTGAATGGAAATTCTGTTAATTCTGTCCATTTTCCATCAACAAGTTTCGAACTATAAATCTTTAAATTGTTTTCCCTTTCTTCGTTTAATTCCATTTTTCTTTCCACATAATTACTTCTGGTGAAATAAACTGTTTTTTCATCTTTAGAGAAGGTAACAGGTCCTTCATGAAACTTACCATTCACTCCTTCTTCTGCAATAAGTTCAGGCGCACTCCAATCACCTTGCGCACTTTTATGCATGGAGTATATATCAAGAAAAGACTCTCCGGTCCAAGGACTTCTTTTTCCTTTTCTTACCTCTTGATCACCGATGAAGACTATTTTATCGCTGACTTCAGTAATGCTAAAAGCATTCACAATTCCAGGGGTTTCAATTTCGTTGATTTGAAAAAGCGAAGTGTCTACAAACCTTTTATTAATATTGTAACAGGATAAAAGTAAATCTTTAGCGCTTTCATCTGCTTTATGAGTGATAAGATAACGAAGAATATGTTTCTCAGCTTCTTCATGTTTATTCATTCCCATTAATACCCTAGCATAATCTAATGCTCTGTCCGAGGATTCATTTTCGATGACAAGATTTCGATAAACTGATTCTGAAGCCGAAAAATTTCCAGTTTTAAAATATGAATCAGCCAACTTCGTTCCGATTTTGACATCCTTAGTTTTAAAATATACTTTTTCGAAATGGGGGATAGCTTGAGAATAGGCTAGATTTTCATAATAGCGTTCTCCTTTATAAATGTGAGTATCTGCACATGCTGAAATTATTCCAACGAAAGCAACTCCTAGTCCTAAGTGTGTAAGTGTAAATTTTTTCATGACCAATCTGTTTAGGTTAATTTAATGTAACTACAGTTTAATGGATCGAACTCTGCGGAATGCAAGAGTTGATTTCTTAGTTTTATTTTGCATGATCAATAACTAAAGCTACAAAATTAATTTCGACGAATCAAGTTTAAATGTAGTTAAAAAGCTATTATTTAATGATTAATTTGTTTTTGATGAATATTGAAATTAGAAGTATCGAGGTGTTTTAATTTTCTTCAAGTCTTTCCCGAAATCGACTCCAATCATTATTTCATGAGAGCCGTTAGAATATGTTCTTAGATTAGTCATAGTGATATCATAAGAGTAACCAATTCTGAAGTAACTGTTTGTTTGATACTCAACAATTACAGCAAGTGCATCCCCTGTTCTATAGGAAGCTCCAAGCCAAAAAGCATCTCTGAATATTGCACTGAAGTTAATGTCCCCTTCAAGTGGAGCACTTTCTACATACTTCACTAAAATTGAAGGTTTAAATTTCACCTGCTCGGAAACATCAATTACAATTCCCCCAGTAAGAAGATAGTGTCGTCGTAAGAATGACGCTCTAGATAAATCCATATTAAAATCTTCAGTGCTATCATATGCAAGTAGAGTAGGGATAGAGAACCCTAGATAATATTTCTTTGCATAATAGTATGCTCCGAATCCTACTCTTGGCAGAATAACACTTGTATTGCTCGCATATACTCCATCCTGTTCATCCCAAATAAGTACATCTCTCAAGTTTGCATTGTATTGTGATAAGCCTGCACTTAAACCAAAAGCAAGTTTTGATTTTTTATCAAATACGAGTTGATATGCGTAATTCACCAAAAATGCGTTTTGAGTGGTTACTCCAATTTGGTCATGCACAAAGATTCCACCAAGCCCCATGTTATGACCCCTAATCGGTCCGTCTACTGCAGCAATTGCTGTTTCCGGAGCTCCATTGAAATCAGCACCCGTCCACTGATTTCTATAGGTGAATGTAGAAGACCAGTACTCATGTGATCCAGCATAAGCGGGGTTGAGATAAAGTCCGTTGAACATATACTGCGTAACTAATGGATCTTGTTGTCCGTTAGTGTCAAAGGCTAATAGTAATACTAGTAGCGTTATGATGTTTATTCCTTTTTTCATAATTCATAGATTTATTAGATTCAACATGTTATTATTTTCTTCTCAAGTCAATGTATCCTGTTAAAGTGATGTTAGGATTTGCATTAAGAATTACAAAGTAGGTTCCGTCGGGAAGTTGAACTGACTTGTTGTTTCTTCCATCCCAATCATTGTTGTACGCACTTTGCTTGTATACAACATTTCCCCACCGGTTAAATATTGTAATGTCATTATCTGGATAAGCGTCTAGGCCTCTGACAAAGAAATAGTCGTTATTCCCATCTCCATTCGGAGAAACACCTTCAGGCATTTCAAGAATTCTAGGTTGTGTTATTACTGTTATTGCTTGAGCAATACAACCATTTCTGTCCATTACCGTCAACTGATATTGACCAACCCCAATCCCAAATAAATCATCATCCGTTGAGCCTGTAGACCAAGTGTACGTATATGGAACTATTCCTCCGTCAACATTTGATTCTATATAAGCGTCTTCTGCTCCATTAAAGCTTACATTATAGCCAGCATCATTTAATGGTGATGTTAACGCTACAGATAATAAATCTGGTTGCAAGATTTGGAAAGGGAGTTCAGTTTCACACCCGAAAAAATCGGTAATTTTCACGCTGTATTCTCCAACTGATAAACCTTCATTTAAGCTAGACTCACTGCCGCTATTTGACCATTCGTAAACGAAAGGTCCATTTCCAGAGTCAACAATTGCTAAAGCAGAACCATTATCTTCTCCAAAACATTTTGGATCAATTAAGTGCAGATATGCATGAATGTTTGAAATTGCAGTCACACTATCACTAAATTCTGCGATACATCCATTGGCATCGGTTACAGCTAATGTGTAAACTCCACCTTCAACATTCGTTAAGTTCAATTCATTTGAACCGTCTGACCAATCATAAGCGTATGGAGTAACACCTCCTGTGATTAATACTTCAATCGAACCATTAGGAGCATCACAAGTAGCGCTGCTTACAGAACCTGCAATAATTAGATCATTTGGTTCTACGATATTAAACTCTCCTATAATTTCACAGCCATTTGCATCTGAAATTATAACAGAATAGTTTCCTGCGGATAACCCATTCACATCTTGAGATACTTGTTCATTACTCCAATTGAACTCATAAGGGGCAACTCCACCAACAACACTGATGTCAATTGCACCATTGTTTCCTTCAAAGCAACTCACTTGTGTTAATTCTTGACTGACAAACATTTGATCAGGTTCAGTGATTGATGCTGTTGATGATTCTGAACATCCATATAAATCAATTACAGTCACTCCATAAGTTCCAGGAGTCAAGTTATCAATGTCTTCAGTTATCTCATTGTTTGACCAAATAATATCATATGGTTCTGAACCGTTTGAGATCGTTAAATCAATTGTTCCATCTCCAAAAGAATTACAGCTGACATCTTCAGTTGTTGTTTCTAAAATAGGAGTAGGGTGAATGATTACTTCAAAAGAACACGTTGAAATATTTCCGTGAATATCGATGACCTCAAACGTAATCATTGTATTTCCAACTGGGAAAGTGGATCCACTCGCTGGTCCCGAAACTTGACTTATTTGGGCGATGCCGCAATTGTCAGACGCGGAAGGAGCGTTGAATGATACAACCGAATCACAACTTTCAATATTAGCTTGACAAATCATTATTGGTAATTCATCGTCAATAACCGTAATATCAAAAATACATGTGCTCACGTTTGAGGTTTCATCAATTACTGTATAGGTAACTGTTGTTGTTCCCACAGGGAAGAGGTCTCCAGGGTTGTGAGAGCTTGTCATTACAGCTCCACAATTATCAGTAAATGTAGGAGGAGTCCAGTTTACGATACTTCCACACTCGGAAATGTCATTTGTAACACTGAAATCTGCTACACAATCAGAGATTACTGGAACTTCATTATCGCTAACAATGACATCGAACTGGCAAGCAATTGAATTGTCGGAATTATCCGTAGCAGTCCATATTACTGTTGTTGTTCCTTGCGCAAACGTTACGCCATCTAATGAAGTTCCAGAACCTACAGAAACTCCTGACAATACATATGTTAAGGTACTTATTGTACAGTTGTCATTTGCTGATGCATCCCAGGAGAATCCTTGATGTGTATAGGTACACTCGCCATTATCTGCAGAAACAGATTGATTTCCTTGAGCTCCACAACTTAATATTCCTGGTAACTGATCGTCTTCAACTAAAACATTGAATGAACAGTCAGAAAAATTACCTGAATTGTCTATTACTGTCCATGTAACGGTTGTAAGCCCTAGGTTAAATGTTACACCATTTAAGTCAGTTCCCGCTCCAATTGTTACACCAGAGAGTTCATAAGTTAAACTACTTACTGTACAATTGTCTGAAACGCTAGCATTCCATCCTGTACCGGAATAGATAAATGAACATTCTCCTATGTCAGCATTGACTGTTTGGTCTCCCGAAGGTCCACAAGATGCTATTTCAGGTAATTGAATATCAGCTACAATAACATCAAATGAACAATCTACTGAATTTTGTGACCCGTCTAATACTGTCCAAGTTACAGTTGTGGTTCCAAGATTAAATGAAACACCATCTAAAGATATTCCGGTACCAGTAGTTGCCCCACTTAATTCATAACTCAAAGAGGCAATTGAGCAATTATCGGATACAATTGCATCCCATGCTTCTCCAGTTTGTGTGAATGAACAAGAGCCAAAATCAGTATTTACATTTTGATCTGATCCAGGTCCACAAGTTAAAATTGAAGGTGACTCATTATCATTTACAATTACATTGAATTGGCAAGTGCTAATATTTCCTTGCTCATCTGATATTGTCCATGTTACCAATGTCGTATCTAAATTAAATGTCACGCCAGATAATGATGTTCCTGACCCTTCAGTTGCACCGCTTAAACTATAAGTTATGTTTGCAATTGAACAGTTATCACCAGCAGTTGCATCCCAAGCATTAGAGTTTTGTGTGAATGTACAAGCGCCGAAGTCGGAATTTACAGACTCATCACCTAATCCTCCGCATGATAATATTACTGGATCTTCCATATCTAATACTTGAACTGTGAATGAACATTCTAATTGATTAGCTTCTCCATCAATTACGGTCCATTTAACTGTTGTTATCCCACTGTTAAAAACAATTCCATTAAGCGACGATCCAGACCCTGTCGTTGCTCCGGATAATTCATAAGAGATAGTGCTAACGGTGCAGTTGTCTGTTGCAATTGCATCCCATGAATCATCTTGATGTGTATAAGTACATTCTCCAAAATCGGTTGTAACTCCTTGATTCGTTCCTGGTCCACATGAAGTGATAGCAGGTAACTGATTGTCTTCAACAGTAACTTTGTAGATGCATAGAGCAGTATTACCACTTCCATCAGTTGCTGTCCACGTTACCGTAGTTTCACCTAAATTAAATGCTACTCCATCCAATGAGACCCCATTACCGGAAGTTGCTCCTGTAAGAACGTAAGCAAGACTAGCTAAGAAACAATCATCGGTTCCTGAAGGGTCCAAAGCAATCCCATTATTAGTATAGGTACAGGCATCTAAATCAACCTCTTCATTTTGATCTGCGACACATGAAGTGATTATAGGGTCAATTATATCAATTGTTGTTGTAATGATTACAGAATTTAAGATAACGCAATTACTATCATCGGTGATGGATACATTATATAGACCATCTGCCAATCCAGATAGATTTTCAATTCCACTAACAAATCCTCCAGGACCAGTCCAGCTTATAACAAAAGGAGAGGTTCCACCAACAATTGATAATGATGCACTACCATCCGAAGCTCCCGGACAACTTGCCTCAGTCAACATTAACGTCGAAGAAACAAATGATGAAGGAATTACTATAGGGAATGGCACTGATAAACATCCTTTGGAGTCTTTGGCAACAATGTCATAAGATTCACCAGAAGTTAAAGATATTACATATGTACCAGGACTGTTAAAAGACAATCCGCCATCTGTAGATATTTCAAAAGGATTACCATCTCCACCAGTTACAGAAACTGATATACTTACATCGTTTTGATTTTCTAATACACAAGGGTCAAAATCCACTGAAGTAATTTCTACTTTAGGGTCAATTGATATATTTAAAGAGTTCGGCGTTAAACATCCGTTGCTGTCAATCGCGACAATCACATATGACTGATCAATCACTAAACTAGCATTATATTCTCCAAAATTGCCAAATGAAGATCCATTGTCAAATGAAACCTGATATTCTCCATTAGCTCCTCCTGAGATTGAATCAATTGAAACAATAGCTTCATTCTCAGCGGCGATAGGACAATCAATTGAGTATTGCTGAATGATTACTGAATCTGGTTCGTTGATATAACTTTGTAGTACTGTAGAGAACATACAATTGTTTCCGTCCAAAACTTGCAGTTCATATAGGCCGTTAGAAAGATCGACTAAATCTTCTAAGCCACTAGTAAATCCATTTGGACCTTCCCAGCTATAAGAGTAAGGGAGAATTCCCCCTGTTGTTTCAACATCAATAGAACCATTATCATCACCATTACAAATAATGTCAGAAACGGTTAACATTCCTATAAGTTGATCAGGTTCAGAAATTCCGCTTCCTCCTTGAATCATACATCCATTCGCATCAGTTACTTTAATGGAGTAGGATCCACTCGATAAGTTATCTAAATCTTCAGTTTTTGCAATTGTGTTTACGCCTAGTGTCCAATCATAACTGTATGGAAAAAAACCGCCAGCAACAGTTAAATCTATGGTTCCATCTTCAGCACCAAAGCATGAGATATCAGTTGGAGCTAATCCAATCGTAAGTTGATCAGGCTCGGTTATATCAAACGTTTCGAAAGTCGTGCAATTCGAAGCATCTGTTACTGTAACAGTATATGAACCAGCAGCAAGACCTGAAACAGAATTGACATTTAACTCTCCACTAGACCAAACGATAGAAAATGGCGCAGTTCCTTGAGAAATAACAACATAAGCGGAACCATCAGAAACGCTATTACATGAAACATGGGTAGCATTAACTCCAAGAACAAAATTATTACATGGAGGTTCACTAATAAAGACACTATCCTGTTTTAAACAAGAGTTAGCATCTAAAATGTTTACATAATATGTATTTGTAGAAAGGTTAATTGCGGTTTGCGTATTTTGACCGGATGGCACCCAAGTATATGTATATCCTGGTGTTCCACCCATAGGGTTTGCTGTTGCGTAACCTTCTGTACCTCCAATTGAAGATGCATCCATATGGGTCATCGTGTTGGTAATTATAGAAGGTTGAAGAACGGTCACACTTGCTACATCTATACAGCCTAAATTATCTGTTACGGTAACTGTATATGTTCCTGCAGATAAATTTGAGGCATCTTGTGTCGCCTGAATGAGAGCGGTGTTCCAAGAATAGATATAAGGAGCGGTTCCACCTGAAGGGAAAGAAAAGGCTTGTGCATCTGAATCACCATAACAAGATACATTTGTTCCAGTTGCGAATACGCTAAATGCAGAGCAAGTAGGGTTGTTAACAACTACGCTTCCATTAAATATACATCCATTATCGTCAGTAATGACGACAGTAGCAATTCCATAACATAAATTTGAGGCTGTTAACCCTATGTCAGAATTAGACCAAACAGCGGTGTATGGACCTGTACCTCCAGAAATAATAACTGAAGCAGTTCCATCGCAAGCTATATCGGTAGAGGTGTTCGTACTACTCAATGTTGCTGTTAAAGGATCTGGTTGCAAAATGGAAACAGTTGAACTAGCTGGGCACCCGTATATATCTGATACCGAAACACTATAGGTTCCTGCTGGAACAATAATCGATTCTGATGTTTCTCCAGTTGACCAGTTATAAATATAGCCCGGAGATCCGCCTATTACGCCAGCGCTTAATGTTGATGTTTCTCCATTACAATCGATATTTGAAAATGTAGGAATGGCAAATACTGAATCTGAAAATGTTATTAAGATATCGTTTGATACCTCAGAACAGGTCGCGCCTGCTCCAGTAGAGGATAATGTTAATGTAACTGAACCGGCACTAATTTCACTTGCTGTTGGTAAATAAGAAGCTAATAAAGAATTTTCATCTGGAGAAAATATTCCATTACCACCAGACCATTCAACAGATGAGGTATTCGTGGATTCTCCTTGAAGAAAAATTTCTGGACTTGTTGCGCAAATAATTTGGTCATCGCCGGCAAAAACCGTTGGTAACTCACTTAATGTTACTGATACTGGTAAGTTGAAAGAAGGACAAGTTGGGCTATTTAACTCATCACCGATAGAAACAGTAAATGATCCTTCTACAGAAATTGTATGATTATCAGTTGAGGAAATAATATCCTGGTTACTGTTAGTCCATTCGAATGAATAATCTCCGTTGCCACCAGTAACAGAAGCAGTAATTAAAATATCACCTCCCTGACATATTTCTGCAGGGTCAGGAGAATATGTTGCCGCTAGTTCTGAGAATGTATATAAACGAACGGTATCTGCTGTAGTGTATGTTCCACAGGCACCTATTGCTTGAGGATCACCAGTTATTATATAGTCTATCCAATCAGGAGCGCCAGCAGCAGGAGCAAAGCTAGGAATATTACAATTGAGACAACTTAAGTAAGATTCGTATAAACTTAAATCCATATTTCCATCGGAAGAATTCAAAGCACTGATTTGAATATTGTCAAGCCCATAAATATTTAAAGGGAGAGAACAACCTATGCGCGTTGAATCATCTTCAGGATAAGTTGGTCTTAAAATCTGTCTAAAGAAAAATTGATTTGTATTATTTCCTGGTTTACTAAACATTATTTTATAATCAGGACCAACAATTCCATCGGGAATACAAACACCATCTGTCCCACCGGGTATTGGTGTTGTACATATTCCAGGAATAAGCAAGTCTCCGCCATCTACAAAGTGATAATCGGCAGAACCTGCTGGATTGGCGCCATCAACAATTCCAATTTCGACCATCGCCGCATTTGGGTGCAGAGTAGCGTAAAATGATATGAAATTTACATTTGCATTAGCGCCACAACACTGACCAACTCGCTCTATGGAAGGGGATGTGTAAGTACTGTCGGGATCACTAGATAGGTCAATTGTTAGTAGCACAACTTCTTCAGTACACTCTGGTAAAGATTGTGATATACTGTTTGAATTTAAGACGGTAATTAATAATAAAAATGTGCAAGTTGCAATTATACGTTGCGTTTTTCGGAAGAAGATTAATTCTGTTTTCATAGCGAATCTGTTTAGGTTAATATGGGTTAACTACAGTTTAAAACATTAGAATCCCAGCTCAATAGTTGAGGGGTATTCTTAGTTTTTTAGTTCGCATGATTAGTTTGTGGTCGTCTATAAATTTACAAAACATTTCGACTAAAGCAAGTTTTTTGTCGACGAATAATAATTAAATGAAGTTTAAAATGTGCTATTTCATAATGTCAATAAGGCTTTTGTTGATGAAAAAAAAATAAAAACTTTATGTTTATTAAATGAAATTCTTTGATAGTTTTCAATTTTTTATTACTTGGTCTTATTCTTGTTTGCAACAATCGAATAATTTTTGATCTGTCCTCGTATCAATTTTGTATTTTAGTGTTCATTAAATTAAATCAATATATATCCGATGAAAAAAATTCGTACAACGTGCTATTGTTTATTCATGATTCTCATGAGTTCAATTACGTTCGCACAGCAAGATTCTATAGTTGAAGCAGTAATATTAGATAGTGCAGATATTGCTGCAGATATTGCTTATAACACAGGAGTAAGTGATCTGGAACAAAAGAAGTATAAAAATGCAGTTGATAATTTCACAAAGGCTATTACGTTAAAAGATAGTTTTGAGTTGGCATTTTATAATAGAGGGCTCGCTTATTATTCTTTGGAATCATTTCAAGATGCATTGAATGACTTTAATAAATCAATTGAGTTGAATCCAAAAGCTGAAACATATTTTAAGAAGGGTGAGACGCAAGAGAAAATGAATAATCTAACAGATGCAATTTATAGTTATGACATGGCAATATCTCTTGATGGAAGTCATCATAGAGCTTTTTATAATAGAGCTAGCTATAAATTTTCTCAAAAAAAATATAAAGAAGCAATTGAAGATTATACCAAAGCAATTAATGCCAAAAAAGATTTTTCTTATGCCTACAATGACAGAGGTAGTGCAAAGCGACAGTTGGAAGATTATGAAGGAGCAATTCTGGACTATAGAAAAGCGATTGAATTTAACAATAAATTACCATTTATTCATAATAATTTAGGTAGTGCTTTAAGAAAAAAAGGTCAATTTAGAGAGGCTATTATAAGCTACTCCAAGGCAATTAGTTTGGATGGAGACTATTATATTGCCATTAATAATCGAGGGAGTGCAAAGTTTGATACTGATGATTTTAAAGGAGCTATCGATGATTTCTCAAAAGCTATTGCTGTCAACAAGGATTATTCTTATGCCTATAATAACAGAGCTGCTGCTAAATTTAAACTGAAAAATTACCAAGGTTGTGTTGATGACTGTTCAATGGCAATTTCCTTAGATGCAAATTATGCATACGCATATTTAAATAGAGGTAACGCTAAAGAATTACTTCGAAATGATGAAGGTGCTTGCCAAGATTGGAAAAAAGCTTTAGAATTAGGTGCAGAAGGTGCTCAATCACATATTGGAATCTGCCATTAAGAATTTAAGAAACTACAAGATGATAAGAAAAATATTAATTATAGGAATAGTTGCTATTTCAAATGCCTTTTTCGCGCAAGATGTGGCATTTGACAAAGCTAATTTTAAGGATAACAAGGAAGGCTTTAAAGCAGCAAAGGATAACCTTAAAGAAGGAAATGAAATTTATGAGAGCGGAGCAACATTTTATAAAAATGCGATTCCTTTCTTTAAAAATGCAAATGATTTCAATCCGAACAATTCAGATTTGAACATGAAATTAGGCGAATGCTATTTGGCTTCAATCTATAAGTATAAGGCATTAGAGCATTTGGAAAAAGCAGTAAAACTTAATCCAAGTATTGATTCGTATGCCTATTTTTTATTAGGAAGGGCTCTGCATTTGGACAAGCAATTCGACAAAGCTATTACTGCCTATAGTAGGTATCAAGGATCAGCAATGTCAAATCCTAATCCAATGGTTTTGCAGGATTTAAAAATGCGAATCCAACATTGCTATAATGGTAAAGAGGTGATTAAAAGACCAATTCGTGTCTTTATTGATAACCTTGGTAAAAATGTAAATACAGAATACAATGAATACGGTGCTGTTATTTCTGCAGATGAATCAGTTTTATTGTTTACTGCTCGAAGACCTAATTCTACCGGAGGTAAAATTGACCCTTCATTGAATGAAAATTTTGAAGATATTTATATGTCTGAAAAACAAGATGATGGTTCTTGGACAAAATCAATCAACTTAGGAACTAATGTTAATACATCAAATCACGATGCTAATTCTGGATTGTCCGCAGATGGTCAGAGATTCTTGGTCTACCTTGGTAGAAAAGGAATGGGTGATTTGTTTGAATGTAAATTAGAAGGTGATGTATGGGGTGAGCCTGTGAGTTTAGGTAAAAATATCAACACGAAGGATTTTCATGAATCATCGGCGTGCTATTCTCCTGATGGAAATGCTATCTATTTTGTAAGTGATAAGCCCGGTGGAGAGGGAGATCATGATATCTACATTTCTAGAATAGATGAAAAAGGCAAATGGGGTGAAGCTGAAAATTTAGGTACTACAATTAACACAATGTATTCTGAGGAAGGTGTTTTTATGCATCCAGATGGTAAGACATTGTATTTTAGTTCCCAAGGGCACGAGTCAATGGGAGGATTTGATATTTTTAAGTCAGTATATGATGCTGATACAAAAAAATGGGGAACGCCAGAAAATATCGGATATCCTGTAAATACAACTGAAGACGATATCTTTTTTGTTATTTCGGCAAGTGGAAGACATGGTTATTATACATCTTTGAGTGAAGATGGTCTTGGATTGAGAGATCTTTATATGGTAACATTCCTAGGGGAAGAAAAACCAATGGTATTGAATAATGAAGATAATTTATTGGCAAACATTGCTGCTCCGATTCAAGAAGTGATAGTTGCACCAGTCGTAGTTGTTAAAGAGGCTCAGCTGACAATACTAAAGGGTGTTATAACTGATTATTTAACTAAGGAAGTACTAGAGGCAGAGATAGAAATTGTCGATAATGACGCAAACAAAGTGATCGCCACTTTCAAATCAAATAGTAAAACGGGTAGATACCTTGTTTCTTTGCCAGCAGGTAAAAATTATGGTATCGCTGTGAAGAAAGAGAATTATTTGTTCCATTCTGAGAATTTTGACATACCTAATGAATCTGCTTTTCAAACGGTGGAGAAGGATGTTGAGTTGAAGAACCTGAAGGTAGGAGCTAAAATCGTATTAAAGAATATCTTTTTTGATTTAGACAAAGCAACACTGAGGCCTGCATCAACAGCTGAGTTAAATCGATTGATCAAGTTGATGAATGATGTTCCTACTCTTAAGATTGAATTAGGAGGTCATACAGATTCGCAAGGGGCCACGGCATATAATCAGTCACTTTCAGAAAGACGAGCTAAAGCAGTTGTTGATTACCTAACAAAAGCTGGAATTAGCGGGGCGCGATTAGTTTCTGCAGGATACGGAGAGGATGAGCCAATTGCTACGAATGAAACAAAAGCCGGTCGTCAATTAAATAGACGAACTGAATTTAAAGTTTTGGCACTATAGGAAGTAGTTATCAATTTCATAAAAAAAAGGGACGTTTCAGCGTCCCTTTTTTTATGAATATAAACTAGATTAGAAACCTGACGCAGCGCTCCCCACTTGAACTCCCAATTCTTCAGCATTGACTGTTAGTAAAGGTAAATGAAGTTCATTTTCAATCATCGACTGAATAAATGAATTTGGGTTAGTAATGATTCCTTCTTGATAGTACCCAGCAGCCATTAAATCGGCATCGACTTCCTGGGCGTATTTCATTAATTCTTCAATGTAATCGGATCCAGCTGGGATATTTGCGATTACATGTTCAATTCCATTTTCTTGAAGATGCTGACGAATTATTTTTTGATTATTCACCATGTTTTTTTCCAACCACTCATCAGTGTCATGATAGCCAACAAGATGAATTGTAGCATTAAATTTCTTAGCGATCGATGTCGCTAAGTTTGTTATTTGAATCGTCTTCTTCTCAAAAGAAAAAGGCATAACGATAGAGTTAATTTTATCAACGGTCTTTTTACCCTGTGTAATCATTAACGGAGTAGAGGAGTGACTGATCATTTTGACAGCATTGCTTCCAAATATTTTTTGAAAGCCTCGCGCTCCATGGGTGCCCATAACGATTAGCGCAGCATCAATAATTTCCGCAGCTTTTGTAATGTCGTCAAATATGTCACCAATCAAAATTCTTGTTACGACCAGTTTTGCATCACTTTCGCTTAGGTCAGAAATTGTTTTCTTAAATTGTTTTTTTGCTTCTTTTTTTTCAGACTGTTTATTTACGACATGCAATAGCATTACACTGCCATTGTTGGCAATTGCAAGGTCTAAGCCAAGTCTCATTGCACTTGAAGATACAGGCGTGAAGTCAAAAGGGATAAGATAAATCGGAGAGTTTTCCATAGTTTATTTATTAGTTTTAGCTGTGTAAAGTTATTGTTTTTTTTCTTTGCTTATTTTTTGCGTTTCCCTAAAGAGTAAGTTAACGTTTGGATCTAGCTTGAGAATGGCGTCTTCTTCCTTATGGAATTTAAATGTATAACTCTTTACTTGTTCGTTAAATTGAATAATTTTCAAATTTGGTTTACCATTAGTCACAATGGAAATTTCTAGAGGGAATTCATAATTTAACTCACTGGTATTTGTTATCGTATAAAGTATCTTTTTTCGTTTCTTAGTTATTTGTACCTCTAGTTCTGGCATTGTGCTTTGTTTTAGCCATTGATTTGAAAACATACTTAAATCTTGCTTGGATACTTCAGACATCATCGCAATGAAGTCTGAAGTGGTGGCATTATTAAATTTGTATTCGGTATAGAAATTCTTAATTCCAATTCGAAAGTTTTCTTTACCAATTTTATTTCTTAGCATGTGTAAAAACCACGAGCCCTTCTGGTATGAGTTGGGGTTAAGCAGATGAATCAGATTAGTTGACAAGGTGTCAACAACTGGAAGTTGTACTTTATTTTCAAATTGAATAATTTTATCTCGATCTTTAATGAGTTGTTCATTCATTTTCATGCGACCATATTTCTGTTCAATGTGTAAATTCGTAAAGTACGTGGCAAATCCTTCACTTAACCAAATATGTTTCCAGTCTTTTTCTGACACAGAATTTCCAAACCATTGATGAGCAATTTCATGAGCAATTAAATTCTCCATTGTGTTTTTTCCAGTGATTGCATTCTCATCGTAGAATATACAACTGGCATTTTCCATTCCTCCATATCTAGTTGTGGACTGAACATTTGTAAGTTTAGTGTACGGGTAATCTCCAATTTCACTTATAAAAAAAGTCAATGGGTCAAGTGCAACACTCATATCATTAACTCCGTTTATTTTATCCTCCATGTATACCCAGCTTTCAATAGGAAAATTGAATTTTGACTCTAATGGCGATGTATGAAATTCAGCAATTCCTATGACCATTACTTTTGTTGGCAACTCAACTTTTGATTTGTAGAAAGTTAATTTTCTATGATCATTAATTTTTTCCTCTCTAACAAAAGTACCATTCGCAATTACCTTATATTTCTCAGGTGCGATAACAGCGAAACTAACGGTTGCTTTATCGGAAGGATGATCGTTAGATGCTATCCAATGCTGCGCTCTATTCGGCCAATTGTCTCCAAAAAAAGTTCTGTTCCCATATTTATTCTTACCGATAACTAATCCATCTTTGGGGATTCCAGAATAAATTATGGTAAGTGTAAATTTTTCATCTTGATTATAATTTAAATTTGAAATATTTAAGATAGATCCAGAGTGGTTGAAGGTTAATTGCTCATTATTATTTGTAACTGATAAAACAGCCATTCCAAAACCATCATTGTTTTTAGATATCAAATCAAGATTAATGTTTTTAGAATTAGTTTTTTTTTTGAGTGTTATTATTTCTTCAACTACAATATTGTCCGTGGAGTCATTTACAGCAATGGTCATATTGTAGTCCAGGACATCAATGCCATGCTGACTATAAGAGATTGCAGAGATTAATAAGAAAAGAAGGAGCGTCTTGTACATAGAATATATTTTAAATAATGCAATGATTGTGGCTAACGCTATAATAACCTTTTCTTATTGTGTAGGCAGCAAATAAATAATAGTCTGACATAGTTGGTTTGACAAATTCTATCTAAATTTTATGATCAAATAATAACATTAGAAATTGCTAAAATCATTAGAAATCTAAATTAATATTTAATATTAAAACTCTTAGCTGAATTGATTATAAAGCAATGCCTGTAATAATTTAATACCTGGGTTTAAGCCTTGATTAGTTGTTCTGTTTGAGCTCAAACCATTATTGATAAATCCTTAAAATTAGCTAAAGTCTCATATTTCTATAGTTGAAACAAGAAGTAAGAGTTAATAGTGTAAATACAATCCAAAATTCTATTTTAAGAATCTGTTAATTCCAGTTCTTGAATTGGAATTAAAAATATTTATCTACGTGCGCTTCTAGTACTTTAAAGAAGTTCAGTATATCCGCTTCAGAGTTGGTAGCGTTTACTGTAATTAACCGAATAAACTGATTTTCGTTAAAGCTCCCAAATCCTACCATCAATTCATCTTTTTCGTACAATGATGTGCATAAGGTGTCCGCAGGAATTCCTTTGTAGTTAAAACAAATAGAAATTGAATCATCAAAACTATAAACCGTATAATCGGAATTAGAATTGATATAATTTCTAGCAATATCTGCCAATTCGAACTGTGTATCAACAATTTTTTCCAGCCCATCTGTTCCAACTGATTTCCATAGTGTCCAAAGTTTTAAAGAATCATTTCTTCTGCCACATTGAAAAGAAGTCTTTCCTAAATTATAATCATCATGATCGGTTTGGTATAGATATTTCGCACTGTTACTAAATGAGTTATATAAGTGTTTTTGGTCATTCACCATGATGATAGAACACGTCATTGGTGTGCCTAGCATTTTATGAGGGTTAAAACTAAAAGAATCTGACTTTGAAACTCCTTGTATAAGGCCCTTATACTTTTCACTGAATAATACAGCTCCAGAATAAGCTCCATCTATATGAAGCCAGCAGTTATTTGCTTTACTAATTTCAGCGAGTTCTTCAAATGGATCAAATGCGCCAAGAACTGTTGTTCCAGCAGTTCCATTGATAAAGAATGGAGTTTTGCCTTTTGCCTTATCTTCAGCAATCATTTGTGCTAATTTAGACGAGTCCATTCTTCCAACAGAATCAGCAGGTACTTTCCGAACATTATCTCTTCCTAGTCCAATGAATGTTGCGTTCTTTTCTATAGAATAATGAGATTCAGCAGATGTATAGGCTATTAAGTCTGATTGAATACCAATAAACTGACTCTGTTCATCAGCCCTATCTCTTGCCATTAAAATTGCCATAAAGTTACTCATTGAGCCACCGGTAGGAAATGTACCCCCAGAATTAGATCCGTAACCAATTTTTTCTTGTACTTGAGCAATTATTTCTTTTTCAATGCCAACTTGAACACCAGCCACTTTATAAGTGTACATACTGTTATTAAGCATAACCGCTAATAAATCTCCCAATACTGCTTTACTTTGTCGTCCGGCAAATAATTGGTTGAAAAATAATTTAGATGATGTTTTGGGTGTAGCTAAAACAATTTCCTCAACTGTTTTATAAAATCGAGTATCGTCAATACCTTGATCTGTTAATGCAAAGTCAAGCTCAGTTTTAAGGTTTTCTACTGGTATTCTCTTTGAGATAGGATTGACTTTCTCATCAATTAACAGAGAGTTAGATATTTGAACAAAATAATCTAGTTCTTGCGTTATATCTTCATTCTGTTTTGATTCACTTGAATAATCAAAATGAAATTCCAATCCACTGTCTATTGTTGAATCAGATTTATATAAATGTAAAGTTATACCTAAATTTTCTGAAACGTTTTCAAGACAATGATGTCCCATTATATCTTCAATAAAAGTGACTGAACCAGGATTTACTGTATTCTCTTCTTTTAAGGTGGTTAAATCTATAGGGTCATAAATACATTCACGAAACTCTCCCATTACAAAGTTAACCCAACATTTTTGGCCCGGGTGTCCGTGAATTTCAGTTTTTTGATCTTTATTCCAGCAGATCAGAACTAATTCATAATTGTCATTTCGATCTATGCAGATTCTTGTATATGTTTCTTCAGTCCATCTAGCTATTGGCAGCAGGGTAGAAGAATTAATATTATGTTTTTTGATAAGCGTTTTGAAATCTTCGTTTTCCTTTTTAATTGATTGAAATAGTAAATCTAATTCTTTAGGAATAACGTCCTCTCGTGATAAGTTCATAAAAGATATGGAGTGTTTTTTACTGATTTATGCCAGTTTTTCGTGAATTTAAGCATTTATTCGACGAAAAGGCCCAAAAAATGAATATAATTCATCGAAACCTTTTGGTTTGCGTTTATTTATCTTGGGAATTATATAATATGTGATTAAAGAAAGATTCAATAGTTTTCCATTCTGGTGAAACTATTTATCATTAATGATTTGTGGTATACATATTATAAGTCTATGGTAATTTATTTCCCATCTCCTTAAGCCTTGTTTATATTGCATTTAATTAATTTAGTCTATGAAAAACACTAATTAAACGTATAAAAAGTTTGTTTTGTCGAAAATAATTGTACTTTTATATACAACCACAAACTAATCATGCGAACTTAAAAACTCAAAACTTAATAAACTAAAATTTTTATATCCACTTAAAATTAGATGTTATGAAAAATTCTTTACTATTAGTTTCCGTGTTAATTGGGTTGAGTAGCTCTGCCCAAGTAAAAGATCAAAAATTTGTAAGTACTGGCGTATTAATTCCAAATGGAATGGCTCAAGTTGAAAAAGTAATTGATGGGCTTTCAGGACCTATTGGAATTTCTTTTGATGGTAATAACTTGTTTGTTGCTGAGTCTTGGGGAAAAAAAGTTTCGTATTTCGATATTAGAGAAAGAGATACTTATCCATCCAAAAATATTGCAATTGATGGTCTTGTTTATCCAATAGATGTTACCATTAGTTCTGAAGATGGTCTTGTTGTGTCTGAATTAGGTTATCCGGTAGATCCACCATTGAACCCGGCAAATCTTGTAGGTAGCCCTGAAGATGATTTTATTGCTTCTGAATTAAGTGTTAGGGGCAATAACATGGGGAGAGTGATTAGAGTGAATTTACATGAATTAGGCGTTGGAGCGCCATTTAAAGTTGTTTTAAATAATTTGAATACCCCTTCAGGAGTTGCTGCGAATAGCAGTGGGAAATTATATATTTCGGACTTTGATGATAACAGGATAATAAGTCCAATAATGCCAGGGTTTAAGCTTCCTTATGAAAAAATATTGATTGATTTGGCAGGGCCTTCAGATATTGCTTTTCAGGGTGATTTTCTATACCTCGCAGAAAGAACTTCAGGTATGATTTCAAGGAAGAATATTTTATATGAACGTGATTTGTTCGGAAAAGAAATTCTTGTAGCTAAATTAGCAAGTCCAGAAGGGATTGCTTTGCATGGAAATTTTCTTTATTTTTCTTCAAACACCAATAATTTTATTAGCAGAATAGACATAAGTAATGGACATACCGCAGTTGTCGAAAGAGTAGCGTTGGCAAAAGAGTCTGGGGCTCGTTTGGCTTTCTTTGGAGATGTATTATATTTTAGTCAGAAAAAAGAAGGTGCCATTTATAAAGTTCTTTCAAGACATGCAAGCATAGGAGCAAAGGATAAGGTCTCTCAGGTTCTTGTTTATCCTAATCCGGCTAATGATTATCTTGTAGTGGATGGGGTTGAGCTTGGAGCACAAATAGAAATCATCGATATGACCGGAGCACAAATGTTAAAAATTGAAGCTAATTCAAGAAACCGCATCGATATTAGTCATCTTAATTCAGGAGTGTATTTTATACGACTGAATGAAAATGAGATGTTGAGATGGATTAAAAAATAACGCATAAAAAAAGTCCAAGATGAAAATCTTGGACTTTTTTATTTTTTTTAAAATGTGATTAAAGAGCTTCGGCTCTTTTTTTATAATCAATAGCTTTTTCAGAATTACCTAAGTTTCTGTGAATTTGAAATAATATATTCAATACTGCTTTATCCTTCGGGAAGTTAGCAATATACTTCTCTAATGGAATGACGGCTCTTTCATATGTTGCTGTGCTTTTAGCTATCATAACATCGTAGTTAGCGTCACCAAATTTCAATTGTTTTGCGTCGGTATTAATTTTACCTGCCCATGTAACAAGGTGTGCTCCTAGTTGATATTGAGCATCCGCATAATTTGGATCAATTTCAAGGGCTCTATTTAATGATGCTTCTGCTTTCTCGTTCTCCTTGAGGTCAATATTAATGGTTCCAATTGTATAATGTAGTTGTTTATTGTCAGGGTCAGTTGAAATTGCGTCAGCAAGCGCTTTTTCTGCACCAGCAGCATCACCAGCATCAATATTCGTGTTAACCAATTCTAAAAGAAGACCTTTGTCTGAAGGGTTTGATTTCCGTGCGTTGTTGATTATTTCTTTTGCCTTTTCTAGATTTTTAATTTTTCGGTAGGCACTTGATGCAAGAATAGCAGAATTAGTTCCTCGGTAATTTACCAATGCGACTTTTTCGTAATTAATGGCTGCTTTGTCATAAATACCTGCTTTATCATAACATAGTGCTGTATTAAAAATTGCAGAAGTGTCAAGCCTTTCAATAGCATCACTGTATTTTGCCTGGTATTCATAAAGTTCAGCAGCTTCTTCATATTGCTCCATACCAAATAGCATACCTGCATATTTACTCAGCATTACTACCTTTTGGTTTGCAGCATCTTTGATGTCTACTTTGTATTTTTTACCTAATGGATACCCCAGTTTAAATGCACCGATTGATTGGTCCATTGCATCTTCGCCTGCTTTTTTTATAAAAGTAGTATCTTGAGACTGCATTCCTAAAGTCAAGAAATTAGCATAGATTTCACCTTTATAATACAGTGTTTTTTGACTGTTTTTTGTCTCAGGATGTGCGGCTGCCAAATCGATAAAACTTTTAGCTTCAATTAAAGCCAATTTAGCTTCATCTAACTTTCCCTTTGCCATGTTCATCATGTACTGGTTCTTATAGATAACTGCAGCGGTCGTTTCATTCTTTTTTTGTCCAAAAGAACTACTCACTAATGTTAATGCTCCTATTACTATAACAGAGCTCAATAAAGAAATTTTCATATTATGTTTTATTTATTTAGATGCAATTTTTTAATTATTCCACAGAATCGTTTTCAACATCCGTGCCATTATCAATTGAATCTTCACTTTCATCTTCTTGGTTGTCTTCTTCTTCATCACTTCGTGGAACTCTGGCAACTGCCGCTATTTCTGATTTTCCTTTAAGGTTTATCAATTTAACGCCTTGTGCAGAACGTCCCATCGTTCTTATACTGTCAATATGCATTCTAATGGTAACACCTGATTTTGTGATGATCATTAGATCCTCTTCATCGGTTACATTCTTGATAGAAAGTAAAGCTCCAGTTTTATCAGTGATGTTTAATGTTTTCACACCTTTACCACCACGGTTTGTAACTCTGTAAATTGGTTCATCGTCAGTAGGGTCATTCAAGTAAGTACGTTTTCCGTAACCTTTCTTAGAAACAACTAGAATAGTAGAGTGGATGTCTTCAACACAGATCATTCCGATAACTTCATCAGTATCTGTAGAAAGTTTAACACCTCTCACTCCGGCAGCATTTCGTCCCATTGAACGAACTTTCTCTTCGTTGAAACGAATTGCTCTACCTGCAGAAGTTGCCAAAACGATTTCGTTTGAACCATTCGTTAATTTAGCTTCTAATAATTCATCATTGTCTCTAATTGTAATGGCGTTAATACCATTTGATCTTGGGCGAGAATATGCAGCTAATGACGTTTTCTTAATGACACCATTCTTAGTTGCCATAATGATAAAGTTGTTGTCAACGTATTCCTTATCTGTAAGGTCTGATACTTTAACATATGCCTTGATCTTATCATCCTGACTTATGTTTAATAAGTTTTGTATAGCTCTTCCTTTGCTTACTTTAGATCCTTCAGGTATCTCAAAGACTCTCATCCAGAAACATTTACCTTTCTCTGTAAATATTAATAAGTAATTGTGATTCGTTGCAACAAATAATTCTTCTAAGAAATCTTTATCTCTAGTAGTGGAACCTTTAGATCCCATTCCACCTCTGTTTTGAACTTTGTATTCAGCTAAACTTGTTCTTTTAATGTAACCTGCGTGAGATATTGTAACAACAACTTCTTCATCTGGAATCAAATCTTCAATTCGCATTTCACTTGCAGAATATTCAATTCTAGATCTTCTCTCATCACCATATTTCTCACCAACATATGTTAATTCGTCCTTGATGATAGTCATTCTTCTTTCTTTGTTCGCAAGAATGTCTTCTAGGTCTGCAATAGTAACCATCAATGCATCGTATTCACCTCTTAACTTGTCTTGTTCAAGCCCCGTTAATTGGCGTAATCTCATTTCAACGATGGCACGAGATTGAATATCACTAAGATTGAAACGAGCAATTAATTTCTCTTTTGCTTCATCAGGGCTCTTAGAGGCTCTAATTAACTTAATTACTTCATCAATATTATCAGAAGCGATAATTAACCCTTCAAGTATATGTGCTCTTTCTTGCGCTTTTTTCAATTCAAAAGTAGTTCTACGAACAACTACCTCATGCCTAAAATCGATGAAGTGTTGGATCATCTCTCTAAGATTAACCAATACTGGTCTACCATTAACTAAACAGATATTGTTTACAGAGAAAGAACTTTGAAGAGCTGTATATTTGTATAGTTTGTTTAAAACAACGTTAGGAATAGAATCTCTTTTCAATTCAAAAACGATACGCATACCATTTCTATCTGATTCATCTCTAATATCAGAAATACCTTCAATTTTCTTATCATTTACCAAGTCAGCAGTTTTCTTAATCATGTCTGCTTTATTCACTTGGTAAGGGATTTCAGTAACAATAATTACTTCTCTACCACTTTTTGTCTCTTCAATTTCAGCTTTCGCACGCATAACAATACGTCCTTTACCTGTTAAAAGAGCACTACGAACACCTTCGTATCCATATATGATACCTCCAGTTGGAAAATCAGGAGCTTTAACGTGTTGTAATAATTCTTCATCCGTTATATTGTTGTCTTCAATATATCCGATCATACCATTAATAACCTCTGTTAAATTGTGAGGAGCCATATTTGTTGCCATACCTACTGCAATTCCACTAGCGCCATTAATTAAAAGATTCGGTATTTTAGAAGGAAGAACAGTTGGCTCTTCAAGACTATCATCAAAATTGGGAGCGAAATCAACTGTTTCTTTCTCCAAATCTGCTAACATATCCTCAGCGATTTTTCTTAAACGCGCTTCAGTATAACGCATTGCAGCTGGGCTATCTCCATCAATAGATCCAAAGTTACCTTGTCCATCAACCAAAGGATATCGAAGCGACCACGGCTGAGCCATTCTTACCATTGTATCGTAAACCGAACTGTCACCATGTGGATGATACTTACCAAGCACCTCACCAACGATTCTTGCTGATTTCTTGTGGGATTTGTTAGAATAAACACCAAGGTCTTGCATACCGTAAAGCACACGTCTGTGCACTGGTTTAAAACCATCTCTTACATCTGGTAATGCTCTGGACACAATCACTGACATTGAATAATCAATGTAAGCTGATTTCATCTCATCTTCAATGTTGATTTGAATTATTCTTTCTCCTTCTGCCATTGTACTTTAATTTATATTTTAACCATCCGTTTGGATGTGTTGAATGCAAGCACCGAAATTAGTAAATTAAAGGTTAGGGATGAAGTTTACTTACGGCTATTTACTAACAAAAATCTGTGGAAAATTGCGTAATCCATTGACTTATTAACAATTTTATTCGTTATATATTTGTAAGTGATATAAAATGACCATTTTTATATCATTAGTATCAAAAAATACGTTATTATAGTAGTATGGAAGCAAAATTTTCACAAAGGGTAAAAGATGTAATTAGTTTTAGTAGAGAAGAGGCGCTCCGGTTGGGTAATGATTTTATTGGAGTTGAGCATTTGTTGCTTGGGTTAATTCGAGAAGGAGACGGCAAAGCAATTGTTGTTCTGAAAGAATTTCAGCTTGATTTGAAGATGATTCGAAAAGAAATAGAGCAAAACTTAACGAAATCTGCAAGCGGAGCAAGTGGACAAAATTTAGCCAATATACCACTAGTTAAACAGGCAGAGAGAGTTTTGAAGCTAACCTATCTTGAGGCTAAACTTCACAAAAGTAGCATGATAGGGACGGAACACTTGCTGCTTTCTATTTTAAAAAATGAAGACAGTGTCGCTTGCAGTATTTTAAATAAATACGGAGTGATTTATGATAATGTTAAAGATGAATTAGATATAATGAAAGACGAAGATATAACACCGAAAGCTGAGTTTCCTGGAGGAGCTGAGGCAGAAGGTGCTGGTGATTCAGGTGTTACACCAAGAAAGACCGTAGATTCAAAATCGAAAACACCTGTGTTGGATAATTTCGGTAGAGACTTAACTAAAATGGCAGAAGACGGTAAGTTAGATCCTATTGTTGGTCGAGAGAACGAAATAGAGCGTGTTAGTCAAATTCTAGCTCGTAGAAAAAAGAATAATCCAATTTTAATTGGTGAACCAGGAGTTGGAAAGAGTGCAATTGCAGAAGGCTTGGCACTTAGAATAGTACAAAGGAAAGTGTCTAGAATTCTATTTGGGAAACGTATTGTTTCTTTAGATTTAGCTTCTTTGGTTGCTGGGACTAAATATCGTGGTCAGTTTGAAGAAAGAATGAAAGCTGTCATGCAAGAAATTGAAAAAAATCCTGATGTTATTTTATTTATTGATGAAATTCATACAATTATAGGCGCTGGCGGAGCATCTGGATCTCTGGATGCTTCTAACATGCTAAAGCCAGCTTTAGCGAGAGGTGAACTTCAAGCAATTGGAGCAACAACATTGGACGAGTACAGACAGCATATTGAAAAAGATGGTGCTCTTGAAAGAAGATTTCAGAAAGTGATCATCGAACCAACTTCCAATGAAGAAACGGTTCAAATTCTTGATAATATCAAGGCAAGATACGAGGATCATCATTCTGTGACTTATTCAATAGAGGCCATTGAAGCATGTGTTAGTTTAACGGAAAGGTATATAACGGATCGTCACTTACCGGATAAGGCCATAGATGCTTTAGATGAAGTAGGTTCTCGTGTTCATTTGACAAATATCAATGTACCTAAGGGCATTTTGGAAGTAGAGAAAAAAATCGAAGACTTAAAAATATTGAAGAGTGAGGTGATAAAATCTCAACAATATGAAAAAGCAGCTGAACTCAGAGATGATGAGAGAAAGTTGATTGAAGAACTTGATAAAGCTAAGGATAAGTGGGAAGAAGAATCAAAATCTAATCGAGTAGAAGTTACAGAGGAGCATGTAGCTGAAGTTGTTTCTATGATGAGTGGTGTTCCAGTAACTCGAATTTCTGAATCTGAGACTGGTCGTTTAGCAACTATGGCCAACGAAATGAAAGGACGTGTAATTGGTCAAGATGAAGCTGTAGATAAAGTTGTTAAAGCAATTCAGAGAAACAGAGCGGGATTAAAAGACCCTAATAAGCCAATTGGTTCATTTTTCTTCCTTGGACCAACTGGAGTAGGGAAAACACAGTTAGCAAAAGTTCTAGCACAGTATTTATTTGACTCACAAGACTCATTGATTAGGATTGATATGTCTGAATACATGGAGAAGTTCTCAATCTCGAGGTTGGTAGGAGCACCTCCAGGATATGTAGGTTATGAGGAAGGTGGACAATTGACTGAGAAAATCAGAAGGAAACCATATTCTATCGTATTGTTGGATGAGATTGAAAAAGCACACCCTGATGTGTTTAATCTTTTACTTCAAGCACTGGATGATGGGCATATGACGGATGGTTTGGGTCGAAAAATTGACTTTAAGAATACGATCATTATCATGACTTCTAATATCGGAGCAAGACAATTGGCAGACTTTGGAACAGGAGTTGGATTTGGGACAAAATCACAAACAGATAATAAGGTTGAAAATTCTAAAGCAGTAGTTCAAGCGGCTTTGAGAAAAGCGTTTTCACCTGAATTCTTGAACAGGGTTGACGACATGATTATGTTTAACTCTTTGACGAGAGAGAATATTCATTTAATAATTGACCTTGAATTAGAGAAACTTTATGAAAGAATCAATGATTTAGGGTATACTATTGAGATGACAGAAGCTGCTAAGGATTATATCGTTGAGAAAGGATATGATGAGAAGTTTGGAGCGCGTCCTTTGAAAAGAGCTATTCAGAAATTGATTGAGGATCCGTTAGCAGAAGAGATTGTTAATTCTCATTTAAACGAGGGTGATACGATTAAGGTTGATAAGAAAGAAGGTGATTCTGAATTGAAAATTGACATAGTTAAAGGAAAAAAATCTGCTGCTGAAAAGAAGCAAGAAAAAAAATAGAATTAGATTTTAAAGAAAAAAAGGGAAGATTTATATCTTCCCTTTTTTTTATGCTTTTTTTTTGTCTAATACTATAATCAGAATTAGTGTAGATCAATTAAAAACCTACGTTTTTATCGCTTATGACGAGAATTGAAGTAATTCTGTTAATTTCGACTTCATGATTTTTACATCAGTCATTTTCTTGTTTTTATTTTTACCATTGGTTTTGATTGGTAGTCTTATAATGCCCATAAGGGTTAGGAATGTGATTATACTTGTAGCGAGTCTTTTTTTCTATGCTTGGGGCGAGTCGGAGATAGTTTTGATAATGATTTTGTCAATCCTTCTCAATTATGTGATTGGAGTATTGATTGATAAGAGCAAAGATAACGCTAGATTTATTCTTAGTGTCGGAGTATTTTTTAATCTTGGAATATTATTCTTTTTCAAATACTTCAACTTCTTTTTTAACAATATTAATCACCTTCTGGATTTGACAGGAGCCAATAAACTCAGTCTAGATAAAATTCATCTTCCGATCGGGATCTCGTTTTTTACCTTTCAAGGTATATCATACATTGTAGATGTCTATCGAAAGCATGCAAAGGCACAGTATAACCCATTAAAAATAGGATTGTATATCTCATTATTCCCTCAATTAATTGCAGGTCCTATTGTCCGATATACAACTATAATGGATCAAATTGATGAGCGAAAGACTACATTGTCTCAACTTTCTGAAGGTATAAAAAGATTTATTATTGGTTTCGCTAAAAAGGTGATTATTGCGAATGGAGTGGCTCAAATTGCCGATGCAATTTTCCTAAGTAATTATGGTGAGATTAGTACTTTGATGGCGTGGGTTGGGGTTGTTTCATATACTCTTCAGATTTATTTTGACTTCTCTGGTTATTCTGATATGGCTATTGGATTGGGAAAAATGATGGGATTCAATTTTGAAGAGAATTTCAATTTTCCATATATCGCAAAATCTATTCGAGACTTCTGGAGAAGATGGCATATTTCTTTATCTACTTGGTTTAGAGATTATTTATATATTCCTCTAGGAGGTAATAGAAAAGGAAGATTGAGATTGTATGTCAATCTAATTATTGTTTTTGCATTAACGGGATTTTGGCATGGTGCAAGTTGGAGTTTTGTTTTTTGGGGCTTGTTCCATGGTTTCTTTTTAATTGCAGAGAGACTAGGTTTATCTAGATTTCTCGTTTTCATATTTGCACCTCTTCAACATATTTATGTTTTGTTTGTTGTGATGATCAGTTGGGTTTTCTTTCGAGTTGAAAATTTCAGTGATGCATTGAATTATGTATCGATACTTTTCGGAAATGGTGTAAAGGCTGAAATAGGAGCTTCTCTTAGTAATTATACATTAATGGCATTGATTTTAGGGGTTGTATTCTCTATGAATGTAAAATCTGGAATTAAATGGGCAGAGAGTAAGATTGGGCTAACTAGTCAGCCAGTATACATGGAAATTCGAAGTGTTCTTTTCCTTTTGTTTTTGGGGGCTATTTTCTTTTTCTCAGTGACTGAAATTGCAAGCGATACATATAACCCATTCATTTATTTGAGATTTTAATTTATGAGTGAATTGAAAAGTTATATAGTTGACTATTATGGTAAATTAAAGAAACTACTTTTTGTAGTTGCTTTTTTTGGCTTCATTATGCTTCCTGTTGTTCAGATGTTATCAAACTTTTTTATTCTAGAGGAGGTTGAGAGTTTTGATGAGAAAAGAGAAATGGTAAAATGGGATGATGTCCAGGCTTCGTCATTAGATACTTTGATTTCTTCATATGGCAGCTATTTCAAAGATAATTTTGGCTTCCGTGACCATTTTATTTCTTTAAATAATCGGTGGAAAATACAGCAGTTTAAAGTTTCTCCCCATAATGCAGTGATAATAGGAGATAAGGGATGGTATTTTTATAATGCCGGCTACAGTAAAGAAGATCATTCAGGGAAACATAAATTAACAGAAAGTGATTTAAATGAACTGAAAAATAATTTACGCTATAAAAAGGATTTTATAGAAAAACAGGGAGGTAAATTCTATCTTGTTGTATTCCCCGATAAAATGACTATTTATCCTCAACATCTCCCAAATTCAATGTATAATTCAGGCGGTACAAGGTTTGATCAAGTTTTGAAATATTTCAAAAGAACTGATATCGATATTATTGATTTGAGAGCAGCACTAATTGATGAAAGTAAAAAGAGACTTGTTTACCAAAAAACAGATTCTCACTGCAATCAAAATGGTGGTTTTAGAGCTTATAGAGAGATCATGAACTATATTAAAAGAGATTTCCCTGATTTAAGAGCTTATGACAGAAAACAGTTTGATATTATTCAAGAGTCTGAACAAACTGGAGATCTAACCACTTTGGTAGGTGTTAGAAACTATGAAGATAATTTGCGCTATTCCTATTCACTAAAGCCTGGTTTATATAAAGGGAAAGCCCAATTTTTAGAAGAATACCAAGGATATGATGTTTCATACAAAGCAACTTTTAGTTATTTAAATCCTACTTTAAAGCAACCAAAATTAATGATGTTGAATGATTCCTATATTAACTATATCCATCAGTTTTTAGGGAATCATTTTTCAGAGAGTCATTATTTTTGGCATCAAAATTTTATTGAATCTCGAGTAAACGAAATTCAGCCTGATATTTTCATTCAAATGATCGTAGAAAGAAACCTAGAGGAACTTGTAAATTTAGATCTTGAATAATTTTATGCCTTTTTTTGTTAGGGGTAATATCTCTTTTAAGCTTCGTAGTTTTCTATGGCTTTTCGGACGGAACCAAACTTTATTAGCAGTTCTTTTGCTTTTTCGTATTCTATTGAAAGTGATTCAATAATCATTTTTGTACCTCTGTCAATAAGCTTGTTGTTACTTAATTGCATGTCAATCATTCTGTTCCCTTGTACATGACCAAGTTTTATCATTAGAGATGTGCTAATCATGTTTAAAATCAGTTTCTGTGCTGTTCCTGATTTCATTCTTGTACTTCCTGTTACGAATTCAGGGCCTACTACTGCTGTCATTGGGTATTGAGCAGTTTCTGCAACAATGTTCCCTGGATTACATGTGATTGAACCAGTTAACACACCTTCTTCATTTGCCTTTTTTAATGCTCCAATAACGTATGGAGTCGAGCCTGATGCGGCAATTCCAATAATAGTGTCGTTAGAATTAATTGCATGTTCTTGCAAATCCTTCCATCCTTGTTGTGTATCATCTTCAGCATTTTCTACCGCTTTTCGAATAGCAGCGTCGCCTCCAGCCATTATTCCAACAATAACTCCGTGGTCAACTCCAAAAGTTGGAGGGCATTCACTGGCGTCAATGACTCCAAGCCTTCCTGATGTTCCTGCTCCTAGATAAAATAAACGACCTCCGTCCTTCATTCTTAAAAAACAAGCATTAATGAATAGTTCTATCTCTGGTAGAATTTCTTCTATTGATTCTGCGACTGTTTTGTCTTCCTTGTTGATATTGGTTATCAAGTCCAAGGTTGACATTTTGTCAAGATTATTATAATTAGAAGAAGATTCAGTTACTCTTTTAATCATCGTAGAAAGGCTTGTTGACTATTTTCGTCGAGTACTACCTCAACATGTTCTTTTAAAGTTGTAGAAAGGCTTAGGCCGACAAAGTCTGCTTTAACCGGAAATCGTCTATGTTTTCGGTCAACCAGCGCTACTGTTTTTATTGCCTTAGTAGGGAATTGGAGTAGTTCTATTAACGCGTATTGCATTGTTTTGCCTGAGTTAAGTACATCATCAACTAGTATGATATATCCATTTTTTAGCATTGACTTATCTTGCGATAGTTCGATTGGATTAGACCAAGGTTCTGTCTTGTGAATTTTTATTTCAAATTGATGAACTTTGAGTGCAGAGTTGTTTTGAATTGTTTGCGCTATTCTTTTTGCTAAAACAGTTCCATTCCCAATTATACCGCCAATAAATATTTCTTTCTCTTGAAAACAATTTTCAAGAAGCTGGTAAGCAATTCGATTCACTTTTTGATCGATGTCGGTACGCGATAATATTTCCTGCATAGTAAAGTGTATATAGTAAGCAAAGTTAACTTTTTTTGATTCGTTTTTTAGGGTAGTTCTTGGATTATTTATTTCAGATCAATGAGATTGTTAACAACATCTAAAAACTATACCGTTAAAGTATCTCAAATTTAAGTTTTTTATATAAATTTGCTCTCGATTTAAAGCTTTTAAAAAGCGCGAGTTGAAACCCTTAATTTAGAGCATAGAATGCCGAAAAATAATTCAATTAAGTCCATCTTAATAATAGGAAGTGGACCAATTGTGATAGGTCAAGCATGTGAATTTGACTATTCTGGATCACAAGCATCGAGGTCTTTGAGAGAAGAAGGAATCGAAGTAACATTAATTAACTCAAATCCTGCAACGATAATGACCGATAAGGTTGTTGCCGATAATGTCTATTTAAAACCGTTGGAACCTGCAAGTATTCTTGAAATTTTAGCAAAACATAAAATTGATGCTGTTTTACCAACAATGGGTGGTCAAACAGGATTAAATCTTTGTATCAAATGCGATGAATTGGGGATTTGGGAAGATCATGGGATTGATATTATTGGAGTTGATATTAATGCGATTGAAATTACTGAAAACCGTGAAGCGTTTCGTGATTTGATGCTAAGCATTGATGTGCCAATGGCTCCTCAGGAAGCTGCTAAATCATTTTTGCAAGGTAAGGAGATTGCACAAGAATTTGGTTTTCCGTTATGCGTCAGAGCTTCTTATACCTTAGGTGGGGCAGGAGCTTCAATTGTTCATGATCCTGATGATTTTGATACGCTACTGGAAAGAGGGTTGCAGTTGTCTCCAATTCATGAAGTAATGATTGACAAAGCATTGCTTGGATGGAAGGAATATGAATTAGAATTGTTAAGAGATGCGAATGATAATGTAGTTATTATTTGTTCAATTGAGAATTTCGATCCAATGGGAGTGCACACTGGAGATTCAATTACGGTAGCTCCAGCAATGACATTGTCAGATACAACTTTCCAGAGAATGAGAAATATGGCCATTAAAATGATGCGCTCTATTGGTAATTTTTCTGGAGGATGTAATGTTCAGTTTGCTGTTTCTCCTGATGAAAACGAAGATATTATTGCTATCGAAATTAACCCAAGGGTTTCTAGATCATCTGCATTAGCATCGAAAGCAACAGGTTATCCTATTGCTAAAGTTGCAGCAAAACTAGCAATAGGTTATCACTTAGACGAATTAAGTAATCAAATTACAGGAACTACATCAGCTCTCTTTGAGCCTACTTTAGATTATGTGATTGTAAAAATACCACGTTGGAATTTCAATAAATTTCCAGGGACAAATGCAGAATTAGGCTTGCAGATGAAGTCTGTTGGAGAGGTTATGGCCATTGGTCGTTCTTTTCAAGAGGCATTGCAAAAAGCATGTCAATCATTAGAGATTGGTAGAAATGGTTTAGGAGCAGATGGTCGTGAATTAACCGATCAAAATAAAATTTTGCATAGTCTTAAACATCCTAGTTATGATCGATTGTTTCATATTTATGATGCGATGAAATTGGGGATTCCTTTTAAAACAATAAGAGATAAAACAGGAATTGATAGCTGGTTCTTAAGGCAAATTGAGGACATGATTCATTTAGAAAAAAGCATCGAAAAATTCCATTTGGATGCGATACCTAAAGAGTTGTTGTTCGAAGCTAAGCAAAAAGGATATGCCGATCGTCAGATTGCACACTTGTTAAGATGTTTAGAATCGGAAGTTTATAAGAAAAGAGAAGAATTTAATATTCAGCGGGTTTATAAAATAGTTGATACTTGCGCTGCAGAATTTGAAGCTCAAACTCCATATTATTACTCTACGTTTGAATATGAGAACGAAAGTAAAAGATCAGATAAGAAAAAAGTAATAGTATTAGGTTCTGGACCAAATAGAATTGGTCAAGGAATTGAATTCGATTATAGTTGTGTTCATGGTGTTCTTGCTGCTAAAGAAGCAGGTTATGAAACAATTATGATCAATTGTAATCCTGAAACAGTTTCTACAGATTTTGATACTGCTGATAAATTATATTTCGAACCTGTTTTCTGGGAGCATATTTACGATATCATTCGTCATGAAAAACCGGATGGTGTAATTGTTCAGTTAGGTGGGCAAACAGCATTGAAACTTGCTGAGAAATTAGAACGTTATGGGATTAAAATTTTTGGTACCAGTTTCGATGCATTAGATCTTGCTGAGGATAGAGGGCGTTTCTCTGAAGTGTTAGAAAAGAACAATATTCCTTTTCCAAAATATGGGGTCGTTGAAAGTGCCGAACAAGCATTAGTTCTATCAGATTCTCTTGGGTTCCCATTGTTAGTTCGTCCATCTTATGTTTTGGGTGGACAAAAAATGAAAATTGTAATTAACCGTGATGAATTAGAACATCATGTTGTCGATATTTTAAATGAAATGCCAGGTAATCAGATTCTTTTGGATCACTTTTTAGGAGGTGCTATTGAAGCTGAAGCTGATGCGATTTGTGACGGAGAAGACGTTTACATTATTGGTGTAATGCAACATATAGAGCCTGCTGGAATCCATTCAGGTGATTCTTATGCTGTTCTTCCTCCTTACAACTTGGGAGATTTCGTCATGGAACAAATTATGGACATTACGAAAAAAATTGCGGTAGAGTTAAAAACGGTTGGATTGATGAATATTCAGTTCGCAATTAAAGATGATATTGTTTACGTTATTGAAGCAAATCCCAGAGCATCTAGAACAGTTCCTTTTATCGCCAAAGCATATGACGAACCATATGTTAACTATGCAACTAAAGTAATGCTTGGAGATAAGAAGATAAAGGACTTTAATTTTTCACCTAAGAAAAATGGATATGCAGTTAAAATTCCAGTTTTCTCATATGAGAAGTTTCCAGATGTAAAGAAAGAGTTAGGGCCAGAAATGAAATCAACAGGTGAAGCAATTCAATTCATTGATACGTTAAAGGATCCTTTTTTCTTGAAAATTTATTCGGAAAGAAACATGCATTTATCTAGGTAATGATAGTTGAAGCAAGTCTTCCTGGTTTATTGAGAACACTTTTTATTATAGGTGGTGTTTTTTTATTACTCCGTTTTTTAGGGCAGTTAATGATCGCGAAAAGAAATATGGAAGAGGAGAGAAGGGTCAATAAGAATAAAAGTGATTTTAAAGAGCAGAAAGCGAAAGCGAGAGGAGATATTGGCAAAACAAAAATTCTTAGAAATAAAAAAACTGGTCAAAGTTCGATTGAAGATGTAGAGTTTGAAGAGGTGGACTAGTAGAAAGTAAAATTATATATTGAATCCAACATTATTTATAATGTTGGATTTTTTAGTAAATCAATGTTTGATTGATTTAGAATGTTTGATTTTCATAAGAAAACACTATCTTCATCTGATTAATAAAAATTAAAATAATTCAAGAATGAATTTAGCTAAAATTGTAAAGAAGAACTGGCAACACATAGCTGTTATTGCTCTTTTTTTCATTCTAATGTTTTTATATTTCATGCCCGAATTTGATGGTTATTCACTGAAACAGCATGATGTTGAGCAGTTTAAAGGTATGTCAAATGAAATTGTTCATCACAGAGAAAAGTTTGACGAAGAGCCATTATGGACAAATGCCATGTTTGGAGGTATGCCAGCAGCTCAAATTTCTGTTTTATATCAGGGTAATATTTTCCAAAAATCAATCATTGGTTTTTTAAGGTTTTTCGGAGTCCCTTCCGGAATTTTCTTACTGCATTTGATAGGGTTCTATATACTAGCACTCTGTTTGAGGGTTAGGCCTCTCGTTGCGTTTATAGGGGCTGTAGCTTTCGCTTTTGCCACCTATGAAATTGTGATTATTCAAGCAGGACACAATTCTAAAGCTACAACGGTTGCGCTGATGGCACCTGTGCTAGGTGCATTTATAATGGCTTATCGGAAAAATTGGAAATGGGGAGTGGTCCTTTCTGCGTTGTTTATGTGTTTTGAAGTCGCAAGTAACCATCTTCAGGTAACTTATTATTTAGGGATATTATTACTTGGGTTGGGAATTTTTGAATTTGTGAAAGCATTTAGAGCTAAAAAAATAAAACATTTCTTCATTGTAAGTGGTTTGTTACTTGGCGCATACGGTCTTGCGTTATTTGTTAATTATGGGAATTTGACAATTACCAGGGAGTATGCGAAGCATACGATTCGAGGAGGTAATGATTTAACGATCAATCCCGATGGGACGGAAGCAAAGAAAAATACTGATGGACTCGATAAAGATTATATTACCACTTGGAGTTATGGAGTTGGTGAGTCTTTCACACTTATATCCCCTTATGTTAAAGGGTCAGCTTCTGTTGGTTTGGCAGATTCTAATTTTAAAGATTTAATTGAAGATTCTGACAGGACAAGAAGTGAAAAAAATGCTATTTATTCAGCGCCATTCCCCATTTACTTTGGAGAACAACCCATTGTTTCAGGACCAACCTATATTGGAATAGTTCTATTCTTAATTATGTTGATGGGACTTGTTTTTTTAGAAGATAAACGAAAGTGGGTATTCTTTGCTGTAGGAGTATTAGCATTGCTTTTATCATGGGGTAAAAACTTCATGGGATTGACGGAGTTTTTTATTGATTATATACCAGGGTATAATAAATTTAGAACCGTGACCATTATTATGGTACTCATAGAATTAGTATCTCCCGTTATTGCCGTTCTTTTCTTAGAAAGTATGTTTAAGAATAGGGAGGTTTTTGTTGAGAAGAAAAATCAGTTTGCTATTGTTTCAGGGGTCTGTATCGTATTTTTAGTAGGGCTTAAATTTGTGGGATTAGGGGATAACTATTCTTCATCTGCGGACAGAGTCCAAATTGAGAGAGTAGAAGAAAGTGTATTGAATCAACTAAAATCATTAACTCCTGAACAGTTGACTCAAAACAGAATTGATTTATCTAATGAGGCTCAGGTTAAGGCTATTGTCAATGGTGAAATGGAAAAATCTGAAGAGCAGCTGGCAAGTTTTAAAACAGCGAGAAAGGACATCTTTCATAATTCGATGAATAGATCTATTGGTTTTTCTATTTTGACATTAATCATTTTCACCCTTTACTTTTACACATCCATTCAAACAATCTATATTATCGCTGGATTAGGATTGTTACTCATGATTGATTTGATTCCTGTAAATAGGAATTATTTAAATTCTGATGAGTTAAAAAATGGAAAGTACAAACACTGGATGCCTATTGAGGATTTAACCCATCCTATGTCGATAACAGGAGCTGACCAACAGATCATGGATACGGAGTCGTTGGATCCAAAAGTGTTGACTGCAATCGAAGAAGGTAAAAAAGCCGGAGAAGTTAAAGCTTTAGCATTAGAATATAATGGAGCAAGCAAGAATAGAGTGGTTAACTCTTATAAATTTTCTGCATTGAATTTTGCAACGAATTATCGCGTATTTACTTATGATAATCCATGGGGAAGTACAAAAGCATCTTATTTCCATAAAAATCTTGGAGGGTATCATGGTGCTAAGTTGAGAAATATCCAAAATTTGTTTGAGTTTCAATTGGCAAACGGAAACAACAAAATGTTTGACATGTTAAATGTGAAATATTTTCTTCAGGGCCCTTCTGCTAGGCCAAATCCAACTGCGATGGGTAATGTTTGGTTCGTAAAATCAATTAAAGAAAAAGAAACCCCAAATGATGAAATAAGAGCTTTGGGTACTGAATTTTCAATAGAAAATCGCGGGAAAGGAAGACTTGTTGTAAATGATGAAAGTGTTAAGGTTGCAACTGTTTTTGGTAGAGAAAAAATGATTTATTTATTGCCTGGACAAGATACAATACCCGTGCAGTTATCAAACGGAATGTCGAAAGGAATGGAGGCTATTCTAGTGCAGGATGTAAATGGTCAAACGAATTTAGTCCCAGCTGTAACCTTGTCTATTGACACGTCTAATTCTTTCACAAGTTTGGTATCAATTAAAGTGGTGGACACTTTTGACCCATATAATGAAAGTGTAATGCTAAGCAGTGAAGCTAAGAAGCTTTCTCAGAAAGTTTATAGCGGAGAGGGGATTGCTAAAATGACAATGTACAAAGCAAATCAAATTGATTACGATATTGAGCTTAATGAAAAACAATTAGCAGTCTTTTCTGAAATTTATTATCCGCATGGTTGGAAAGCAATAGTTGATGGCAATGAACAGGATATTCTCAAAGTTAATTACTTATTGAGAGGTTTGGAATTAGAGAAAGGCAAACACAAAGTTTCATTCATTTATGAAATTCCAAAGTATAATATTTCCAATGTTTTTTCGATAATTGGAACTTTATTCCTTTTCTTGATTGTGGGATTTGGGTTTTGGAAATTTAGTCCATTTGATAGAGAAGAAATTAATTGATTTTTTTATGTGGGTGAATAATAAAAGAACAGAGTTCATTTAATGGTTGTAGGCAGGGGCTTGGTAGCATCTTTATTTAATGAGTATAGCACTTCGGATGAGGTGCTTATTTTCGCATCTGGAGTATCTGACTCTAATGAACAACGTGATTCGGAATTTAAACGAGAATTAGATCTTATTAATTTACATTTATCAAATCATCCTAACTCACTATTTGTATATTTTAGTACCTGCAGTGTTGCAGATGAAATATTTAAAAACCGTAAATACACGATTCATAAATTGGCAGTTGAAAAACTGATAATGGAGTGTTCTTCTAATTTTTTAATTTGTAGACTATCAAATCTTGTTGGGTTTGGGGGCAATTCTAAGAATGTTTTCAATTATTTGGTTCAAAGTGTAATTAATGGTAAATCAATAAATATTTGGAGAAATGCGTCTCGAAGTTTATTGGATGTTGATGATCTGAAGTCAATTTTGGAAAGTGTTATAGATTCAGGGGAGTATAATAGAATTATTAATATAGCCAGTGAGAGTAGTTATAGTATTCCAATGATCATTGAAAAAATTGAAAATCATTTCGGGAAAAAATTTATTGGAAACTATATCGAAAAAGGAAACAAAGCAATTATAGATGTGAAAGCTATTAAAAAATATTTAGAAAATTTAAATCAAGATTTCTCCGATAATTATATTGATTTTTTACTTAAAAAATACTTTCCTATTGATGAATAAAAAGTTGGTATTATATAGTCATTCGGTTAATTCTTCATTTGTCCGCAAAGATCTAGTATTATTGGAAAGGGAGTATCATGTTAAAAAATTCTTTTTTGATCCAAAAAGAAAGTGGTTAGTTCCATATCAATTTATGTGTCAACTATTTTTTTTACTGATAAATTTGAGAAGGTCTAGTTTGTTAATAACGCAGTTCGGGGGATACCAGTCCTTTTTGCCTTCTCTTTTAGGTAAGATTTTTTCTCGACCATCTTTAATTATTCTTGGAGGCAGTGATTGTGTAAGTTTCCCCTCAATCAATTATGGTAATTTTAATAGACCACTTTTGAAAACATTAACACGTTGGTCTTACGAAATGGTTACACATCTTTCACCGGTGCATAAAAGTTTAGTTAGATCTAAATATACATACACAGATGATGATTATCCCGAGCAAGGATATGAAGTTTTTTGTCCAAAAGTAACTGCTGAATATACAGAGTTACATTATGGTTACGATCATAATCTTTTCACTTTTGGTAAGGAGAGAATTCCTAATTCATTTATTACTGTTGGATATTTGAATAGTGCCAATTACTATAGAAAGGGAATTGATTTAATTATTGAGCTGGCTATTCGCCAACCTATTTTGAAATTTACTATTGTCGGTGGGGGAATTGATGATATCCCAGTTGATGACGTCCCGAAGAATGTACAATTTCTGAAGTCTGTTTCTTACGAGGAGTTAACCGCGTTGTATGCTTCTCATGAGTATTATTTTCAATTATCATTGTGTGAAGGCTTTCCAAGTGCCATTTGTGAAGCAATGCTTTGTGGTTGTATCCCTATAGGTTCAGATGTTGCAGCAATTTCAGAAATAATTGGAGATACCGGTTTTGTGTTAAGTTATAAATCTTCAAATCATTTAGATGGATTGATTGAAAAGGCTTTGCAAATAGATAAGACAAAAGGAGCGCTCAGCGCGAGACATAGAATTATTGAAAAATACCCAATAAATGAGCGAGAAAAGTTATTGACCCTTTGTGCTAGGATAATCAAAGAAGGGGTAAAGAAAAAAAAGATTTAAATCTGATATTATGAAATCGAAAAGTGAAGAATCAGTCGAATATCGGCTTTCGCATACAGCAGAGGGTAAAGGAGTTTCTTACCATGAGTCATTTGATAATTATCCCTATCGAAGATATATGTGGATATGGGAGAAAAAGCAGCTACATGAATTAATCAGACCACATTTAGTTAAAAAAAATTCAATTCTTGATTTTGCTTGTGGTACAGGAAGGATTTTAGCGGAATTAACTAAAATGTCTGATAATGTTGTCGGAGTGGATGTGTCTGAGTCAATGCTGAGTGTTGCTCGCGAGCGTGTTTCTAATTCGGAAATATTGAATATGGACATTACTCGAGATAATTTTTTAGAGGTTAACAGGCGTTTCCAAGTTATTGTGGCATTTAGATTCTTTTTAAATGCCCAAAACTCTTTACGAAAAGAAGCGTTCAATGCACTTAATCCATTGTTAGAGGATGATGGAGTGCTAATATTTAATAACCATGGTAATAGTTCTCATTTAGGCTTAATAATGCAACGTTCAATCATGAAATTTAAAAATTTTATTTGGCCAAAAAAGAACTATTTTATTCCGAAAAAGTTGTCTAAATCTCAAATTGAAGAATTATTAGATGAGAGTGGATTTAAAATAACGCATTGTGTCCATCGAAATGTTTGGCCAATCATGAGTGAAAAAAGAAAGAAGGATGTTGCGAAGTTTGAGAAAATAGAAAATTGGTTTTCTGAAAAGAATTTTTTTGAGAAATTATCTCGAAACGTAATTTATGTATGTGAAAAAAAATAATTCAACTCAAAAAACATTCATCGATGAGATGAATAAAAAATTCTATAAATATCCATCTAGTTGGATGTTTGACATGGAATTACAAATGAGTTTGAGTGCAAATTCTTTATCTGAATATTCAGGATTGTTTCATGTTCCTGAAGTTATTGGTTCAAAAGAAAATGAGTTGATTTTTGAATTGTTGGATGATAATACTTCTTTAAGAAATTATTTTGTCAATTCTTCTAAGATTTGGACCCTATCTGCTTCAGATGTTAAAGAACTCGAAACATTATTCTTTAAGGTAGGAATCGTTTTGGGTGAAATACATTCAGATAAAAGCTTTTTTTCTAAAATAGAGAAAAAAAGAATAAAAATTGATGAAAAATCGAATCCGTCTGATCTAGTGTATTTGCATGCTGATTTTACAATGTCAAATGTTTTGTACGATAATAAATTAGATAGAATTTCAATAATCGATTGGAGTATGTCTTCTATGTTCGCATATCCAGCAAATTACGGATCGAGATATTGGGACTTATCTTTTTTTATTTCGACATTATTTCAGTCATCTATCTCCACCTATTTCTTATATAATTTACGGGAAAAACTAGCCAAAGAGTTCCTAAAAGGATATGCTCAAAAAACAGAACTTGATTTAGTTTTAATATCAAAAAAACTGAGCAAATTTGTTCCGAAATTTAATGTCTATAAAATGTATAGAGAAATGGGAGTCTTGGAAACAAAAGGGCTTCAAAAACTTTTAATTAAGAATTCGGAATCGAACTTGATGAAGTTCTCATATCGCATTGGTGAAAATTTATAAAACCGAAGCTTAATTGACTTTAAAGGATAAATATTAATGAATTCATTTCTTTGAGTATATTGTAAATATGAATGAAATAGAATTGCTATAACTAAATGGGAATAATTCAAAAGAACGCTATAAATACATCCATAATCTCTTATCTCGGGTTACTTTTTGGCTATTTGAATAAGGGTGTTTTATTTATTATTTTTCTATCAACTGAGCAAATAGGATTGATTAGTTTAATACTGCCCGTTGGATTGTTATTAGCTCAGTTTTCCAATTTCAGCAGTGCAAATATTATTTGGAAATTTTTCCCCTTCTTTCGTGATGAAGGGAAAAATAACTTCGGTTTCCTTTCTTTAAATATATTCCTTGTATTAATCGGCTCTTTTGTTTTTTCAGCTTTATTTTGGTTTTTTGAAGAGTCTATTTCAAATTATTATATAACGAAGTCTCCTGCTTTCGTTGAATACTATTATTGGATCTTGTTAGTTTCAATTCCAACTTCATTTTACACAACATTTGATTACTACTTAAGGGCGATGTACAAAAATGTATTGAGTGTTTTTGTGAAAGATATATTACTGCGAGTTTTAACTACCGTGTTTTTAATGTTATTTGTTTATGATATAATATCGTTTGATTTATTGGTGCAATTAATTTGCTTTTCATATATCATACCCATGCTTGTTTTAGGTGTTTATTTATATAAAATAGGTGAGTGGAATGCCTCGTACAAAAAAATTAATATACATCGTCGTTTCAAAAAAATAATGTGGTCTTATTCATTGTATAGTTATTTTAATATGATGGGGGCGCTGTTAGTAGTTACTTTAGACGTCATAATGATTTCGGCTTATTTAGGTTTGTCAGAAAATGGAGTCTATTCTATTGTACTTTATCTTACTAGTTCTCTCTTAATACCTTACAGGTCTTTATTGAGGGTTTCAGCTCCTTTGATTTCTGAATACTGGAAGAGTAATGATATTGGAGCAATAGATTCAGTTTATAAAAGAATTAGTTCAATTAGCTTGGTGATAGGAATGTTTGGTTTCTTAATTGTTTGGATAAATATTTATGAAATATTTAATTTTTTACCGGACTCTTTTGAAGATGGAATTTATATATTTTTCTTTTTAATGTTAGGTAAAGTGATTGATGCGTATTTTGGATTAAATGGAACTATCGTTGTAACTTCAAAAAAATTCAAATATGATATCGTTTTCACTTTAATTTTAATTGTACTTGTTGTATTGTTGAACGTGTTGTTTATTCCTTTGTGGGGCACAATTGGAGCTGCTATCTCTACTTCAATAGCCTATGTTGTGTATAATTTATTAAGAATGATATTTATTTGGTATCAATATGATTTAAAACCCTTTACCTCTCATCAACTTAAAGTTGTTGTGTTAGGTACCATTTCATTTTTGTTGTTTTATTTAATCCCAATTAATGTTGGAGTAGATTGGTTGAATATTTTAATTAGATCAATAATTCTGGTAGTCTTATTTGCTATAGCTTTCTCTTACTTTAAGATAGAACCGGAGATTGTTAAATACATCGATAGATTAAGTTTCAACCTTAAAAATAAGTTTACAAATAAATAGAACTTACCTATTATTAAGTATGTATGGCATATTCAGTTTTTTTTTAAGCTCTTAAAAGAATAATGTTTACTGAGGGAAATGGTTTTTGAAGAAAGTTATTATCAATTGTTGGCAACGATTAACACTAAAATTGGGCCGAAGTACATGGCCAATCGATTATAGTTATTTTGTATTCAGAATGGTTGATAATGCTCTTTATTAAAGCCATGGCTATTTCGTTACAAATGCTCTGATCTCTAGCATATGAACCTTTTTCTCCGTGTTCGCAGTTACTGTTATTGTTTTCTTTATTTCATTCACCTGTCCCGGTTTAGGGTGAAATGTTACTTCGATAACATCAGACTCACCAGGAGCTATTGGTCCTTCTGGCTTTTGAGGCATTGTACATCCACAACTAGCTGATACATCATCAAGAATCAAAGGTTTATCTCCAGTGTTGTAAACGATAAATTCTGTTGTATTATCCGAGTCAGGTAAAACATCACCAAAATCATGTTTTAATTTATCGAAATCAATTGACGTAGAGCTTGCAATGAATGCCAGTTCTCGTTCCTTTGTTTCTTTTTCGTAATCCTCAGCTGCAGCTTTTAATTCTTCATCAGATAGGTTGCTAGCAGAAAGGGCAGACTTCACATCGTCACTTTTCTGTATGTATTCAACTTGTGTATTGCATGCCAAAAGCAATGGTAGTAATGCTAGTGTTGTTCTTCTTAAAATCATATTCGGTATCTATTATGTTGTGTAATTGGTTTATTCCAAACCTGCTTTATTATATTCTTTTGATTCAATAATTTCAATAGCTCTCTGTAAGATTTCGTTGGATTCATTGTATATCTCATAGAATTCTTCATATCCCCAAAGGTTCTGTGCAAAAATAGCTTTAATTCTTAATTTTAATTGTGTTTCGCTTTCTCTGTATCCTTCTTCGTCAAAAGTAAGTGTAGAATCCGCTTTTTCAGCGTAAGCTGCTAATTCTTCAATTAGCTCTTCACTAACCTTGAACTCTTTTTTAAAATCACTGAACTCAGGGTATTTTTCTTCAAGCTGCTTTCTGTTATTATTGACATAAGACAACGTAAATGCATTGAAGTGTCCACCTCTGATAATTGATGAGTAGTAGTCACTTATTCCATTGGTGTCAAGTGATACGAAAAAATCAGGCATTATGCCTCCACCTCCATAAACGGTTCTTTCTTTAATTAAAGTTGTGTGTTTTAGAGAATCTGGAAATTTAATAGAATCTTGATTCATGAACTCACCATTTTCATAACGATTCAACAAATCCTTATGATATTCATCGGCATCGTCATATGATTTTTGAATAAATCTGCCACTAGGTGTATAATAGCGAGCGATTGTTAAACGAATCTGGGAGCCATCAGATAAATCAATTGGTCTTTGGACAAGTCCTTTCCCAAATGTTCTTCTACCAACAATTAATCCCCTGTCCCAATCTTGAACGGCTCCAGACATAATTTCACTTGCTGATGCGGAATATTCATCCGTTAATAGGATTAGTTTCCCTTTTTCAAAAAGACCTTTTTTTTCTGAATTAAGATCAATTCTTGGTTGAACTCGACCTTTAGAGTATACGATAAGTTTATCATCTGAAAGAAACTCATCCGCTATATCTTTTGCTGTATATAATAATCCTCCGCCGTTACCTTGTAAATCAAAGATTAGATTCTTCATACCTAATGCCTTCAATTTTTTAATTCCTTCTCTCACTTCTTCATGAGACGATCGCGAGAATGTATTCAGTTTTATGTATCCTGTTTCTTTAGTCACCATGTATGCTGCATCCACAGAATGAACCGGGATTACATCTCTAGTTATTGTGAAGTTTAAGGGTTTGGCAACATTTTTTCTTTTTATCGTAACCTCAACTTTAGACCCTTTATCACCTAAAAGTTTTTCTCTAACTTGACTATTTTGTAATCCTATTCCGGCAACATTGTTTTGGGCTATTGTTACAATTTGATCTCCCGCAAGAAGTCCTATTTTCTCTGAAGGACCTCCAGAAATTGTTGCAACCACCATTAAGGTATCTTTTAGAATTTGAAATCTAATTCCTACACCTACAAAATTCCCATTAATTCTTTCGTTAGCTCCAGATACTTCCTTTTTTGGAATGAAGGTAGAGTGGGGGTCTAGTTTTTCTAGTAACGCAACAATGGCTGTGTTTGTCAATTCTTCTGCGTCTACATCATCTACATATAACCTGTTGATGTATGTGATGACTTCATCAAACTTTTGAGAAGTTCCAATTTTGTCACTTTGTGAGAAAACAGAATTGGTGAAGAGGATCGTTAGAAGACTTAATGTAAAGGTAATTCGCATATGTTTTATTTAAAAATATTGAAATAGAACAACAAAAATAATGCCCTGTTCATGATAAGCATATGATAACGGATTTTTTTTTAATTTATTCAATGTATAGAATTAATTAAAAATCAACTTACTCATTAAAGTTTTATTGTTCATTCATTTTATCGATAATTCTTTTTCTTTTTCTCAATTTCTCGATATAGTCATTGGCTAATTTATTACCACATTCTAACGCAGATCGCTCAGCATACATAATGGCATTGTCAATTTCTCCCTGTCCTTCATTTACTAGAGCTAAATTGTATAAGATTCTACCGCGTATTTTTTCTTTTCCATAATCTTCATCTTGGATTAATTGTTTTTCAGCAATATCCCAATTCCCATTTTTAATCATTGATTTTGCGCGCTTGATAGTTCTATGTCCTTTTGTATAATATGTTCTTCCTACCCAAACCCAATTTGGACTAATTAATCTTCCAGCTTTATAACCTAGCTCAAAACCTAAAGCGCGATAATATTCTCTTTTGCGCACAGCATCATTAAGAATGTCTAGAATATTTATTGTTCCGCTCAATGGAATATTGTAATGTTGGTTAACTGAAAAGCGCTCATATTTCTGCCCTGTTTCAGAGATGTGAATGGTAACGAATAGAGTTCCGTCTAGTCGCGCTGAAGTCTTTCCTGATGCTCCAGCTAAAATTGTTCCACCTACAGGTGAGATTGTTCTTAGTTCACTTAATTCAAAAAAGCCATCGAGTTTTTTTGTTTTGGCAATTGAGTCGAGAATCGACCAATTCAACTCTGCGTCCTTATTGCGCATATTTGAAGTTATTGGTATAATTTCTCCTTGCATAAAACTCGAATTACCTAGAGCTCTCAGTACTCCATCGCTTGCTCTTTCTGCAGCTAGAACATTACCATTTAATGTTTGAGCACCTAAAGCGACACTAATAATTTTCTCAGGACTGTTGTCATTGTTTACGTTATTGATAATTCCAAAATTTTGTATGTTATTAGCTAGTTTTACCACCGATGGTTCTTTTACAGAAATTCTAAACGATGTTTTACAGCTAACAACAAGTAATCCTAAAATAAGACTTACTATAAAGTTAATTCGCATATGTTTTATTTAGTAATAATCATGTTGATGGACAAAAATGACGCCCCTCTTTATATGTTCAACTAATAACGGAAAAACAATTGAATAATGTTGAATAATTTACAATAAGTTAACGAGAGTAATATGCTTAAAAGTAAGTCAACTGCTATTTTCAGATCTTCATCTTTGACTTCAAGAATTGTAAACAGCTAAAATTGAAGATTGCTAATGTCAATTTTTTTAAGGCATTTAATTTTATTGTTTTAATCTTACACTATCAAATTTGATTTTGAATAGAAGTACAAAATATTTTTGTTTCTTCGTATTGATGAAAATTTACATGAAATTATTATTGTCAATCGTATTCTTGTTTTTAGGGGGTAACGTTAATGCCCAAAATCCAAAGATCGATAAACTTGAAATGTTATTCTCTCAGAGACATTATAAGCGTGTGTATAGGAAATCGAATCGTTTACTAGATAATCCGCTGTATGATTATTCAGTAATGCCTTCATACTATAATAGTCTTGCTCTTTTTCAATTGGCTCAGAATGAGTTTTGGTTATCTCATCATCCACAGGCATTAAGAAGAGCAGAAGAGTCATTTGTGCAAGTTAAACGAGCGGAAGATGGTACGAAAATTTTCAATGCCCATATGTATGAAATTGCTTGGCTCAAGAATGATTTGATATCTTGGGCTTCAGACTTGAAAAGAACCGGACATGAATCCACTTTTCTTGAAGTTCAAAGAATCATTAAAGAATTATTTGGAGAATTTGAGTTTGCTGAATTGCCTAACGAAACCTTGGTCAATAGTGATGGCGGAAATCAAGATAGCAATAGTTCCGAGAATACTACGAGTAATTTCCGTATGATTGTCGTAAACGAAGCGATGGAGCATATAGGTGTCCCTTATGTCTGGGCTGGAAATTCACCAAGCGGTTTTGATTGTAGCGGCTTTACGAGTTATGTTCTAGGTAAGAGTGATATGACATTATCCAGAAGGGCAGCGGATCAGTATCATCAAGCAGAGAAACTAAAACGAAAGAATATTCAAAAGGGAGATTTAGTATTCTTTAGTAATGGATCGGGAGTTTCTCATGTCGGTATTATTGTTTCAGAAAATGGTGGTGATATTCAAATGGTTCATGCGAGTTCAAGTAAGGGTATCATTGTTACAAATGTAGATAAGTCTTCTTATTGGTCCCAGAGACTTCATGGGTTTGGGAGTTATTTTTAATTCTTTCTCAAGAATACATAAGCTAATTCTGAAGCTGTTAGTATACTCAGTGTCAAAAAGATGATGTTATAAAACAACGGCGTGGTTGATTTGAGTAGTAATACAATAACAATTCCTATGCATGCTAAAAGATGCAATATGATTAGCGGGGTAGGGCGTTTGCTATTTAAATCATAAAGAGATATGAATAGAAATATTGTAAGAAGGGCCAGTTGATAATTCCATGTTGAAATAAATAATGAAGGTTCAATGCAGCTTATAGTCAGTCCAATTGATGTTGCCAATAGCAATCCCGTTTTTAAAACAGATGAGTTCTTATTGATGAAATCAATAAGTGAAATAATAAATAACAGTGCGGCTCCAGCGACGTATAATGATCGATGGATGTTAAAATCTGAATTTATTATGGATTGAAAAAAGAAATAAACACCTACTGCTAAGGTTATTATAAGAATTGCACCTGATATTTTTTTATTCCATACTCGTAACACGTGAGCAAGGTACTTTTTATTTAGAAAGAAAAAAAGGGATCATTGTGATCCCTTTGCTAATTAACTTACCTTTTCCTCTTCTGCCGAAATTGGCTTTCTTATAATTATCATATCGTCAATACAATCTATAATCACGTTTTTTTCTTTATTGATTGAATCAGATAGCATCGCTTTGGAAAGCTCATTCATTACTTCTTTTTGAATAATTCTTTTTATGGGTCTCGCTCCAAAAAATGGATCGTAACCTTTTTTTGTCAAGTAGTCAAATGCTTCTTCTTTGATGATTACATTGATATCATTTTCATTTAATTTTTTCGTTAACATATTCAATTGAATTTTCAGAATTTCTTTCACCATACTCATGCTTAGTGGCTGAAAAAGAACTGTTTCATCAATTCGATTTAAGAATTCTGGTCTTATCGTTTCTTTGAGAAGGTACATTACCTTTTCTTTAGCTCGGATAGTGGCTTGGCCATATTCAGCTTCCGTTATTCCGTCGAAGGTTTCATGAATTAATTCAGAGCCAAGATTACTGGTCATTATTATTATTGTATTCTTGAAATTAACAACACGTCCTTTGTTGTCAGTTAAGCGGCCATCATCCAAAACTTGCAAGAGCACATTGAAGACATCTGGATGTGCTTTTTCTATTTCATCAAATAAGACAATAGAGTAGGGCTTCATTCTGACAGCTTCCGTTAATTGACCTCCTTCTTCATATCCAACATATCCAGGAGGAGCCCCAACGAGCCTGCTCACTGAATGTTTCTCTTGATATTCACTCATGTCGATTCTCGTCATTGCGTTTTCATCATTGAATAAATAGTCTGCAAGTGTTTTCGCAAGTTCAGTTTTACCAACACCTGTTGTTCCTAAGAAAATAAATGAACCAATTGGCTTTTTATCATCTTGTAATCCCGATCTCGACCTCCTTATAGCATCAGATAATGCACCAATTGCTTCCTCTTGGCCGACCACTCGTTTTGATAATTCATCCTCTAGTTTTAGTAACTTGAGTTTTTCGCTCTCCACCATTTTACTTATTGGTATGCCTGTCCATTTTGATACGACCTCGGCAATTTCATCAGAATCAACCTCTTCTTTTATCATTTTGGAGTCAACTTGTTTGAGACTAAGTTCTTCTTTTAGTTGTTCAAGATGAATTTCCATTTCTTTAACTTTTCCATATCGGATTTCAGCTACTTTTCCATAATCACCAGACCTTTCTGCTTGGTCAGCTTCGAGTTTAAATGAATCGATTTCATCTTTTGTTTGTTGGATTGAATCAATGATGTTTTTTTCTGCTTGCCATTTCGCCGAAAAGCCATCTTTTTGCTCGTTAAGATTTGCTAATTCTTCTTCTATTTTTAATAATTTCTCTTTATCATTTTCTCTTTTTATAGCGGCTTTTTCAATTTCTAATTGAAGTATCTTTCGTTCTATTTCATCTAATTCTTCTGGCTTTGAATTGATTTCCATTCTTAGTTTTGATGCCGCTTCATCGATTAGATCAATTGCTTTGTCAGGTAAATGGCGATCGGTTATGTAGCGTTGAGATAGTTCCACAGCGCTAATAATAGCCTCGTCTTTAATCATAACTTTATGATGGCTTTCATATTTTTCTTTAATCCCTCGAAGTATTGATATAGAATCTTCAGTGCTTGGTTCATTAATTAAAACGGTTTGAAATCGTCTTACCATAGCTTTATCTTTTTCAAAATATTTTTGATATTCTGATAGAGTTGTTGCTCCAACAGCTCTAAGATCTCCTCTTGCTAAAGCAGGCTTTAATATATTAGCGGCATCCATAGCTCCCTCGCTCGCTCCGGCACCAATTAAAGTGTGAATCTCGTCTATAAATAGTATAATTTCTCCGGAAGCATCAGTCACTTCTTTGATGACCGCTTTTAAACGTTCTTCGAATTCTCCTTTGTATTTTGCTCCAGCGATCAATGAACCCATGTCTAATGAATAGACTAGTTTCGATTTTAAATTTTCTGGAACATCGCCATTAATTATTCTGTGAGCTATGCCTTCTGCAATCGCAGTTTTCCCGACTCCAGGTTCCCCTACCAATATAGGGTTGTTTTTAGTTCTTCGAGTAAGTATTTGAAGAACTCTTCTTATTTCTTCATCTCGGCCAATTACAGGGTCTAACTTCCCGGTTTTGGCTAGTTCATTTAAGTTGTTTGCATATTTCTCTAAAGCTTGGTAATTGCTGTCTTGGCTATTAGATTTAACTGATTCGCCATTTCTTAAATCCATAATGTTTGTTTTTAATTCTTTAATTTTTATTCCGGCCTCCTTTAATATTTTTCCAAATAAGCCGTTTGATTTTGCAATTGAGTAGAAAAGGATTTCTATTGATAAGAATTGATCTTCAAATTCCTTCATCAATTCAAATGCTTTATTAATTACTTCGTTGGCCTCATTGGACAGATACATTTGTCCACCTGTTACTTTAGGATAATTCTTAATTTCTCGTTCTATTACTTTTTCTATAATTGACGAATTTATATTTGCTTTCTTAAGAAGAAAGGGATAAACGTCTTTGTCGGTTTGAACAATAGAGCTTAGAATGTGTCCAATCTCAATCGATTGATTGTTAAGTTCAGTGGCAAGTTCTTGTGCATTTTGGAGTACCTCTTGCGTTTTTATTGTCAGTTTATCTTGGTTCATGTTGGTTATTTTGATTGCTCTTCAAGCGTCAAATACTTTACCATGATTAAAACTAACATGTATGCATGACTTTTTGTCATCTTTTTCAGTATTAAATGACATAATGTCTACTTTATTAGGTTGTTAACATCAATTCTTTAGTTGTTAACATTTTCTGTAACTAATTTAGGGTTATTCCGTAATGTTTAATATCATCGACAACAATCAAACAATATGAAAATATTCACAGCAGCATTTTTAGTTCTAGGTTCTTCCGCGGTTATTGCAGGTTCAGAAATGGATGGAATGACAAACAGTGATTATGTGAATCAATGGAGCGAAGTTGCTGTTGAGCAAATGAATAAATATAAAATTCCAGCGAGTATCACTATGGCGCAGGCTATATTGGAGAGTGGAAGCGGTAATTCCATGTTAGCAGTTAAGGCAAAAAATCATTTTGGAATTAAGTGTCATGGCTGGAAAGGTAAGAAGGTGTTCAAGGATGATGATTCAAAAAATGAATGTTTTAGAGCTTATAAATCAGCCCAGGAGTCGTTTGTAGATCATAGCTTATTTTTAACAGAACATAATCGATATTCATTTTTATTTGATTTAGATCAAACAGATTACAAATCTTGGGCGAAAGGCCTGAAAACAGCCGGTTATGCTACAAATCCAAAGTATCCAAAATTGCTCATTGATTTAATTGAGCGATTGGACTTGTCAAAATTAGATGTGATTATTACTCCTGTAATATACGAATCAACAGTTGTTCAATCTGTGCCGCAAAAAAAATCTTCTTCAAGATCTGCGTTTCTTAAGAATGGTGTAAAATGCGTGAATGTTGAAAAAGGAGATACATATTATTCAATTTCCCTCGAGTTTGGACTTACTCTTACGCAATTGTATAGATATAATGATTTCTCTAATGAGAAGGATTTTTTAGAAATAGGAGATATAGTCTATTTGAAGTCAAAAAAGAAAAGAAGGTTATTTAAAAAGGAGGAAATTGTTGTTGACGCGACTAGTACAGTAAATAAATTATCTCAAAAATATTCTGTTAACGCTAAAACAATTAGGAGATTAAATGATATCACCAAGGACGATAGGGTAATCGCAAAAGGTGAAAGGATAACTCTTCGCTAAGTTATAGTGGAAGGTTTAGTTTGTTGTTGTGAAAGAAGGGGGTCTGTTATGGAACCCCTTTTTGTTTGTTAGGACTACAATAATAAAAAACTAAAAATCTATATTTGTATATAATAAGAATGTAAAAAAGCTCATTTTTATAGGGGCTATTTTACTTTAAAATGAAAATTAATGAAACCTTCAACGGAACTTTTTAACCTTATAAAATCACTTTCAAAATCTGAAAAAAGGTTTTTTAAGTTGTCATCATCTCTGCAGTCTGGAGATAAGAATTATTTAAAGATCTTCGATTTCGTTGAAAAACAAACCAGTTATGATGAGGGACTTTTAAAAGAGGCGTTTAAATCTGAAACTTTCATTAAGCATTTGCCTTCAGAAAAAAGCCATTTGTATAAATTGATTATGAAGAGTCTACGTTCTTTTCATAGTGAAAAGTCAATTGGTAGTGTGCTCGCTCAAGATTTAAAGAATATCGAAATTCTTTATGGTAAGGCTTTGTATAAAGAGTGTGAAAAATTTGTTTCAAGAGCCAAGGCTACCGCGAAAAAGTATGAGAAATTTTATTATTGGTTTGAATTAATTAATTGGGAAAAGAAATTAATTGATTCTGCATATGAATCAGGGATTTTTTCAAAAAACATAGATGATTTAGTTGAAGAGGAGGAAGTGGTGATCGCAAAGCTTAGAAATCTTGCGGAATACATGGTGATTTACGCCAAAATTAATTTGATTTTCAGGAGTGGTGGTTTTACAAGAAATGATAAGGAATCTGAAATTGTAAGCGACATTGCCGATTATCATTTGATAAAAGGGAAGAATACAGCCTTGTCGACAACCGCAGCATCGATTTGCTATTATATAAAGGGGCTGTGCGCTGCAACGAATAGAAACTATAGTGATAGTTATGCGTTCTTTAATAGAACACGAGAGATTTTAGATGATAATCCTAATATAAAGTTAGAGTCTGGAAAAAGGTATGTGATGACTCTATTTCATTTGTTAAGATGTTACATTGATAGTGGCGATTATGTTAAGGCAAAAGAATTAATTGGAAATATTCGTGAGCTAGAGTCGAAAAAAGGTTTTAAATCGATGGATATTTCTGTTCGGATATTTTCTAATTCATACGATCAAGAGCTCGTTTTACTTCATAAAATGGGAGAATTTGAGAAGAGTATTGCGCTAATTCCGGAAATTGAGAAACAGTTATTAAAGTTAAGAGGGAAAGTCAGTAAGGAAATGGAAATTCAACTTACGTATAACAAGGCTGTGAGTTATTTTGGCGTTGGAGAATTTAAAACTTCTTTGCAATACATTAATGAAGTGCTTAACGATAATGAACAAAACCTAAGACAGGATATTTATAGTTTTTCGAGATTAATAAATTTATTAGTTCATTATGAACTAGAAAACTATGATTTTCTCGATTATGTGATTCGTTCTACAAATAGGTATTTAAGTAGACATGACAGAGATTATAAAATAGAAACTCTTTGTATTAAACACATTCGAAAATTATCAAAATCTCACTTAGATGTTAATCGAATGGAGATATTTGAGACTATGCGTCAAGAGGTTTCTGATTTATTAGAAGATCACCATGAACGCGTGGTACTGGAATACTTTGATATTGTTGCTTGGATTGATTCAAAAATTTCAAAAATTTCTTTTGAAGAAGCTGTTAAAAAGTCATTGCCAGCATAGATTTCTTCTAACTCGATAAATTGACTGAAAACTCATTGTATTTGTTATTTTTGCAGTCCTAAAATTAATGCAATTTAAAGATGGCAAAGAAGTATACAACAAGAGAAGAGGATTATTCTAAATGGTACAACGAGATCGTTTCTAGAGCTGATTTAGCTGAAAACTCTGAAGTGCGTGGATGTATGGTTATCAAACCTTATGGATATGCCATATGGGAAAGAATGAAAGAGGTTTTGGACAAAAAATTCAAAGAAACCGGTCATTCAAATGCTTATTTCCCAATCTTTATTCCTAAAAGTTTATTTGAAGCAGAAGAAAAAAATGCGGAAGGATTTGCGAAAGAATGCGCTGTTGTTACGCATCATAGACTAATAGACGATCCTAATAATAAAGGAAAGCTTATTGTTGATCCAAAAGCAAAATTAGAAGAGGAATTGATTGTTAGGCCAACTTCAGAAGCAATTATTTGGAGCACATATAAGAAATGGGTTCAATCATATAGGGATTTGCCCATTTTGATTAACCAATGGGCAAATGTGGTTCGTTGGGAGATGAGAACGCGAATTTTCTTAAGAACAGCAGAGTTTTTATGGCAAGAAGGGCATACCGCTCATGCTACGAAGCAAGAAGCATTAGATGAGGCGGCACAAATGAATCAAGTTTATGCAGAGTTTGCAGAAAAATTTATGGCAATGCCAGTAGTTCAAGGGTTAAAATCTGAATCAGAAAGATTCGCCGGTGCAGATGAGACATATTGTATTGAGGCAATGATGCAGGACGGTAAGGCGCTTCAGGCTGGCACATCTCATTTTTTAGGTCAAAATTTCTCGAAAGCATTTGATGTGAAATTTGCTACAAAAGACGGTAAACAAGAGCATGTTTGGGCTACTTCTTGGGGCGTTTCAACTCGATTGATGGGCGCTTTAATTATGACCCATTCTGATGATGATGGTTTAGTCTTACCTCCGGAAATAGCTCCAATTCAAGTTGCCGCGATACCTATTTATAAAACCGATGAGGAGTTAGAACAAATAACTGTTCTCATGAAAGAATTGGAACTGAAATTTAAAGCAAAAGGTATTTCATTTAAATATGATGACGACGATAATCGCAGACCAGGATGGAAATTTGCTGAATATGAGTCAAAAGGGGTTCCTGTGAGATTAGCAATGGGGCCTAGAGATTTGGAAAGTGGTAAAATAGAGGTTGCTCGTAGAGATAATAAGACAAAAGAAATTCAAGATTTTGAAGGGGTTGTGGATTACGTTGAAAATTTATTGAAAGACATACAGAATAATTTATATAATCGTGCGCTCGAATTCAGAACTAATAACACTCAAGAAGTTGATAGCTATGATGATTTCAAGGTCAAAATTAAATCGGATGGAGGTTTTTTCTTGGCTCATTGGGATGGAACTTCAGAAACAGAGGAGTTGATCAAGCAACAGACAAAAGCAACTATTAGATGCATTCCTTTGGATAGAAAACAGGAGGAAGGTAAGTGTATGGTTACCGGGAAAAAATCAGAAGGTAGGGTAATCTTTGCAAAAGCATATTAATATGGATTTAAAGAAGGATCAAGAGGTACGGAGAGCAAAGTTAGTTGACTTGTTAATTAACAAGGCCGCGCTTAAACAAGATATTGCTGAGTACTCTGAAAAAGTATTGAAACGTTTTAAAGCTGTTGTTCAGCATGAATTGAGTGCTTTAGGAAGGCATATTGATGATTCACGTATTAGGATGAAATATAAAAACAACGGAAAGCATGAATTCCGTGTTTATATTGGTTCTGATGCTTTAATTTTTCAATTGCATACAAATATTTTTAGATTTCCTGATGAACACGCGATTTGGGAATCGAAGTACCTAATGGAAAATGGAGCGAATGGTTATTTTGCGACGATCAATATCTATAATTTTCTAGCTGAATCAGTTGAGCAAGGAAGACTAAATGATGCAGGATATTTAATTGGCCGTATTTTTTTAAACCATGAAGAGCATTTTATAGTTGAAGGAAAAGGACAACTTGGATCCCTGTTTAGGGACCTTGAAAATAGTGAGTTAACGGATGATGTAATTTCTCAAGTAATTCATGCCGGACTATCCTTTGCTGTTGAGTTTGACCTTATTACACCACCCTATGATTTGATACAGGAGGTTTCTTTAATGCAAATTAATGCAATTAGTTCTGATTTGCAGGTGGCAACTGGGAAGCGACTTGGTTTTAAGTTTAAGGCTGAGGACAAAGAAATTATTTAAAAAAAAATGATTTTTCATTTGTAATTAAATAATTACACTGTATATTTGCACTCCCAAATAGGGATGTTTAAATATTTTTGGCCCATTCGTCTAGTGGTTAGGACGCCAGGTTTTCATCCTGGTAACAGGAGTTCGATTCTCCTATGGGCTACCAAAGAGTACCAAAGAAATTTGGCCCATTCGTCTAGTGGTTAGGACGCCAGGTTTTCATCCTGGTAACAGGAGTTCGATTCTCCTATGGGCTACGAAAGTAAAATGAAAAGCGTTTAGCTTTTAAAATTAAATAGCGAAAGCGCACATTAAAATTAAATATTATGGCAAATCATAAGTCAGCATTAAAAAGAATTAGATCGAACGAAGCTAAAAGACTTCGTAACAAATACCAACATAAAACAACTAGAAACGCGATTCGTGCTTTTAGAGAGTTAACAGATAAGAAAGAGGCAGAGAAAGCGCTTCCAGGTATCTTCGCTATGTTGGATAAACTAGCTAAAAGAAACATTATTCATAAGAATAAAGCTGCAAACCTTAAGTCAGGTTTGAAGGTAAGTGTTAATGCACTTTAATATCTTTATTGTGTGAACAGCATTAAGAGGGCGTTGCCCTCTTTTTTTTTATCTTTACTTTTCTATTAATCAAAGTTAGATTAGATCAGTTTAATGAGAGGCATGAAGTTTACGGTAATGTTATTAATGATTTGCTCGTGCTATTGGGTAAACGCTCAGTTACATTCTCAATTTGACACCTTAACCTATAATGACAGAATGAGTGGTTCAATAGATTCTATTGACATCTCTACTGCGGACTATGGAACCACCTTTGACGGAGGTGTTTCATTGATTTCTCCAATTGGTTTATCTGCTGATTTCCTGTTTGAAAATTATACATCACCCACATTCCAGTCAAAGGTAAGTTGGAAAAACATGCAGGTTTCATCACTTCCTCATTTAGGATTTTCATACTCGTTTGGAGGGCAGGGCTCTCAGTTCCTTAATGCGGATTATCAACAAGCTTTTTCGGACAGTTTAAATCTAAATCTAATTTACAATAGACGATCTGGAAATGGAAGTATTCGAAACTCTATCTTTTCAAGAAATAATGTACAAGGGCAATTACAAAAGTTGGGAAAGTTTTATTCGTTTAAGCTTAAGGGGAATTATTTTTCAGCGAATACAAATCATTCTGGTGGATTGCTTAAAATCGATTCTAACATTGAAGCACTTGGCCTTGAATTTATTGGTGTAAGTAAAGGAAATGCTTTTAGCGTAAATAAAATAGGGGATATAGAGTTTGAAAATTTCTTTGATGCCTTAAAAGAGAATAATAATATTGCTGTCGGACTTTACACCAAACATTCTTATTCTATACATAATAGAGTGTTTACGGAAGAGTCAGATACTTTAAATCAACTATATCCAGAATTAAATATTGATACATTAAGTACTCGCGATCAATTTAACATTGCGAGTGTTTCAAATGGAGCAGGACTTTTTTTCTTTACAGAAAAGTTATATGGTGACATTGCATTAAATCATAGATATTATGATTACCAAAACTTGGGGACTCACAATTATATAAATGAATTTAATCTAACTTCACAAGTAAGTGCGAAATTCAAGAGGTTTGAAGTAGTAAATGATTTGCATGTTAATTTGGTTGGGGCATTCAATGAATTTTCTGAAAATTTAAAAGTGAATGGCGATTTTGGAAAAATTAATTTTCAGTCAATGTTAAATCTAGAGAATCGGGCCTCTTTTGTTACGCAGCGAAATTATTTCGGTAATGCAGCTATGTACTCTAATTCTTCAGAAGCGTTGCAGTCGTTTACTCGCATAAAAGCTAATTTGTCTTATGAATTCAATGAGTCTATTGATGTAACTTTTTTTGGTGGATATAATAATATATCATCACGATATTCTTATGATTTCAGTCAAGGGAATTGGAGATATGATAAAGTCCCGGTGACGTTTTCTAGTATTGGACTGAAATCTAAATTGAATTTTGGAATTTTTAATATTCATCCGAGAATAACCTATTCAATTGATGATTCTAATTACTTACCTGATTTTCAAGGATCAGCTAGAGTTTTTGTTAAAGGCAGGTTGTTTAAAGCAAAGAAACTTGAGGCTGTTTTTGGCTTTGACATTAATTATTTGAGCTCATACAATTTGAAGTTATATGTTCCTTATATGGATACATATGATTGGATCGCTAGTACTTACTTATCTAACGAAGGGTTTAATACAAGCGCTTTTATTAGTCTCGGAATTTCGGAGTTTAGATTCTTTTTTCGGTATGAAAACTTTAGTTATTTATGGTCGGATAAGCAAAGTGAAGTTATTACGAATTATACAATACCAGAAGCCAGAATGAGAATAGGGGTTACTTGGGATTTCTTTAATTAAATAAGGAAGGCAGCGCAACTAGATTGCACTGCCTTATACCTAACCTACCTTTTTATAACTAAACCTATTGTAAATTTAACTTCAAGGAAGGCCTTAACCAAATTTTTGCAAGAGGAATGAATATTTACCACTTATGAATGAATATAAATGTATATTTGAAAAAAAATAGAACATGAAATTATTACAAGATAAAGTAGTTTTAATTACTGGAGCTTCTAGAGGAATTGGCAAATCAATTGCTGAAGAATGCGTCGCTCAAGGGGCTAAAGTTGCTTTTACTTTTCTTTCTTCTGAAGAGAAAGCAAAAGCATTAGAAGCTGAATTGTCAACAAATGGTGGAGTTGCAAAAGGGTTTAAGTCTGATGCCTCAAAATTTGATGAAGCGCAGTCATTAGTAGATAATGTAATAGAAGAATTTGGAACTATTGATGTTCTCGTAAATAATGCCGGTATAACTAGAGATACACTTTTGATGAGAATGTCTGAACAGCAGTGGGATGATGTTATGAATACAAACTTAAAATCAGCGTTCAATTTAACGAAAGCAGTTCAACGTCCAATGTTGAAAGCTAGAAAAGGTTCCATTGTCAATATGTCTTCTGTTGTTGGTGTAAGTGGAAATGCTGGTCAATCAAATTATGCAGCTTCTAAAGCAGGGTTGATTGGGTTCACTAAATCAATAGCTCAAGAGTTAGGTTCTAGAAGTATAAGATGTAATGCTATTGCTCCTGGATTTATTGAAACGGAAATGACGGCAAGTTTAGATCAAAATGTTGTGGATGATTGGAGAAAAAGTATTCCTCTAAAAAGAGGAGGTACACCAAAAGATGTTGCTAATTTAGTTGTCTTTTTAGGTTCGGATATGTCTTTATATATAACTGGTCAAACCGTAAATGTTTGCGGTGGAATGTTAATGTAAGAAGTAAACAATATAATTTATGAAAGCTCCTTAGGGAGCTTTTTTTGTTTGACAAATCGAATAGCTTGAATTTTCCAAATCAATTTTTTAAGAAGGTCGAGATATAAGACAATGTAACCTATGAAAATCATTACCCAAATGATTAGAACATTAATAGAGTATGTTTTTATTGGAGAGCCAAAAATGTATTTATAAGGTGAGTAATAGTGCGCGTCAAAAAATGAATCTTTTGGAGGTAAATTAAAAATTGGATCTTGCATTTGAAAAATCTTCTGATCATGCAAAATTAATTTTTGGATTTCAAATTTATTCTCCACGATATTTTGTAATGCCATATTGCTATAGTTGGAGCGAATTTCTTTGAAGTTCTCTTGGCCTAAAGCTTTCATGAATTGCTGTATAGAATCAGAATAGTTGTTTGCAATCGTAAGATAACGATTGCTAATTTTCTCTAAAAATGAATATATAGGCTCTAAAGACTCACTGGTAAACGATTTATTTAAAATTGGTTGACTTAAATCAGCAAGCTGCATTGATTTCCATATCCTTGTTTCTTGATTTAATTCTTTAGTAAGAATTAGCTGTGCAGATTCTTTTTTTGCTGGAGAACTTTCTTCGTTTAATAAAATTCTTAGTTGGTTTCGGATTTCAGGTACCCAATAATTTCGTTTCCATTCAGATTGACTTTTATGGATATGATAATGCAAAATGTCTTTGGTTAATTTATTTTGACTAGTTTGTTCTACCATTAATGCCTCATAAGCCCATCTTGAAGGCATTAAATTACCAACAAGTGGCACTTGTTTTACTTCAGATAATCCAGGATTTAATTTATTGAAAGGTACAATTACTCCGCTAAATAATAGCTGCGGTATAATTAGTAATGGCACAAATATATAGATGACCTTTGCAGTGTTAAATGCACTTGAAATGTTAAGTCCGATTAGGTTTGATAGACATGCTGTTGAAAAAAGAACAAGCCAATATTCAAACATCATATCTTTAATTTCCAAAATCCAATTTCCGATAAGCGTGAAAAGAGCTGCCTGAATTGCTGATATAATAAATAGAATTACAATTTTTGAAAGTAGATAACTAGAACGTGATAGGTTTATGAATTTTTCACGCATCAAGTTTTTCTTGTCCTTTAGAATTTCTTCTGCTGATACGGTCATGCCAATAAATACTGCAACGATTACGGCCATGAAAATATACTGAGGAATATTATCATTCAGATAGTAAGAGTAATCTAAAGAGTCGTTATTCCAACCACGATACTTGATGAAAAATGCCAAAGTAAAAGCCAGAATAGGGGAGATCAGAGCATTGATCAGAATGTATTGTTTATTGGACTTCTTGGCAAGAAAGTCACGCTTTAAATAAGTCAATAACTGACTAGTTCTAGAAGGAACTTTCTTTCCAATTAATTCATTGATGTTGTATTTTTCAATCTCGTAGAGTTCACGATGTTCTTTAAATTCCTTATTCCAGTGCAAAGGACTTTGTTTTCGAATGTTAGTTTCTATTCCGAATTCGTCTACCGTTTTTGCATCAATAAGGTTAAAGATGTTTTCAGGGTTGACATTGCCACATAATGTGCATTCCCGTTCATGTGCATTTCCATGAAATGAATAAGTCTTGAAGTGCACAATTGCATTTAGCGGTATGCCGTCATAAATTAAATATCCTCCTTTATCAAGGATTAAAAGACGATCAAACAATTTAAAGATATTAGATGACGGCTGATGAATTACCACAAATACCAATTTTCCGCTCAATGCAAGTTCTTTGAGCAGATCCATTATGTTATCAGAGTCTTTGCTAGAAAGGCCTGATGTTGGCTCGTCTACGAAAAGTATGGATGGTTCACGGATTAATTCTAATGCAATATTTAATCTTTTTCTTTGTCCTCCAGAAATTACTTTCTGCCCGATAGAGCCGACTTTCAACCTTCTTACTTCAAATAAACCAAGTGTATGAAGTAGTTTATTGACTTTTCGAATAAGTTTACCTTTTGAAATGTCTTTAAGAGAAAGCTTGGCGCTAAAATAAAGGTTTTCAAAAACAGTTAATTCATCAACTAGTAAATCATCTTGACTAATGTTTCCGATAACACCATTTAGTTCTCCTTCATTGTTGTGCAGGTCAATTCCATTGATTTTTACAGTTCCGTATTTTGGTTTTAATTTACCATTGAGAATACTGGTTAGCGTAGTCTTTCCCGAACCAGACTGGCCCATCAATCCAACAATTTGTCCTCCGTTGGTAGAAAATTTGAATTTATTTATTACGTTCTGATTGGTTCGGAATGAATGGATGATATTGTTTGCTTCAAGAGTGATATTTAGTTCTTCTTGTGATTTATTTAATTTAGATGCTACATCACTGTAATAAAGCTGAATGCTCTTTGTTGTTCTGATCGTTGAACCAATATTGAAAATGTGAGCTTTTGCAGAAGAAACTAATTGACCATTGACGAATAATTCATCCTTTCCAAGATATTTGAAAAAAAGACTGCGGATACTCTTAATTTGAATTACGATAATGTCCCGATCCAAACCTAGGTCTAATGCGTATTTAGAATGTTCTAGGTTCTTTAAATATTTAGATGAATAATAAAGTATACCTTCTTCGTCTCTATGCTCTAGACCATCAAATGCAATAAGATATCTAATTTTGTTTGTCTCTTCGGTACTGATATGAAAGGATTCAGATACCGTTGTGAAAAAATTAAGTTCTTGCTCTGTTATATGTCCACCTAGGTGAATAAATTCCATAATTCTTACAAGAACAATTGTTTTCTGACGTTGCGTTAATTCTTTATTTATTTGATTGCATATTCTTAAAATTTTAACGGATTGAAGTGAGTTTCTTTTTTTAGTTTTATTCTTATCGCGAATTCGACTGCGAGTAGAAACCAAATAGCTCTCAAAAATAGAAAGATAAGTTTGAATGTGTTCAGAGCTAAGTTCGGACTTTAAAAAGCCTTGCACAATTCTTGCTCCTGCAGTACTCTTTATGGCCGCTGCATTTTGACTACTTTCAGTTGTATCATCAACTTTCGCAATAATTGCGAAAAGATGCATTAATGCCTGAAGTATTTTATCGCTCAATCAACTATTTTTTAAAACCAATCATCATAACGACGCATCCTGTTCCTTTAAGGTCAAGGTCCAATTCAGTGGTAATAATCACAGGTATTGTAGTGTCAACTTTAAAATCCCAATAAGGAGAATTGCTATAGTTTTTATTTGTGAAAAGTATATGTCCTTCTTCATCTTTAACGGTGAAAATCACAAAATTTTCTCTATTCCCGGCACTCGCTGCCAAGCGATAAGTTGCCCCACCGTAGAATGTTGTAGTGAATTCTGCCTTTTCTCTATCTAAAAAAGCAGTATAAGTTTGCCCATCAGAAATGAAACTGTCGCCATCTTCACTTGATTTTAGCAATGATTCACAATCTACAACAATCTGCTCACAATTTTGAGAATAACTCACAGTGAATAAAGAAAGAGAAATAATAGATATTAATAGGAATTTCATTTTATTATGATTTTGTAATTAAAGTGCGAACAGAACTTATTTTTGATTTGATCTCACTAAGTAATGTCTTTGAAATGCGAACATCTGAACCATGGCGAAGCATTGTTATTTTTTCTACTTTATCAGTTTCTGGGGCAACGTAGTCGTAGGTTATTTTAACCTTTTTGAATAAACTGTTTAAGTCTTCAAGTTCTGCTATTAAACTATCATTTATATTTTTAGTATTATATTCTTTAAGAATATCAACAATTGTGTTGATTGTTTGCTTTTGTTCTCCTATTCTTTTTTGGATAGAGATGTTATTAACTTTACCATTTAAATGACATGCAATATGCATCGATTCAATCCATCCCCCCGTAAGAATCCATGCAGATACATCTTTTCTATTGGATTGTTTTAGGAAATTGTCAGCTTGCTTAAAAGCTTCTGACATTAACTCAATCATTTCTTGATCATCATCTGCATTTGATGCAAATTTATCTAAGAATGACTTGTCAAATGCTGCATCCAAACCTAATTCATTTGTAATGTTTTGAATGGCGGCTAGATAATTTAATGTTATATTTTTTTGGTCATATAAGGCTGAATATCCCATGTCAGCGCCATAAACTCCTAAATTCAATGATTGCTGATATTCTGAAATGTAACTACTTCCATTCATTGTTTCGTTTCCAATTTTAGAATCATACTCAAGGTTTAATTCTTTTATCAGAAATGCTGTTTGCACAGGTGAGGGTATACTAAATATCTTGTCATTAAAAATTGTATTCATCGAATTGTTTGGATTGAATACTTCCTCGTCAATTACATTCTGTTCAATACCTTGTGTGTCGCCACAAGATTGAAGAGAAAGTGCTGTTAGACTTAGTGTTATTAAACACGGAATTCCGTAAGATTTCATAGATAATAGTATGTTATTTTGCTTAAGGTAAATATAATTAAAATAGTCATCTTTCCTGCGAATTGTTAATTTTGTTTCAGACTTATATATTATGAGAAGAAGACCTAGAAGAAATAGAAATTCACATGCCATTAGATCAATGGTTGAGGAGACAAATTTAAGTGTACAAAATTTAATTTATCCCATGTTTGTTGAAGATGGAAAAGCCATTAAGACGGAGATTAAATCGTTGCCAAACAATTTTAGGTTTAGTATAGATCAACTTTTGCCAGAAATGGAAAGTTGCGTGAATCTGGGAATCGATAAATTTGTGTTGTTTCCAGCAATCGCAGAAGGTCTTAAAAATACGATAGCTTCTCATAGCTATTCAACGGATAACTTCTACCTCGATGCTATCCATAAAGTCAAGAACGAATTCCCTAACATATCGCTAATGAGTGATGTTGCCATGGATCCGTATTCTTCTGATGGTCATGATGGTTTAGTTCAGAATGGAGTTATTTTGAATGATCAAACATTACCAATTCTGGGTAAAATGGCTGTTGCTCAAGCTCAAGCAGGAATTGATATCGTTGGGCCTTCAGATATGATGGATGGTAGAATTGGTTTTATCCGTGATGAGTTGGATATGGCTGGATTCTCAGATACCAGTATAATGTCTTATACCGCTAAATACGCGAGTTCTTTTTATGGACCATTTCGTGATGCTCTAGATTCCCAACCAAAAAGTGGAGATAAAAAGTCGTACCAGATGAACCCTTCAAATAAGAATGAGGCATTAATAGAAGCAGAGCTTGATTACCATGAAGGAGCCGATATTATGATGGTAAAGCCAGCTACTTGTTATTTAGACATCATTCATTTATTGAAAGAAAATTTTGACATCCCTATCACAGCTTATAATGTTAGTGGAGAATGCGCTATGATATACGCAGCTGCTGAAAGAGGTTGGTTGAATTATAACGATGCCATGTCAGAAATGCTTTTGAGCATAAGAAGGGCTGGTGCAGATGGAATTTTAACGTATTTCGCGAAAGATTTCGCGAAGTTGAACAAACGTTAGGCTAATTCTTATTTTCTATGTACATTTAATTCGTGAGTGAGTATAATTTTTATCCTGAAAAGCCTCAGCTAATTGAACAAAAACAAAAGGGAGGAATGTCTCTGACTTTTTTTTCGTTAGTGCTTTTTATTCTTGTGTTTTATCTTCTGGTGGACGAATTAAATTTCATTATTTATTTAGTGGTAGTCTTGCTCATTCATGAGTTGGGTCATTTCATGGCAATGAAATTGTTTAGGTACAAAAATGTAAGAATGTTATTCATCCCATTGATGGGAGCTTTTGTACAAGGAATAAAATCCAATTATTCACAGAGAGAGAGTTTGATTGTAACAGCAGCAGGACCTTTTCCAGGAATTTTATTAGGAAGTGCTTGTATTTATTATGGGGACCAATGGCAAATTCAAATGTTGGTTTCGGTTGGAATGCTTTTTTACTTATTGAATATCATTAATTTACTACCCCTAGACCCTCTGGATGGAGGACAATTGTTTAAGCTGTTAGTAAGAAAGAACAATGAAATATTCATTCTAATTTTTGCTTTTATTTCTTCTTTAGCAATGATTGGTGTTGGCTGGTATTTATATTCCATTGGGAGTGGAGGTATGATATTAATGCTGTTTGGTTTTTTCATGGGGTTTCGGGTAAGAGCGATGCAAAAGAAGTATGAAATACATAAGGAGTTAAAGGGCAATGGTGTTGATTATACAACCACGTATAAGCTTTTGAGTAACGAAACTTATGCAAAAATAAAAAGAGTTGTTTTGGAGAATACACCAACCTTACAAAGGTATATGGGACAAGTTTCCGAAGAAGAATTAGATCCTATCTTTGCCAGTCAAGTGAATAATGTCTTGGTTACTCCATTAAAAAGAGATACGAGTTTTTTATTTCGAATTATAGTGATTGTTTTTTGGATTGGCTCTTTTGTCTTGCCTTATATTATTTTTATGAATTTGGACTTACAGTGGTTTTTAGATTTTTCGAATGGAGTTTAAAGTAGGTCAAAAAATACTTTTTTTAGCGGAAAGCGGAGGTGGAGTTATTCAAGCGATAAGTGAGCACGGTAAATACGCTGTGATGGATGAGGATGGCTTCGAACGTTATTATAGAGCATCGCAATTGGTTGCCATTCAAGGTGAAGACTACGCAGTGGACGAGTCCGATATTTCAATGATTTCAAATTTAGACAATGGAATTGTTGATTTAAAGTCTAATGCGGTCGGCTCTGAAAGAAAAAGGAGTAAAAGTTTGCCTGAAATTAATTTACACATTGAGGAGTTAACGGAGAGTCATCAAGGATTATCTAATTATGAGATCATATCTCGACAAATGCTGGCGTTTAAGCGTTTTTATGACATTTCAAAATCGAGAAAACAGAGGAAAATCATAGTCATTCATGGAGTTGGGGAAGGTGTCTTACGACATGAAGTTCGTGCTTTCTTAAATGGCGAAAACGGCATTGAGTATTATGATGCTGATTACACAGAATATGGTCAAGGGGCAACGGCAATTGAGATTAAATATAATTATTAGACTTCCTTGAAATCAATGTGGTAATGGTCATCATGTATGTCATTAATTATTTTGGATAAATTTTGAACAACATATATACCACTGTTTTTAAGTTCCTGACCTGCTGCGCTCGAAAACAATTCGTCTTTATATTCAATTTTGATAATCACTTTTGAAATTTTAAGGCCGTTTTTACGCGCTTTTTTTTCAAGATTCAGTATATGTTTTGCAATTAACTCAAAATCAACTTTAACGGATTCATCTTCGGAGTATTCTCCTTCGTTATTGAATTTCAACCAATAATGATCAATTCCTAAAGTATCTAAACCCGTGTATGGTAAATTGTTTTTGAGCATTGGCATCATAAAATCAACGCTTAATCCATTTTGGTGCGTGCGATGCGGATAAATTTTCCCTCCTTGTTTGTTCGAGAGTTCCATAAGGTAAAAATGCCTTTTATCGGCTATGGTCTCCATTTCTTGATATGATTCTAATATTGAAGATAAGACTTGATCACTTGTAAATGCACGATGATTCAGATAACTCCTGGAGTCGAAGTATGTAAAATTCTTGCCATAGAAAGGCGCAAGCTTTCCATGCGCTAATTTGCCTTTTGATACAGATCCAATAGTTTGGCTAGGCTTTGTTCTTTTTGAATTTCTCGCATAGTATTGAACAATTTCTAATGAATCTACATTTTGTTCTTTTTCGTTGTTAGTGGAATTCGCAATACTTAACTGGGGCAAACCTGTGTTGCACGAGTAAATTACTGTAGTGCATAAGAATAGTGTAATAAGTGTTCTGTTTCTCATGTGACAAGTTAAAATAATTTATGCCACTAATCAATTAAGAAATGTTAATGAAACAGAATTTGGTAGTATTTCTTTAAATGTCTCTTTTGTAAAAACGGAATCCACCTTTTTTACCAATCAACAGGAAATTTGGATGATTATCTAATTCTAAATTGGTTGATTTTGAAACGAAATAAACAGGTTTGTCGATATCTCCATTCAAAAGCCATTCTCTATCTTTTCTTTTTTCAGAAAGGCCAAAAGGTTGATTGAAATAATAATATTGAGCATAACTTTTGTAGCCATAAGATTCAGTATAACAATCTTCGCCTTTTATACTTTTATAAAATTCAACGACAGGGCCTTGCGTAAAACCTTCAATTTTTGGAAGAATAATAAATAGAACCATCAATAATGTTATCCCAACAGTGAATGTGGATGTAATTAATCCTTTTTGAATTTGTTTACGAACAATAAAAAGAATGGAGAAGATGAGGCCAATTAAGAAAAATATACCAATCAAGAATTCATAACCTGACCAATAAATTTCAGTACTCATAGAATCAACAGCAAAAGGATCGTTAATGTATGGGAAAATAGATTCTTTATTTTTCATAACGAGGGGTAGAGCCGTAAGTAAAATTACCCAAATAGAACCAATCAGCCCAAGAAGTACCGTTTGATATTTCTTCCATGATTCTTCTCCTATTATTAATTTATGCATGAAGAATGCCGCTAGAAATGACAATGGTATATAGGTCATCGAAGAATAATGTATGATTTTGGTAGTAGACAAGCTAAACAGAATTAGAACTACCCAGAAGAGACATAACATCCATACTCGGAAATCTAGTTCTAGCCGTTCTGATTTTCGCCTGAAGTAAGGTAAGGCAAAAATAGAAATAGGGAAGCAGCCAATAAGAATAACAACAAAATGATAATAGAAGGGTTGAGCATGACCTGCAACTGGTTGGTTAAATAATTCAGATTGATATTCAATAAACTGATATATAACAGCCATGCCGTTTTGAGAAAATTCAATACAGAGCCAGCCTCCTATCACGGTAATGAGACCGATAAAAAAGAAGAGTATGTTTTTTAGACTTGGAAATGGTTTGAATTTTTTCAAAATTAAATAAACAAGAAGTGTCAACCCGAGCAATAAAAAACCAACGGGCCCTTTCGTAATTACGCTGAAGCCACTTAATAATCCTGAGAGCAATGCGAATCGCCAAAGTTTCTCTTCTTTATTTTCAACGACCCGCATCATGAAATAAATTGATGTGAAAATAAAGTAATTAAATACAGGATCAATTATTCCTGATTTGAAATAAAGGTGGGGTAGGAATGATCCAAAAAAGAGTAATGCCCATATCAAACCTAATTTAGCGGAGAAATGCTTTTTTCCAATGTAATAGAAAGATATCAAGTAAGTAAAACCAAAAATGGCATTTGGAAAACGGGCAGCAAATTCATTAATGCCAAATATCTTCATAGCGACTACTTGAAGCCAAAAGAAAAATGGAGGCTTTTCCCAAAAAGGAGAGTAATTAATTTGAACGCGCAAGTAATCACCACTTTGTATCATCTCCCTTGCTGATTCTGCAAAATTTATTTCGTCCCAATCAAATAAATGTGTATTCCCTAATCCAATAAAGAAGAAGGCAGATAGTCCAGCAAGAAAATAAATGCTGTTCTTTGAGTTGTTCGCTATTTTGTCAAATAATTCATTCATCTAAAAACGGATCACTTTTCTCATAAACAATAACAATAGGATGCTAAATATTGTCATGCAGATGCGAAACAACCATGTGAGAATAAAACTAGTCTCAACTTCTACATTTGCACTAAGCGGAACATTTTTTCCATCGTATCGAACAATTGGATTGAGGTAAATATGACTATTGGTATTGTAGGCAACAGTTCGCACATAAGGATCTTCTTTTTTTATCAAATAACTCACGTTGTCAGTATTAAAGGATGTTTGAAGAACTTTCCCTCCCTGTCCAATGATTAAGATGGAGTCAGCTTGGTTGTCAAGCTTAATGTGCAGTGTTTGTTCATTCAGACTGCACTCATTTAATAAGTTGTCACAATCTTGGTTTATACTCCATATAGCATAGCTTTTTCCTTCCGACATTGATTGCATTATAGAATCACTATTTCTTTTCGAAGAATGAATAATATTCCAAATTCTAAAAGTCGCTTCCTTAACTAGGTCATGCGTATCGTCATTTCCCATTACCCATGTTAATCTACCTGCGGATAATGCTTTATCCCAATAAACATCAGATATTCGATAATGATTAAGAACTTCTGTAAAGTTGTAACCAACAAGCTGCTCCATATCAGAGAAAGATCTCCCACCTGCGAATTTCGGGTGCGCCATAGCGATAAGTGCCCCATTCTCTTGAATGTTGTGAATAATTTTCTGTTTATGAGAAGCCAACTGGTAAAGTGGGTAATCAAAGGATGATACTTTCGGAGAGTTAATCGCTAAATAGTGTGATTTAAATACATTATATCCATGTTCGTATACGGGAACATATAAATCGGATCTGGATTTCGCATATGTGCTAATCTTATGGTAATTTGAAATTCCAATAATATCATAAGCTCTATCAGAATATCCATCAAAGAGATCTTTTTCTGTGTTGTGTCCATTCGTTACTTTTTCCCAAGCTATTGAGTGGGCATGGAAGTTAGCTTTGTATGAGGAGTCAGGAAGGTTTTCGTAAGGGTTAAATAAGAAATTACCTTTAAACTCCTGTTTGTCAGGGAAGTTATAGATTGTTGTATTGATGTAAAATAATGAGCATCCAAACAATACTAACGTTAAGAGAGAGATAAATAGCTTAATAAAAATACGGAAAGTACGGCTAAGTATTTTCATTATTTCGAATGAAAAATTCTCGATTTAACCAGTCCAATTTTATTGAAAAAGTATTTGAATGAAACACCTAGAACACCAAGACCGTATGTTGTGCTTCTTTGGATATTAATAGATGAAGCGTCATCAAAATATTTTGTAGGGCAAGTGATCTCCGCAATTTCAAATCCCGCATAGAATATTTGGGACAACATTTGATTGTCAAATATGAAATCATCAGAATTGATGTTGTAATCAATTCCTTCTAGAACTTCTTTTGAAAACATTCTGTACCCCGTATGGTATTCAGAAAGCTTTTGGTTCATTAGAATATTTTGAGATAAAGTCAAAAATCGATTTGCAATATATTTATACATCGGCATTCCGCCTTTTAATGCACCTTTTCCTAGAATTCTAGATCCAATTACGACAGGGTATACATCATTTGCAATCAAATGTGCCATGCTTTCAATAAGCTTTGGTGTATATTGATAATCGGGATGGAGCATTACAACAATATCTGCCCCCAACTCTAGAGCTTTATTGTAGCAAGATTTTTGGTTTCCTCCGTATCCCTTATTTTGCTCGTGAACGATGATGTGTTTAATGCCTATTTCTTTTCCTAATTCGGCAGTATTGTCACTACTTTTATCATCCACTAAAACAACCTCATCGACAATGTCGAATGGGATTTCATCGTATGTTTTTTTTAATGTTTTCGCTGCATTGTACGCAGGAAGAATGACTACTAATTTTTTACCTTTTATCATTTCTTAAGTTGAATTACAAAACTAAAATATTATTCCGTTTGAACTACTAACTTTATTTTAAAAGTCTTGTCCGAAAGAGTGAATGTCGTTATGGTTTTCTTCTATTTGATCTTTTACTTTTTTGATCGATTGCGCTAAAATAAACAAGTCTTGTGTGCCTGCTTCTTTTAACCATCGCCAACTATCTTGTTCACTTTCTACAGCCATAGCTATGTGGTATAAAGTTTCAAATCCATGTGTTTTTAACCATTGCTGAGCGCTTCCATTTCCTTCGGCCGCATTGATCATAGCGAGTAGGTGAGGGAAGCCATTTTTTTGCAGCCAATCTCGTGCTTCATCTTTGAGATAGATAGCAGAAGTTGCCATTCCTAATTCTTCATATCCATTACTCCGCAACCAAAGAGTGATTTCCTTATTGCCGGAAATTGATTGTGCCCATGCTAGAATTATCTTAGAAGAATAGTCAATAGGTTTCATAGGAACTGATTCCTGTTTAGATAAGTCAACTTTTCTTTTCTTTTTTTTGATCCAGTTAAACATTAGCGTAGAATAAGTAAGATATAAATATAGCTGCCACAATACCGATAAAATCAGCAATTAATCCAGCTGTTACAGAGTATCGAGTGTGTTTTATTTTGACAGACCCGAAATATACGGCTAGAACGTAAAAGGTTGTTTCAGTGCTTCCTTGGAAGGTAGCGGCAATTTTTTCTTGCATAGAATCAACTCCATAATGACTCATGATTTCCAAGTATGCTCCTCGAGCTCCACTTCCGCTTAATGGTTTCATAAATGCAACAGGTAAAGCATCTATCCATTCAGTTA